>CAISDJ010000071.1 GCA_903884105.1 uncultured Pseudomonadota bacterium | reverse complement strand
CTCCATCCCGTAGTCGCCCTGGCTCGGGGCAATCGAATTGAAGGTATTGGTCTCGATGATGTCCGCGCCGGCGGCGAGATATTGATCGTGAATGCCTTCGATGACCTGCGGCCGAGTAAGCGTGAGCAGGTCGTTGTTGCCTTTGACGTCGCTCTTCCAGTCGGCGAACCGCTCGCCACGATAGGCCTCCTCGCCGAGCTTGTGCGTCTGGATCATCGTGCCCATGGCGCCGTCGAGCACGAGAATGCGCTCGCGCAACAGGCGGTGGAACTCGGCAATGCGTTCGGTGCGATTCATTGCATGCTCCTTCAGTTGGCAGCGCGGGCGGCCTGCGGACGCACACCGAGCGCGTGGCAGATGGCATACGTCAGCTCGGCGCGGTTCAACGTGTAGAAATGGAATTCGCTGACGCCCTCGCGGGACAATCGTTCCACCTGTTCGATCGCAACACTTGCGGCGATCATCTTGCGCGTATCCGCGTCGTCATCGAGCCCCGCAAAACGTTCCTTGAGCCAGTCCGGCACGCTGGCGCCGCAGCGACCCGCAAAGCGCAACAGCTGCGGCAGGCGCGTGATGGGCAGGACGCCGGGGACGATGCTCGCGGTGATCCCGGCTGCCGCACACTGGTCACGGAAGCGCAGGTAGACATCGGTATCGAAGAAGAACTGCGTGATCGCGCGATCGGCGCCGGCGTCGATCTTGGCCTTCAGATTGTCGAGGTCGAAGCGAGCATTCGGTGCTTCCGGATGCATCTCGGGATAGGCCGCCACGGAGATGTCGAAGTTGCCGACGCGCTTCAGGCCCTTCACCAGATCGACCGCGTAGGCAAAGCCGTCCGGATTCGGAGCATAGGTCCCGGCGCCCTGCGGGGCATCGCCGCGCAACGCGACGATATGCTTGATACCGGACGCCCAGTACTCGCGCGCGATGTCGATCACTTCCTCCCGGGAAGCGCCGATGCAGGTGAGATGGGGTGCCGCGGTCAGGGAGGTTTCCTTGATCACGCGTGCCACCACCTGGTGAGTGCGGGTGCGCGTGGAGCCATCCGCCCCGTAGGTGACGGACACGAAGCGCGGTGACAGCGGCGCGAGCCGCTCGATGGACTGCCACAGCGTCTTCTCCATGCCCTCGTCGTTCGGCGGAAAGAACTCGAACGAGACGGACACGGGGTGGCGCAAGCGCGCCGCCATTTCAGACACTCGATCCTGGAGTGGTGCGAGGGAGGTCATCAGGCGGCTTCCTTGAGTGGCAGCGGGCGTCGGGCAAGGGTCAGCAACAAATGGCTGGTGCCGGTATCGATCGGGCGCAAGCGTTCGCACTTGAAGCCAGCCGTGAGCAGCCAGCGACGCACCCCGGCGATGGGATTCGAGCCGGTGGCGTCTGCCAGCGCATCGAAATCGTCGATCAGCACCAGCCGCCCGCCGGGACGCAGCACCCGCTGGGCCTCGGCAAGCACGGCCGCGGGATCCTGTGCATGACCCAGCACACGACCAAGCGTCACGGTGTCGAACTCGGCGGCACCGAAGGCCAGCTTGTACATGTCGCCACGACGCAGGACGCAGCGGCCGAGGCCCGCGTCGTGCACCTGGCTGCGAGCCAGTCGGAGCGCATCGGTGGACTGGTCGACACCGACCACCCGCTTTGCGACAGGCGCCAGCGTCTTGAGCAGAAAGCCGGCACCGGTCCCGACGTCGAGCAGATCGCCGACAGGCTCCGCAGACAGTTCCTGCACGAGCAAGCCGCCGACGGTGCCGCTCAGCGAGTCGTCGACCGCCGCCGCAGTGGTCCGCTCCGCGAGGCGATCCGTGGCTCGACGCGCGCGTTCGGCAATCACGACGTCGCGGCGCTCGTGATCCGCGCGAACGGCGGTGTCATTCGGATCCAGGCATTCATGCAGGCGCGACGCCGCGTCGTCGAGCGCCCTCAAGCGGTAGTACACGCAATGTACTTCCTTGAACCGCTCGAGCAGGCCAGCGTCGCACAGCAGCTTCAGATGGCGGGACACGCGGGGCTGGCTCTGCTTCAGGATCTGGGTGATCTCCCCCACGGTCAGCTCGCCCGGTGCCAATACAGCCAGCAGCCGAAGCCGCGTTGGTTCGGCTGCTGCTTTTAGTAAAGTCAGGAGGTTATGAAGCTTTCGTGGCATACCCTGCTAACCGGTAAACAATGAATATAAAGACTTCTTTATGTTCGCGGCGCGAGTCTAGCAGGGGTCGGGCATTGCCGCCTAGGGGGAAGATCGGAGGCAGGGCACCCCGCGTCGCGCATTGTGACGCGCTCGTCGTCTGTGTATATTCACGCTGCAATGCACGCTTTCCTCCACCGCTGCCTGTCTCGCACCCCGATCATCGGGTTGCTGATGGCTGCCCTGCTGTTCCGGGCGCTCGTGCCGGCCGGGTTCATGCCCGCGCACGCGGAGAACGGCGAAATCGTCATGCAGCTGTGCTCCGGCTTCAGCACGAAGTCGGTCGTCGTGGACTTGGGGCCAGGCAGCGCGACCCATGACAGCGGCAGCGCGCTGTTCGACCACACGCCCTGCGGGTTCACTGCCGCCGGCCTGTCCGCGCCACCGGTGACCCACGCGGGATTTGCGGCCGTACCTCACCTCGATCAAGTCACGACCCCGCGAGATGTCCACGCGAGCGTCGTTCCCTCGATTACCCGCGCGCATTCGCCGCGGGCTCCCCCGCTCGCCTGAGTGACCGCCGGACTACAAGTCCGGAACGCGAGCCTTCTGCAGTACGGAAGGCGTTCACCAGGTTGATCGAGCGACCGCCGCAGGAAAGCGCAGGTCGCGGGAGAACATGCAATGCTTCGTCATTCCCTGCTCGCTGCTTGCGCTGCCACGTCCCTGCTGGGCGCTGCCGCCCAGGCCCATGTCGTCCTTGCCCAGACACAAGCCGCACCGGGCAGCACGTACGTTGCTGCGTTCCGCGTTTCCCATGCCTGTGGCGACTCACCGACCGTGCGCTTGCGCGTGGAGATCCCGGAGGTTGTCGAGGGCGTGAACCCGCAACCGAAGGCCGGCTGGAAGGTCACGGTGGAGCGCGCCCCCGTCGCCGCTGGCTCGAAGTCCATCGGCCGCATCAGCGCCATCGTGTGGGAAGGCTCGCTGGATGCCAGCTTCTTCGACGACTTCACCGCGCTGTTCAAGCTGCCGGATGGCGCGACCCAGATCTATTTCCCGACCGTGCAGCTGTGCGCCTCCGGCGAAGACCGCCAATGGGTGCAGATTCCCGCGGCAGGCAAGGCGTGGAACTCCGTGCCGCGTCCCGCTCCCGTCCTGAATGTCGTTGCCCCCGAACAGACCCCTGGAACCGACCATGCCCATCACTGATTTCCGCATCGCGCCGACGTTGCTGCTTGCGCTGGGACTGCTCGGCTGCTCGAAGCCGGCGACGGAAGCGCCTGTTGCAGCCGCGGCACCCACGGAAGCCGAGGCACCCGTGGCGCATGGCGATTCCGCGGGCCTTGTCGTGCATGCAGCGTGGGCGCGCCCCACTTCGCCCATCGCCACCGTCGGCGCTGCGTACATGACGATCACCAATCACGCCATGGCCACCGACAAGCTGCTTGGCGCGAGCTCGCCGGTGGCAGCGGAAGTGCAGCTCCACGGCAGCACCGACGACAACGGCGTCATGCGCATGCGGCCGATTGACGCCCTCGAGATCGCATCCCATGGCTCGGCGACAATGGATCCGGGCGGCATGCACTTCATGCTGATGCAGCTGGCGACACCGCTCGTGGCCGGCAGCCGCTTTCCGATGACGCTGAGATTCGAACAGGCGGGAGAAGTAACGGTCGATGTGATCGTGCAGGACGGGGCCGGTGCGCACGCGCATTCCGGCTAGCCTCGCGTTCCGCTTGGGGCTAGTGGGTGCCGCGATGGCACTGACGGCGTGCGCCCAGGAACAGGCGCCGCCCGCGGCAAGCGCCGGCGAGCAGGCCTTTGCCGTGTGCCTCGCGTGCCACGCAGCCGAGTCGCTGAACCGGCCCACGGGCCCGAATCTGCACGGTCTCTTTGGCCGGCGCGCGGGTACGCGCGAGGGGTATTTCTTCTCGGAGCCGCTGAAGGCTTCCGGCATCGTGTGGGACGCGCCCACACTGGAAGCGTTCATCGCCAATCCGAGCGAGCGCGTGCCGGGAACGTTCATGCTGGTCGGCGTCCCCGACCCCGTGCGTCGCGCAGCCATCGTCGACTACCTGCAGGGTCTCGAGTAGCAATGCGCCGTTTCCTGCACCTCTGCCTCAATCGCACGCCGGTCATCGGCCTGCTGATGGCAGCGCTGCTGTTCCGTGCGCTCATCCCCGCGGGCTTCATGCCGACGCTGGCCAGCGACGGCACGATCGTCATGGAGCTGTGTTCCGGCTTTACGACGAAAACGGTCGTGGTCCACCTGGACGGGCACGCAGATACTGCAAGCCATGGCGATCATGCCGGCTACGCGGACAGTCATGACGCCGGCCACGACTCATCGCACGGTGACCTCTTCGAACACTCGCCGTGCGGCTTCGCGGTCGCCGCGACCTCCGCAGGACTTCCCGCGGTGCCAGCCGCGCTCGTACCGGTCTCTGCGCCCTCACCGCTGAACGAGCAACCCGCAGCCTTACAGACCTCGCCTTCGATCCTTCGGTCCCAGACTCCCCGCGGACCTCCCATCGTGTAGCTCGATGACAGCGGACACCGCGTCCGCTGCATGCACGTACCGTGTCGCCGCGCCTGGTGCGGTGGCAAGTCAGCTCATCGATACCGAAGGGATTTGAACCGCCATGATCACGCTCAGAACCGCCATTGCCGCGACGCTCGCGACATTGGCTGCGACCGCCAATGCAGCCGAACCCGCCGATACTGCCACCGAGCCCGTTAAAACCCTGGGCGTCGTGACCGTCACCGGGGTCCGCCCGACTTCCCTGCCCACGCAGATTCCGACCACGATGGAAGGGGTCACCAAGGATCAGATCGAGCAGACGATCAACGCGACCGACAGCCAGGACGCGCTCAAATACTTCCCGAGCCTGCTGGTCCGCAAGCGCTACATCGGCGACTACAACCATGCAGTGCTGTCGAGCCGCGCATCGGGCACCGGCAACAGCGCCCGCTCCGCGGTCTACGCCGACGGCATCCTGCTTTCCAACTACCTCGGCAACGGTGCGACGTACACCCCACGCTGGGGCCTGGTCAGCCCTGAGGAGATCGAGCGCGTCGATGTGATGTACGGCCCGTTCTCGGCCGCCTATCCCGGCAACTCGGTGGGAGCCGTCGTCGACTATGTCACGCGAATGCCGACGCGCCTCGAGGCGCATGCCAAGGCCACGTACTTCACGCAGCCGTCGTTCGACCTCTACAACACGAGTGACAGCTACAGTGGCAACCAGCTGAGCGCGTCGATCGGCGATCGCCATGACGCCTTCTCGTGGTGGGTGAGCCTCAATCGCACGGACAGTCACGGCCAGCCGCTGACTTTCGCGACTAAGACCGTGAGCACCGGCACGATCGGTACAACGGGTACGCCCGTCACCGGCGCGTTCCTCGACCGGGATCGCAGCAACAATCCCTGGTACATCCTCGGCACCGCCACCGAGTACACCACCGTGCAGAACCAGGCCAAGATCAAGCTGGCCTACGACTTCTCGTCGACCCTGCGGGCCAGCTACACCTTCGGGTACTGGGGCAACGACTCGGAAGGCCGTCCTGTCTCGTACCTGCGCGATGCCGCCGGCAACCCCGTCTACAGCGGCCTCGTCAACATCAACGGTCGCGCCTTCACCGTGGGCGCCACGGACTTCGCGCTGACGAACGACGACCTCACGCACCTGATGCATGGCCTGTCGGTGAAGAGCAGCACCGGTGGCGTCTTCGACTGGGAAGTGGCGGCCAGCCTGTACGACTTCACCACCGACGAGCAGCGCGCCCCCACCGTCGCATTACCGACGGCCAGCAGCGGCGGCGCCGGCACGATCACAGACCAGGACGGCACCGGGTGGAACACGCTCGCACTGAAAGGCACGTGGCGGCCCCTGGCGCTCGGCGGTTCCCACATCGTCGATTTCGGCGTGCAGCAGGACAGCTATGACCTGCGCATCCTGCGCAACAGCACCACCGACTGGCTGATCGGGTCGGCCACCGCTTTCAATACCGACGTAGGTGGCACCACGGTGACCCGCAGCGTCTACGCGCAGGACACGTGGACGCTGGCGCAGGACTGGAAGGCGGTGATCGGTGCGCGCGTTGAGCGCTGGACAGCGAGCGACGGCTATACGCAGAACTCGACGAGCACGACGGCTTACTCGAAGCGGACGGAGACATTCGTGTCGCCGAAGTTCGCGCTGGCCTACCAGGCTGCCGAGGACTCGATGCTGAAGGCGTCGCTGGGCCGTGCCGTGCGGTATCCGACCGTCAACGAACTGTACGGCGCCACCACCGGCGTACTGACCGTCGTCAATGACCCGAACCTGCAGCCCGAGAAGTCATGGACGTCCGAGCTGTCCCTCGAACAGCACTGGGGCCCGGCGCTGGTCCGGGTCACCGGCTTCTACGAGATCGTGAAGGACTCGCTGTACTCGGAACGCACCGTCGTCAACAACGCGCCGGTCACGCGCATCTCGAACGTGGGCAAGATCACGACCCCCGGCGTGGAAGTCAGCGTGCTCGGCACCGACGTGTTCGTTGCCGGCCTCGCCCTCTCGTGCAGCGTCACGTACGCGGACTCCCGCATCAAGGAGAACAACGGCTATGTAACCGTGCCGGGCGACACGATCGGCAAGTACCAGCCGCGCGTGCCGGTATGGCGTGCGACCGGCCTCGCGAGCTACCGCTTCAACGACAAGTGGTCGGCGACGCTGGGTGCCCGCTACAGCGGCACGCAGTACTCGACGCTCGACAACAGCGACCCGAACGGGTTCGCGTACCAGGGCGGCAGCCGCTACTTCACGATGGACGCGCGCGTGCGCTACCAGATCGCGGAGCAGTGGTCGGCCGCCGTGGGCGTCGACAACGCCAACAACTACAAGTACTGGAACTTCCATCCGTACCCGCAAGCCACGGTGACCGCAGAACTGAAGTGGGATCTGTAGTGATACCGGGCCGCTGCCTGCTCCATCGGGGGCAGGCAGCGGCCCGCCCTTCACAGGCATAGATCCGTGTCACCCATCCGCCTTTTCATCAGGCGCCTGCATCTCTGGCTCGGCTTGAGCCTGGGGCTGCTGCTCGCACTGCTGTGCCTCACGGGCGCAGCCCTCGTCTTCTACATCGAGATCGATGCCGCGCTGAATCCGGTCGTGAAGTTGGAATCAACCAGCCCCGTCCCGGACTGGGACTCGCCGGTGTGGGACAAGGTGCTCGCAACGGCCCGGCACGAGTTCCCCGACCCGCAAGGCAAATGGTCGTTCGAAGTCAGCGAAGCCGGCCGTTCGATTCCCGCACGCTTCTATCCGTCCCAGGAACACCACGGCCATCACGCCGAGCGGGAGATGGTGTGGTTCTCCGCAGATGGCATGGAAGTGCTCCGCTCGCAGCCTTGGGGCGACTACCTGATGAGCTGGCTCTATGAACTGCACATGCACCTGCTCGCAGGCGAGACGGGCAGGCTCGTCGTGGGGTGGGGCGGCCTGACCACGTTGCTGCTGCTCATCACCGGTCTCATCACCTGGTGGCCGCGAGGCAGCTGGCGAAACGCGCTGTCGTTCAAGCGCAAGGCCGTTTCGCTGCGGCGCCTGCGCGATCTGCACAAGCATGGCGGATTGTGGAGCCTGCCGCTGCTCGTCCTCCTCGTCTTCACGGGTGTGCTGCTCGCCTTGCCGGAGGTCAAGCAGCAGGTGCTCACCTCCACCCTCGTTGAGCCAGACGAGGTGCCAGCGCCTCGCTCGACACAAGCTGCGGGGACGCAGGTGCCCCTCAGCCAGGCGCTGGCCACTGCACACGCGGCCTTGCCGGAGGCCCGACTCACCTTCATCGACGTGCCCAGCCATGGCGATGAGCCCCTGCGGATGCGCATGCAGGTGCCTGGCGATCCGCATCGACGCTTTCCGGGCAGCTTCGTGTTCGTTGATGCGTATTCGGGAAAGGTGCTGGCGGTACATGACGCCGGGCGGGGCAATGCGTCGACCCAGGTCTCGCAGTGGATCCGCCCGATCCATGACGGGTCGATCGCCGGGCTCGGCACGCGCGTGCTCGCCATCCTGCTGGGCCTGCTGCCCACGGCCCTGCTGATCACCGGCCTTCTTTACTGGCAACAGCGCCGCGCGCGGCGACTTGCCCATCCTCATTCGATTGTCGACACCCAAAGGAAATGATCCATGAAGAAGAAACTCACCCTCGCCGTCACGGCCCTCATTGCTTCCGCTTCCGCGCTGGCGCAAACCCGCACGGGCGCCCCTGAACTTGAGGAAGTCGTCGTCACCGGCCTGCTGGAACGACAAGCCGAAGCCGCGGGCCGTCTCGGGCTGACCAATCGCGAAACGCCCGCCATCGTCGAAGTGATCACGCAGGAAGAACTGCAGGCCCAGGGCGTACGCACTGCGATCGAGGCGCTGAATGCGGCCCCCGGAGTGGCATCGGGCACACTGCCGGGCGCGATGGGCTCTGTTGCGATGCGCGGCTTCCACCGCGCCGTGAACTTCCTGTACGACGGCGTGCGCATGGCAAACTCGGATGTCGGTGTGCGGAACTGGGACGCGTGGGCCTTCGAGCGCGTCGAAGTGATCAAGGGACCTGCGTCGGTAACGTCAGGCGAAGGTGCGCTCGCGGGCGCGATCAACTTCGTACCGCGCCGGCCGGAACTCGGCAAGTCGTCGGCTGAGATGCTGGCGAGCGTCGGCAGTTTCGAAACGGCGCGCCTTGCGGGCGATGTCAACATTCCGCTTGGCGAGAAGGTCGCGTCGCGGCTCAATGCCTCGTGGTCACGGACCACGGGATGGGTCGATGAAACGGACTCGGACACACTGGCCTTGAGCGGCGCCATGCTTTTCAAGCCCAATGACCGCTTCTCGCTGACGCTGCGCGCAGACTACTCCGAGGATGACTACGGCACGATCTACTACGGCACGCCTGTCGTTTCGCGCGCCATCGCCCGCGATCCCTCCGACGCCGTGTCCGGTAGCGCCGGGCTCGTCCTCGACAAGTCGATGCGCAAGCTCAACTTCGACGTGACCGACGGTGACATGGGTTCGGACACCCTCTGGCTGCGCGCACTGGCGGAGTATCGGCTGAGCGACACGCTCAAGGTCGTGAGCGACACATCGTGGTACACCTCGGATCGCATCTGGCAGGATTCGGACGAATACACGTTCAACGCCGGCACCGGCCTGATCGATCGTTCCCTGTCCCTGATCACGCACGATCATCAGTACTGGAGCGAGCGTGTCCACCTCGCGCACGACAGCAAGATCGCCGGAATGCGCAATCGGCTCACCGTCGGCGCCGAAGTCAGCGGCACCGACTTCTTCACGAAGCGCCGCTTCGGTACGGCGGCTGCCGCCAATCCGTTCGCGCCGGTCCGGGGCACGTTCCCCGTCGATGTGCCCGCCAATTTCGGTACGCGCCAGGACGTGACTGCTGACGTGAGTTCGAAGGCCGTGTTCGTGGAGGACGCGCTGAACGTCACCACCGACTGGCTCGTCTCGGCTGGCTTGCGTTACGACGATATCTCGCTGGATCGCTCGATCCTGAACGTGACGCCCGGGACCACCCAGAAGTACGGACAGGACTACGACCCGCTGTCGTGGCGAGTGGGCTCCGTCTACAGCGTCACGCCTCGCACCCAGGTCTTCGCCCAGTACACGCGTGCAGTGACGCCCGTCAGCAGCCTGCTGTTCATGAGCGCAACGAATGCCACATTCGACCTCACGACGGGCTACTCGTACGAAGCCGGCATCAAGACCTCGCTGACCGGCCAGGGCGTAGAGCTCACGGCCTCGGTGTTCAAGATCCGGCAGGACGACATCCTGACGCGTGATCCGCAGAACCCTGCCGTCGTCTTCCAGGGTGGCAATCAGCAGTCCAAGGGTGTGGAAGTCGCCATCAACCTCCCCGCCACCGAGGAGATCAACATCGGCCTGAGCGGGACCCTGCTCGATGCCGAGTTCGGCCAGTTGCTCGAAGCCGGCGGCGTGAATCGGGCCGGCAACCTGCCGCCGAACGTGCCCGAACGCCTCGCGGACCTCGTCGTGACGTACGCTCCCAAGGCCTTCCCCGTCAGCGTGACCGGCAGCGCCCGCTACAACGGCGGGTTCTTCACGTCGAACGCGAACACGGTGCGCATCAATTCATTCACCACGGTTGATGCCTCCGCGACTTGGAATGCCTCCTTCGGTGCAGTGACCCTTCGTGGACGGAACCTGACGGACGCGTTCTATGCCGACTGGTCTGGCTTTGCGTCCGGGCTGGTCTTCATCGGCGCACCGCGCAGTGTCGATCTGTCGTACTCGAAGAAGTTCTGACGCGGACTGACGCAAAGAAGACAGCGCCCTGGGTTGGTGAGTGGCACCCTTCCGGTCCTTTGTGTGGGAGCAGAGGGCCGGGAGGCGTTGCCCAATAGGTGCCGGGCCGGGATTCCGGGATAACGCTGGCCCGCATGACGAGATATCCCGGTATCCCGGCCCGGCACCTTCGCTACAGCAGGAGAAGGTTGTCGTGCAGGCCCCTGAGTACGGCGTAGCATTCACATGCCAGCGAGGCAATCTTGCTGCGATCGACAATCGTCAGGCGCCCCCGCCCGTAGCTGATTGCCCCCAGTGACTGCAATCGGCCCGCCGCTTCCGTGACGCCTTCGCGACGGACGCCAAGGATCTGCCCAAGGCGCTCCTGCGTGACGATCAGCTCGTCGGTGTCGTTGCGGTCGAGCGCCAGCAGCAGCCACTTGCACAACCGCTTTTCGATGGGATGGCGGGAATTACACGTGGTGGTCTGCGTTACCTGCAGGAAGAGCATCTGCACGTACCTGAGCACTGCGCTGCTGAAGGCACCGCCCCTCTCGAACTCGGTGGCGAGACGGCATACGGGGACGCGAAACGCCTCCCCTCCGCTTTGCACCACCACCTGACTCGAGATCGTCGAGCCATCCAGCAATGCGCAAGCGCCGCACAAGCCTTCACGACCTATTCCTGCAATTTCGGACAGGAATCCATCCTCGAGGATGTGCTGCATCGACAATACCGCTGTCGTCGGAAAATGGATGAACCTGACTTTCGCCGATTGTTGAATCAGCACCTGCCCGACGCTCAGCCTGACAAGCTGCAGCTGTTCCGAGATGCGGAAGAACTCCCCAGGTTCCAGTGATGCCAGGACACAGTTATCCTGTGGGTTTGATGCAGCTGTCATCCGGCCATGCATCGCGCTCGCCGACCGGGTTGCTGGATTCGCCTCCATTTGTGGCATGTTCTTGCTCCCTTCCTGAGGTGAGTGAGTGCCTGGAGTCAGTATTCCAATACCACGCGGACCCAGCAGTCCGTTGAATTGCGCATCGGCTGTAAGAAATTGCCTACCCCCTGACCGGGTCCCTAATGTGGTGATCCAGGCAGAGGACTGCTCCGACTGGCCATTAGACGCTACGGCTCGTGGGGTGACAGCGAAGATGTGCTTGTGTCAGTTGCCTGCGTCGTGCCGTTCGCAAGTGCCACGAGGGTCTGCCCGTACCGCTCGAGCTTCACCTTGCCGATGCCGGTGATGTCCGCCAGTTCGGCTGGACTGGTGGGACATCGCCTCGCAATCTCCGCCAGCGTCGCATCATGCAGGATGACGTACGCAGGCACGTCCTGGCGACGGGCTTCCTCCAGCCGCCACGCCTTCAGCCGCGCAAGCCGCGCCTGGTCCGGCAGGACGTCGGAGACAGGCACTTGCACCGCCCGCTTGCGACTCGTCTTGACGCGCTTGCGCTCGATCGCGCGTCGCATCTCCACCTTCGTTTCGCCTCGCAGCACCGGTCGCGCGGCCTCCGTCAGCCTGAGCGCTCCGTAGCTCGCGTGATCGACACGGGCGAGCCCCATCGCGACCAGCTGGCGGAACACGTTGCGCCATTCGGGCTCAGCCAGATCCGCGCCGATTCCGAACACGCCCAGTTTCTGGTGATCCCAGCGCCGGACACGCTCGCTGTCCTTGCCCCGCAGCACGTCGATCACGTGCATCGCGCCGAAGCGCTGCTCGGTGCGATAGATCGCGGACAACGCCTTCTGCGCAGCGGCCGAGGCATCCCATGTCTGCGGCGGCGTCAGGCACGTGTCGCAATTGCCGCAAGGCGTGCTCGCCTCACCGAAGTAGTCGAGCAGCAGCACGCGGCGACAGCCAGCGGTTTCGCAGAGCCCGAGCAGCGAATCGAGTTTCGCGCTCGACACGCGCTTGTAGGACTCGTCCGCCTCGGAGCTGTCGATCATGCGCCTCTGCTGCACGACATCGCCGAGCCCATACGTCATCCACGCATCGGCCGGCAACCCGTCGCGCCCCGCCCTGCCCGTTTCCTGGTAATACCCTTCGATGCTCTTAGGCAGGTCGAGGTGCGCGACGAACCGCACATCGGGCTTGTCGATGCCCATGCCGAACGCGATGGTCGCCACCACCACGATGCCGTCTTCGCGCTGGAAGCGGGTCTGGTTCGCGCTGCGGCTTCTGCTATCCATGCCCGCGTGATAGGGCCACGCCGCGACACCGTGTGCCGCCAACCACTCTGCCGTCTCTTCCACGCGTTTGCGCGACAGGCAGTAGACAATGCCGGCGTCGCCGTCGTGCTCGGTCTTGATGAAGGCAAGCAGCTGTGCACGTGCATCGGCTTTGTCGATGATCGTGTAGCGGATGTTGGGACGATCGAAACTCGATACGAATACCCGTGCCGACTCGAGACCGAGGCGAGTGATGATCTCGGCGCGCGTCTGGGGATCCGCGGTTGCAGTCAAGGCGATCCGCGGCACATCGGGAAAGTGCTCGTGCAAGACGGAGAGCTGCAGGTAGTCCGGCCGGAAGTCATGTCCCCATTGGGACACGCAATGAGCCTCGTCGATGGCAAAGAGCGCAATGGGAGCGCCCGACAGCAGGTCGAGGCAGCGTGCCGTCGCGAGCCGCTCGGGTGCGATATACAGCAGATCGAGCTGCCCGCGGGAGAAGGCCCGCTCCGTGTCGCGTGCCGCTTGCGCATCCAGCGTGGAGTTCAGGAACGCGGCGCGAATGCCGACCTGGGTCAGGGCCGCCACCTGGTCCTGCATCAGCGCGATCAGCGGTGAGATGACGACGGCGGTACCGGGACGGAGCAACGCCGGAATCTGGTAACACAACGATTTACCGCCACCCGTCGGCATCAGCACCAGCGCATCGCCGCCTTGCGTTACATGGTCGATGATGTCCCGCTGCGCGCCGCGGAACACAGGAAAGCCGAACGTGGAACGCAGGACGTCAAGGGCGGGATCGGCAGGGGGCATCTTCAAGGGTACTTGGGGCGGCAGGAGAAGGCCGCAAGCCTACGCTAAATGCCGAGCCAGGGAAGCGAAGGAAGCGACGGAAGCCGGGAAGCCAGGAAGTACTGGAAGCCGGAGCGCTCTTGCGAGAATCTGGCTTCCTGCGCTTCCCGGCTTCCTCGCTTCCTGTCTTCCCGGCTTCCCGGCTTCCCGGCTTCCCGGCTTCCTAGCTTCCTGCGCTTCCCGGCTTCCTAGCTTCCTCGCTTCCTAGCTTCCTCGCTTCCTGACGCTTGCCCCTCACCGGCCGAACTGCGGGGGCACCTGCGGGAGAGCGTCGATGAAGTCGGTCATCTGCTTGCGCATTGCCTGGGTGGGCAGGCGGCCTGCGCCCCCGCCCAGATTGTCGAGCATGTTCTTCGCCTGGCTGGTCGATGGCGTGACCACCGTAACGGCCGGGTGGCTGATGACATACTTGATGAAGAACTGCGCCCACGTCTTCGCGTCGAACTCGGCGGCCCACTCAGGGAGAGGCCGGTCACCGACGCGGCGGAACAGGCTGGTGCGACCGAACGGCAGATACGCCAGCACGCCGATCTTGCGCTCGAGCGCGAGCGGCAGGAATTTCTCCTCGACATCGCGGTTGTCGATCGCGTAGTCGAGACCGACGAAGTCGAGCGGCTCGTTGCGCATCGCCTGCTCGATCAGCGGGTACTGGTCGGGGAACGTGGTCGTGACGCCGATGTACTTGATGCGACCTTGTGCCTTCAGCTGCTTGAGGATGGGCAGCTGCGTGGCCACGTCTCCCATGTTGTGCACCTGGATCAGGTCGATCTTGTCGACACCGAAGCGCTTGAACGACTGCTCGATCTGCGCCCGCGCGGCGGCAGGATCAGCCGAGCCACCGCCGCGACCGGCCACGTTGACCTTCGTCGCGATGAACAGCCGCTTGTTGATGCCGATGTCCTGCGAGATGCGGCCGGCCACTTCCTCGGCGGAGCCGTAACCGGGCGCGGTATCGAACACGCGGCCACCGTTGTCGACCATGGCCCGCAGGACTTCCGTGAGCTTGGCAATGTCATCGGATCCCGCCACCTGCGCAAACGTCGCAGAGCTGCCGAGGCCGACCACGGGGACCTGTTCGCCCGACGACGGAATCGTTCGCATTGCCACCGCTTGCTGCGCTGCCAGAAGCAAGCGCGGATTGAAGGCCATCGTGGCGCCTGCCCCGAGGGTAAGTCCAAGCCACTGGCGACGGCTGATCATCGGAAGTCTCCTTGGGAACGGGGGTGCGCGTTTTTGCACTGCGACCTGCGGATCGTAGGCAGCCTGCAATTGCAGGGTCAATGCGGCTTGCGTAAAGAATTGTCAGCCGGCCGCGCCGCCCATGACGTCGGGCATGCCATCCGGTATCGTGCGGCAGTCCCCGGTGTCAACGACCGCCAGTGCCGTGCACCCCAAACGCCCTCGTCTTGCAAGGAGACCGCAGTGAAATCCGCACTCAAGATCAACCGGACAGGCTTCAGCACCCTGTCCACGGCCCTCGCGACCGTGCTGCTCACCGCAGCCGGCGCTGCTGGTACCGCACAGGCCCAGGTGCCGGAGAACATCTACCAGGAAATGAAGAAGATCGGCCAGATCGTCGATCCGGCCTGCACGGCCAAGCTGTATCGCGGCTTCATGCCCGCGAACGACTACAACAGCAGCGCAAGCCCGCTCTATCCCGGCATCAATCTCGCTCGCGACGTGTCGTTCGGCCCGCATCCCAAGGACCTCGTCGATATCTTCAGCGCAGCGACCGGCCCGGCGAACCGTACCGTCGTGATTTACGTGCCGGGCGGCGGCGGCAACAAGATCGAACAGCAGAGCCGCGATGCAAACGCGTTCTACGACAACATCGGCCGCTGGGCGACGAAGAACGGCATGGTCGCCGCCGTCATGCAGCGTCATCCCGGCCAGAACTGGGACGACCCTGCGAAAGACGTCTCGACGCTGATCCAGTGGCTGCAGGCCAACGCCGCCAAGTACCAGGGCAATGCCGACCGCATGTTCATCTGGGCGCAGTCCGCCGGCAACGGCCCGACCGGCACGTACCTCGGCCGGCCTGAAGTGTGGGGACCCAAGGGCGTGGGCCTCAAGGGCGCCATCCTGATGGCGGGCGGCTTCAACATCGCTCCGCTCAACATGCCGCAGCCCGGCCAGCAACAAGGCCCCGCGTTCGGTGGCCAGCCCGGCGGCCCGCCCGCTGCCGGCAGCACCTGCGGCGCAGGCGGCCCCGCGTCGGCAGGCGGTGCCATCAAGGGTCCGAGTGGCATGACACCACCGCCCGCGGGTGCACCGGCTGGGGGTCCTCCCGGGGGTGGCGCAGGCGGTCCTCAGCAGCGTCCCGATGAGGCCACGCTGATCGCTCGGTCGTCTCTGCCGGCCCTGCGCAAGGGCACCGTCAAGCTCATGTTCGTAACTCCCGAGCTCGACCCCGGCATCAATGGCAAGATGAGCGCGTTCTACCAGACGTTGCACGACGACCTGTGCAAGGTGGGCGCGGACAAGTGCCCGACGATGCTGTACGCGCCGCGGCACAACCACATGTCGGTGGTCTTCTCGCCGGATTCGCCGGACACGACGGTCTCGAAGCCGGTGCTCGACTTCATCAACAGCGTGAAATAACTACACTCGACAATAGCCCCGTTCTCGAGGCTTGCCCTCGGGAGCGGGGTTCTTTTTTTAAAAGGGGGGAAGAACCACATGAAGAAACTCATTCCGGTCATCAGCCTTGCGGCGGCCGTTGCCGCCGGTTGCAGCCAGCAGCCGCCAGCGCCCGCGCAGAACGCAGCGCCCGTCAGCCTCGTCGGCCAGGCCACGCCGGCCGAAGGCCTCGTGCTCGCGAATGCGCGCGTCATCGATGGCAAGGGCAACGTCATCGAGAACGGTTCAGTCGTCGCGAAGGATGGCCGCATCGTGTCCGTGTCCGCCGAGGCAGCGAATGTTCCGGGCGCACTCGTCATCGACCTGAAGGGCAAGACCGTCATGCCCGGCCTCATCGACGCCCATCGCCATCTCATCCAGGGCAATCCCGATGAATGGATGACTGCCAGCGCGGCCACGAAGATGCAGGAGTTCCTCGACGCCGGGTTCACGACGGTGCTTTCGGCCATCGACCCGACGACGCAGGTGGTCGACCTCAAGAAGCAGATCGATGGCGGCACGATCAAGGGGCCGCGGCTCATCGTCGGTTGCTTCGTACCGCTGGCGGCAGGCGAACCACCACCGCCCGGCCCGCGCGTTGACCCGGCCCGCACGGACGTGTCGCGCCCGCCGGATCGCCCGACGAAGGCCGCCAGGGGCATTCCGGAAGCGGCGATCCGCGGCATGGTCCAGAAGTGCAAGGAATCGGGCACGGATGCCGTCAAGACGGTCATCACGACGACACCGGGCGGCCCCGAAGTCGCGACGCTGAAGACCATTGTCGATGAAGCGAAGAAGGTGGGTCTCAAGGTCATCGTTCACGCAGTCACGGTGCAGGACACGATGGCCGCAGTCTCGGCAAAGCCAACAACGCTGGTGCACACGCCACACATCGAGCAGATCACCGCAGCCCAGGTGAAGCAGATCGCCGACTCGGGCATCCCGATGACATCGACGCTCGGCGTGTTCGTGCCGACGTTCGACGAGGACAATCAGCTGGTGATGGCTCGTACCGGGATCGACAACCTGCCGCGCTTCCGCGATCTGGATCCGTTCCCGATGAACACGCTGTCGAGCGCAGGCCAGGGGCCCGTGAATGCCCGCATGATCTTCGATGGGGGTGTCGTGTACGGCTACGGTACGGACACGCAATATGTACCGCATGACGCGCTGCGCCTCGAACTGCGGCCGCTGCGCCTCGTGTTCTCGGCGAAGGACATCGTGAAGATCATGACGGAGAATACCGCCGCGTTGATCGATCGCAGCAGCGACTTGGGATCGCTCGAAGCCGGCAAGATTGCCGACTTCGCGGTGTTCAACGGCAATCCGCTCGACGACGTGGAGAACCTGCTGGACGTCGCGCTGGTCGTGAAGGACGGTCAGGTCGTCGTCGACAAGCGCTAGCGAAAAGCGTCCCGTCGCAGATCAACCCGCTCTTCCTGAAAAAGGAGGAGCGGGTTTTTTATTGCGCAGCCTCGCGGCTTAAGGACGACGCCAGACGAGGAGTCGGTTGTTGGCAGGCATGGCGACGTCGGCTGCGAGCTTGAGCTCGCTGTCGAGGGCGAGTGCGTTCACGGCCTCGAAGTCGCGGATACCCATGTGTTCGGCGCGGCGCTTCAGGTCCGCATCGAACGCGGCATTGCTGTCGCTGGTGAAGCGGCCCTCGTAGTTGAAGGGCCCGTAGATCGCGACGGTCGCGTCGACGGCCAGCGTGTGTTGCAGCCGGTCGAAAAAGCGTTCGACTTCCTCCCAGCTCATGATGTGCAGCGTGTTCGCGGAGAACAGCGCATCGAACGTGCGGTTCGGCCAAGAATCGTTGACGTCGAGGTGGATCGGCGACGGCGTGTTCGGCAATCCCGCCTCGTCGAGCCACGCGCGGATGCCAGGGATGTTGGCGGTGACGTCGGACGTCTGCCACTTGAGGTGCGGCATCGCCTTGGCGAAGTGCACGGCATGCTGGCCCGTGCCGCTGCCGATCTCGAGCACATCGTGCCGGTCAGCGAACCATTCGCGGAGTACGGCGAGGATCGGCTCCCGGTTGCGTTCAGAAGGGGCCGAAAAAGGCTTCTGCACCGAGTCTGTCTCCATGGCGCGGGCGGTACGTTCGTTCATCGGGACGTGCGCTCGCGCCGCACGCCGGCATCAGCCAGGACGCCTTGCGGGTTGCGGACGGGCCCGAGGGCGACCGGCGCCAGCAAGCAAAGTTGAACCTGACCAACCATTCTTTAGACCCCGTAACTGACCCAATACCGGTCGCCATCATATGTCACCGCCGCGTGCGGCAGGCCGGAATACGCACATTGAGGGACCGGTTGCGGGGATCGAAGCTCCCGGCCGGTGAGGAATCAGCTGAAAATCACGGGAAAAGCCGACTTTGACGGTTGTCAGCGGCGATCCGGAAAAACAGCCCGGGCGGCAAGGCACCCGGGCTGTAGCAGGCCTCAAACAGGCCGCAAGTGCTTACTTCGCGAAGCAGTACAGGAGCCCTGCGCCGCCGGTGGCGACCAGGTTGTCCTGGCTGCAACCCTGCGAGGGATGTGCGGCAGCCCACGGAGACAGGCCCGGCTGCAGGCTGCGGCGGTCGTGGTGACCCAGCATCGCGCTGCCGGTGGTGCTCGACGTCCAGTTGTTGCAGGTGCGGTCTTCGCCGGCCGGGAAGGCCGTGCCATTCTCCTGCGAGCCCGTCAGGATGTCGTGCGCGACACCCGACTGCTGTTCGCGCGGCAGCGGTGCGCCATCAGCACCGACCTTGACCGCGCCGATGGGCTGGCCCTTCTCGGTGAGCGCCGTGTCGGCATTGATCTTCACTTCCGGCTTGAGCAGGTCGGCAACGTTCTGCGCGATCAGCTGACCCTTCACGTTGTACCAGGGGCCCGTGCCGATACGGTCCTTGGCATTGACGGCGCCTGCACCCTGCGTGCTGAGGTAAGCGGCCCAGGTGCGGTTGCCCGCGCCGGCAGCGGTGGCGAGCTGCTGGCAGATCGCGTCGGCACCCTTCAGGCCGCCGAGATCAGCGCCCTTGCCCGAGCCCTTGCTGGTGACGAAAAAGCTCATCGCCGGCGTTGCAGCCTGCGCAGCGAAGCCCGCTGCCATGCCCATCGCGGCGAGGAGCGCCAGTTGTTTGCGTGAAATCTTCATGTTTGCTTCCCCTCAAAAAAGTGACGTGCCCTCTGACACGGACGCGGAACGTAGCACACCCCTAGCCCTACGGCACCACCCCTGCAATTTTCACAATGCCTGGAACTGCCGAAGGGACTCGCCCTGCGTCATCCCCCAACTTGACTGCGCCGCAGCATCAAGGAACCATGGGCGGATGTCCCCGAAGACCTCCCTTCCAAACACGCCACCCATCACGAACATCGCCGCGTACCAGTTCGCGACGCTGACCGGCCTGAAGGAATGGCGCGCCGAGCTGCTGGCCGAATGCAAGTCGCTCGGCCTCAAGGGCACGATCCTGATCAGCACCGAGGGCATCAACCTGTTCGTGGCAGGGGCCCGCGACGGGCTCGAGCGATTGCTCGTGCTGCTGCGAGCGCGGCCCGGTCTGGAGACGCTTGCGGCCAAGTACAGCGAGAGCGACTACCAGCCGTTCACGCGGATGCTGGTGCGGATCAAGAAGGAGATCATCGCGTTCGGCGTCGAAGGCATCGATCCCGCCAAGCGGACGTCGCCCAAGCTCAAGCCAGCCGAGCTCAAGCAGTGGCTCGATGAAGGCCGGCCCATCACGCTGCTCGACACCCGCAACGACTACGAAGTGAAGCTGGGCACGTTCCACAATGCCGTCACGTTCGACCTCGACCACTTCAGGAACTTCCCTGCCGCCGTGCGCACGCTGCCGGAGTCGCTGAAGGACCAGCCCATCGTGATGTTCTGCACCGGCGGCATCCGCTGCGAGAAGGCCGGGCCCTTCATGGAGAAGGAAGGCTACAAGCACATCTACCAACTCGACGGCGGCATCCTGAAGTACTTCGAGGACGTCGGCAGCGCGCACTACGATGGCGAGTGCTTCGTGTTCGACCAGCGCGTCGGCGTCGATCCCGGCTTGAGCGAAACGGGTAGCGTCGTGTGCTACCACTGCCAGACGCCGCTCACCGCCGCAGAACAGAAGTCCGATCGCTACGTGCCCGGCAAGAGCTGCCCCGCCTGCTGGCGCGATCCCGCAGAAAGCATGGCCGATGCGATCACGCACCGGCAGAACACACTTCGTCGATCGACGACGCCCCTCCCCGGCAGCATCCCGTACGACAACTATCGGCCGATGAAAGCACCCGAAGCCTGCAATGGGCTTAACCTGGGTGAATCTCTCGCAACGATGGTGCCGCAATATCCGCCCGAGTACTGGACGCCCTTGTTCGCGGCAGCCCGCATTCTGGACAAGGACAAGCAGCCGGTGACGCCTGAGCATCGCGTCCATACCGGCGAACGTCTGTTCCATCTGCATCCCGCGTCACTGGAACCGGAAGTCAGCAACGACATACGCGTCCTGTACGAGGATGAAGCCATCATCGTCGTGAACAAGCCGGCGCCGCTGCCGATGCACGCAGGCGGCCGCTTCAACCGCAACACGCTCGCGTGGTTCCTTGCGCTGGCCTATCACCCGCAGAAGCCCCGTGTTGCGCATCGGCTCGACGCCAACACCACCGGCCTCGTCGTCGCCTGTCGCACGCAGCGCTTTGCGTCCCTGCTGCAACCCCAGTTCCAGCGCGGCGAAGTCACCAAGCACTATCTCGTGAAAGTCACGGGACACCCACCGGAGGACACCTTCCAGTGCGATGCTCCGATCAGCCGTGAAACGGGTCCCTTAGGATCTCGTGATGCGGGCGCCGAAGACGGCATGGCATCGACGACCGAATTCACCGTGCTGCGCCGGAACGCCGACGGCACTTCGTTAGTCGAAGCCCGCCCCCTCACCGGCCGCACCAACCAGATCCGCCTGCACCTGCAGTACCTCGGCTTCCCCGTTTGCGGCGATCCGCTCTATCTCGCGAACCGCGAACTCGGCACCGTCGCCACGCTCTCGATGGAAGACGCACCGTTGTGCCTGCACGCATGGAAGCTCGGCTTCCAGCATCCGGCAGGCAAGGGATGGATGACGTTTACCGCGGAACCGCCGGCGTGGGCGTAACCTGGAAACCGGAGGCGTTTCCGGTTTTCGATCTGATTCTGCGGAAATTGAGGACGTACCAAGGTTGCGGAATCCCCGCCTGGGCCAGAGATTCCGCAACGGTTGTGAAGCTGCGGAGGTTCGCGGCGCCGCCGAGTGGCAGCGCCGCGCTGATGTTTACTTCGCGAAGCAGTACAACCGGCCTGTTCCACCGCTCGGCCTGATCTTCTCCACGCTGCAACCCGCAGTCGGGTGCACGGCCGCCCACGGCGAGAGCCCGGGGTTCCGGCTGATGCGGTCATGATGGCCGACCATCGCAGTGCCATCGGTGCTCGACGCCCAGTTGTTGCAGGTGTGGTCCATCGCATCCTTGAACGCAGTGCCGTCCGCCTGCGATCCCGTCAGGATGTCATGCTCCACCTTCATCAGATCCGGCATGGCTACCGGCGCGCCGTCGGGACCCAGCGGGATGCCCGGGACCGGCTGTCCCTTTTCATCAAGGGCCGTTTGGGCATTGATCTTCACTTCAAGCTTGAGGAGGTCGGCAAGGTTCTGCGCGATCAACGCGCCTTTGGCGTTGTACCAGGGACCGTTGCCGATGCGGTCCTTGGCATTGACGGCACCCTCACCCTGCGTGCTGAGGAACGCAACCCACGTACGATTGCCTGCACCCGCGCTCGTCGCGAGTTGCTGGCAGAGCGCATCCGCGCCCTTGAGTCCGCCCAGGTCACCGCCCTTGCCCGAGCCCTTGCTGCTGACGAAGAAGCCCATCGCCGGCGTGGCGGCCTGAGCGGCAAAGCCCGCTGCCATGCCCATCGCGGCGAGGAGCGCCAATTGTTTGCGTGAAATCTTCATGAACCTATCCCCTTTGAGTTCGCGTGCAATCAGACACGAAACGTAGCACACCGCTCTCTCCGCGGCACCCTCCGCACTTGTCACAACTTGACCGCGACGCAGCAACCGGCACGCATGAGCGGCCGTCCCCGATGACTCAGGGGGACTGCGCGTCCGACACCGAAAGCCGAAGCCCGAGTCCCCGCCTATTGGCGCGGTCGCGTTCCCGCGTAGACCTCGAGCGCCGAGACATTCACCCAGCCCGCATTCCCATGGCCACCGGCGGGCATCAGATCGACGAACCCGATCTCATCCACCCTGCTCAGATCCGGCTTGTCGACCATGACAGTCGTGACCAGCTTGACGGGATCCAGCTTGAACCACCGTTGGTTTGCGAAAGTGACTTCGTTCAGCAGGAATTTGCCTTCCGTGGATACGCCATGGCTGCCGACGAGCAGCATCCCGTCCGCCAGCTTCACGACGGGGTGAATGACATGGAGGCTCTGGGTTCGCGTCGTCCAACGCACTCGCGCGAGAGGCACTGACAGATCGATGTAATTGCCTTTGTCGCTCAGCGTGACCGCGACGGGAGAGGTGGTCATGCCTGTCCAGAGGTCCAGACGCCCTTCATGCGAGTACACACCGATGTTTCTCGAGTCTGCTCCATACAGCGTGAGCTTCAGAGTGGGATTGCTCACTGCTTCCGGCGTGAGGCGCCGGTTCTCGTCGGTCAGTTCACCCGTATGCGAGGGCTGCCGCCATGCTTCACGGAAGAGCAACGGCGGGTGGACCGCAGCCACGGCGGCGGCCGCGCCCGGAGCCGGAGCCGGTTGAGCAGCCTGCGCGTGTCCGATCACTAGCGCTGCTGCGATGAGTGTGATGATCCGGATCCAGTCCTGACGTGACATAGGGAATTCCTCTCCTGGTTCAAACCACTCGACCATCCAAACCCCGCACGAACGGTTCTCTCACAGCGCTACGGGTGCGGGCCCCAAGGCGCGCCGAGCAGCAACTGGTTGACTTGAGTCTTGAGCAGCGGGCGGAGCTGAACCACGAACGCCATGAAGGCCTCGTCTGCGAAGAGCCGCTTCCAGAAATCCCGGCGGTCATCATCGCTGTCGAAGCGCCAAAGATGCATGAGCTGATGCAGTTCACCGGTGTCCGAAGTGAAGTAGCCCACCAGATACTTTGAAAACCCGCCCGCCTCCAGTGCGGGCCACCCAAGGGTGGAGTACAGGCGAATCACTTCCGGCATCTTCCCTACCGTGACGGAGTAGGTCCGTTTCTCGTAGACCGTGGGCATGAACGCTTTCCTGTTGTTGTGGGCGGTGGCGGTGCCGGACAAAAGGACCCGGCAAGACTCCACCGCGGCTCATCGAAAATCCCCTGCACCGCAAACCCGCTTCGTGTTTGAAGTGCCCCGTAGGCAAGCGTACATTATGCCGCGCTGGAGGGTGCGGTCGGCGCTCATCAGAACGCTGCGCGTCGCCATGGACAGCCCGCTATTCGCAGCCCCTCCGGCTTCAGCAGCCCCGGACCCTGGAGACTTTCAATCATGGACCACAAGTCATTCGTCCGGACCGCGCTCCTGCTCTCGGTCTGCGTGCTCGGCCTGGCCCGCGCCGCCAGTGTCCCCAGTTACAAGGTGGATCCGTTCTGGCCCAAGCCACTGCCCAACAACTGGATCATCGGCAGCATCGGCGGGATCACGGTGGACAGCTCCGACCACGTGTGGATCTTGCAGCGCCCCCGCTCGTTGACGCCCGAAGAAGCCGGTGCCGTGCAGAACCCGCCGCTGTCGACCTGCTGCGTTCCCGCTCCTGCAGTAATCGAGTTCGACGCACAGGGAAATGTGGTCCAGGCCTGGGGCGGCCCGGGAGCAGGCTACGACTGGCCCGAGAACGAACATGGCATCCATGTGGATGCCAAGGGCTTCGTATGGACGGCTGGCAATGGCGAAAAGGATGGCGTTCTCCTCAAGTTCACCCGCAACGGCAAGTTCGTCATGCAGATCGGTGGGATCGGCCCGTCGAAAGGCAGCAATGACTCGACGATCCTCGGCGGACCCGCCGACTTCACCGTCGACACACAAGCCAACGAGATCTACATCGCCGACGGCTACCACAACCGTCGCGTCATCGTGTTCGATACCGAGACGGGTGCTTACAAGCGCCATTGGGGTGCGTATGGCAACAAGCCGATCGACGGTCCCGTCACCTACAACCCGCAGGGACCGCTGCCGCAGCAGTTCAACGAACCCGTCCATTGCGTCAAGCTGAGCAAGGACGGCTTCGTCCATGTCTGTGATCGCCGCAACGATCGCATCCAGGTGTTCAGGAAGGACGGCACCTTCGTGCGGGAGCTCCGCGTCGCACCCGCGACACTGGGCAACGGCACGGCAGGCGACGCAGTGCCCTGGCCCAAGGGCGACCAACCCTATCTCGTCGTGGCCAATAGCGAACAGCGCACCGTCGATATCCTCGACCGGAAGACGGGCCAGGTCGTCGGCTCATTCGGCCGCGGCGGCCGCTGGGCAGGACAGTTCTACCAGCTGCATGACCTCGCCGTAGACAGCCACGGCAACGTCTTCACTGGCGAAATCGGCGGCAAGCGGGTGCAGAAGCTCAAGGTGCAATAGCCACCGCGCTAAAGGCGTTGAGCCGCATCTGCGCGATCCACGGACTGGGCACGAAACCGCTCCCCGACTCAAGCCACATCGAGCAGCGCCCTCGGATTCCTGTCGGCGACCATGAGCAGTGTTCGGGCCGCCCCTGAGGGCGCTCTCCGGCCCTGCTCCCAATCCTGCAGCGTGCGAACCGACACGCCCAACAGCGTGGCAAACCGGTCCTGGGAGAGCCCGGTCTTTTCCCGAATGCCGGCGATATCCGGAATGTTGGTTACGCGGCGCTGTTCGCCGCGCTTGATCTCGCGCAGACCCTCAAGGATCTCTCGTCCGATGTTTCGCTTCTTGGTGGCCATCTTCCACTTCCTTTCGAATCTGCCTAAGGACGTGGACCGGGATGTCGTCCGCCACGTTCTTCGGATACATCGTCAGCAACCAGATGACGCCCTGAGCCCGCCTGACGTAGTAAATCACCCGGTACCCACCGCGCTTTCCACGACCCGGGGCGGCCCAGCGCAATTTCCGCGCGCCGCCGGAACCCGGTATGACGGGACCCGCATCAGGATCCCGCATCATTGCAGCCTGCAGGGCGGCGTACTCCTCGTCATTCAGGTACTCGACAACAAGCTTCGAAAAAAGCGCTGTCTCGATCAAGCTGAACACGGATGACTATACGGCTCTGCCGTATCCTGTCAAGAGAGCGGTCGTGGCCCTTGATAAAGGAGGAAGTGCTGCAGATCGGAGCAGGCGCCCTATCAATGGCACCCGCAGACACAGGGAGCGACAGGTCTCCGGAGCCAAGCGCACGGCGGATGCTGGCGGTCTGCCATCCTTCAATCCGCCCATCTCGCAATCCCCTGTTCAGCATTGTCCGTACTCAGACTAAGCACGGGAAGCGAGACAGAGAAGGCGGAATTCAGGGCGAATCATCCAGAAATGCGCGTGTATCCTTTTTGTTCCGCTTCAATAGAAGTTATGCCGGTTTCCCGGCCCGGCACCGAAGTCCACTTTGGCGGAGGACTGCAGCATCCGTCTGGATGCGCCTTGTTATGCGGTAGTCTTCGAACCAGACCGGTAATGAACCCACGCCCAACCAAACAGCGTGAGCACAAACAACGGATACGCATTGAAAGGCAGGGGTTTCGAAAGGGGATCGAGTGCCGTGCCTCCATAGATCTGCAACGCCGTCACTGCAAACAGGATCGCTGCGATGGCCCCTGTAGCCCTGACGAAGACCGGCATCGCTGACGAGACGCTCACCAGTGCCAGACCCGCCGCCCACAAGCCCACACCGGCGCCAAACGTTGCAGAGCTCGCTGACAGCTCCATGGCCGAACCCGCAACCACCAGTGTTTGCCCGGCGAGAAACACGAGAAAGCCAGCAGCCAACTGATCGTTGCCTAGCCTGATGTGGTGCACCGCCAGAAGTGCCGCACCAACGATAAGTGCAGTGCCATCCAGACCCCACGCAATGCCGCGCATGGCAGCAGGCGCGAAGGAACCGACCAGACCCAGCACACCTCCCACAACCAGGCTGCCCGACGCTACAACTGTCAATCGATTGATCATGTCGCGACGCTCCGCGTTAGGAACCGATCCACTGTGTCGAATGACGATTTCCATACCGCCGAAGTGCGGTAACGAACTGCCGCAGATGCGAGGCAGAACGTGATGGGATGCTGCCCATGTCCACCGGCCGACTAGAACACGGCACTTGATATGCCGTCAATATTGAAAAGGATAGACGCAGCAGGCACTCCGCTTCGACTCTGCCTCCGAGCCGGCACACGGACGGGGTGTACGTTTGGTCCAGTCGCCGTCACCCGCCCCAGGCGCCATATCGCAGGCAATTTGCACCTGGACGTTGGCGTTGACGCTGCGCGAGGTGCGCAGTGGAGATCACAATCGGTTACACAATGACAGCTCGTGGCGGGCACCATCGAATGCTGTACAGGTACTGTTCGACAGCACAAGGACCAGACGCACACCCCGGCCGGGGGACGCCTCTCGGAAGCCCTACCCTCAGATCAACGCCTGATAAGCCTCTGGCTTGAAACCGACAAGCAGCGTCTTCCCCTTCTCCAGCACCGGCCTTTTGATCATCGACGGCTGCGCCAGCATGAGCTGGATCGCCTTCGCTTCGGTGAGTCCTTCCTTGTCGGCATCGGCGAGCTTGCGGAACGTAGTGCCCGCGCGATTCAGCAGCACTTCCCAGCCGAGCTGTTTGACCCAGCGCTTCAGATCGTCGGGATCGACGCCTGCGACCTTGTAGTCATGGAAATCGTACGCCACGCCGTGGGAATCGAGCCACGTGCGGGCCTTGCTTATCGTGTCGCAATTCCTGATGCCGTAGACGCTGACCGCAGGCATGGAGATCGCGCTACCGCTTGAGCGAGGTGTAGGCCCGATTGACGAAGGCCGTTGGGTTGCCCCGCGAGTCATCCCACGGTGCCGTCGGCTTGGCTGCAGCGACCTGCTCCATGGTCGCCCCGGTGGCGATCAGCGCGCTGATCCGGTCACGCAGCGCAGTGAGCATCCCCACATAGTCGACAAGATCCTTGTACCCCGACACCTTGCCATGACCCGGGATGACGACGGCGTCCGGGCCGATCTGCGCGAGGACGGCCTGGCAGAAGCTGATGACACCGTTCAGGTCGCCGCCGTTGTCAACATCGATGAACGGATACCCCGCCATGTTGAACACATCACCCAGATGCACGACCGTCGGCGAACTACCGCTGGCCCGCAGGATGACGGCAGTATCACCGGCCGTGTGAGCCGGCCCGACGTGCACCAGGTCAATCTGCCGGCCGTTAAAGTACATCCGCATTTCTCGGCTGTACGTGATCGAGGGCCGTGCCGCCTCGGGATAGGCCGGTTGCATGTTCTGAGCGGTCACGAGATTGACGACGCGGGGCATCGACATCAGCTCCCGCGCATTCTCGTGCCCGACGAACCGCGTGCCGTCCGGCGCCAGGATCGTATTGCCTTCGACATGGTCGAAATGACCGTGGGTGTTGATCGTGTAGACAATCGCCCCGCCCCCCAAACTCGCGATGGTTGCCTTGTACTTCGGCACCATGCCCGCGAACTGGCTATCCACCGTCAGCACGCCCTGCGGCCCCGTCGAGACGAGGATGTTGCCGCCGACGCCGTACAGGACGTTCAAGCCGTCGCTGATCTTCAGCACCGTGATCGGCGTATCGCGGATCTGCTCTTCTCGCGTGGGTGCCTGGCCCGCGAATGCAGTCTGCATCGTCAGCAACAGCAGCGGCACAACAACCTTGAATGACGACATGTGCTTCTCCCCCTTGCGTTCTAGTATAGATGGCACGCGACCTGCCGATCGCTCACCGTCTCGTCCTTCGGAACATGCAATATCGGCGTGACCTGCCGGCACACGTCCATCACGTGCGGGCAGCGATTGGCGAAACGGCAGCCGGCCGGCACGTTGATCGGCGACGGGATCTCGCCCTTGATGAGCGTGCTGCGACGGCGATGCTCGGTCCTCGGATCCGGCTCCGGGTTCGAGCCGACGAGCAGCTGCGTGTACGGATGCTTCGGCTCGAAGAACACCTTGTTCGCCGGACCGATTTCGACGAGCGAGCCCAGGTACATCACCGCCACGCGGTCGGAGACGTACCGCACCATGGACAGGTCGTGCGCGATGAACAGCAATGTCAGCCCCATCGACGCCTTGAGGTCGTCGAGCAGGTTGATGACCTGCGCCTGCACGGAGACGTCGAGCGCAGAGATCGGCTCGTCGCAGACGACGAACTCCGGCCCCATGATGAGCGCGCGGGCGATGCCGATGCGCTGCCGCTGGCCACCCGAGAACTCGTGCGGATAGCGCGACATGTGGTCGGGCTCGAGACCGACGCGACGCAACCACTCGGCGACCTGCTCGCGAACGTCATTCGCGCACGTGGATGACTTCAGCTTCAGGCCTTCGCCGATGATCTCGCCCACCGTCATGCGGGGATTCAGCGACGAATACGGATCCTGGAAGATCATCTGCGCGCGCTTGGCCTGCTCCCGGAAATCCTCCGGGCGGTACTTCAGTGGCAGTGTCTGCCCGCGATAGCGCACCGACCCCGACGTCTTGTCGTGCAGGCCGATCAGTGCCTTGCCGAGAGTCGACTTGCCGGAGCCCGTCTCACCAACCAGGCCCACGATCTCGCGCTCATGCACCTGCAGCGACACGTTGTCGACCGCATGGACGATCTGTCCGCGACCGATATTGAAGAACTTGGTGAGACCGATGGCCTCGACCAGGATCGGTGCTGGCGTCTCGCTCATGATTGCACCGGCACTGAGCCCAGGTGCGGGATCGAGAGCCCGGGCACCTGCCGTGTCGAATCAGGATGCTGCAGCCAGCAGCGCGAGTGATGCGCCGTGCCCACCGACATCAGGTAAGGATGCTGCGCCTGGCACATGCGCATGGCCTGCGGGCAGCGCGCAAAGTAGCCGCAGCCTGACGGCGGCGAGAACAGGTCAGGCGGGCTGCCGTCGATGGGCGTGAGGCGCTGCCGCGCACCGAGCTCACGCGATGGCATCGCGGCGCGCAGTCCCATCGTGTACGGATGCGCACCGCGGTAGAACACATCGTCGATGGTCCCGCTCTCCACGATCTCGCCGGCATACATCACCATCACGTCGTCCGCCATGCGGGCGACTACGCCGAGGTCGTGGGTGATCAGCACGATGGCCATGCCCTTCTCTTTCTGCAGGTCCATCAGCAGGTCGAGGATCTGCGCCTGGATGGTGACGTCGAGCGCGGTGGTGGGTTCGTCCGCAATCAGGATCGACGGCTCGCAGGCGAGCGACATCGCGATCATCGACCGCTGCAGCATGCCGCCGGAGAACTCGAATGGATACTGCGAAGCGCGCTTGGCAGCATCGGGAATGCGCACCATCGCAATCAGCTCGACTGCACGCGCCAACGCTTGCGATTTCGAGAAGCCGCGATGTACCTGCAGGGTCTCGGCGATCTGGTCGCCGATGGTCATGGTCGGGTTCAGCGACGTCATCGGGTCCTGGAATACCATGCCGATGGCGCTGCCGCGGATATCCCTGCCGCCCAAGTACTTGTTGCGGATGAGGTCCTGGCCACGATACATCGCCGTGCCGGAGGTGATGCGCCCGGGCGGCATCGGGATCAGGCCCATGATGCTCTGCATCGTCACGGACTTGCCGCAACCGGACTCGCCGACAATGGCCAGCGTCTCGCCCTGCCGCACCTGGAAGCTCACCCCACGGACGGCATGCACGATGCCGCCGTACGTATCGAACTCCACTTTGAGGTCCTCTACCTCGAGGACGACGTCGCGCTCGCTCATTCGCGTGACCTCATCCGCGCATCGAAGGCGTCGCGCAGGCCGTCGCCGAGCAGGTTGAATGCGAGCACCGTAGTGCTGATCATCACCGCCGGGAAGATCAGCTCATGCGGCGTCGTCAGCATCGTGCGGATGCCTTCGTTGCACATGCTGCCCCACGACGGCGTGGGTGGCGCCACGCCCATGCCGATGAACGACAGGAACGCCTCCGTGAAGATGGCGCTCGGAATGGCGAATGTCAGCGTCACGAGGATGACGCCCATGGTGTTCGGGATCATGTGCCGCATCACGAGGTAGCCGGTGCGGGCACCCAGCAGCCGCGACGCGCCAATGTAACCTTCCTCTCGAATCTGCAGGATCTGGCCACGCACCAGTCGCGCCGCAGACGGCCAGCTGAGCAGCACCAGCGCCACGAGCATCGGGAAGATACCGCTCTCGCCTGGCCCGATGCCGAACGCGATCTTGAACAGGATCATGAACAGCAGGAACGGCAGCGCAACGACGAAGTCGGCAAAGCGCATCAGTACGGAGTCGGCCTTGCCGCCCATGAAGCCCGCCGCGCTGCCGTATGCAATGCCGAGCAGCACATAGAACAGCGGCGCGAAGATGCCGATCAGGAGCGACACGCGGGCGCCGGTCATCAGCCTTGCGAGCAGGTCGCGGCCGAGATAGTCAGTGCCAAAAGGATGCAGCGCGAGCTGCAGGGTATCGCCTACCTTGGCGTCCGACTCGGAAGCCACCAACTTCCGTTCGACGGCCTGGGCTCGCGTAATCACGCGCACGACTTTCACTCCGAGCGACGCTGGTGCGCTCAATGCCTGGCCGAAGCGATCCAGCGTCAGCACGGCGTAGTAATACGTCATTGGCTCGAGGTCGAGCCGATCCTCGAAGCTCACCTGATCCGGCGTCAGCGCGTCCCCGAGCGGCAGACCGAGCGCACCGCCTGCCGTCGGACGGTAGATGTTGCGATAGATGCGATAGCCCGCCACGCCGGCGACCGGATCCCACGTGAGGCGCACCGCTTGCGTGGTCGTCGTCCCCACTGTCTTGACGTTGGTGGGCGGCGCGGAAGATGCGGGGCCTTCCGGAACCGCAGTGCGCACGCCATCCCAGGGCTGATACGGCTCCGCAATGAATGCGCGGCGATCGGACCCCGGCGCCTTGCTGACCTGGTCCAGGTCCTGCGTCGAGGGATCGACCGTCCAGACCCACGGGCCCGCGACCGTGAACAACAGCAGGCCGATGACGATGTAGAGGGATATGAAAGCGCGGCGATTGGCCTTAAGGCGGCGCCATGCATCCTGCCAGTACGACAGCGACGGACGCGTAAGCTGTTGCATCTGCCGGTCGACTTGCACCGGCTCGAATCCGGCGGCGCTCAAGGTAGCGTCCGTCATGCCTTCAGCCTCACGCGCGGATCGATGAGGCCGTAGACAATGTCCACGATGATGACCATCAGCACCAGGAACGCACCGTAGAACACCGTCGTGCCCATGATCACGGTGTAGTCGAGCTGCTGCACCGCCTGCACGAAGTAGCGGCCGAGGCCTGGGATCGCGAACACGAGCTCAACGACGAAGCCGCCGGTCGTGATGGCCGCAATCGCCGGGCCGAGCACCGTGACCACAGGCAGGATGGCGTTACGCAACTGGTGCTTGAGGAAGATCCGCGCGGGCGGCAGGCCTTTGGACCGCGCTGTCCGCACGTAGTCGGTGTTCGTGACCTCGAGCATCGACGACCGCATCAGGCGCGTCAGGTACGCCATGGTGCCAAGGCCCAGCACGAGCGACGGCACGACCATGTGCATCACCGTTCCCCAGCCCGCCACGGGAAACAGCGTGAAGCCAGTCCACGCGTTGATCTTCACCAATGCGAGCTGTCCGAGCGCCGCAAACACGAAGCTCGGCACCGAAATCCCCAGGATGACGAGGAACATGATGACGACGTCCGGCAGTCGGTTGCGGTATGTCGCCGTCAACGCCCCGAGCAGCACGCCGCCGAGAGCCGCAAAGACGATGGCGAGGATGCCGAGCGTCGCCGATACCGGGAAGCCCTCGCGGAGGATGTCGTTCACCTCGCGGTTCTGCTGCGTGTAGGAAATGCCGAAATCCCCCTGCGCCATGTTCACGAGGAAGATGCGGTACTGCTCCACCACGGGCTTGTCGAGGCCGTACTTGGCCTCGAGGTTGCGGCGGATCTCGGGGGTCATGGCCTTTTCACCCGACAGCGGATCGCCCGGCACCGCGTGCATCGCGATGAACGTCGCGGTGGCGATGAACCAGACGGTGATCAGGCCGTGCAGCAGTCGTTTGAGTATGTAGCGGAGCACGATGGGATGGTAACCGGATCAGTTCGGTTCGAGGTAGGCGTTTGAGAAGTCCGGGTCGATCCCGATGGTGCGCCGGACCACCCTTTTCAGGCGAGGGTCCTGCACATAGGACTGGCCGCGCTCGTACATAGTGACTACGGCAGCATCCTCGATCATGATCCGCTGGATCTCGCCAAAGGCCGCCATGCGGGCATGCGGATCGACCGTCTCCTGCGCGGTGCGTACCCAGCGATCCAGTTCGGGATTCTTGTACTCACCGTGGTTGTTCGGGTTCCATGACGCGAACAGGTCACCGAAGGTCAGTGGATCGTCGTAGTCGGGGCCCCATCCGGCACTCACGATATCGAAATCTCCGGCCTGCATCTTTGCGATGCGCTGCTTGAAAATCTGCCGGTCGATACGCACCTCAAGCCCGAGCTTCTCCTTGAAGACGGTCTGGAAGTATTCAGCCTGCTTGCTGGAGCTCGGCGTGTCGTCGCACAGGAAGACCAGGGGTGGCCACTCCGCCAATCCCAGCTCCTGCTTTGCCAGTGCCAGGTAGCGACGGGCTGCAGTGACATCTACTGCGATCTCCGGTGCGGGATACTCCTGCCGGAACTTCTTCTCGGCGCCCTTCAGCCACACCGGGAACACCGACGCAGCCGGCACATACCCCGGGGTCTTCAGCACCTTGTAGACGAACTCCCCACGATCCACGACGAGCTGCAACGCCTTGCGCAGGTTGCGATTGCGGGTGAGCCGTTCCGGGCGGAAGTTGAGCTGCAGGTACCACACCGATCCGTCGCGCATCTGGTAGATCGGCCAGCCGGAAATCAGTGCCTGTTTCAGGCTTTCGGAACCCAGGCCCGGGGACTGCCCTACCATCGCGATCTTGCCGTCGCGGTACAGGTTCAACGTGGCATTCGGATCCGTGGTGATGTACGGCACGTCCACTGCAGCGAGCTTCACACGCTCCTTGTCCCAATAGAGCTCGTTCTTTTCAAAACGGAAGCTGGCGTCGTGTTCCCAACTCGCCAATGTGAAGGGTCCATTGAACAGCAGGTCCTCGGCGTTGGCCGCATAGCTGCCGTTGCGGCTGCGAAAGAAATCTTCGCGCACCGGGAAAAGCGTCGTGAAGGCCGCCAGCTTGGCGAAATAGGGCACCGGCCGCTCAAACATGACATCGAGCTGGCGATCGTTGGTCGCGACAACACCGAGGGACTCAGGTGGCATCTTGCCTGCAATGATGGCCTCGGCATTGCGGATCGGGAACAGCAGGCTCGCGTATGTCGCGGCGGTCTTCGGGTCCACGACCAGCCGCCATGCGAATACAAAGTCGTGCGCGGTGACCGGTTTACCGTCGCTCCAACGGGCCTTCTCCCGCAGACGGAACGTCGCACCGTCAGCCCGCACTTCCCAGGACTCCGCGACGCCGGCAACCACTTCATCGTGCTCGTCCTGGCGCAGCAGGCCTTCCATGATGTGGCCGAGAACGAAATTGCTGACCTGGTCCGAGGTGCGCGTGCTGTCGAGCTGCGGCGGTTCCTGACTCGCGGCCAGCGCAATGGAATTGTTGCGGAAATCGATGCCGGGTCCGCTGTTACGAGCCCCACCGCCCGTCATGCCCGAGACAAAGCCGAGCCCCCACAGCAGCAAGACGAAGAGCCCCGCCGCACCCACCGCCAGCCACAGCAATGAGCGACCGGCCGACCGCGCCGAACCGTGTTCCAAAGCTTGTGAAGGCTGAGCGTCCGTCACGATTCAGTTGGGCCCGAGGTACGCATGCGTAAAGTCAGGATCGGTCCCGACGACTCGACGGACCACGCCTTGCAGCTGCGGATTACGCACGAACACCTGGCCCCGCTCATACATGGGAACGATCACTGCCTCGTCGATCAGGATTGACTGCACCTTACCAAAGGCATCCATCCGCGTCTTCGGGTCGAGCGATCCCATCGCGATACGAACCTGGCGGTCGAGTGCGGCGCCCGCATAGCGACCCCGATTGTTGAGGTTCCACGACGCGAACAGGTCGCCGAACGTCATCGGGTCGTCAAAATCCGGGGACCAGCCTGCCGTCACGATATCGAACTCACCGGACGTCATCTTGGCGAGGCGCTGCTTGAAGATCTGCCGGTCGATGCGGACCTCGAGGCCGAGTTCCTCCTTGAACCGCGCCTGCAGGTATTCCGTGATGCGGACCGTGAGAGGTCGGTCATCGGAGAGCAGTGAAATCGGAGGAAAGGACTCGAGCCCGAGCTCCTTGCGCGCCAGCGCGAGCTCTGCGCGGGCCGCCGCAATATCCACCTTGGGCGGCATTGCCGGATACTCTTGACGGAAGAGGCCCTCGGCGCCACGCAGCCATTCTGGAAACAATGATTGACCGGGCAGATAGCCCGGGAGCTTGATGACCTGATTCACAAGCTCGCCCGGGTCGAATGCGAGCTGGATGGCCTTGCGGAAATGCAGGTTGTGCGTCACGCGGCCGTCGCGGTGATTGAACTCCATGAAGAAGATGGCGCCTTCGTTGAAGCGCTCAATCGGCCAGCGCTGCACCAGCACTTCCTTCAATTGTTCCGGATCGAGTCCGAGCGAGGCGCCCACCATCGCCACCTTGTTGTCCTTGTACAGGTTCATCACGGCCGCGCTATCCGTGGTGATGTACGGGATGTCCACGGCATTCATCCGGATGGTGTCCCGATTCCAGTAGCGCGGGTTCTTCTCGAACCGCACTTGCGCGCCATGAACCCAGCGTGCCAGCGTGAACGGGCCGTTGTAGAGCAGGTCAGCGGCGTCGGCACCGTATCGCCCGGCACGGCTCTCGTAGAAGTCCTGGCGGATCGGATAGTACGTCTTGAAGGTGGCAAGCTTGTCGAAGTAGGCAATCGGTTGCTGGAATTCCACCTGCACCGTGCGGTCATCGACGGCGCGCACACCCAACGTCTCGGGCTGCAGCTCGCCCTTGCTGATCGCCTCCGCGTTCTTCACGGGATACATGATGAAGGCATACTCGGACGCCGTGGCGGGATCGACGACCTTCCGCCAGCCGAATACGAAATCCTGTGCCGTGACGGGTTTGCCATCGCTCCATAACGCATCGGTCCGCAGGTGGAAGATCGCGTGCGTGGGTTCGATCTGCCAGGACTCTGCAACCCCCGGCGCGATGGCACCGTGATCATCCTGCCGCAGCAGCCCCTCCATCACATGACCGAGGACAAAGCTGCTCGACAAATCGGTCGCACGGGTGCCATCCAGCTGCGGCGGTTCGAACGGATACGAGATCGTAATGGATCCTGCCTTGACGTCGATCCCGTCGCCCGCGACCTGCCCGCCTCCAGTCTTGCCCGCGAGCCAACCGAGCACGAACAGCAGCGCCACGAAAGCCCCCACGGCACCGACACCCATCCACAGCAGCTGCCTCGCGGCTACGCGATTGGTGGACCGGGATTGAGCGGTTTGGGCGTCCTTCATGGGCGATCCAATCATGCCTGTTGGCGTGACAACTTACCAAGCAGATCGAATCGGTTCATCGCAACTCCGGAATCTGCATGAAGACAGCCGTTTTGGTTGTTTCGCTCCACGGTCTCCCGCGGCTACTGTCTCGGCTGGTCCAGGAGGCAAAGGAATGCCGACGGTACGTCGACAAGACGGCTGGCGCTTCTTCTTCTGCAGCAACGTAAGGAGCCGAGCCGTGTCATATCCATACGAATGGAGCGCGCCGTTGCCGAGAATCGTGAAATCCTGTCGGCGTGGCATGAACACTTTGGCGATTGACGTGAACCCGCGGGCCATAGAAGTCGATACCAACGAGCAGGACCTGATCGTCACGCTCTCGGACGGGCGGACCTTGTCGGTTCCGCTTGTCTGGTTTCCGCGCCTGCTTTCGGCCACAGCGGAGCAGCGCCGCAATTCTCGCTTGCTTGGTGATGGCCAGGGAATTCACTCACCGGATGTCGATGAAGACATCCGCGTGGCCGGGTTGCTGCGCGGCGAGCGTGCAGCGACTCGGCCTCGGCCATAGACAACCTGCCCTCTAGTCCCTCGTGGCGGTCCGGCGCCTTGGGCGGGACAGCACGTACCGGAACCGATTGTGGAATTCGTAGCCGCCTGCGGCGGTCTTGTAGGGCTCGGCCGCGGCAGCGAGCGCCTTCCGCGCCTTCGCCAGACCGACGTCGGCCTTCGCGGCTGCGCCCGGACCGCTGGCAAGCAACCCCTGGGCCAACGTCTTGAGGTCAGGGTAGCTCCACAGGCAATCCACTTCGTCCTTGCGGAAGGACTCGAAGCCCGACTGCGCCACCAGCGATTCCAGCACCTCGGAACCCGACAGCGTGAACGGACCCGGCGCATTGGCCGGGGCCGGCGGCACGAGGGCGGCCAGGGCCTTCAAGCACACGGCTGCTTCGGCCTGCTGGGGGCCACCCCAGATCGCGATCGCGAGGACACCGTCGGGCTTCAGCTCGCGCCGGATCTGCCGCAGCGCGTTCAGCGGACTCTCGGCGAACTGGACGGAGTTGAACGCGGTGACGAAACCAAAGCCAGCTTCGTCGAAAGGCAGTTCTTCCATGTCACCGACCCGGAAGTCCCCGTGGCGCGTGCGGCGGCGGGCAATCTTGATCAGCGCCTCCGTGGCGTCGATGCCGCTGACGAGCGCACCTTGCGCTGCAGCCATCTGGCAGAACATTCCGGCGCCACAGCCGATGTCGAGCAACTGATCGCCCTCTTTCGGCTGCAACCGGGCAAGGACCGTCTGGTACAGCGGCGATACCATGCCTTCCTGGACGTTGGCCCAGTCGGCTGCCCCCTTGGTCCACAACGCGCTCTGGCTTTCTGCTGTACTCATTGTGTTGTCCCCAGTTGGTATCCGCCTGAATCGCCCGCGACCGAAAGCCGAAGGAAGCTGCGGAAGCCAGGAAGCAGGGAAGCCAGACTGCGCGGCCGAAGTGCACTCCCTTCTGGAACTCTGGCTTCCTCGACTTCCCCGGCTTCCAGCCCTTCCTGCTTCTTCCCCAGCGCTAGTGCCTCGTGCCCGTTCCTTCTCCCGCCCCGGGCTTGAAGATCCGCTCGACATCGACCGCGTCGAAGTTGAAGGTGCGATTGCAAAAATCACATTGCACTTCCACATCGGGGCGCTCCGTCAGGATGGAGCGGACTTCCGCCTCACCCAGCGACTGCAGCACGCTCTCGACGCGCTCGTGCGAACACTTGCAGCGGAACGACACCGGCGCGGAATCGAACAGCCGGACGTCGTCCTCGTTGAACAGCCGGTGCAGGATCTCGCGATCGCTCAGCGTGCGCAGTTCGGCGGGTTTCAAGGTATCGGCAAGCAGTTGCACCCGCTTCCACGCGTCGTCGATTTCCGAGAGGCGTGACGAGGTGTCTACGTTCCCGGCCGGCAACCGCTGCAACAGCATGCCCGACGCACCGTGCTCGTCCGCATACAGCCACAGGCGCGTGGGCAACTGCTCCGAATGCTCGAAATAGCCCTGCAGGCAATCCGCCAGACGCTCGCCCGTCAGCGGCACGATGCCCTGGTAGCGCTGCGACAGGTTGTCGGTTTCCACGGTCACCGTCAGGCGACCTTCGCCGGAAAGCACGCTGAGGTCGCGGGTCTTGGGGTCCTCACGGTAGCGCGCGAGCGCCCGGACATTCAGGGTGTTGGTGCATTGGGCCAGCAGCAAGTGCATCGGCCCCTGACCCTGCAATTGCAGCGTCAGCAGCCCGTCGAACTTGACGGTCGAGGCCAGCAGCACGGAGGCCGCCACGGCCTCGCCCAGCGTGTCGCGAATTTCGGCCGGATAGGTGCGATGCTCGAGCAGTGCCGCCCATGTGGCATCGAGATGCACGATGTGGCCGCGAACGGGGAACTGTTCGAACAGGAACTGATGCAGCGAGTCGCGATCTTGCACTAGGGAGCCTCTGATTAACCTATACGCGCTCGCGTTGCGTCTCCAATCCTCTGCTGCGAGGCATCGGGCCGCAGGCAATATCGGGAATATTGACAAGGTCCGTAACGACGCAGCAGAGGATTAGAGGCGCAACCCATTGAATGCTATTTATTCATTGCTCGGGACGGGATCCATTTCGCTCAGGGCAGTGTTGCTCCTCCCTTGAGTACATCGAGTACACAGCGGTCGTCGCGCCTCGCCCTGAGCGAAATGGCTCGCCGTCGCGAGTGCGCACAGGTTAATCAGAGGCTCCCTTGGCCTTGCAGCTTTTTCTTCAGCAGGTCGTTGACCTGGGCGGGATTCGCCTTGCCGCCGCTGACCTTCATCACCTGGCCGACGAAGAAGCCGAACAGCTTGTCTCGGCCTGCGCGATAGTCCGCGAGCTGCTTCGGATTCGCGGCGATGACTTCGTCGATGACCTTCTCGATGGCGCCGGCGTCGGTGATCTGCTTGAGGCCACGGGCCTCGATGATGGCGTCCGCAGACTGGCCGTCGGCCCACATGGCTTCGAACACTTCCTTGGCGATCTTGCCGGAAATGGTCTCGTCCACGATGCGGGCCAGCAGTGCAGCGAGTCCGGCCGCGCCGATCCGCGATCCGCTGATCTCGAGACCGTCGTTGTTGAGCGAGGCCGAGAGGTCGCCCATTACCCAGTTGGCAGCAAGCTTTGCGTGGGCAGCCCCGAGCGCCGCAACCACCGCCTCGTAGTAGTCCCCCACTTCACGGCTGGCGGAGAGCGTGCCGGCGTCGTAAGGCGACAGTCCGTGCTGCTCGACGAACCGGGCTGCTTTCTGGTCCGGCAGTTCAGGCAACGTCGCGCGGACTTGGTCAATGAACGACTGCTCGATGATGACCGGCAGCAGATCCGGATCCGGGAAATACCGGTAATCGTTGGCCTCTTCCTTCGACCGCAGCGGCCGCGTCTCGTCCTTGTCCGGATCGTACAAGCGCGTTTCCTGGCGGATCTTGCCGCCGCCCTCGATCACGTCGATCTGGCGCGCCACTTCGTGGTTGATCGCCTTCTCGATGAAGCGGAACGAATTGAGGTTCTTGATTTCGCAGCGCGTGCCTAATTTCTCCTGGCCCTTCTGCCGCACGGACACGTTCGCGTCGCAGCGGAACGAGCCTTCTTGCATGTTGCCGTCGCAGATCTCGAGGTAGCGCACCAGCGTGTGGATGCGCTTCATGTAGGCCACGGCTTCCTTGGCCGAGCGCATGTCGGGCTCCGACACGATCTCGAGCAGCGGCGTGCCGGCGCGATTCAGGTCGATGCCTGAATAGCCCTGGAAATTCTCATGCAGCGACTTGCCCGCGTCTTCCTCGAGATGAGCGCGAGTGATGCCGACGGTCTTGCGCGCGCCGTCGTCGAGGACGATCTCGAGCTTGCCGAGTTGCACGATCGGCAGCTCGTACTGGCTGATCTGGTAGCCCTTCGGCAGGTCCGGATAGAAGTAGTTCTTGCGAGCAAAAACCGAGCGCTTCGCGACCGTGGCACCGACGGCGAGACCGAACTTGACCGCCATGCGCACCACTTCGCGATTCAGCACAGGCAGCACGCCGGGATAACCCAGATCCACCAGGTTGGCCTGCGTGTTGGGCTCGGCGCCATACGCCGTCGCGGAGCCGGAAAAGATCTTGCTGCGCGTGGCTAGCTGCGCATGGATCTCAAGACCGATGACCGTTTCCCATTCCATATTCATGACCGATGAAGAGTGCCGAGTGGCCGGTGTCGGATGCAGAGTGGCGAGTGGCCGGTGTCTGGTGACCGGTGAAGGCAGCACAGAGAAGCAGATCCCTGTCCGACCACCGTCCACCGATCACCGATCACCATCGATGGCATCAGGCGTATCCCGCCGGGATGCGCCGATGCCATTCCGTCTGCTGCTGGTACTGGTGTGCGGCATTCAGCAGCTTCGCTTCCGCGAAGTGCGGGCCGATGAGCTGCAGGCCGACGGGCAAGCCTTCCACAAAGCCGCAGGGAATCGACATCGCCGGCAGGCCCGCAAGGTTCGCACCGATCGTGTAGATGTCGTTCAGGTACATCGTGATGGGATCGTCGACCTTCGCACCGAGCTCGAAAGCGGTGGTGGGCGCGGTCGGACCGACCAACAGGTCCACCTGGGCGAAGGCCCGCTTGAAATCGTCGCTGATGAGTTGCCGGACCTTCTGCGCCTTGATGTAGTAAGCGTCGTAGTAGCCCGCCGACAACACGTAGGTGCCCGTCATGATCCGGCGCTTCACCTCGGCACCAAAGCCTTCGCCTCGTGATCGCGTGTAGAGGTCGAGCAGGTCCTTAGGCTCGGCGCAGCTGTAGCCGAAACGCACGCCGTCGAAGCGGGACAGGTTCGACGAGCATTCCGCCGGCGCGACCACGTAGTACGTCGGCACCGACAGCGGCAGGTTCGGCAGGCTGACCTCGACCAGCGTCGCGCCCAGCCGCTCGTACACCTCCAGGGCATCTCGCACGAGGGATTCGGTGGTGGCCTCGAGGCCTTTGCCGAAGAATTCCTTCAGGATGCCCACCTTGATCCCCTTCAGGGGCTGGTTGAGCGTGGCCGTGTAGTCGGGTACGGCCAAGTCGACGCTCGTCGAATCCCTCTCGTCAAAGCCGGACATGGCGCCAAGCAACAGCGCGGCGTCTTCGGCGTTCAGCGTCAGCACGCCGCCCTGATCCAGGCTCGACGCATAGGCGATCATGCCGTAGCGCGACACCCGGCCGTACGTGGGCTTGATGCCGGTCAACGCCGTGAGCGCCGCCGGCTGGCGAATCGACCCGCCCGTGTCCGTTCCGGTCGCTGCCGGCGCAATGCGGGCGGCGACCGCCGCGGCTGAACCGCCTGAGGACCCGCCGGGTACGCGGGAGAGGTCCCAGGGGTTCTTGACCGGGCCGTACCAGCTGGTCTCGTTGGACGAGCCCATGGCGAACTCGTCCATGTTGGTCTTGCCGAGCATGACGACGCCAGCCTCTTTCAGCTTGCGAACGACAGTGGCGTCATACGGCGACACGAAGTTGGAGAGCATCTTCGATGCGCAGGTTGTGAGCACGCCGTCGGTGCAGAAGATGTCCTTGTGGGCGATGGGCACGCCGGTGAGCGGGCCGCCCTTGCCGGCCGCCACGACCTGGTCCGCCGCGGCCGCCTGGGCCAGCGCCTGGTCCGCGGTGACGGTGATAAAGGCATTGAGGGCGGGATTCAGCCGTTCGATGCGGCCGAGAAAGTGTTGCGTGACTTCCACGCTCGAAAAGCGCCGGGCCTTGATGCCAGCGCTGATCCCGGCAAGCGTCAGGGTATGCATTCTTTATTCGATTACCTTGGGAACGAGGTACAGGCTGGCCTCGACACGGGCTGCGTTCTGCTGATAACGCTCGTGGGCGTCGGTCTCGGACACCGTATCCGAACGCAGACGCTGGCTCTGGCCATCAAGCGGGTGGGCCATGGGCTCGACGTCGGCTGTCTGAGCCGCGCTCAGCTGCTCCACGAAGGTCAGGATCTTGGGCAGGCTGTCGCTCAGGCCTGGCATCTCCGCCGGCGTGATGGCAAGCCGGGCAAGGCGTGCGATATCGAGGACATCGTCTCGGGTCAGACTCATCTGGGCGTTGTCCGTTAAGGCACGGCAGGCAGCCGCGAGTGAAGCGAAAACACTTGAAAAAAAGCGCGTGCAATCATACACCTTGGCTTGGCTTTTGATCTAGCGGTTGTTAGAGTAGCGCAACTTTTTTGCGCCTCCATTTTCTGGACGATCACGCACCTCACCCATGTTCAAAAATCTAAGGGGTTATTTCTCCAATGACCTCTCTATCGACTTAGGCACCGCCAACACCCTGATCTACGTCCGTGGCCGCGGCATCGTCCTGAACGAGCCGTCCGTGGTCGCCATCCGCGAACAGCCGGGCCGCGCCGGCAAGAAGATCGAAGCCGTCGGCCAGGAAGCCAAGAACATGCTGGGCCGCACACCCGGGCATATCACGGCCATCCGCCCGATGAAGGACGGCGTCATCGCCGACTTCACCGTCACCGAGAAGATGCTGCAGTACTTCATCGACAAGGTGCACGGCAACCGCATGATCCGCCCGAGCCCCCGCGTGCTCATCTGCGTGCCGTACGGCTCGACGCAGGTCGAACGCCGCGCGATCCAGGAGTCGGCCGAAGGCGCCGGCGCCCGCTGGGTCCGCCTGATCGAAGAGCCTATGGCGGCCGCCGTTGGTGCCGGCCTGCCCGTGCATGAGGCTCGCGGCTCGATGGTCCTCGACATCGGCGGCGGCACATCGGAAGTCGCCGTGATCTCGCTGAACGGCATCGTGTACGCCTCGTCGGTCCGTATCGGCGGCGACCGCTTCGACGACGCCATCATCAATTACGTCCGCCGCAACTACGGCATCCTGATCGGCGAGGCGACCGCGGAGCGCGTCAAGATCGAGATCGGCTCGGCTTACCCCGGCCAGCAAGTGCGCGAAATCTCGGTCAAGGGCCGCAACTTGTCCGAAGGCGTGCCACGCAGCTTCACGCTCAACTCGAACGAAATCCTCGAAGCGCTGCAGGAGCCGCTCGCCGGCATCGTTGGCGCGGTGAAGGTCGCCCTCGAACAGACGCCGCCGGAACTCGGCGCCGACGTAGCCGAGCGCGGCATCGTCCTGACGGGCGGTGGCGCCCTGCTCCGCGATATCGACAAGCTGCTCATGGAGGAAACCGGGCTGCCGGTCGTGGTCTCCGAAGACCCACTGACCTGTGTTGCCCGCGGCGGTGGCCGCATGCTGGAGCTGATCGACGAGCACGGCCCGGGCCTGTTCAACCTTGAGTAAGCGCGGGGGCCAGTGGCCACGCTGAGTTCCGACAGCCGTCCTATCATCGGCCGCGGCCCAAGCCTGGGCGCACGGTTCTTCTTTCTCGCGCTCATCTCCGTCGGCATCATGGTGCTCGACCACCGGCAGGGCGCCCTCGACTCGGTGCGGCAGTGGCTGTTGAGCAGCGTGTACCCGGTGTTTCGCGTCGTCGACGTGCCGTTCAACGCGTGGGACTGGGTGGGATCGAGCTTCGCGGACCGCTCCCGCCTGCGGGAGCAAAGCGGCAAGCTTGCGGGCGAACTGCGCGTAGCGAACCTGCGGCTGCAGCGCCTCGAGTCCCTCACCCAGGAAAACCGCCAGCTGCGCGACCTGCGCAGCGCGTCCACCGGGATTGCCGATCGCTCGCTGGTCGCGGAGATCCTGCGCGTCGACCTCGATCCGTTCCGCCACCGCGTCCTCATCAACAAGGGCGCCAACGCCAGCGTCTACAAGGGACAGGCCGTTCTCGCGGCAGACGGTGTTTTCGGACAAGTGGACCGCGCGGGCCTGGGCGCCGCGCAAGTCATCCTGATCACGGACTCCGAGCATGCCACCCCGGTGCAGGTGAACCGCAACGGCCTGCGTACCATCGCCGTCGGTACGGGCGAGATTGCCAAGCTCACACTGCCGTTCCTGACGGTGGATTCAGACGTGAAGGTCGGTGACCTGCTCATTACGTCAGGCTTGGGCGGCATCTTTCCTGCCGGCTATCCGGTGGCCGAGATCACGAAGGTGGAACGCGACGCTGCGGAAACATTTGCGATCGTCGAGGCGAAGCCGCTGGCCAAGCTCGATCGGGATCGCGAAGTGCTGCTGATCTGGTCGGAGCCGGTGCCGAGCCTGGACAGCGCCCCCCCGGCGACGACGAAGCCCACGCCATGATGCACGAATCGCGCGGTGGCTTTGGACGCGTGCTGGCCACGGCCGTACTGGCGCTGATCCTGACGATCGTGCCGGTCCCGACGCCCATCGGCTGGTTGCGTCCGGACTGGCTGCTGCTCGTCGTGATCTACTGGTCACTGGCCACCCCGCGGATTGCGGGGCTGTTGTTCGCCTGGCTCTGCGGCATGGTGATCGACGTCGTCAGCGGCACCGTCCTCGGCGAGCATGCCCTCGCATTCCTGCTCGTCGGCTTCCTCACGCACCGGCTGCAGCTGCGGATGCGCATCTTCCCGATCTGGCAGCAGGCGTTTGTCGTCTTGCTGATGCTGCTGATCTACCAGTTCCTCATCTTCTGGATCGACGGCATGACAGGCCAGGCCGTCATGACCTGGCGCCGCTGGATTCCGGCGATCGCCGGCGCAGCCATCTGGCCGCTGATCACCTCCGTGATGGACACGCTGAACCGCCGGTTCTCACGCTGATGACCCGTACCCGCCGCATCAAGGACCACCACGCCGAAGGGCGCGTGTTCACGCGGCGCACGGTCATCGCCGGCGCCGTCGTCGCGGTGTGTTTCGCCATCCTCATCGGACGCCTCACCTACCTGCAGGTGATGCGCCACGACTATTTCGCCGACCTCTCGCAAGGCAACCGCATCCGTATCGAGCCGATTCCGCCGAACCGCGGCCTGATCCTCGACCGCAATGGCGTCACGCTCGCGACGAACCAGCCGACCTACCAGCTGGAACTCATCCGCGAGCAGGTGCCGGATGTCGACACGACTCTGCAAGGGCTCGTCGACATCGGCCTGCTGCACCCCGACGACATTGCCCGCCTGCACCGCGTGATTCGCGCCCGGCGCAGCTTTGAAGCCATCCCCGTCCGCCTGCAGCTGACCGAAGAGGAACTCGCTCGCTTTGCCGTGCGACGCCAGGACTTCCCCGGCGTCGAGATCCAGCCGCGGCTCACCCGTTTCTACCCCGCAAGAGGCAGTGCCGTGCACGCACTCGGTTACGTCGCGGCGATCAGCGAAGAGGACAAGGCGAAGATCGAAGAGACGGACTACGCCGGCACGACGCTGATCGGCAAGCTCGGCATCGAAGGCACGTACGAGACGGAACTGCACGGCAAGAGCGGCTTTCAGCAGATCCTCGTCAACGCACAAGGCCGCCGCGTCGAACGCCTGGGGTTGACGGTCCCGGAACTGAGCCGCAAGGAACCCACCGCCGGCAACGACCTGCTGCTGACGCTCGACACCAGACTGCAGAAGGTGGCCGAAACCGCGCTCGGCACCAACCGCGGCGCAGTCGTGGCACTCGATCCGTCGAACGGCGACGTGCTCGCGCTCGCCAGCACGCCGGCGTTCGATCCCAACGTCTTCACCCGCGGCCTCGCCGTTGGTGAATACAACGCGCTGATCACCGACGTCAACCGTCCGCTGCTGAACCGCGCGCTGCGGGGCACTTATCCGCCCGGGTCGACGGTCAAGCCACTGTTTGCCCTCGCGGCCCTCGAGTATGGCGTCGTGACCCCCGAGCAGACCCACTTCTGTGCCGGTCGCTGGTCGTCGCCGGGCTACGGGCGAGTCCGCCGCGACTGGAAGCCGGAAGGCCACGGCACGGTCAACATGCGCAAGGCGATCGCCACCTCATGCGACGTGTACTTCTTCGATATCGCCCGCTTGATGGGGATCGACCGGATGGCCGCGTTCGTCTCGAAGTTCGGCCTCGGCGCGCCGACCGGCATCGATATCGACGGTGAGCGCAGCGGCATCGTGCCGTCGACGGAATGGAAAAAACGCGCTTATCGCCAGAAGGAACAGCAGGTCTGGTTCCCCGGCGACACCATCAGCGTCGGCATCGGCCAGGGACAGATGTTGGCGACCCCATTGCAGCTGGCCAGTGCGATTTCAACGGTGGCCTCCCGCGGCCAGCGTTTCCAGCCACGGCTGGTGAAGGGCATTCGCGACGCGGTCACGGGCCAGACCCGCGAGCTGCCGCCCATCACGCTGTCGCCGGTACTGCTGGCCGATCCGGCCGGCTGGGAAATCGCGATCGGCGGGATGATCGATGTGGCCAACGCACCCTACGGTACTGCGCGCGGCGCAGCGGCCAAGTCACCCTACCTGATCGCAGGCAAGAGCGGCACGGCACAGGTGTTCTCCGTCGCTTCCAATGAACGCATCCGCAAGGCAGGCGAACTGGCCGAGCGCTTGCGCGACCACGCCCTTTTCGTCGCCTTCGCACCCGCCGACGCGCCGATGCCGAAGATCGTGGTCGCCATCATCGTCGAGAACGCCCCGGGCGGCGGTTCCGCCTTCGCCGCGCCCATCGCGCGCAAGCTTCTGGATGCCTACCTGCTGACGCCCGAAGAACTCGCTGCGCAGGAAGCCAAGCGCGCGCCCACTCCTGTTGCCACCCCACGCGGGGACTAGAGGCCCCGTCATGTCGGCCAACTTCGACAGCTCCACCCATCGCACGCTGACGCTGACGGCGCGGCTGCTATCGGCCCTGCATCTCGATGGCGCCCTGTTCGCGGGGCTGCTCGCGATCTGCGCGACCGGGCTCGGTATCATCTACAGCGCGGCCGGCGAAGACGTCGGCATGTTCCTGCGTCAGGGTGGCCGCGTGGTCCTCGCACTCGCGGCGCTGATCACCTTCGCCCAAGTCCCCCCCCGCTTCCTGCGCATGATCGCGCCGTGGCTGTACGGCCTCGGCCTGCTTCTGCTGCTGATCGTCATGGGCGTGGGCGATATCGGCAAGGGCGCGCAGCGCTGGCTCGATCTCGGGATCATCCGGTTCCAGCCCGCCGAGATCATGAAGATCGCGATGCCGCTGTTCTGCGCCTGGTATCTGCATGAGAGGCCCCTGCCGCCATCGTTCCCGACAGTGGTTGTCCTTGGGCTCGCCATCGCGGTACCGACTGCCATCATCATGGAGCAGCCCGACCTCGGTACGGCCATGCTGGTCGCTGTCTCAGGTGCGCTCGTCATCCTGCTCGCCGGCCTGCAGTTCCGTTACATCGTCGGCGTCGGCGCACTGGTCGTGGGCAGCGTGCCGGTGCTGTGGAGCTTCTTCATGCACGACTACCAGCGGCAGCGCGTGCTGACCTTCCTGAACCCGCAGAGCGACCCGCTCGGGTCCGGCTATCACATCATCCAGTCGCAGATCGCCATCGGATCGGGCGGCGTGTTCGGCAAGGGCTACATGAACGGCAGCCAGGCGCAGCTCGAGTTCCTGCCCGAGCGTTCCACCGACTTCATCTTCGCCGTGATCGGCGAGGAATGGGGCCTCATCGGCCTCACGACACTGCTGCTGATGTACCTGTTCGTCATCGTCCGCGGCCTGTACATGGCTGCCACCGCGCAGGACACCTTCGGGCGCCTCGTGGCCGGCAGCCTGAGTGCGACCTTCTTCGTCTACGTCTTCGTGAACACCGGCATGGTCACAGGCTTGCTGCCCGTGGTCGGCGTGCCGTTGCCCCTGGTGAGTTACGGCGGGACATCGATGGTGACCCTCATGGCGGGATTCGGTATTCTCATGGCCGTCCATACGCGCAGATCCCTGCGCAGCCGTGAGCTATGACCGCCCTCCACCGACTCGCCTTGGCTGTAGCGGCCACGCTGTTTGCCTCGCCCCTGTTCGCGCTCGACACGGCGCGGCCGGACGTGCGGGTGTTCATCGACGAGATGGTCGCGAAGCACGGCATGAGCGGGGCGGAACTGAACCGCCTGTTCGCCTCCGTCGAGCGCAAACAGGCCATCCTGGACGCGATCAGCCGCCCGGCCGAACGCACCATTCCGTGGTTCGAATACCGCGAACGCTTCCTGACGGCCCAGCGCATCCAGAAGGGGATCGCGTTCTGGAAGCAGCATCATGATCGGCTGGCTGCGATAACCGCTGCGGGGCTGCCCGCACAGATCGCCGTCGGCATCCTTGGCGTGGAAACGTCCTTCGGCGAGATCACCGGCCGATACCGCGTCATCGACGCGCTGTCGACACTGGCTTTCGACTATCCGCCGCGTAGCCCGTTCTTCCGGGGCGAACTCGAGCAATTCCTGTTGCTGATCCGCGAGGAGTCGGTCGATCCGCTCAAGGCAACCGGCTCATATGCGGGCGCCATGGGTGCGCCACAGTTCATGCCGACAAGCTATCGCAAGTGGGCGGTCGATGCCGACGCCGACGGGCATCGCGACCTGTGGTCAAGCTGGGACGACGTGATCGGCAGCATCGCCAATTATTTCAAGGACCACGGCTGGCGCACGGGTGAACCCGTCTCCGTCCCCGCCACGCTGAAGAACCCCGATCTCTCGCAGTTCACGTTGGGCATCGAATTGAACGAGACCATCGAGTCCCTGAAGGCCAAGGGCGTGGAATTCGAGATCGACTTGCCGCCCGGCTCCCCGGCCTTGCTGATCGTGGGCGAGGGTCGCAACGGGCCCGAGTATCGCGTGGGCTTCAACAATTTCTTTGTCATCACTCGGTACAACCGCAGCCCGCTCTATGCAATGACGGTCTACGACCTCGGCCAGGCCATTGCTAGCCAGGTCAAAGATGCCCACTAGCTGCGCAATCCGCAGCTCGGCAGCAACCGTCACGGCGCTGATCCTTGCCGGCTGCGTCGGCACGCCAGAGCGGCTTGTGCCAACGCCGCTACCGAAACCGCCTGTCGACGTCACCAGCGTTCCCGATCCCGTCCCCCGCGTCGAGCCACGCTCCGCGCTTGGCAACCCATCCTTCTACGATGTGCTTGGCAAGCGCTACTTCGTCATGAGCACGGCGGAGGGTTACCTCGAACGCGGCGTCGCCTCCTGGTATGGGCCGGGGTTCCACGCCGAAAAGACATCGAATGGCGAAGCCTATGACATGTATGGCATGACGGCCGCACACAAGGCCCTGCCGCTCCCCACCTTCGTGCGCGTAACGAACCTGCGCAACGGCAAGTCGGTGGTCGTGCGCGTGAACGACCGGGGGCCATTCAAGGACGGCCGCATCATCGATCTATCGTATACCGCCGCTGCCAAGCTCGACATGCTGCAGGACGGGACGGCACTCGTGGAAGTGCAGGCCTTGACGCAAGCAGCCGACAATCGCTCCCCCGCAACCGCACCCGCCACGCGCCTGTTCGTCCAGGCCGGCGCGTTTGGCACCGAAGCCAACGCGGCCCGAATGGTCGCCCGCCTGAAAGCGGAAGGCTACGACACGGCGTTCGTGCGGCAAGACGCCGTGAATGGGCGAGCCCTGTTTCGCGTACGCATCGGACCAGTCCCGACGGTTGACGATTTCGACCGGGCCGTTGCCGGGCTCAAGAAGCTCGGCATCGACGATGCGCGACTCGCAGCCGAGTGAGTTGGAACCAGGACACTTAGGCCACTGTCCATCACGGCGCCGCAACGCTGCAAAGCCTACATTTGCCACCTGCGCAACGGTAGAATTCCGCCCCATCCCGCCGTCGCAGCCTGCTGACGCAGCGGCGCGAGCGTGAACAAGAGGTTTGCCAAAGATGATGCATCGTTTCGTATTGCTGACAGGGCTGTCACTCATGATCGCGGCCTGCGGCAAAGAGGAACTCGCGGGCCCAGACGCCGCATCCGCCACCCCACCCTCGGCAACGACGACCGCAGCAGCAACGACGCCGCCTGGCATGCCTGCGCCTCCGGCTACGCCGATTCCGCCGCCGCCGCGCGTCGACGGTCGGGGCTTCGTGCTGATCGAGTTCGGCAGCGGCCAGACACTGGCAGCAGCCAACGAGAACGAGCGCATGGAGCCGGCCAGCCTCACGAAGCTGATGACGGCGTATGCCGTCTTCGATGCACTGCGCGCCGGAAAGATGCAGCTCGACGACATGGCGCTGATCTCGGAGCATGCGTGGCGGGTGGGCGGTGCCGGCACCGACGGCTCCACCAGCTTCATGCCGATCGGCTCGCAGGTCCCTGTCGATATCCTGCTCAAGGGCATGATCATCCAGTCAGGCAATGACGCCAGCATTGCGTTGGCCGAACGGGTCGCCGGCACTGAAGAAGCGTTTGCGCAGTTGATGAACGCCTACGCCAAGCGCCTCGGCATGACGGGCACGAACTACGAGAACGCCACGGGCCTGCCCTCCCCCAACGAATACACGACGCCAAAGGACATGAGCCTGCTTGCGCAGGCGCTGGTGCGCGATTTCCCGCAGTACTACCACTACTTCTCGGAACGCGAGTTCACCTACAACGGGATCAAGCAGCACAATCGCAACGGCCTGCTGGCGCGGGATCCCACGGTGGACGGCCTGAAGACGGGCCACACGGAAGCAGCGGGCTACTGTCTCGTGACATCGGCGCAACGCAACGGCATGCGCGTGGTCGCCGTCATCATGGGCTCGCCGTCGATCAAGGCCCGCGAGGACGGCAGTGCGGCGCTGCTCAACTACGGCTTCGGCTTCTTCGAGTCGCACCGCTTCAATGGCGCTGGCGAAGCGTTGATGACCATCAAGGTGTGGAAGGGTGAAGCCAGGTCGGTGCAGCTGGCGCCCGCGTCCGAGGTAATGCTGACGGTACCTCGCGGCCAGATCGGGAACATCAAGTCGACGGTTGAAGTGCCGCCTTCGCTGACGGCGCCGCTCTCGAGCGACCGCGAAGTGGGTCGTCTCCGCTTGTCGCTCGATGGCAAGGAGCTCGGCAGTTGGCCCCTGTTTCCCACTGCCGACGTGGCGGAAACCGGCTTCTTCGGCCGCCTCTCAGACAGCGCACGGATGTGGCTGGAGTAGTCCCGTCTGCATCGTTGCTGCGACGTCCCTCGATTTAACGCTCACAGAACCCTGATACATGGCCGTTCCCCTGCCCATCTGCTACCTCAACGGCTCGTTCGAGCCGCTGGCCGACGCGCGGATCTCGCCGCTCGATCGTGGCTTCCTGTTCGCAGACGGTGTGTATGAAGTGTTGCCGGTATTCGCGGGTCACCCGTTCCGTTTCAAGGAGCACTTTGACCGGCTGGACCGCAGCCTGAAAGAGATCCGGCTGCCGTCGCCGCATACACATGCAGAATGGCAGGCCCTGCTCGACGAGCTTGTGGCCCGCAACGGCGGCGGCGATATGTATATCTACATCCAGGTAACACGCGGCATGGAATACGGCCGCAACCATGCGTTCCCGGCGAAGGTGACGCCCACCGTCTTTGGCATGGCCTCGCCGCTTCCCGTGCTGACGAATGCCATTCGCGAGCAGGGCCTTCGTGCGATCACGGTCGAGGACTTCCGCTGGGGTCGCTGCGACATCAAGTCGATTGCGCTTTTGGCCAACGTCCTCATCAAGCAAAGCGCCGAGGACGCAGGCGCGAACGAAGCCATCATCGTGCACGACGGCAACGTGCTGGAAGGCGCTTCCACGTCCGTGTTTGCGGTGATCGACGGGGTGCTGAAAACGCCGCCCAACGGTCACCATCTATTGCCGGGCACGACTCGGGATGTGGTGCTGGAGCTCGCGAGGGACGCATTCGATTGCCAGGTGGAACCGATTTCGGTGGCCGAGCTGCGGCGCGCGAACGAAATCTGGATCGCCGCGGCCACCCGTGACGTCCTGCCGGTCACGTTGCTGGATGGCGTGCCGGTGGGCACGGGGCAGCCTGGGCCGCTGTGGGCAAAAATGTCACTGGCCTTCGATGATCTTCGGCGGCGCCTTCAGCTACTGCCGAATTCGCCTTCCGGGACTGCGCCGCAATGACGTCAGAAACGCTGTTCGTGTTTCCATGCGACTTTCCGCTCAAGATCATGGGCCGCCCGACGGATGATTTCCGCAGCCTCGTGGTCGGCATCATCAGCAAGCACGCGGGTGAAGTCGATGCATCGGCAATCGAGGAACGGCCCAGCCGCGACGGGAACTATCTGGGGCTCACCTACACGATCCGCGCCACCAGCAAGTCCCAGCTCGACGATCTGTACCGCGAGCTCACGTCCTGTGAACACGTGCTGATCGTCCTTTAGGCTCTGGGGCTCCCCCGATCGCAGCAGCGGGCTACAACCCGTCGATGCTCGCGGTGGCGACGCTGCTGTTCGCGACGCCGAGACCCGCGACCAATTCCTCGGCGATCACGCGGGCCACCGTCTTGAGGTCGCCGGGGCCTCCCAATGTGCTGAGCTGCGTGACTTGCAAGCCGGCGTAGCCGCACGGATTGATGCGCTGGAACGGCTCGAGGTCGAGCGCTACGTTGAGGGCCAGCCCGTGATAGGACCCGCCTTGGCGGATGCGCAGCCCCAAGCTCGCGAGCTTCGCTCCGTCGACGTACACGCCAGGCGCATCGCGACGCCCGGCGGCAGTGATCCCAAAGCGGCCGGCGGCCGCAATTGTCGCGTTTTCCAGCCACAGCACCAGTTCGCGCACCGTGAACTGGTATCGGGCCAGGTCGAGCAACGGATACACCACGAGTTGGCCGGGGCCGTGATACGTCACCTGCCCACCGCGATCAGTATTGATGACAGGTATGTCGCCGGCTGCCAGCACATGCTCACGCCGGCCGTTCAGGCCGAGCGTAAAGACGGGGTCATGCTCCAGAAACCAGATCTCATCGCGCGTGTCCGCCGTGCGGGTGCGATTGAGCTCCTGCATGGAGCGCCAGGTGGGCTCGTAGGGAACACGCCCCAGCCAGCGGAGCACAGGCGCCGGCGGCAAGCGCTCGGTGTCCGGTGTTTGGTGGTCGGCGCTGGAAACGGGAATGTCGTCCATCTGCTGGCTAGTCTGCGCAACTCGTGAATCCCGGGTGAACCATGAACTGCTTGCTGAAACCGGCCGCCGCTCACCGATCACCGGCCACTCACCGGGAGACCCACATTGTTTCCAGTGAGCGCCTGTTCGGCCCGATAGCTGGAGCGGACGAGGGGGCCCGATACGCATTCACGGAAGCCCTTCTCAAGGCCCCACTGACGATACTGCTCGAATTCCTGCGGGGTGACCCAACGCTCGACGCCCAAATGATTGACCGTGGGCTGCAGGTACTGCCCCAGTGTCAGGATATCCACGCCCACCGCACGAAGGTCGTCCATCGCTTGCGAAATCTCGGCATCCGTTTCACCTAGCCCGAGCATGAGGCTGGTCTTGGTCAGCACTTCCGGCCGATGGCGCTTGGCATGCGCCAGCACGGCAAGCGTCTGCTCATAGCTGGCCCGGGGATCCCGAACCGGGTGCGTCAGTCGCCGAACCGTTTCGACATTCTGTGCGAACACATCAAGGCCGCTGTCCACAACGGTTTCGACATCTGCCTGCACGCCCTGGAAATCGGGAGTCAGGGCTTCCACGGCGGTATCCGGATTGAGCGCCTTGATCTCGCGGACACATGCCGCGAAGTGGGCAGCACCGCCATCGGCCAGGTCGTCACGATTGACCGACGTCAGCACGACATACTTGAGCCGCATCAATGCAACCGCTTTCCCCGTATTGAGGGGCTCGTCCTGATCGAGCCAGCCGCGGGGATTCCCGGTGTCAACGGCACAGAAACGGCAGGCGCGGGTGCACACTGCCCCCATCAGCATCAGCGTTGCGGTCCCGGCGTTCCAGCACTCGCCGATGTTCGGGCACTTGGCCTCCTCGCAGACGGTGGCAAGGCGATGCTCATGAACGACGGAGCGCACGGCGTCGTAACGCTGTCCGACGGGTAGCTGGGCCCGCAACCATTCCGGCTTTCGCCCCGGCACGAAAGCCGCGGCACTGGAGGACGACTTCACACCGTCTTTGATGGCCGTGAACCCCTGGGGAGTCTGGTACTTGGCTCCACTCTGGATGGCCACCTGGCGGGCCCCGGCAGTCCGGGAATCGATGATTGGAATGCCCTTGAATTCACTCATTCGGGAACCTCAAAAGGAAAAGGCCCGCGCGGCGGTGAAGCCAGACGCGAGCCTTCTCAAAAGACCGAACTGAAAGTGATCAGATCAGCGATCAGGAAGCGCGCAATGCCCACAGGCCAGCCAGGCGGGCCCAAGGCGAGTCACCAGCCACCGCTTTGAAAGCCGACTGCGCCTGGGCCTTCTGGCCCTTCTTCAGGTAGGCGATGCCAAGGCTGATCTGCGCTTCTTCAGGGAGCTTCACGCTGCCCTTCTTGATGCCCCGATCCAGCGCTTCGATGGCCTGGTCATACTGACCGTAGCTCAGGAAAGCCTGGCCGACGCCCACATCTGCCTGACCCGTAGGCGCAGTCTGCGCTGCCTTGGCTTCATTTGCGATGGTGGCCTTGTCAGCCTCAGCCAGCTTCTTGGCGGAAGCCAGCAGACGTTCGTTGCGAGCCTTGCTCTCGGGAACATCAAGGAGCTTGTTGGCAAAGCCGGCTTCAACAACCTGCTGCGCTTCGCCCGGGACACCCGCATCGATCGCGAGCTGGCCCATTTCAATGTAGTCATCAGCGCGCTTGAGCGTGCCGGTTTCAAGGCGCAAGCGATAGATGCCCAGCGTCAGGCGGTCATTGCGCTCACCCGTCTTCGCCATGGTGGACAGCAAGCCATCCCAATAGTCGGGCTTCGGATAGTGACGGACCAGCTTCTCGAGAGACGTCTGGATGCCAGCGTTGTCGTTCAGCTCGTAGTTCGAGCGCATCATCAGCAGCAGCCAGTTTTCGTCAGGCTTCTTGCCAGCACGCTCGGAAGCAACGATGGCAGGCAATGCGGCTTCACTCGCGCTCTTGTAGTTCTTCTGGAGGTAGTACCCCTGCGCCAGCAGCATCTGCATGTCGGGCTCGCCCGGCACTGCCTTCAGGTAACGGGACGTGTAATCGATTGCCTTGGGATACTGCTTCGTCTGGAAGGTCAGCTGGGCAACCGTCTTAAGCTTGTTGTTCAGTTCCGCGGCAGGCACCTGTCCGGAAGTGATGTTCTTCTCGAAGGCTGCGGCGGCGCCGGCATAGTCCTTCTGGTTGATCAGGATGAAGCCCAGAAATTCATTGATCTGGTATTCCTCGAAGGCGCTCTTGCCCTCGATCGCCTGTGCCTCCTTGACCTTGGCAAGGGCTTCGGCCCAGTTCTTTGCCTTCATCGCGTCCTGGGCAGCCTTCATCGGCTTGCCGACCTTCGGACCGATCGACGGGGCGGCATCGGCTGCCACAGCAAGCGTTGGCAACAATGTGGCGGTGGCCAAGCCACTCCCCAGTGCCAGGCTGATTCCCAGAGTCAATGCTCGTACTGTTCTCATAGTCGCCTCAATCTGCGGCTGAAAATAAAAGTAACGAAGCGTCCCGGGGAAACCCGAGACGCTTCGTTACACCAGACCTCTACATGAACTGTTCGTTCCCCACGAAGCCAATCTTGGTGATGCCGTTGCGCTGCGCCGAAGCGAGCACATTGGCAACCACGTCGTACTTGGCTCGACGATTGGGTCGAACGTGGAGTTCCGGCACCGGGCTCTTCTGAGACTCCGACCGGAAGTATCCCTCCACCTGACTCTGCGTCGAAGGGGTGCCGTTCCAGAGGATCGTGCCGTCGAAATCGATTTCGATCTCGATGACTTCCGGCGTGACCGGATTGTCCGTCGGCGGCGTCTTCTGGGGCATATCCAGCTTCACGGCATGCGTCATCACGGGAATCGTGATGATGAACATGATCAGCAACACCAACATGACGTCGATCAACGGCGTCGTGTTGATTTCCATCATCGGCTCGCCATCCGCCGATCCCGCGCTCATACCCATGATACTTGCTCCTACAAACCGACGTTAGCGGCGCGCCGTGCCCCTGGCAGGCGGTTCAGTGATGAATCCGACCTTCAGGATGCCAGCTCGCTGCACCAGAACGATGGCCCGACCGACGTACTCATAGCGCACTTCCTTGTCGGCGCGGATATGCACCTCGGGTTGCGGCACGACTACGGCAATCTTCTTTGCCTCTTCCAGCAATGCTTCCGATGAAGCCATCTCGGTCAGATTCCAGAAGATCTTGCCGTCCTTGTCGATGGCGATCGTAATGTTCTCTGGCTTCGTCTCCGTTGGAATGTTGACCGCATGCGGCAACTCCAGCGGAACCGTCTTGGTGATGACCGGCACCGTGATCAGGAAGATGATCAACAGCACCAGCATCACGTCGACGAGCGGTGTCGTATTGATGGTCGAGATGGCCTCTTCCTCGCCACCCTCGCTTCCAGCGCTCATGCTCATAAGAAATTACTCCAGAACCTGATGTGTGGGGTTACTTCTTGACGACAGGCGCGGCAACCGGAGCAGTCTTGCCAGCCGTCGCTTCCATGCGCGCACCGCTGACCAGATACGAATGCACGTCGGAGGCGAAGTAGTTCACATTCTCGAGGATCGTCTTGTTGCGCGACAGCAGCCAGTTGTAACCCAGCACGGCCGGAACGGCGACGAACAGACCGATGGCGGTCATGATCAAGGCTTCACCGACGGGGCCTGCCACCTTGTCGATCGATGCCTGACCGGCCAAGCCGATCGCGATGAGGGCGTTATAGATACCCCACACGGTGCCGAACAATCCGACGAAAGGCGAAGTGGAACCGACGGATGCCAGGAAGGGCAGGCCGCTCTTCACGTAGCTGTTGACCTGATCAACCGAACGCGACAGCGAAACGGTGATCCACTCGTGCAGCGGGATCTGGTCCGTCAGGCGGCCTTCGTGGTGTTCGGCAGCCTTCAGTCCGTCCTCGACGATGCCGCGGAAGATGTGGCCCTTGCCGGTCAGCTTCGAAAGGCCGTCCTTCAGGTTGGTGACGTTCCAGAAGTTCTTCTGGGTCTGCATGTACTGCTTCGTCAGGCGACGCTGATCCCAGAGCTTCGTGAAGATGATGTACCAAGACACCAGCGACATGATCACGAGGATGACAAGGGTGCCTTTCGCAACGAAGTCTCCCTGCGACCAAAGCGCTTCCAAGCCATAGGGATTTTCGACTGTTGTGGTGTTCTCGGGTGCCATGGAAATTGTGTCCTCTGCAAGCTCTTACAACGAAAGTTACTGGTTAATAGTTATCAACAGTTACTCAAACCGGATCGTCCGGGGAACGGCGACAGCCACTGTGCGACCGCGCCGATCCTCTTCTTCATCTTCCGTACGGGTTCAGTCCGTCAACCGGAACGTGACCTTGATTTCATGCCACATGCCGGCGGGCTTGCCGTCCTGTGTGCCCGGAACGAATCGCCATGCGCGGGTTGCCTCGCGAACCGCAGCCTCGTCCAGCCTTGGGAATCCGCTCGTCTGCGACACCTGGGCCTCACGGACCCGGCCATTCTCGAGCACGAAAATCCGGAGCTGCACCGTACCTGCTTCACCCGCGCGACGCGAGGCTGGCGGATACTCGGGTTGGGTGATGCCACGACGCGGATCCTGCTTCGGCAGCACCACGACAGGTGCGCGGGCAGCGGGTGCCGGAGGCGGAGCAGCGGGCGGCGGACGAGTCGTCGTGGCTTGAATCGCGGTCGTCGTCGTTTCAGGCGCAAGACTGATCGAAACTTCGGGAGCCGGGACGAACGGCGGAGGCGCATCGATATCCGGGGCAGGCGGCGGCGGCGGCGGCGGCTCATCCGTCTGCACTTCTTCGATGAGGGTCGTCTCCATCGGGCCACCGAGCAACTGAACGAGCTTGCTCGACAGGCCGGCATTCAGGGCCCATACGAGCGCCACATGGACGCCGATAATGACGAAGAAGAGGAGGCTTCGCCGCGTAAAAAAGCCAGTGTCTTCATTCAATACCATGCTAATCCCGCCTCTGTCTCGCGTATTAAGAAGAGTGAATCTCGAAAATCTGTCCCTGACGACGGTCGCCCGGGTTGGCTATTTTGCCTGATCGATCGTTTCCAAGAATAGCATTTTCTCGTCTGGAAACAATCACGCATCGAGGGCAAGTGTTCGACCCAAAATTCTGGATCCTGCATCCGCCGTCAACGCTGCGTCAATGCAACGATCGACTCGACTCACCCCGCTTGCGGCGCGGATTGTATAGGGAGAAAAGCCTTTTGGGCAGGTGCTTTTTTTTTGTCCACTTTGAGTGCGTATTGACCGGACTGATGCCCTGCAAAATTTTCCGGCAGTTGCGCTGCCTACACCAACCGCTGGCGCGTCTTTGGTCACCGCACCGCAGACCGAAAATGCTCGTTCCATGCTTGCCGGATAGCGTTTCGTGCGCGGGCAACTGCGCAGTGAGAACCGCAAATTCATGTTGCTCGTGGCAGCGTCCCACCGCAATGCAGCATGAACGCGCGTAAACAGGCCGAGCGCGGCGCGTCGTTCAGGTTTGCGCCGATACCCCCTGCATTGCGCGCGATGGTGATCGTCATTGGTGCAACGAGGCTGCGCGATATGAGTGCTGATTTTTCTCGCCCTCTGGGTCTCAACCAACTGAAAAGAAGTGAATCATTGCGGATGCCGCGCTGCGTCATAGTGAGCCCGCCTCGCAGACAGCCGCACATCGGGCGTTGCGGCTGTTGGCTGGACTCACTCAAGAGGCCCTCGGCGATCACCCATTTGACTCAATGCGGGGCTACCCCACGCTGTTGGGCCACCGCGCGCCACAGCCTCGATTCCGGGATCTTCTGCCCAACGGCCGTGGGCATCAGGGGAAGCCTGCTTTTACAGGGGGCTCGCAGAGTCCTGCCAGCCGCCGCCCATCACTCGGAAGAGTGTGACCACGGCCTGCAGTCGGGACAGCTTAAGCTGGCGGCTCTGGTCCTGCGCGGAGTAGAGCGTGCGTTGCGCATCGAGCAGCGTCAGCAGGTCCACCGCACCAGCGCGGTAACGGATCTCGGCAACGTCGAGCGCGATGCGGGCCTGCTCAAGCTGGATGGATTGCTGTTCCTGCTGCTGTGTAATGCTGTCCACGCTGCCGAGCGCCTTGTCGACGTCGGCAAAGGCCGAAATCACCGTCGTACGGTACGCTTGGATGATCTCGACCCGGCGCGCCTCGGCCACGTTGCGCTGGGCGCCGAGACGCCCGGAATCGAACAAGGTCCTTGCGAGGGACACCCCGAGGCTGAATCCGGGGCTCTCGTCGAACAAGGTGGAGAACACGCTGCTCTGGACGCCGCTTCCGGCAGTCAATCGCACGCTCGGGAACAGTGCTGCGCGCGCCCCAGCCACATTGGCGTCCGCGGCATCCAGCTGCGACTCGGCGCGACGCAGATCGGGGCGCCGCATCAGCAAGTCTGAGGGCAACCCAGGCGCCACTGCTGGAATCCGGATGACGTCGAGCGACGCGCCCTGGACGGAGAATCCCTGCGGCAGGCGTCCAAGCAGGATCGCCAGCGCCGTCTGGGCATCCCGCTCCTGTTGTTCGAGCGGAGGGATGGCGGCGCGTTGCCCGGCCACCGTGCCCAATTGCTGGGCGAGATCGAGTCTCGTGGCGGCCCCGCCCCGCACCCGGGCCTGCACAATGTTAAGTACGCGCTCCGCGATCTCGAGGTTCTGGCGGGCGGTGGCGATCCGTTCGCGCAGCGACAGGACTTGCAGGTACGTATTCGCAACTCCCGTCGTCACGGTCAGGGCCACCGTCTCGCGGTCATACCGGCTGCTGCGCAACGCCGCCTGCGCCGCCAGCACGTCGGCCCGGTTCGCACCCCAGAAATCGAGCTCGTAGCTCGCGCTCAAGGACGCATTGAACGACGTGCTCTCGGACCGGTTGCTTACCGCAATGCCTGTCCGCGACGTCCCGATGCTGCCGTCCAGTGTGGGCAACAGGCTGACCCCTGCGATCCGGGCCTGACCCTGTGCCTGGATGAGGCGCGCCGCAGCGGCCGACAGGTCGAGATTGTTCTGCCGTGCCGTAGTGATCAGCGTGTCGAGCTCGGGACTCGCAAAGCCGTGCCACCAATCGCTCGCCGGCCACACGTCGGCACTCCCCGGCACCGGAAGATCCCAGCTCGCCGGAATGCTGACGGCTGCATCATCACGCGAAGGCAGCGGGACGCACGCGGCCGCCAGGCAGGCGACCAGCAGCACCATCAGCGGAGGAAGGCGTTCGGTCACTTTCAGGGTGGACAACGGTTCGGTGAGCGCCACCCGGGAACGAATGCGCATGTTCATTTGCTCGACAGGGCAACGACCGGATCAAGGCGTGCAGCCTTCAGCGCCGGGGCGAAACCGAACACGACGCCGGTCGCAACCGCGCAGCAGAACGCCAGGATCATCGGCGAGGCCGTGAACTTCACTGGCATCCCGAAGCGGGTCAGCGCATATCCCGTTGCGAGGCCGATCAGCACGCCGATCATCCCGCCCATGGCGCACACCACCGTTGCCTCGGTCAGGAACTGCCTGAGGACATCGCGAGTGCGGGCGCCGGTCGCCATCCGGATGCCGATTTCGCGGGTCCGCTCGGTCACGCTGACGAGCATGATGTTCATCACGCCGATCCCGCCCACCAGCAGGGAAATCGCCGCAATGGACCCGAGCAACGCAGTGAGGGTGTTCTGCGTCGCGGACACCGTTTCAATGAGCGACACCATGTTCGTGATCTGGAAGTCCTGTTGCCCGTGGCGCCCGGCCAGCAGGTCGCTCACCTTCTCCTGCGTGCCATCGATCAGGTCGAGGTCCTTCACGGCCACGGTGACCGAGCGCAGGTATCTCTGGCCGAAGAGGCGCAAGCCGCCCGTCGTGACGGGGACGAACACCGCGTCGTCCGAGTCCTGCCCGAACTGGGTGGCGCCCTTGGATGACATCACGCCGATCACCAGGAACGGCACATTGTCGAGGAGGACGTAGCGCCCGATCGGATCCTCGCCATCCGGGAACATGTTGTTCACGACCGTCTGGCCCAGCACGGCCACGGTCGCGTAGTTCCTCTGATCCTCATCCTCGAAGAATACGCCGCTGGCCACGGGCCAATCACGGGTAAGCGGGTAGTCGGGTGACGTCGCCGTTACCTGCGTGCGGACGTCGAGGCTGCCGGAGCGGACCGTGACATTGCCTTGGGATTCAGGCACGGCTGCCAGCACGTTGTCCACGCGCTTGAGCTCCTCGACATCGGCGAGCATCAGCGTGGTCGCACCCGAACGCGGACCGCGCTGGCTTGGCGTGCCGGCACGAACGACCAGCAGGTTGCTGCCCATGCGGCCGATGCGATCGACCACTTGCTGTGCGGCCCCCTCGCCGATGGCCAGCATCGCGATCACGGAACCCACGCCGATGACGATGCCGAGCAGCGTCAACACTGTCCGCAACAAGTTGGCCTTGAGCGAGCGGACTGCCATCCGGAGTGCTTCGAACCCACCTGCGATCGGCGATGCCGAATGCGTTCGATTCTGGCTGGCCGAGCCCGCCCAGGGTGCATCGACGACCGCTGCCGTCCCGCCCCTTGCCACCGGCACTCGCGGCTTCGGCTGGCCACCGCCGCTGTCGGCGATGATCGATCCGTCCTTGATCTCGATGATCCGGTCGGCATGGGCAGCGACTTCGCGGTCGTGCGTGATCAACAGGACCGTGTGGCCCCGTTCGGCCAGGTCCTGCAGCAGGGACATGACTTCGGCCCCGCTGCGGCTGTCGAGTGCGCCGGTCGGCTCATCGGCCAGGATGACCTGCCCACCGTTCATCAAGGCTCGGGCAATGGACACCCGCTGCTGCTGCCCACCCGATAGCTGGTTCGGGCGATGGTCGAGGCGGTCGCCAAGGCCGAGTGTTCCGAGCAGCGTCTCGGCGCGGGTCCGGCGATTGCGGGGGGCCACGCCGGCATAGGTCGCGGGAATCTCCACATTCTCCACGGCGGTCGACGTGCCGATCAGGTTGTACCCCTGGAACACGAACCCGAACGCCTCCCGTCGCAGCTGTGCGAGCTCGTCCGGTGTCAGCCGGGCCACATCCCTGCCAGCAAAGCGGTACTCGCCCGCCGTCGGCCGATCGAGGCAGCCGAGGATATTCATGAGGGTGGACTTCCCCGAACCCGATGCACCCATCAGCGCCACGAACTCGCCAGGAAACACCCGCAAAGACACGCCACGCAACGCGTTCACCTGCACCTCGCCGGTGGAATACGTCTTGCTGATGCCGACCAGTTCGATCAGCGGCTGCGCGGCCTCCCCGGCAGTGTGTTCCGGCATTTCCAGTGCGGCGCTCATCAGAATCCCCTGAAGCCTCCGCCAAATCCGCCGGGCGGGCCGCCGACTCCCCGCTGCGGGCCGCCGTTGCCCTGGTTGGGACGGGTGGCCGAGCGCTTGCCGGTGATGACTGTCTCCCCGGGCTCGAGGCCTTCGAGCACCTGCGCGACCACGCGATTGGACAGCGCGACCACGACGCGGCGCTCCTGCTGCTCGCCGTCCTCATTCACAACGGTGACGGCCTGGACTCTCGGGCGCCTGCCACCGCCATTGCGGTTACCGCCCTGCCCGCGTCCCATTCCCTGTGGCAATCGGCCTTCGCGGCGCATCTTGGCAAACTCCTCGCGACTGGGTCGAGTGCCGTTGGCGCCTGCGCCCGGCGGACCCGGAGGAGCCCCTGCCTCAGCCATGGCTCCTGGCGTCGGCGCCTCTCCCGACACCGCCTCCTGCTTGCCGGCTTCTCCCTCCGGGGGCACCCACGCATGCAGGGCTGACGCCGGAACGCTGACCACGTCGATGACGGAGTCGATGACGAAGAATACCTGCGCACTCATCTGCGTCTTGAGTTCGCCATCCGGATTCTCGACGTCGAACAGCGCTGTATAGAGCACGACGTTGTTATTGAGTTCGGGTGTGGGCAGGACCTGCCGCAGCTTGCCGGCCCAGCGGCGGTCGGGATTACCGAGCGTCGTGAAATAGGCGTCCATGCCTTCGCGGAGCTTCGGGATGTCGGCCTCCGAGACCTGGGTCCACACGGTCATCGTCGAGAGGTCCGCGATGCGCAGGACGATGGGCGCCACCTGGTTGGCGTTCAGGGTCTGGCCTTCGCGAGCCGTAATGGACACGACCGTGCCCGCCAGCGGCGCAAAAATCCGGCTGTAACCGAGCGTCGCGGTATCGCCCTTCAACGTCGACTCGGTCTGCTGGATCTGGGCCCTCAAGACATTGACCTGCGCCTTGGCCGAATCAAACGCCTGCCTGGCACTCTGGAACGCCTCTTCGCTGGTGGCGTCGTTGGCCTTGAGCTGCACCTGGCGCTGGTACTTGTCTTCCGCGAGCACCACCTGCGCCTCGCGATCGATCAGCTGAGCGCGCTGGGCGACCAGCTGCGCCTTGGTCGATTCCACTTTCGCGGACAGCACGACGGCGTCGATCTCCGCGACCAGCGCGTCCTGCTTGACGGTATCGCCGATCGCAACGTGCAGCTTCTTGAGCTGGCCCGACACCTGGGCGCCCACGTCCACATAGTCGCGCGGTTGCAGGTTGCCGAGCGCCGTCACCGAACTCTCGATGTCGCCGCGCCCGACCTGCGCAGTCAGCAAGTCGTCGAGCGCGCCCGAGGACCCGCGATTGAGCCACCAATAACCGAGGCCAGCGGCAACAACGACAGCGACCGCACTTGCAACCAGCCACCGCGGCAACCCGCGACGTCCACCTGCACTCTCGGAATTCGTGTCACTCATTGAACCTGGCATCCTGGTCTGGCGTTCCGGCGGCTTGCTTGCTGCGGTGAAAGTATAGGCAGTGCCGGAGGCCTCCGTGAGCAACCGCCGGAAAAGGTTTGTCAAGAAACCACCGATTGGCCAAGGGCGGAATGGCACCCGCCCATTGCGTCAGGATGACGCCGTCGTCCGCAACAAGGCGTCCAGCGTCTGGAGCCTTGCTGGCGTGCCGATATCGAACCATCGGCCGCGATGCACTTCCCCGCTCGCACGGCCGGCAGCAAGGGCGCGCCTGAACAACGGCAACAGCGGAAAAGCCCCCGGCTGGCACCCGGCGAAGAACGCTTCCCGATACACGCCGATGCCCGAAAAAGTAAACCGGGTCGCGTCGCCTGCGGTGACCCGATCACCAGCCAGGCAGAAATCCCCCTTGGGGTGATGCTCGGGATTCGGCACCAGCACCAGATGGCAAAGGTCCTCGGCCCCAAGTGCAAAGCGGCTGCCGAGTCTCCAGTCTGTCCAGATGTCGCCGTTGATGACGAGAAAGGGCCCCGGTGCGAGAAACGGCAGTGCCTTGAAGATGCCACCGCCCGTTTCGAGCGCGCTCGATCCCTCGTCGCTGTAGTGGATCGCGACGCCGTAGCGCTCGCCGGCTCCCAGCGCTTCGCGAAGCTTCTGCCCCTGCCATGCGGTATTGATCACGACGTCGCGGATTCCCGCGCGGCTGACGGCTTCGAGGTGGTATTCGATCAGCGACTTGCCCGCCACTTGAAGCAGCGGCTTCGGCCGGTCGTCGGTAAGCGGGCGCATGCGTTCGCCACGGCCTGCGGCCAGGATCATTGCGTGCCGAATCTCCGTCGCCGGCCGCGGCTTGCCACTCATGCTTTGACCGCGGCCAGCGCCGGGAGAATGCGACCCTCCAGCAACTGGTTGAACGCGGCCAGTTCCGGATAGCGCCGCGTGACGTCGACCACGTACCCGAGCGTGCGCGGGATGTCGCCCAGGTACCCGGGCTTGCCGTCGCGATGCCACAGCCGGGCAAAGATGCCGATGGCTTTCAGGTGGCGCTGCACGCCCATCCAGTCGAACCAACGAACAAATGTCTCGCTGTCCTTGCCGGCGTCGAGACCGGCGTCGCGCGCCATCTGGCGATACTGCTCCACCCAGGTTGTCACCCGCTCCTGTGGCCAGGCGACGTAGCAGTCACGCAGCAACGAGACGAGGTCGTACGTGATGGGACCGAATACCGCGTCCTGGAAATCGAGGATGCCCGGGTTCCTGCCGAATTTCGCCTGCGTGGCGATCATCAGGTTCCGCGAGTGATAGTCGCGATGCACGAAGGTGCGAGGCTGTGCGAGGGCTTCCGCCGCAAGCAATGCAAACCCCGCACGCAGCGTCGCGCCTGCTGCTGCATCCAGGGCCAGCCCCAGGTGCCGGTCCAGAAACCAGTCGGGGAACAGGTGCATCTCGCGCAACAGCAACGCCTGGTCATAGGGCGGCAGCTGCGGGCCGTACTGCCCGCCTCCCGCCTGGATCCGCACGAGTGCGGCCATCGCATCCCCATAGAGCGCGTCGACGTCGAGCCCGAGTTCGAGGTCCTTGAGGTACGTGCGGCCGCCCAGATCGGTGAGCAGCAGGAACCCGTCTTCGAGATTGCGTTCGAGGATATGAGGTGCGTTGACGCCGATGGCACCGAGCATGTCGGCGACGCGAATGAACGGTTCCACATCTTCCTTGTCGGGAGGCGCATCCATGACGATGCGCGTCTCTCCCCCCAGCGTCACACGGAAATAGCGCCTGAAGCTCGCATCCGCCGAAGCAGGCGCAATGTCCAGGCGGCTTTCGCCGGAAATCCCCGCCACCCAGCGTTTCAGCAGGTCGAGACGCGGGTCAGACGAAGCAGGAGGCGCAGCGGTCTCACCGCCGGGGCTGTGATCTGTGGAACCCAAGAGAACGTGCACTCCTCAAACTGCAGCGGGTGTAACGCCCGCCGGCGGCGGCGACTCGTGCATGGCACCCGGTGACGGAAACAACGGAACGGTCTGCTTATCATTATAATCAGGGCCTATGCGCAAAATGCCCTCCATCTTCCCGCGGCGGCCCAATTGAAGCGGAGGATTCCCCTCCTCAAGGCCGTCCTGCCGATGCTGCTCACGGCTTGTCCTGCACTGGTGCTGGCCCAGTCCTGCCCCGCCCCCAACCTGTCCGATCCTGCCGACGACGCCTCGACACCCGCTTTGACACCCGCTGCCACACCGGGTGACGAGCCGATCCAGATCACAAGTGAAGGCGCGGAAGTGAGTCGTGCGGGCGACGCGGTCCTGAAGGGCAAGGTGCGCATCCGCCAGGGCGACCGGACCTTGAGCGCGGAGAATGCGACGTTCAATGCCGAGGACCAGACCTTTGCCGTGTCGGGCTCGGTGACCTACCGCGACCCCGAGATGCGCATCAAGGGCAAGAGCGCGAACGTGGCTACTGCCGGCGAAGCGAGCTTCGAGGGGGCCGAATTCGACCTGCCGACCCGTCCCGCCCGCGGCTCGGCCGATAAGATCAAGGTCAATCGCCAGGGTTTGCTGCAACTCTCGGGCGTCGTGTACACAACGTGCCCGACGGGCAACGAGGACTGGGTGCTGCGGGCTGCCGACATCGACATCAATCCCGGCGCCGGGCTTGGGACAGGCCGCAATGTGCGCCTCGATTTCAAGGGCATCCCGATCCTCTATACGCCGTTCATTTCCTTTCCCGTGGGGGACCAGCGCAAGAGCGGCTTCCTGTGTCCCACCCTGGCGAATTCGTCACGGAGCGGCCTTGGGCTCCAGGTGCCCTGGTACTGTAACATCGCGCCCAACTATGACGCCACGTTCACGGGGACCTGGTACACGCAGCGCGGCCTCGACCTGCTCACCGATGTCCGCTTCCTGACCCACCGCAGCCGCGGCAACGTCACAGCCGAATACCTGCCGCACGATACCGCCTATGGCAGCGGCCGGAACCTCGTGCGGCTGTTCGACGAGACCGACTTCAACTCGCGGCTGCGCTTCACCGCATCGGCTGCCAACGCGAGCGACCGCGACTGGTTCGAAGATTTCGGAGAGGGCCCCGAAGGCACGAGCGTCGTGTACCTCGGCCGCTCCGCCGAGCTCAGCTATCTCGACCCGCACTGGGCGATGACGGGCCGCGTGCAGAACTTCCAGACGATCCAGCCCGTCGACGGCATCGACCGCCCGTATACCCTGCTGCCCCAGATCAGCATCACCGGCCAGTTTCCGTCCGCGCTGCTTGGACTGGATGCCGGCGTCGATACGGAATACACCTACTTCCAGCGCGACAGCAGCAGCCTCACCGGCTCGCGGTTCGATTTCCATCCCGGACTCAAACTGCCGCTGCAAAGCGCCGGCGCCTTCATCGAACCTGCGGTGAGCTGGCGCTATACCACCTACGACCTGAACCACACGGCCCCAGGCGCCGATACGTCACCGTCGCGGTCCGCGCCGATCGCGAGCCTCGATGCGGGGCTCACGTTCGAACGATTTTCCGGGTCCCGGCAGCAACGCGTGCAGACATTCGAGCCGCGGGTTCTTTACCTGTACGTGCCGTACCGCGACCAGACCGCGCTGCCGGTCTTCGATACCGGCGAACCCGACCTCAACCTGGTCCAGCTGTACCGCGACAACCGCTACGTGGGGCCGGACCGGCTGGGCGATGCCAACCAGCTGGGCGTCGGATTCACGACGCGCCTGCTCGACCGCGAGAGCGGCCGGCAGTACTTGAGCGCCACGGCGGGCCAGGCGTATTACTTCGACGCCCCGCGCGTCGTGCTGCCCAACGAACCCGCACTCGGCTACAAGTCTTCCAACATGCTTGGGCAGATGGAGGTCTCCGCGTTCAAGAACTGGAATGCCCGCATCGGCGTCCAGTGGGATCCACACGAGACCCGCAGCGAAAAGGGCGATGCACGGCTGCAGTACGCCCCTTCCTACAACAAGGTAGCCAATCTGGGCTACCGCTTTCGTCGCGGCAGCCTGGAACAATGGGATGCGTCGGTCGCCTGGCCGGTTACGGACACCTGGACCACCTATGGCGGCATGACGTACTCCGTCAAGGATTCGTCCACCATCAACCAGTTCGCCGGCCTTGAGTATCGCTCCTGCTGCTGGAAGGCCCGGATCGTGGCGCGCAAGTACGTCAGCAGCCGGACCGGCGAGACGGACTCCGACGTGCAGCTCCAGTTGGAACTTAACGGGCTGGCAAGCCTCGTACCTGGGGTCGATGCTTTCCTCGAACGATCCATTCGGGGATACTCGGTTCTGCCGCCCGCAACGCCCCGTTAAGAGCCTTCCTTACGTTATGAAACACCCGATTCTTGCTGCCCTCGCCTGCGTCCTCCTTGCCGCCCAGGGCAGCCAGGCCCAGGCAGCTGCACCCGCACCGGCGGCCTCGGGGACATCGCCGGCCAGCCCGTCGCCCCAGGGGAGCGGCGAGCTACTCGATGGCATTGCTGCCGTTGTGAACGAAGGCGTCGTCCTGACCAGCCAGCTGGAAACCGAGATCGCCAGCATCACCCGGCGACTGCGCGAGCAAAAGACGGAACTGCCGCCTCCCGCTATCCTGCGCAAGCAGGTGCTCGAACGGCTGATCGTCGAGGAGATCCAGATCCAGCGTGCCATGCGCCTTGGCGTCAATGTGCCGGACGAGATGCTGAACAACGCGTTGAACGATGTCGCCACCCGCAACAATATCGCCTTCGCGGACCTGCCCCGCGCTCTCGAAGCGCAGGGCCTCGACTATCGCGACTACCGCGACTCCATCCGCCGCGAGCTGCAGCTGCAGATCCTGCGCCAGCGCGACGTGTTGCAGCGGATCAACATCTCCCCACGGGAACTGGAGCAGTTCCTGGCCAAGCAGAAAAGCGGCATCGACCAGGCGTCGGAGTACAACCTGGCTCACATCCTGGTGTCGGTGCCAGTTTCCGCGTCCAGCGACGAACTCGCCGCGCGCGAGGCTCGCGCAAAGGAAGTCTTCGCGAAGGCCACGGGTGGCGAAGACTTTGCGCAGCTCGCCGTCGCCTATTCCGACAGCGGCACCAATGTGCAGGGCGGCGCGCTCGGCTGGCGACCCGGATCGCAGCTGCCGTCCGTCGTCGTGGATTCCATTCCCGGCATGAAGCCAGGCGATGTGACCGAACCACTGCGGACCCCCAGCGGCTTCCACATCTTCAAGCTGCTTGAAGTGCGCGGCGGCGTGCAGCAGGCCGTGGAATCGCAGGTGCATGCGCGCCACATCCTGGTCCAGACAAATGATCTGGAGGACGACAGCACCGTGCAGCAGAAGCTGAAGGCGATCCGCACCCGCATCGTCGATCAGCACGAGGACTTTGCCGCCATCGCGGCGGTCACTTCCGCCGACAAGGGTTCCGCCGTGGAAGGTGGCGACCTCGGCTGGGCCGGCCCCGGTTCCTTCGTGCCCGAATTCGAGCGTTCAATCGATGCCTTGAAGGAAAGCGAAATCAGTGAGCCGTTCAAGACCCAGTACGGCTGGCACATCGTGCAGCTGCTCGGTCGCCGCATGCACGACACCACTGACGACGTTCGCCGCAATCGCGCGTTTGCCGCGTTGCGCGAATCCAAGGCAGAAGAGGAAACGGAGCTGTGGCTGCGCCGCCTGCGTGACGAGGCCTTCGTCGAATTGAAGATGTGAGGAGCAACCCGGCCGCGCACTTCATGGTTCCGCGCATCATCCTCACGTCGGGCGAGCCGGCCGGCATCGGCCCGGACCTCTGTATCGACGTCGCGGGAAGGCACTGGAGCTGTGAACTCATCGTCGCCGGCGATCCGGCGCTGCTTGCCGAACGCGCACGCCAACTCGGGCGCGAGCTGCGCACCCGGACCTACGTGCCCGATCGCCCGGCCATGCCCCATGTCCCCGGCAACCTCACTGTTCTGCCCGTGAACACGGCAGTGCCTGTGAAGACCGGCGTGCTCGACAAGGGCAACGCGCGTTACGTCCTGGAACTGCTCGACAAGGCGGCAGACGGCTGCCTTCGGGGCGAGTTTTCCGCCATGGTCACGGCCCCGGCCCACAAGGGCATCATCAATGACGCCGGGATCGCCTTCTCCGGGCACACTGAATACCTCGCGGATCGGACGGGAGGTTCCTATCCCGTTATGATGCTGGTGGCAGGAACGCTCCGCGTCGCGTTGGCCACTACGCACCTGCCCCTGGCGGAAGTCAGCGCCGCCATCACACGCAAGTCGCTGGAGCAGGTCATCACCATCCTGGACCGCAGCCTGAAGGAGCAGTTCGGCTTCTCGCGACCCCGCATCCTGGTCTGCGGACTCAACCCGCACGCGGGCGAATCGGGGCATCTCGGTCGGGAGGAGATCGACGTCATCGCGCCGGTCATCGAGGCACTCAAGGCGCGGGGACTCGCACTCACCGGTCCGGTGCCTGCCGATACCGCGTTCATCCCATCCATGCTCGCCCACGCAGATGCGGTGCTTGCGATGTACCACGACCAGGGGTTGCCGGTGCTCAAGCATGCGGGCTTCGGCCAGGCGGTCAACGTGACCCTCGGGCTGCCGCTGGTGAGAACCTCTGTCGATCACGGCACCGCGCTCGACCTGGCCGGCAGCGGGAAGGCGGATGGTGGCAGTCTCGCTGCCGCGCTCGATCTCGGCATCGACCTCGCAAAGAAGCGCCTCGCCAGATTGGCGCAGGCCACAGGTTCCACATGACCACCGCGAAGCACGTTCACCGCAAGCGGTTCGGGCAACACTTCCTGCACGATCGCGAGATCATAGCCAACATCGTTGCCGCCATCGACCCACAACCGGGCGATCGCATGGTCGAGATCGGGCCGGGTCTCGGGGCGCTGACCTGGCCGCTGCTGGCGCGCCACGGGTCGCTCGACGTCATCGAAATCGATCGCGACGCGATTGCCGCCCTGGAGGCGGCGCCGCGCCCGGACGGGGAGCTGCGCATCCACGGCGGCGATGTGCTCAAGTTCGATTTCGCAGCGCTGCGCGGCAACGATCCCAAAAAGCTCCGGATCGTCGGTAACCTGCCCTACAACATCTCGACCCCACTGCTGTTCAAGTTGATCGGGGTGCGCGAGCACATCGAGGACATGCACTTCATGCTGCAGAAGGAAGTCGTCGATCGCATGGCCGCCGGCGCAGGCGACGAGGCCTATGGCCGGCTCTCCGTGATGCTCGCCCCGTGGGTCGAAGTGCATCCGCTGTTCGATATCGGTCCGGGTGCGTTCAAGCCTCCTCCCAATGTCATGTCGACGTATGTCCGATTGCACCCGCGCGCCGAACCGGCATTCGCCCTTGGGCAACCCGGGCGATTTGCCGGCGTCGTCGCTGCGGCGTTCGGGCAGCGACGCAAGACCTTGCGAAACTCCCTCAAGGCCTTCGTGGATGAAGCGGGGTTCGCTGCGGCCGGGATCGACCCGGGACTCCGGGCGGAGGTGCTGTCGCCGGCACAGTTCGCGGCTCTCGCGAACACGGCAGGCGCTTCCGGATAGCCATTTGCGGATAGAATGGACAGCGATGAACACCGTTGAATCCGTTCCCAAGTCCCGCACGAGCCGCCACCGCATCGAGGTGGATGTCGCCACAACCTACGTCGACGACCAGTCGAGGCCGGATGAGAGCCGGTATGTCTTTTCGTACACGATCACCATCCGCAATGAAGGCCAGGTGCCGGCGCGGCTGCTGACGCGGCATTGGGTCATTACGGACGCCAACGGCAAGGTGCAGGAAGTGCGCGGCGAAGGCGTCGTGGGTGAACAGCCCTACCTGCTCCCGGGGCAGGGTTTCCGGTATTCGAGCGGTGCGATCCTTGAAACGCCGGTCGGCGCAATGCAGGGCAGCTACCAGATGGTGGCCGATGACGGCCATGAGTTCGAAGCGCAGATCGCGCCGTTTCGACTCGCCATTCCAGGACTGCTGCACTAAGGCCCGCGTCACAACGCTCATGGCCGTCTACGCCGTTGGCGACATCCAGGGCTGCGATGAGGAATTCGGGAAGCTGCTCGAACAGCTCAGGTTCGATCCGCAGCGGGATCGGCTCTGGCTGACGGGCGATCTCGTCAATCGCGGCCCGCGCTCCCTCGATGTGCTGAGGCGTGTGAAGGCCTTGGGCAACGCCGTCGCGACGGTGCTCGGCAATCACGACCTGCACCTGCTCGCCGCCGCGAATGATCGCGCGGCCTTGAGACCGGACGACACGCTGGACTCGGTGCTGTCTGCTCCGGATTGCGAAGAGCTCCTCGACTGGCTGCGCCACCGGCCCTTGCTCCACAGCGACGAAGGCCTCGGCTGGACGATGGTGCATGCCGGACTTGCGCCGCAGTGGAACCTCGCCACCGCAACCGCCTGCGCGCGCGAACTCGAAGCGACCCTGCGCGACGAAGCTTCCGCCCGTGCGCTCTTCGCCGCCATGTACGGTAATCGGCCTGACCGCTGGTCGGACGACCTCGCAGGATCAGAGCGGCTGCGATTCATCACGAATTGCTTCACACGGCTGCGGTTCTGCCATGCAGACGGACGCCTCGACCTGAAATACAAGGGTAGTTTGGCCGATGCTCCAGCTGATCTCGTGCCCTGGTTCCGCATCCCGGAGCGGCGTACTGCCAACTCAAGGATCCTGTTCGGTCACTGGTCCGCGTTGGGGCTGTACGCCGGCGATGGCGTGTTGGGTATTGATACCGGGTGCGTATGGGGCGGGAGCTTGTGCGCCGTGCGGCTCGACGCGGAGCAAGCGCCGGTATTCGTGCCCTGCACTTCGTCGGGCCTGTCACCCGGGGACTGAAGGCGTTACTTCGCGTCGTCAGGCTTGGGCAGGGCCTTCAAGGCCTTGAGCTGAAAGTCGAGCTGGCCATAGCGCACCACACCCGGAACGCAGCGATTGTTGCCCCGCACGACCTCGATACCAAGCGGCTTGAAGACGCTGTAGGCCATCTGCTCGAGCAGTTCACAGTCACCATCGTCCACGATGCGGCTGCGCCCGGAAAACTTCACCGTCTGCCAGGCGGCCGGGAACTGGCCCAGCAGTTCCTCCTCCGAGGGCTGTTCGCCACGGACGCGGGATACCAGTTCCCGACGGCTCCGCTCTTCGGGCGCGAGCCCGCCCGGCTCGGCGACCACGGGCACTGACGCCTTGATGCGCACCCGCGTGAAGCGGTCGAAGTCGGAGGGTCCGAAGCAACCGAAGCTGCTCACGACGAGATCATCGCGTGCGCCTGCCGCCCGCAGGATGCGGGCGACCTTCTCGCGCAGGGAATCACAGGTGTAGAAGCTCGTCCGGCCGATGTAAGTGAAGTCGATTTGCGCTTGCTTCCACGTTGCGACGACCGGCTCCGGGACCGGGACCGGGACCGACACCGGCTCCATCGCCGCGACACTGCCCCCAACGAGCATCGCCAGCGCGCCCCCGATCGCGAACACCCCTGTCTGGAACCGCATATCCCACCCTCCTTTCAGTTTCCTGCCCCGGCCGTTCCGGCCCCGGGGCAAGTCACGCTGCGTCATGCGCCGAGGCTCGCTTATACTCAAACGCTATGCAAGCACTGCAAGCCTTCAATTTTGCGGCGTGGATCGATCGGCATCGCGAGGACCTGAAGCCGCCGGTCGGCAACCGCCTGGTGTTTCGCGAATCGGAGTTCATCATCATGGTGGTCGGGGGGCCCAATGCCCGCACCGATTTCCACGACGATCCGGGCGACGAGTTCTTCTACCAACTGGAAGGCGAGATGGTCCTTCGGACCGTGCAGGACGGACGCATCGTGGATATCCCGATGCAGGCGGGTGACATCCTGTTGCTCCCGGCTCATGTGCCGCACTCCCCACAGCGATACGCCCATTCGATCGGGCTGGTGGTCGAGCGCGTGCGCCGCCCGGAGGAAAAGGACGGCTTCCTCTGGTATTGCGAACGTTGCCAGCACCCGTTGTATGCGGAATATCTGCACGTCGGCAATATCGTCACCGAGCTGCCGCCGGTGTTCGACCGCTTCTATGGTTCGCCGCAGCATCGCACCTGCAAGCACTGCGGCCACGTCATGCCACCGCAGTGATGGCCCTTCAACACGTCGAGCTGGTAGCCGGTGGCCAGCGCTGGCGCGCCGATCTCTCCCGGCCCATGAGCATTGCGATTGCGATTGAATTTGACGGCAGCCAGCCGTCGTTCTACGGCGCGCCGCCCGCAACGGCCACGGCACTGCGCAGCGGCACCTTTGTAGGCGACGTATTGCAGGGCGGCAGTTGCCGCTGCTCGACCTACTCCCTCACACCCCACTGCAACGGCACCCATACGGAAAGCATCGGTCACGTCGTCCTCGAGCCTGTCAGCATTCACGACACTGCACGGGAAGCCTTCCTGATCGCGCGTGTCATCAGCGTCACGCCCATCGATACCGCTGCGGTCGATGGAGCATCGAGTTCATCGACTGCACAGAAGGACCGTGTCGTCACGGCTGCATCGCTGCAAACCGCCCTGGCCGGGCACGCGCCCCACGACTGCCATGCACTCGTCGTCCGCACGCTCCCCAACTCCCTCGACAAGACGGCCCGCAACTACGCATTCGAACCCGGCATGCCGCCCTATTTCAGCGTCGATGCCATGCGCTGGCTGGTCGAACAAGGGTGCACCCATCTCGTGGTGGATCTGCCCTCCATTGATCGTGCCGTCGACGGCGGGCTGCTGCGTGGCCACCGCATTTTCTGGGGTCTCCCCGACGCCGGGGTGCATCTCGCGGCAGCGACCCGGCCCGAGGCAACCATCACGGAACTCGCCTACATCGACAACGCGATCGCAGACGGGCTGTACCTGCTCAACCTGCAGATGGCTGCGTTCGCGAGCGATGCGGCGCCCAGCCGGCCGATCCTTTACCCGCTGAGGGCAGTGCCATCTTGAACACACCGACCCTGGCGCTTCGCTCCCACGCGCTCGCCCTCGACGACGCCGACCCGCTCAAGGCGATTCGCCATGAATTCCTGCGGCCGAGGCGTGCTGATGGTTCTGACGTCGCCTATCTCTGCGGCCATTCGCTGGGCCTTGAACCGCGACGTGCCGTTACCTACGTCAACGAAGAGCTCGAGGAATGGCAGCGGCTTGCTGTCGAGGGACACTTCAACGGACGCCGGCCGTGGCTGTCGTACCACGAACGGCTGACGCCACCGCTCGCGCGGCTCGCAGGCGCATTGCCGCTCGAGGTCGTGGCGATGAACTCGTTGACCGTGAACCTGCATTTGCTGCTGGTGAGCTTCTATCGGCCTGCAGGCAACCGCCGCAAGCTGCTGATCGAGCGACCCGCCTTTCCATCAGACCGCTATGCGGCCGTCTCGCAGATCCTGGCCCATGGCCTCGACCCTGCCGATGCGCTGCTCGAAATCGGACCCCGCGAGGGCGAAGACCGCATTCGCGAAGAGGACGTGATGTTGCTGCTCGACCGTGAAGGCGAAGCCATCGCCACCGTGTTGTTGCCGGGCGTGCAGTACCTGACGGGCCAGCGCTTCGACATGCAGGCAATCACACGCGCTGCGCAAGCCAAAGGCTGTGTCGTCGGCTTTGACCTCGCTCATGCGATCGGCAACGTGCCGCTGTCCCTGCACGACTGGAACGTCGATTTTGCGGTGTGGTGCAGCTACAAGTATCTGAACGGGGGACCCGGCGCGATAGGCGGTGCGTTCGTGCACGAGCGCCATTCACGGGACGAGACCTTGCCGCGCTTCGCGGGCTGGTGGGGACACGACAAGGAGACACGCTTCCGCATGGGTCCGGACTTTCAGGCTCTGCCCGGCGCCGAGGGCTGGCAGCTCTCGAATCCACCCATTCTTGCAATGGCGCCCCTGCTTGCTTCGTTGGAGATCTTCGATGCAGCAGGCAACGAGCGCCGCGCGACGAAGGCAACGCAGCTCACGGGCTACCTGGAATTCCTGTTGCGGGAAAAGCTTGGACAGAGGCTCGACATCCTGACCCCCGCCGCGCGCGGTTCGCAGGTGTCGTTCAGGGTCCGGGCCCCGTCGGCCGTCCTCAAGTCACTGCATGGCGGGCTGCAGACCCGCGGCTTCTACACGGACTTGCGGGAGCCGGACGTCCTCCGTGCGACACCGGTGCCGCTCTACAATTCCTATATCGAAGCGTGGGAGTTCGTCGCTGGTCTTGAAGCCTTGCTGACGGCATAGAGCCAGGACTTACCCATGACAACCGCTTCAACTTCATCTGAAACGGGCACGCGCCCGGTCGTGACGATCATCGGCGCCGGGCTCGCGGGCACGCTGATGGCGATCCTGCTGGCGCGACGCGACGTACCGGTGCTGCTGCTGGAGCGACGCCCGGATCCGCGCATCGACACGACCACCGGCGGCCGCTCGATCAACCTCGCCCTCGCGGATCGAGGCATCGCGGCGCTGAAGGCCGCGGGCGTGTTCGCTGCCGTCGAGCCCCTGCTGATTCCAATGCCGGGGCGCATGCTGCATGACACTGCAGGTGCAACCCAATTCATCCCGTACGGGCAGAACGAACGCGAGTCCATCTTCTCCGTGTCGCGCTCGGCGCTCAACTGCGTGTTGCTCGATGAACTGTCCCGACTGCCCAATGCGGTGATCGGCTTCTCGCAGGAATGCCAGGGCCCGGATTTCGCGCACCGCATGATCCGCATGCGGGATACCCCTTCCGGAAACGTCTATCGCCTGCCGCTCGAGCGAGTGATTGCCGCGGATGGCGCAGGCTCGCCATGCCGGCACGCGATGGCTGCCGCGTACTCCACCGACGTCAAGGAGGAAATGCTCGCGCACGGCTACAAGGAATTGACGTTGCCTGCCGATTCCAGCGGCAACCACCAGTTCGACCCGCGCGCGCTGCACATCTGGCCGCGCGGCAATTTCATGCTCATTGCGTTGCCGAACACCGATGGGACCTTCACGGTAACCCTGTTCCTGCCGCATGCGGGCACGACGAGCTTCGAGAGCCTCGCCGACGCGCGTCGCCAGATCGGGTTCTTCGAAGAGCACTTCGCCGACGCACTCGAACTGATGCCAGACCTTGCGGAAGAGTTCGCGGCCCATCCCACGGGACGCATGGGCACGGTGTACTGCGGGCAGTGGTCTGCAGACGGTCACATCGTCCTGCTGGGCGACGCGGCACACGCCATCGTGCCCTTCCACGGCCAGGGCATGAACTGCGCGTTCGAGGACTGCGCGATCCTGGACGAACTGCTGGCCGTATTACCGTGGCCTGAGGCGTGCGATGCCTATGCCAGTCGCCGCAAGCCGGATACCGACGCCATCGCGAAGATGGCCATCGAAAACTACCAGGAAATGCGGGACACGGTTCGCGAACCGGTGTTCCAGCTCCAGAAGACCCTCTCGCTCGAACTCGAGCGACGCTTTCCGGGCCGCTTCATTCCCCGCTATTCCATGGTGATGTTCCACCACGAAATTCCCTACAGCACCGCCCTGCACAGAGGCGCGACGCAGAGCGGGATTCTCGGTGAACTGACGCGGAACGCGACAACCCTGAACGAGGTGGACTTCGCCGAGGCCACGAAACTGATTGAATCCCGGCTACCGCCGCTGTCCTAGCACAGAGGATCCCTAGCGCCTCTCGAGCACTTCGAAGCTGTACGGAAACTCGTTGCGTTCATCGGGTGCGTGGGATTCGATCGATGTATCGAACCACTCGTCGTAGTCGATCTCGGGAAAGACGGCGTCCCCCTCCACGGCCGTGTGCACCCGAGTGAGATAGATGCGGTTCGCAAGGCCGACGCTCTCGCGATAGAGTTCGGCGCCACCGATGATCATGACTTCGTCGACATCGCCAGCGGCGTCGAGCGCATCGTCAAGCGACGTCACGACGGTGCAGCCTTCGATCTCGAGAGAGCGGTTGCGCGTAATGACGATGTTGTGCCGCCCCGGGAGGGGCTTGCCGATTGACTCATGCGTCTTCCGGCCCATCAATACCGGTTTCCCCATCGTGAGTTCACGGAAGTGCTTCATGTCGGCGGCGAGACGCCACGGCAACCGGTTTTCCTTGCCAATGATGCCGTTCTCGTCAGCCGCAACAATGATCGAGATGTCCACTTATCCCCCTGGTCAATCGTTCCGCGGGCGCCACGTGATGCCCCTGCTCGCGTCCAGCAACCCCTTTACCTGAAGCCACGTCCGCGCGTCATCCGAATCCTGTTCAATCCACGCCTGCGCCGATCCCAGCCGGAACGTGTAGCCCCAGGCATCCATGTCCACCATCATCCTGGCGGCGCCCATGCCTTGAAGATGGTCAGCCAGTGCGATCTGCAGCCAGCACACGGCATTCTCCTCCCCGAAGTCGCCGCCCGCATCACGTTCAAGCACTGCGCGCCTGCGCTTGTCCATGCAGATGAAGTGACACGCTTCGTGCAACAGCGAGTGCACCGGCGTATCGCTTCGGCAGTAGACCCGGGACCCGATCAGCCCCGCCTCACTCTCACCCCAATAGGATCCGGGGATTGGAACGCTGGATTCGAGCACCACAACCTCGATTCCAAAGGGAGTCAGCAGCTCACGGCAGGCAACTGGCCCGACATCGGCAACCGTCACGACGGAAGTCGACAGGACGACGCCTTGCGCGGACCCGGCTGCAGAGTCTGGCGCGCTTGCCATCAGCGTGCAGTGTGACTGGCGCCCAACGCCTGCGCCGCTGACCGGACGGCGGCCATTCCTTCGGCAATGGCGGGCATCGCCACGACGGGATCGCCATGCAACTGTACTGACGCCAGTAGCGCCTCAATCGCGCCGGCCGCTTCGCTCAACATTGAAAAGCCGAAAATGGCGCTACTCCCACGAATACGGTGCGCAACCATTTCGAGCGCAGCGGCTGCCGAGGCGTTGCCGGCACCCAACTCCGCCAGCAACTCTTCCATCGCATCGAGATCGGGCAGCACGCGGTCGAGGAAGCGCGCACCAATCTGCTCCATCTGGTGCTGCAGCTCGGCAGACCGATGGAACGCAGCAGTGTCCGGTGGCTTATCCCGCATCGGCAAGCCCGTTCCAGATGGTCTGCACCTGTTCCGCCAGCCTGAGTGCATCGAAGGGCTTGGGAATGATCGCGACGGCCCCGAGCGCCAGAAAGCGCTGAATCTCCGCGGGCAAGGCCTTGGCCGTCAGGAAAACGACGGGGATGCCCGCGAGGCGAGGATCGGCACGCATGCGGGCAAGTGTCGCCGGGCCATCGAGCCCGGGCATCATGGCATCGAGAAGCACCATGTCCGGACGCAGCGTGGCGAGCATCTTGATGGCCTGTTCGCCGGAGCCACAGGAGTCGACCTTCAGGTCCGCCGCAAGCGTCAGGCTCAACTCGACGACTTCGCGGATATCCGGTTCGTCGTCGACATAGAGGACACTCTGCAGGGATCGTCGGCTCAAGTTACCCTCTCTGCCGGGGCGCCCTCACGGGCATGGCGGCGCGCCAGATGGCGCACGGTGAACAGCAGCTGCTCGATTGAATCCCGCGACTTTACCAGAGCCGCTTCGACCTGAGCAGCCACCTCCCGACTGGCTTCGGTCGCGCTGTAGAGCACGACAGGGGGTGCCGACGCATTGCCTCCCCGCAGCAGGGGCAGCAACTCCAGGCCCGATCCGTCCTGCAACCCCATGTCGAGGATGACGAGGTCGAACTGTTCACGACCCAACCAGTCTTTGGCTTCGACCAGGCTGCGAGCGCTGGTCACGTCAGCTTCGGAATCCAGCATGGCCTGCAACATTTCGACCAGGGAACCGTCATCCTCGACGTGCAACACGCGATAGCGGTGCGGATCCGTTCCACGCAAGGCGGCCTGGATGGAATTCAGCAGGCGTACCGAATCGATCGGCTTGGCGAGCCAGTCAGCGAGCTGCAGGGATTGCAGCAGCGCGGCGCTGCCCTGCTCATGCCGCGCAGTCATCACGATCATCGGCAGGGATTGCGCAGCCGGATCGCTCCTCAGGCTTGCAATCAGCTCGAGCCCGTCTGCATCCGGCAAGTTGAGATCGATCAAGGCGACATCGAAAGGATGCTCGCGGAGCAGCTGACGCGCGGCCTGCGCGCTCGCGGCCACGACAGGGTGCAGCCCCGATCTGCCCAGCAGCTCGACGAGGACTGCGGCAATGTCCGGGTCGTCTTCGCAGACCAGGACCCGCGATCCCGGCTCCGCAGCAGGCACGGGCAGAACAACGCTGCTGGCAGCATTCCATTCGGGCAGGGAAACATGGAACGTGGCTCCCGCGCCAGGCGTGCTGCTGTAGCCGATGACGCCACCCAGCCTTTCGGTCAGCGCCTGGGCAATCGACAAACCAAGCCCGGTACCTCCTTTCGCGCGGGAATCGGAGCTGTCGGCCTGTGCAAACTTCTGGAAGATCCGCGAACGAAACGCTTCGGGTATGCCGGGGCCCTGGTCGATGACCATGACCTTCAGCATTCTTCCTTCACGTTCGACGCGCACCCTGATGACACCGCGGTCGGGTGAGAACTTGATGGCATTCGACAACAGGTTGGACAGGACCTGGATCAGGCGATCCCGGTCAACCTGAACCAGCCCGTCGACGCTATCCGCCTCCAGCTTGAGCCCGACCCCACGGCTATCCGCGAAGCCCCTGCTGGTGTCGAGCGCCGCCGCTACCACGGGCAGCAGCAACTGCCGCTCGAGCAGCAGGTCGAGCCGTCCCGCCTCTGCCTTTTCAAGGTCGAGGATGTCGTTGATGAGTCGAATCAAGCGCGCACTGTTCTGCTGCGCGATATCCACCAGCCGCTTCGCCTGCGGCGTCATGGCACCGGCGACATCTCCGGCAAGCAGCCCGAGGGCGCCAGAAACCGACGTCAGGGGCGTGCGCAATTCATGGCTCACGGTCGTGACGAACTCGTTCTTGAGCCGTTCGACCGCACGACGTTCGGTAATGTCCCGAACGACACCGATGAACAGCCGCCGCCCGCCAATCACCATTTCACTGACGCCGAGGTCGACGGGAATTGCGTGACCGTCCTGATGTCGGGCTTCCATCTCCCGCCTGACACCCATGATGCGTTTGACGCCGGTGGTCATGTACCTGCCGAGATAGCCATCGTGGCCCGAGGCGTGCGGCTCGGGCATCAGCATGCTGACATTCCGGCGGATCACCTCCTCGGCTCGATAACCGAACAGCCGCTCCGCTCCCTTGCTCCATGATTCAATACTGCCGCTTTCGTTGATCGTGATGATCGCGTCGACGGCCGCGTCCATGATCGACGACAGCCGGGTTGCCTGATCCCGATAAGCCAGCTCGGAACGCTTGAGCTGCGTGATATCCGTGTAGGTAAGGATGTAGTTTCCGTCGTCGCGAAGCTGGCCCCTGACTTCGAGCATCACGCCATCGGCGCGCTTCAGCTCCTTGGCGTGTGGCACTCGATCGAACACTTCCCGACGAGTAGTGCCGCCGGGAGCAGGCCCTGCAGCACCGGACACATCCTCCATCTGCACGCCCAGGCGGACAACATCGCCGAACGTCATACCCACCTTGACGACCTCCACGTCGATTCCGCGCAGCGCCGTGAACTGGGGATTCCACGCGATGAGCCTCAAGTCCCCATCAAAGACGCTGATTCCCTGGGGAATGCTGTTCATCGTGGCGCCGATCACGGCGCTTGAGATCCGCAACTCGATCTCGACCTGCCGCCGCCGGCGAATATCGTTCAGCAGACGCCAGCCGATCAGCAGCACCAGCAGGACGCCGGCAATGATCAGGCCGCTCACCACCCGCTCACTTCGTTCCGCGCCAGCTATATTGGTCGCAAGACGCTCTTGCAGGATGGCGTCGAGGCGGGCGTCGAGCTGTTCCACCTCGATCCGGATGGAGTCCATGGGCCGGCTGGCCCGCTGCTGTCCCATGGTTCTGGCAACCGCCGCAAAACCAGCCTGCTGGCGGAGTGCGATCAATCCGCGGTAGTAGTCGCGCTGCTCGTCCGCTGACGCAGCCAGGCGACTCAGGAGCTGCAGAGCCTCCGGATCCTGCAAATCCGCTTCGAGCGCTACCAACCGGCTGCCGCCCTCGGATTCTGCCTTTTCGTAGGGGCCAAGGAGCTCGGGGTCATTCGTGATGATGTAACTACGAGCACCGCTTTCGGCGTCCTGCAAGGAAGCGTAATACTGCTGCAGGAGATCAAGGGAGTTGTGGGTGGCATTCACTGCGTCGCGGGACTGTCGCTCTGCATCCAGCACCCGCCCGACGAGGGTCACCGCAACGACCGCAATCAGCACGATCGCGACAAACCCCGCTGCCGCGTAGCGACGCAAGGAAAGGCCAATGGCGGCGCGCTCGTCTCTCGCGAGAGTCGTGTCCGGTGCCGTCGAATGGGCTTTTAGCACGGAGTTTTCAGCATGGGGCTTGCAGAACCCGGTGCTCGGCTGCCGCAGGCCTCGCAGCGGTCACAATGAGGCGAGCCGCCTGAGGACCAGTCCCGCCAGATCCCTGGCCAGCGCGGCGCGCAATCCGGCCTCTTCGCGTTCCTTGGCCAGCAGCGCCGCTTCGTCATAGCTGAAGTCGTTGACCAGCTCGAGCCTCTGCAAGGGAATCACCTCCTTGCCGCCCACCTCCACCGAGTATTCGATCGCGTAGTAGACCTCGTACTCCTGTGGAGTGTTGCGAGCAGAAACGGCCAGGACGCGGCGCCCGGTCGAGTCCTTGCGGATTCGCAGCACGACCCCGGCATCATCCTTGCCGGCGACGAGTCTGGCGCCTGCAGCATCAAGGCTTCGGCGCAGCGCCCTATCGAAGTCGCTGTGCTGGTCCGCGGAGTCGAGATAGGTCGCGGACATCGACGCGGGCAGTTGCTCCGAACCTCGTAGCTGCCACCCGCAGCCCGCCAGCAGCAACAACAACAACAACGGAAGCAGCGCGGCAAAGCCGACGCGACAAGGTAACGCAGGCCCGATCGTCAGGGCGACGTGCACGGTGGGTGATTCAGGCCGGTAGCTTGTTGGCATGGGTGTTCACGGGTATGCGGGAACGCTCTGCAGCCACACGGTGCCGCTGGAGGGACTTGCGCCGGATGATGCCATTATTCGCCTGCTTGAGGAATCATTGGCATCGCCTATGCGACCACGTTCACCAACTTTCCGGGCACCACGATTACCTTGCGAATCAGCTTGCCTTCCACCCAGCGAAGCACCGCTGCATCGGCAAGGGCCGCCTCTCTGATGTCTGCTTCGGAAGCAGCCGCAGGGACGACGATGCGCCCGCGCAGCTTGCCATTCACCTGCAGCACGATCTCGACGGAATCCTGTGCCAGGGCCGACGCGTCCGGCTCCGGCCAGCTGACATCGATGACGGCGCCAGGATGGCCGAGTTCCTGCCACAGCGCGTGACAGATATGCGGCACGATCGGCGACAGGATCAATACGATCTTCTCGAGCGCTTCCTGGCGAAGGGCTCTCCCCGGACCCGTGACATCCGTGAACTTGTCGAGCGAGTTCATCAGCTCCATGACCGCTGCCACGGCTGTGTTGAAGACCCGTCGCCGGCCGATGTCATCAGTGACCTTGACGAGCGTCTGGTGGACCTGCCTGCGCAGATCGCGCTGCTCGCCCGTCAGTTCACCGGCCTGGACGTCGCTCGACGCAACGCCGAGTCCCACGTGCTCGTAGACTGACTTCCACAACCGGCGAATGAAACGATAGGCGCCCTGCACACCTTGATCGGACCATTCGAGCGACTGCTCGGGGGGCGCCGCGAACATCATGAAAAGCCGGGCCGTATCAGCGCCAAACTGTTCGACCAGCAATTGCGGGTCTACACCGTTGTTTTTCGACTTGGACATCGTGCCGATGCCGCCCGCTTCCACTGGTGCACCGTCCGCCTTCAGGAACACAGACTGCTGGCCCGCCGGGTCTGTTCTGACTTCCACTTCAGTCGGGTTGAAGTAGACGATTCGCCCGCTCGCCGGTTTGCGGAAATAGATGTCGTTCAACACCATTCCCTGCGTGAGCAGGTTCTGGAAAGGCTCCTCGACCCTGACCAGACCGAGGTCGCGCATCACGCGCGTCCAGAACCTGGAATACAGCAGATGCAGGATGGCGTGCTCGATGCCGCCGATGTACTGGTCTACGGGCAGCCAGTAGTTGGCACGCTCGTCAACGGCTACCTGCGCGTTGTCCGCAGAGGCAAAGCGCAGGAAATACCAGGACGAGTCGACGAAGGTGTCCATCGTGTCGGTTTCACGGCGTGCCGGCTGGCCACACTTCGGGCAGGCGCATTCGACGAAGGCTGCTGTCTTTCCCAGCGGATTGCCGCTGCCGTCCGGCACGGGCACGTCACCGCACGCGGGACAGTGCACAAGGGGGATCGGGCAGCCCCAGTAGCGCTGCCGTGAAATTCCCCAGTCGCGCAATCGCCATTGAACCTGCGTATCGCCGATCCCAAGCGTCTTCAGGTCGGCGGCAATCGTCGCCACAGCCTGCGCATACTCGAGCCCGTCGTACTTGCCGGAGTGAACGCAAGTCGTGTCTTCTACATCACCGTACCAGGCCTGCCAGGCGTCGTCCGCAAACGCATGACCTGCCTTCTGGATCACCTGCCGGATCGGCAGTCCATAAGTCCTCGCGAAGTGGAAATCGCGTTCATCGTGGGCAGGGACTCCCATGACGGCGCCTTCGCCGTAGCCCATGAGCACGTAGTTTCCGACCCAGACCGGGATCGGCTGCTGCGTCAGGGGGTGGGTCACATACAACCCCGTTGGCATGCCCTTCTTCTCTTGCTGGGCAAGTTCGGCCTCCATGGCCGTCCCTTGTTTGCATTCCTCGATGAAGGCGGCCAGCGCCGAGTCGGTCTGCGCTGCATGGGCTGCCAGAGCATGTTCCGCAGCAACGGCGCAAAAGGTCACGCCCATGATGGTGTCCGCACGTGTCGTGAAGACATTGAGCACCCGACGTTCGCCCCCCAGTTCATAGGGAAAGCCGAAGCGGACACCGGCGCTCTTGCCGATCCAGTTGGCCTGCATCGTACGGACCCGCTCCGGCCACCCCGGCAGCGTGTCCAGCGCCCCGAGCAACTCGTCTGCGTAGCGCGTGATCCGGAGGTAATACATCGGGATCTCGCGCTTCTCGACGAGTGCGCCGGTGCGCCAGCCCTTGCCGTCGATCACCTGCTCGTTCGCAAGAACGGTCTGGTCCACCGGATCCCAGTTCACGACACCGGTCTTCTTGTAGGCGACTCCTCGCTCCAGCATTCGCAGGAACAGCCACTGGTTCCAGCGATAGTATTCGGGACTGCAGGTCGTCACTTCGCGATCCCAGTCGATGGCGAGGCCCAGCGACTTGAGCTGCCGCTTCATGTAAGCGATGTTGTCGTACGTCCAGCGGGCGGGAGGCACCCCGTTCGCCATGGCGGCATTCTCTGCCGGAAGGCCAAAGGCGTCCCATCCCATCGGCTGCAACACATTCCTGCCCTGCATCCGCATGAAACGCGCCAGTACGTCGCCGATCGTGTAGTTCCGCACATGCCCCATGTGCAGTCGCCCGCTCGGGTAGGGGAACATGCTGAGGCAGTAGTACTTCGGACGGGACTGATCTTCCGTGGCGGCAAACGCCCGGTGCCCATCCCACCAGGCCTGTGCGGCGGCTTCGATGCTCGCGGGTTCGTAACGTTCTTGCATGGTTCGGCAGGCTTGGGGAGGACGGAGAAGTGCGCAAGGATACCGGAGCGTAACCGCAACGTCTCGATCCGCTGCTTCAGCGGACGCGTGGGGGCCCCTGCTTCCCCACTTCTTACAGTCCACCCTGGTTTCAGGCACGCACAGTGCCCCCCGAATACGAATGCCGCCGGCGACCCTTTCGGGCCATCGGCCGCCAGTCTAGAGGTCGGCTGCCGGGGATGCCTCAGGCATCCGGCCCGCCGTGGCAAGCCTTCTTGGACTTGAAGGCCCGCACCTGGGCGTTGGACTTGGCGACGTTGCTCGCAAGTTCTTCAATGGCCGCATTGGCAGCGGTTTCATCCTGCAGGCAGGCCAGACAGGCAGTGACATCACTGTTGCACTGCTTGCAGACCGCGGCGGCCGCAGTCATCTCTGCTTCCGATGCGGTGCCGCCATTGGGGATCGCAATGGGTGCCTGCGGATAGGCGCAGTCCGCTTTCGCGGCAGTAGACAGCAGGCACAACTCACCGGCTATGGGGACGATCGTCGCTTGCAGAAGAGTCTGGCTCATCCCTACACCCCGCATGGACAGGAGACAGATCCCACGGGTCGCGGTTCGTCCGAATGCGATCGAGGCACTACGTCCGTGTGCCGCAAGATTCCGCTACTGTGCCGACCCCACCCGCCATTTATTTGAGAGGGATCGCACGCGGTTCGGTCAGTCGCCGAGCGCAGTCCGCAGCGCAGCGATCTCGTCGACGCAGTCGCGCATGATGTGTGCGCATTTTTCATTGTCCAGGCCAAGGCGCGTGAAAGCCCGGACACCCTGCATATTGAGCTCGAGATCAGCCTCCTGGCCAAAGAAAGCGGCCATGATCGCTGCCACCGTGAGGACATCCGTGACATCAGGAAGGACGCCTCGCCTGTCGATGTTCTCGTGCTCGCCGACCGCATCCGCAATCTGCTCTGCAAAGCCCCAGTTCTCGATGATGGCCTTGCCGATATTCGAATGCCATGACCGCATGATCGACCCCATCGCTTTGACGTCGGCGAAGAGGGCCGGATGCTTGTGGGCGCGCGCCAGAATGTAGATCTTGCCGACGTTGTGCATGAGACCGCCCAGCATCGCCTCATCGGAATTGACGCCCTGACAGCGCGAACCAATCGCGTGCGACAGGGCGGCCACCATGGTCGCCTCCTTCCAGAGTGCCTCGAGTTCCTTGATGATCGGTCGCAGCTCGCCGGCACGCCGCAACTGGCTGATCGCAAATGACACGGCTGCCGTACGCACGTTGTTGTGGCCGATGCGACTGATTGCGCTGCGCAGCTCGCTGATGGGCTTGCCGCTCCGATTGAGCGCAGCGGAATTGGCCAATGCCAGCACACGCGCCGCAAGGCCGGCTTCGGAACCCACGATGCGGGCAATCTGTTCGGCGCCGACGTTTTCGTCTGCCAGTACCTTGCGCACGCGCATCGCGACATCCGGGAATGCCGGCAGCTCGACGTGTCCTGCCGACACCTCCTGTGCGAGTTCCGCGACGAACTGGAAGGCGATGCCATTGGCCTCGCCCTCGCTCACCGTGAGCGCGACTTTATCGGCACCCTGGCTCGCGAACTGCAATTCGCCTGCCATCATCCTCGATGCTGGGTCCATGAAACTCCTCCTCGAACAGTACGACTCCGGCAGCTCAGCCGTGAGCGGCCGCTGCGGTTGCAACTCCACTGGCTTGTGCAGCCAGTTCCAGCAGCGTCTGTGGAATCCTGGAAAGCGGCTGGACGAGCTCAGCGGCACCGAGCTTGACTGCGCTTCCGGGCATCCCCCAGACAACGCTCGACTGCTCGTCCTGGGCCACGGTGCGGGCACCCGCGTCCAGCATTTCCTTCAGCCCGCGAGCACCGTCATCTCCCATCCCTGTCAGGATGATGCCGACGGCATTTGGCCCGACGCTGTGCGCCACTGACCGGAACATCACATCGACACTCGGCCGATGGCGATTCACATGAGGTCCATCGTTCAGACGGCAGCGATAGCGAGCGCCATCACGCTCGACGATCAGATGCCTGTCTCCGGGCGCCACGTAAACGTGCCCGGGAAGCAGGTATTGACCATCCTGCGCCTCCGACACCGCCATGGCAGACGCCTTGTCAAGTCGCTGGGCGAACGGGCCGCTAAACGCAGCCGGAATATGCTGCGAAATCACGATGGCAGGTGCATCGGGGGGCAACGCACTGATCAACTCCCGCAACGCTTCGGTACCACCGGTTGAAGCTCCAATGGCGATGATCTTGTCTGTCGTCCGCAGCACGAGGGGTCTGCGAGTGGACCCCGGAAGGATCGCATCTGCAGACAGCTTGGGTGACGGTGCGCTCCCCGTCGGGGGAGCCGCGCGTGTACGGGGGCGCGCGCCCGCGGCCACCTTCACCTTCGCCGTAATCTCGTCGGCATAGTTCGCGAGACTACCCGCCAGATCCATCTTCGGCTTGGTTACAAAATCCACAGCGCCCAGCTCGAGCGCCCTCAATGTCACGTCCGCGCCGGCCTGCGTCAGGGACGACACCATGACCACCGGCATTGGCCGCAGCCGCATCAAGTTCTCAAGGAACGTCAAGCCATCCATCCGCGGCATCTCAACGTCGAGCGTGATGACGTCCGGATTGAGCTGTTTGATCTTCTCTCGCGCCATGTATGGATCATTGGCTGCACCGACGACCTCGATATCGGCGTCGGTGGCAAAGATCTCGGTCAGCAGCCGGCGGACCAGCGCTGAATCGTCGACGATCAGGACTCTGACTTTCTTCATGGGCTTTCGTCCGTTTTCAAAAAAGATCAATGGATCCCACCGCCGGGGCGACTGCCAGGCCAGTCTGGTACTGCAGTTCGCGAGAGGCCACCCCGTCCGAGCGCTTCAGTTGCTTGACGCGCACCTTGCCGGTCATGGGCGAGTACTGGATATGACGAGGACAGGTATCGCCCACGTCCTCCGCCAGGATCCGCAATCCTTCATTGCGAAGGAATTCACGGACGAACTCGATATTGTTCTCACCCACATCGGTAAGCGCTGCGAGTACGCGGGCACCACCGAAGATCTTTACCTCAAGCTCGGAACGCTGGGCACCGCCCTTGAGAATCCGGTTGATCAGATACTCCATCGATGCCGTTCCGTAGCGGGTTGCATTGCCGGCCTTGTCGGTCCAGGAATCCGTGCCGTCGTTCCGGGGTTGCGGCAGCATGAAATGATTCATCCCACCGATATTGAGCCTGGGGCTGCGAATGCACGCAGAAACGCAGGAGCCGAGGACGGTGTCCAGAATCTCGTCCTCGGTCGTTACGTAGTAGTCGCCGGGCAGCAGCTTCGCGATCACCGCTCCCCGTGGATCCTGGTAGCGGCGAATGTGCTCAAAGCCTGCCGGCGGCTTCGAAAGCGGTCGCGAATGATTCAGATTGGCGTGAGCGTGCACCGGCCTGTCCCTAGGTCTTGCGATAGATGGTGCGAGACACGAGGCGTACCGGCGCCGTGCCCGCGTGGATCGATTCAGAATGGCCGACACAGAGACAGCCGCCCTCCGGCAGAAGAGTGGAGTAGCGGTGGACCAACTTGTCGCGAGTGGGCTGGTCAAAATAGATCATGACGTTGCGACAGAAGATGATGTCGAAGCCGCCACGCATGGGCCACTCGCCCATCAGGTTCAGTGGCTTGAACGTGACCATCGCCCTGACATCGTCCCGGACCTTCGCCCAGCCGACGTTCCGTCCCGCTCCCTTGACAAGCCAGCGCTGACGGCGGCCGTCGGAGATGCCGCTCAGGCGGTCAACGGGATAAAGCCCCTGCGACGCAGACGCCAGCACATTGCTGTCGATATCGGTCGCCAGGATCTTGAGATCCCACTTCTCGCCTTGCGGGAGATTCTCGGCCACGGTCATTGCGATGGAATACGGCTCTTCTCCGCTCGAACAGCCGGCAGACCAGATCCGGATACGCCGAGTGCGGGCATTCCTCGCGAGCGCCTCCGGGAGCATCCACTCCGCCATCGCCTCGAAATGATGGATCTCGCGAAAAAATGCCGTGACGTTGGTTGTCAGCGCGTTGATCAGCGCGACCAGCTCTTCCGGCCCCGAGTCCCGGAGCATGTCGCAGTAGGCAGCGAAGGATGGCACGCCCAGTTCACGGAGGCGCCGGGCAAGCCGCCCCTGCACGAGCTGCCGCTTGCTGGGCCCGAGCACGATGCCGGCGTTCTCAGCAATCACATGGCTGATGAACAGAAACTCCGCATCCCTGAGCTCGAGGTCGACTCCGGATGGAGCGCCTGAAAACAAATGGATTGACGAGGCTGACATGGATTCAGTACTTCCGACCGCCCGCATCAACCGTTCGCCACTTTGGGCGGCATCACTACATCTCCGATATCGCCGCCCACGAGACGATCGATATCGAGAAGCATCACCATGTTCTCCCCGACGGTCATCAAGCCCTGAATGAACTCCGTGCTGACCTGACTGCCAAGATCCGGCGCGGGCTTCAGGTCTACGGCCTTGATGTCAATGACGTCTGAAACGCCATCGACCACGACGCCGAGGTCCCGCCGCCCCGACGACGTCTCGACCGACAGTACGATGATGACCGTCACGGCAGTGTATTCCGCCCGCTCGAGACGAAACCGCATGCGCAAGTCCACGATGGGCACGATGGATCCGCGCAAGTTCAGTACGCCGAGGACGTGCGGAGGCGTCTGTGGAATCCGCGTGACCTGCGACCATCCCCGGATTTCCTGTACTAGAAGGATATCCACCCCGTAGGTCTCCATGCCGAGGATGAAGGTCAGTACCTGCTTAGTACGGTTCGCGCCTTCCATCATCAAAACTCCTGCCAGGCAGAGTCGTCACCGCTCACCTTGGACAACGGCAAGGGTGAAACCGGGACGTAGGTCTTCCTGGGGGCCTTCACTGAAGAAGGTGCAGCCGACAGCGATTTCAGTGCAGAATGCGACGACTTCACGATTGCGGGCTTGGATCGGACCGTCTGCGATTCGCGCACCACCGGCCCCGCCAGGCCTTCTGCAGATGTCTTGAAGAAGCCAATCTGACGGACCAGGTCGGCTGACTGCTGCTGCATCGACTTGCTGGCCGCTGCCGCCTGCTCCACCAGAGCTGCGTTCTGCTGGGTCACGCCGTCCATTTGCGTAACTGCATTGTTGACCTGCTCGATTCCAGCCGACTGCTCTTCGCTCGCCGCTGCGATCTCGGCCACGATGTCAGTCACCTTCTTGATGCTCTCCATGAGCTCGCTCAGAGTATTGCCGGACTCATCGACGAGTGCCGAACCCGCCTTCACGTTCTCTACGGAATCACTGATGAGCCCCTTAATTTCCTTCGCGGCTGCGGCACTGCGCTGGGCAAGGTTCCGCACTTCGCTCGCGACAACAGCAAAGCCACGCCCCTGCTCGCCTGCGCGCGCCGCCTCTACGGCGGCGTTCAGCGCCAGCAAGTTGGTCTGAAAGGCAATCGCATCGATGACACCGATGATGTCGGCGATCTTGCGGCTGGACGCATTGATCTCGGCCATGGCGCTGATCGCCCTGTGTACGACAGTCCCGCCTCTTTCCGCCTGCTCCCGGGCGCCCGCTGCCAGCTGATTGGCCTGACGCGCGTTGTCGGCGTTCTGCTTCACGGTCGCCGTCATCTCTTCCATGCTGGCAGCGGTCTCCTCCAGTGCCGATGCCTGTTCTTGCGTGCGATTCGACAAGTCGTCGTTGCCTTGAGACAGTTGGCCAGCGGCGCTGCCCACCGACTCGGCCGCCGAGCGGACTCCACTCACGATCTCGACCAGTTTGGCGTCCATTGAACCGAGGGAAGACAACAGTTTGCCGAACTCGTCGTGACTGCGTGCCTCAATGCGATTGCCAACTCGACCACTCGCGATGCGATTCGCAATGTCGACTGCAGCATTGAGTGCGCCGACGATGGACCGCCCCAACAACATTCCGAGGGCGGTTGCGATGCCAATTCCAACTGCGATCACGCCCAGCATCAACACGTTATTGCGCGCGGCCGCCTTTTGCTCCTCCGCCCAGATGGCGTCTGCCGCGCGAATCTGCGCATCCTGCAGCTGGTCAACGGTTTCAACGAGCTGCTCGTAGCCGGGCCGGGCCCGCTCAAGAATGGCCTTTTCCGCCGTGGCGTAGTCCTTCGCCTGCAGCGCAAGGGCCGCTTCCTCATTGGTCCGGAGCAACGTGTTACTCATGTCACTGAGCTGGGCGATGAACTGCCGCTCCTCCTCGGTTGCCTTGACGCCGCCGAGCTGCTCCCGGAGAGCGCGGCTCTTTGCACCGTTCTCCCGAATCAACGCCATCGCGGCCGCGGCTGACGCCACATCCTGCTTGATGGTCGCCATTTCGACCGACTCAATGGCCTTGCGCTCCAGGGAGACGATATCGTCCACCCAGGACGAGGGCAGGAGCCTGCCATTGAACATGGTGTCCAACTCGGTGTGGGCACTGCGCGTCCCCATGTATCCCATGGCCCCGACGCCGATCAGCAAAGCTGCCATCAACAGCAGAGTCGCCGACAGCTTTGCCTTGATGGTCATGTCGAATGATTTCATTTTGTCGCTTCGGTTCTTGCAAGAATCCGTAAAACCACAGCAGCCCGCTGACTGGCATCCGTCATGCTGCGAGACGCTCCGCCGCAAAGCGGATCAAACCCGGGACGTCAAGGATCAACGCCACAGAGCCATCTCCAAGGATGGTCGCGCCGGAGACACCCTCGACCCGGCGATAGTTGGTCTCGAGGGATTTGATGACGACCTGCTGCTGCCCCAGCAGATCGTCCACGAAGAGCCCTACGCGCCTGCCCTCTCCCTCCACGATCATGAGCAGGCCCTCGTGAAGCTCGTGGGTTCTGGGTTTGACTCCGAATACCTGGTGCAGGCGAACAACGGGGACATACCCATCCCGGAACAGGAACACTTCTCCCCGCCCGGCAATGCGGTTGACCATGGACGGCTTGAGCTGCATCGACTCGATGATGGTCGTCAGCGGAACAATGTACGTTTCCGAGCCAACGGCCACCGACTGACCATCGACAATGGCAAGCGTCAGCGGCAACGTGATCGTGAAGCAGCTTCCCTTGCCTCGCTCCGTACGGATCTCGATGGTGCCGCCGAGCTCCTGCACGTTACGGCGTACCACGTCCAGGCCCACACCGCGGCCCGATACGTCAGTCGTCTTCTCTGCCGTCGAGAATCCCGCAGCAAAAATCAGATCGTAGATGGCGGTATCGTCAGGAACCTCGGTAGCGCCAACGAGTCCGCGCTCACGAGCCTTGGCGAGGATTCGATCCCGATCGAGCCCGGCACCGTCATCCCGTACTTCGACTGTGATGTTTCCACCCTTGTGGTAGGCGTCGAGGTGAACGGTACCCGCAGCAGCCTTGCCCGCTGCCCGGCGGATGTCCGGCTTCTCAATGCCGTGATCGATGCTGTTGCGCACGAGATGGACCAGCGGATCACCGATCTTTTCAAGGACCGTCTTGTCGAGCTCGGTAGTGTCGCCGGTGAGTTTGAGTTCTATTTCCTTGCCAAGGCGGTGGCTGAGGTCGCGGACCATTCGCGGGAACCGGCTGAAGACGAAGCTGATGGGCAACATGCGAACGCGCATGACACCCTCCTGCAGTTCACGCACATTGCGCTCAAGTTGCGCGAGACCCGAGCGAAGTTGCTCGGCCAATGGCCCTTCCATGCTCGAGCCAAGCTGGCTCAGCATGGATTGCGTAATCACGATCTCGCCCACGGTGTTCATGATCTCGTCGATCTTCTCGGTGCTGACGCGGATCGACCCTGAATCAGAACCGCCCTGGGCCGGGCTCGGCGTTGCCGGACTCGCCCCCTGGGAGCGGCCCTGTTCCGCGGCAGGCTCAAGTGTTGCCGTTGTCGCGACCTCGATCTGCGCCTCGTGAGCAGATGCGATTCCAATAGGTACCACGACGGCGGAGGGGGGCGCCGTTCGTTCTGCCAGGCCAGACTTGATCTCCACGATCTCCAGTTTGCAGTCGCCTTCCGCCCAATCGAAGACCTGCGCGATCACGTCCCGGGTCACTTCGCTGGTCAGGACCAGGTTCCATGCCAGATAGCAATCTTCGGTGTTCATTTCTGACAGTGCGGGCAGTCCGCTGATGTCGACTTCGACTTCAAGCGAGCCCAGTTCATGGAGTTCGCGCAACAACCGCAAGGGATCATTGCCCCTGAGCAGAAGCTGTGGGTAGGGGCGGAAGCCGATCTGCCAGCGGCGCTGGCCAAGGATGGCCGTCGCGGGCATTGTCGGCAGTGCTGCATCGGGCGTCGGAGCCGGTGCAACATCGGGAAGCTCAGGGGCCGCTGCCGGCGCCTGATTCTTCTGCAGGATGGCCAGTTCGAGGTCGAACTGCAAATCCGCCACTCGCTGCGGATCGATTGGCGTCTTGTGTTGTACTGACCGCAACATCTCCCGCATGACATCGACGGACTTCAGCAGCAGGTCTGACAGCCCGCGCGTCACCTGCATGCGCCCACCACGCAATTCGTCCAGCAATGTTTCAAGGGTGTGGGTGAACGAGGCCACTTCGGTAAACCCGAACGTGGCGCTGCCCCCCTTGATCGAGTGGGCAACGCGGAAGATCGTATTGACGAGCTCAGGCTCCGGGTTGCCGATATTGAGTTTAAGGAGCGCCGACTCCATGGTGTCCAGCGCTTCGAAGGCCTCTTCGAAAAAGGCCTCGTGGAATTGTTCAAGATCTAGTGCCATGTTGACCTCAAGCCGCGCCGCTGATCGCCAGCGTTCCGCCCAAACCCAGCAATGTTGTTGCCTGCTCGAGCACGTCGCTGCGACCGCGCCATGCCGTGGATCTACCGTGCTGGCTTCTTTCCCGCACGAACGCCAGGAGCAGCTGCAGGCAAGCGGTGTCGACGCGCTCGACGGCGCCGACTTCCACATCCACGCTCCCAGGCGCGTCGAGGGAGTCGAGCAGCGAGGTCCGCAAGGCCATGGCATTCCTTACCGTGCATTCGGCCAGGAGTACCACTGCTTTTCGCACCTGCTCCTGTTTCGCCGCTACATCCGCGACGGGGACAGCCGGCTGGCTGCTTTCCTGTGCAGTTGCAACTACCTCTTCCGGCGGGCTGGTCGCGCGCGCTCGCTTGGGTGACTTCCCGGCTTTCATTGCATCCGCCTTCCGTTCGATCAAAGTGACATGCTTTCGCACGCGGTCCAGGCGCCCGCCGCTGCAGGTGCAGCAAGCGAGCCCGATAGTGGGTTCGTGAGAAGCGCTATCGGCATTACCGTCGGCGTCTTGATACTGTCACCCCCGCGTTTCGGGGAAAGCCTTAAGGCCTTGGCCCTGGCGGCCGATAACGGTGCAGGAGGACACAGTCGGTACACGCTATGCGCATCGAAGTCGCTTCATCCCCCAGCCTCGGCCTGCTCGGTCGCGCACCAGGATTGATTCCAGAGTGGCGAGTGGGCTCGATCGTGGAAGCTGTCGCTGTCAGCGATGCAGCCTCCGGGCACCTGTGGTTGAACATTGGCCAGACGCGGGTGCCGGCCCGTCTCGCTTCCGGGGACCCAACGGGGCCTGCCAACGGTGAGGTGCTGAGGCTGCGGGTGCTGCGCAATAGCCCCGTCATCGCGTTCGAGACGCTGGAGGTCGAGACCCCGACCGTGCCGGACGTTGCCAGCGACTCGCTGCGGAGAGTGCTCCCGCGGCAGGCAAGCCCCGCTGGCCTGCTGGCCAACGCGGGATGGCTCGCGGGCCGCATGGCGCCGGGCATCACCCTGCCGCCACGACTAATGCTGGCGCTCTCTGCCCTATGGGAAGGACTGCCGACAACCGGGCAATTGGTCTCTGCGGAGGGGCTGCAAACGGCGATCAAGCAGTCCGGACTCTTCCTTGAGTCGCAGCTCGCCCGCAGTCTGTCAACACTTACGCTCGCCCAACTACCCCTGCGCGACTTGAAGGCATTGCTGCTCGCCGTGCGCTCACTGGCTGCCGAACAGGACATGCCGCGTGCAAGTACAAGCACTCTCCCCGCCAACGCTGCAGCGCCGTTGCCGATGCTCCACGGTTCACTGTTGCCGCTCACCGACTCCGCTCCCTCTTTACCTTCGATCGCAGCTCCCGCCGACCAGGTTCACGAACTGCGGCAGCAGGTCGAGGGCGCCGTGGCAAGGTTGACTGCGACGCAATTGATCAACACCACAGCACAGGGTCTGGCCTATCTCATCGAGATTCCCGTCCGCCAGGACAAGGACGTCCGCATGGTCAGATTCCGCTTCGAACGACAACCGGATCAGCCACCCGGACAGTCGCCCGGCTGGGCCGTCGAGGCGGTATTGACATTGCGCCATGGCGAAGCTGTCCATGCCCGCGTCGCTCTACACGCTGGACGGATTGCAGTTCTCTTGAGGTCCGACTCCGCAGCGGTGGTCGAACGATTGAAGATGTCGTGTCACACGCTGACGGGGGCGCTATTGACCACAGGTCTTGATGTGGACGAGGTCGTCTGTCTGCATGGTCTCCCGGCCGCCGATCCGGGCCAGTCTCGCTCACAACTGGTAGACGCACGAGCATGAGCAGAAACCCGCCCCCTCCTGCCGTTGCAGTCGCCTTGCACTACCGACCCGAGCGCGAGCGCACACCGCGCGTCATTGCAAAGGGTGGAGGTGAGACTGCGGAAAGAATTCTGGCGATCGCGAAGGAACACGGCATTCCGCTGCAGCAGGACCCGGCGCTTGCCGCGGCGTTGTCCAGACTCGACTTGAATGAGGCGATTCCCCGCGAGTTGTACGTCGCGGTGGCCGAAGTACTGCGCTTCATCTGGGACATCGAACGACAGGCGGAGACCGCACGACCTCGGACTCAGGATGCCACTGCACCCTGACTAGCCAATGGCGGCCAATCGCTTGCGCGGCGAACTGACCACAGCGGCGGCTCCAGCAGCACTCTGTTCCGCATGGGTGCGCAAACTGTCTTCCTTGCGTCCGTGCAGTCGCACGAGCAGGTCCGCCTCATTGCGGGAGAGGCCGCATTGGGATGCGAGGTCTTCACTCGACAACCCCCGCTGAGCGAGACGGATAGCGTTTTCATACACCCGTTGCCCGGACACCCCAGGAGCGGGTGCTGCCTGTGCTGTCGTTGCGACCTTGTCGTTCAGCGCCTCGAGGCGCCCAGTCAGAATGGCGACTGATTCGGCCAAGCCATGCAGCTCACCCTGAATGAGGTCCAGTTGCTCAAAGAGCCGTTGGGTATCGAGGGCCATCGACCGGCGCCAGCGCGAAAACGCCCATGCGAGGACACAAAAGGATCCCACCAGCGCTACGGCGCGACCGGCGATCAAGAGCAACTCAAGTGAAACCGGAAATGGCAGATGAGTGATGGACAAAACGGAGATCCAGCTAGGCATTGCGGCGTTCCTCGGCAAGAGCGTGATTCCACGGTGTGAACCGGATCACACCCTGCGACAGGTCGCCGACGGAATTCCGTCGAACTGTCAGCTACTGGAAGTAGCAAGCAGGAAGCATGCCAGCAGAACGAGCCAGTCTCGATTCAGCAGGGAGGATGTCCCGTGAACCGCGACCACACCTAGTTCGGGGTCGCGGGCGTTCCTTCAGCAGCACGTGCAGGCTCACCTCCAGTGAGCGCAGAAAGGGCTTGAGCCGAGGCCTCTTCGTTGCGCCCCCGCCCAGTGGCATAGACACCCTCAGGGTTGCCATCACCACTCAGGATCACCAGCACGACGCGGCGATTGGTATTGCGCCCTTCAGCCGTCTCGTTGCCGACCGACGGACGGTTTTCACCCAGGCCGATCACGGCCAGGCGGTTGGGATCGACCCCGCGCTTCGTGAACAGATGGACGACGCTGGCCGCGCGGGCCGAGGACAGTTCCCAGTTCGACGGAAACGCCGCAGTGGAGATGGGCCGATTGTCGGTATGGCCCTCCACCCGCATGGGATTCGGAAACGTCACCAACGTCGCGGCGAGTTGTTCAAGTGCCTTGATGGCTGCGGGCGACAGTGTGGCCGAGCCACTCGGAAACAAAATGTCCGTGCGAATCTCCACCTCCACCCAGAAATCGTGTCGTCGCACGACAACGAGGTCCTTGGCTACCAGATCCGACATGGCATTCTCGACCTGGTCCGCGACCCTTTGCAGCGCGCGCGTCGTTTCGGCACTTGGCAGGTGCTCGGGTGTTGGCTGAGCCGCATCGTCGATGCCGCCGAACTGCCTCGGCTCGGTACTCGAATTCTGGTTGACCACCAACAATGAACGCGGTTGGCCTTCCAGGATGCTCTGCTGGACGACGCTCATCGCAATATCGGCACCCGATCCCACCTGCTTCTCGCCCGCCTGTACGGGCTCAAGGGTCTTGGGGCTGCCCTGGAAGGCCGCGACCAGCGAGTCCGACAGCACCCTGTACTTGCCCTCGTTTACATTGGAAGTCGCGTACATCACGATGAAAAAGGCGAGCAGCAGCGTCACGAGGTCGCCATACGGGATGGCCCATGCCTCATGGTTTTCGTGCTCTTCTTGGTGTCTCTTTCTGGCCATGGATGGGTTCACACACGGGGTATGCAGCCAACTCGCGGTACGCGGTCCCTCGCGTCAGTGAAGATAGCCCTGCAGCTTGGACTCGATGCTGCGAGGATTCTCGCCCTGCGCGATCGAGATCAACCCCTCGATCACCATCTCGCGCGCCAGAGTCTGGGCATGGATGGTGCCCTTCAACTTGCTTGCCATCGGCAGGAAGAACAAATTGGCGAAGCCAATGCCGTAGATGGTCGCGGTAAACGCCGCTGCGATCCCTTGGCCCAGCTTGCTGGGATCGGCGAGATTCTGCATTACAGCCATCAGGCCGAGCACCGCGCCGATGATGCCAAGCGTGGGCGCATAGACACCCATGCCTTCGAAGACCTTGGCCGCCCGGACATCTGCGTGCTCGCGGATGGTCAGTTCGACTTCCATGATGCCGCGAATCGCTTCAGGCTCGCTGCCATCCACCACCAGCTGCATACCCTTCCGGACGAAGTCATCCGGCTCCGACTCGAGCAGCGGCTCGAGCCCCAGCAGACCCTGCTTGCGGGCCACATTGCTCCACTCGACCATTTTCGCGATCAGCTCGTTCTTGCGCAGCATTGGTGGCTTGAAAACCCATGGAAGGATCCGGAGTGCGTGTTTCATCACGCTGAGCGGCGTCTGCAGGCAGATGGCCGCAATCGTTCCGACGATCACGATCATGAAGGCCGCGGACGACAGCAATGCAGACAGCCCCGCGCCTTTCAGCACGGCGCCGACCAGCACGGCTACCAGTGCCAGCGCGACTCCGACCAGACTCAGGATGTCCAACGACCTTCTCTCCACTCTCGCTTCGCGATCTCCTGCGCCGCAGTTCCGTCTCGCGGCGCTACAGCGTCAAGTTGATGCTCGGCTACATGCCGAGGCCCGAAAGCAAGGCATCGACGTCCTGCTGCCCCGAAACGACCTTGCCGTGGTCGACTCCGGGAACCACAGGGCCATGTCCTCGTGACGATGTCGCCGCAGCAGGAGCCGCGCGCACACTCTCCACGCTGGACAACCTCATCAGGCTGACGAGCACGATCTCGATTTCGGTCACGAGCTGCATCACCCCACGAATGATCTGCCCGCTGATGTCCTGGTACCCCTGAGCCATCAGCACTTCCGCAAGATTGTTCCGGACCTGCTCGCTGTCCGCCCGGGCGGAAGGCAGGAATGCATCCATGGCAGCAAGGAGAATCTGGAAGTCCTTCTGTTCTATGTTCCTGTCGCGAAACCGCTGCCACAGGGGCAGGATCCCGGCGGCCCTGACACCGGTTCGCTCGGCCAGGGGGCCGGAACGCTCGACGAGATCAAGTGTCGCGTGAGCGGCCTCGTCCGTCAGCTTCAGCACGTGCTCCAGACGGTGTCGCGCATCCGGAACCTCTTTTTCGGCGAGGTCCGCCAGCCGCGAGTCCGTGCTGAAACGGTCGAGTGCGAAGCGCAGGTTCTCGGTCAGCTCGCGCAGGTCCGTGCGCAGTGTGCTTTCCGCGGTATCTGGAAACCCGCCGAGTGCGGTCGCGAAGGCAACTTCGTCGTCAGCGTGCATCGACGCAGTCAATGCTGCGACCGCTTGACCGTACCTTTCCTTGAGGTCAGTTTTGGCAGGCATGACAAACGCTCACTTTGCGCCCGCGCGACTCTCGAGAATCTTGTCGATCTTTTCCTTGAGCGTTACGGCAGTGAACGGCTTGATCACGTAGCCGTTGACGCCCGCCTGGGCCGCTTCGACGATCTGCTCTCGCTTGGATTCTGCGGTGAGCATGAGAACCGGCATCTGCTTGAGCTTGGCGTCGGCGCGCACCGCTTTCAACAGGTCGAGGCCCGGCATGCCCGGCATGTTCCAGTCCGTGATGAGGAAGTCGAAATTGCCACCTTGCAGCATCGGCAGCGCCGTCTGGCCATCGTCCGCTTCGGTGACGTTCGCATAGCCGAGATCGTGCAACAGGTTCTTGATGATGCGACGCATCGTCGAGAAGTCATCGACCACCAGAAACTTCATGTCATTGCTCACCGTATTCACTCCCTCCGGACCCCCGCCAGGGGATCCGGTGACTACAATCCATTTGCTCGCCGCCGTGGCGTCCGTCTACGCTGTCGTGTCTACCGCATCCTCTCGCCACGACGAGAGCCTTGCCTTCAGCCGCGTCAGCGCCTGTCCGTGCAATTGGCAAACGCGCGACTCCGTCACCTTGAGAACGGCCCCGATTTCCTTCAGGTTCAGCTCCTCTTCGTAGTAGAGGGACATCACCAGTTTCTCGCGCTCGGGCAATTCCGTGATCGCATGTGCCAGCGCCCTCTTGAACCCTTCGTCGACGGTGTCGGCAAACGGGTCCGCCTTCAAATCCACTGCGCGCACCAATGGCGATTCGTCATCGCCGACGGTGGCGTCGAGACTGGTCAGCCGACAGCTCGCCGCGTCCTGCATGATGTGGTGGTACTCTGCGACCGAGACACCCATGCGTTGCGCGACATCGCCATCCCTCGCTTCGCGACCCGTCTCGCACTCCACTTCGCGCATCGCCGCCGCTGCTGCACGGGCCTTGCGGTGCACGGAGCGCGGTGCCCAGTCCAGCTTTCGCAACGCATCCAGCATCGCGCCGCGGATGCGGATACCCGCGTAAGTCTCGAAGCTGGCACCTCGGTCTGCAGTAAAGTTTGCCGCTGCCTCCAGCAACCCCAGCATGCCAGCCTGGATCAGATCATCGACTTCCACCGAGGCTGGGAGCCGCCCCGCGAGATGGTAGGCAATGCGTTTGACCAGTTCCGCATGACGCATCACCAAGGTGCCCGCATCCTGACCCTTTCGCCCCGCTTCGTACGCACTGACGCTCACTGTACGACTTCCAGTCGGGGCGCAGCCCGGCGCACGAGACGCTCCATGAAGAACTCCAGGTTCCCGCGTGGCCCGTCCGGCACAGGCCATTTATCGGCCCGGGCTGCCAGTTTCTTGAATCCGAGCGCTGCAGGACTCGACGGGTAGGCAAGCGCCACGGGCTTCTGCTCCCTGATCGAACGCTGCAGGAACGGGTCTTCCGGAATTTCGCCGGCATATTCGAGGGTTACGTCCAGGAAGCGGGCCGTGACACGTTCGAACTTGGCAAACAGCGCCTCCCCCTGGCCGGGGGCCTTGGTGCGGTTGGCAAGCACCCGGAACCGTGAAACCCCGTGCTGGCGACTCAGGACTTTTACCAACGCATAGGCGTCGGTGAACGAGGTCGGTTCGTCGCAAATGACCAGCAGCACCTGCTGTGCAGCCTGCGTGAACCGGAGCACGCCGTCGGCGATCCCCGCAGCCGTGTCAACCACCAGCACGTCAATCTGGTGCGACAGCGAGCTGAATGCCTGCACCAGTCCCAGGTGCTGGGCAGTATCGAGGTTCGCCATTTCAGCGACGCCGGACGCTGCCGGCACGATCTGCAGGCCCTCTGGCGTCTTGACGATGATCTCCTCCAGGGTCCGCTCGCCGCTCATGACATTCGCGAGCGTGTAACGCGGCGTCATCCCGAGCAGCACATCGACGTTCGCGAGCCCGAGATCGCCATCCAGCAGCAGCACTCGTCGACCGGCCGTCGTCAGGGCAGTTGCGAGATTGACCGCGACGCTGGTCTTGCCGACGCCGCCCTTGCCACCGGTGACGGCAATCACTTGCACGGGTTCCGGGGCCACGGATCGCTTCAAGCCTTCAATTTGAACTGGTTTCATGTTTCTTCCGTCAAGCAAGTGCATGCGCCATTCCCCCGAACCTGCGATGCAGGAGTTCCTCGTCTGCCATCGCGCCAGATCGACGCGAGAGTTCCACGGCTCGCGCAATGAGCTGGTGCGCCCGGGCGGGCGCCAGATCTTCCGGAACGAGCTGTCCTTCACTGACATAGGCGACCGCAATCCGTGACCGGATCAGGGCCGACAGCAAGCCACCGAGGCTCGTAGCCTCGTCGAGCTTGGTGAGAATGCAGGTGCGGGGGCGAGCGGCACCGTAGCGCGCAATTGCCTCTTCGATCGCACCGGCCTGGACGCTCGCGCTGAGCACGAGCATCGCCTCCAGCTTGGGATGAGCCGCTCCCAGCGCCGACAACTCGGCAAGCTGCCTCGTGTCTTTCGGGCTGAGACCCGCGGTATCCACCAGGACGAGCCGGCGATCGGACAGCTTCGCGAGCAGCCCGGCGAGTTCGCCTGCACCGTCCACCGAGTAGGCCGGCACGCCCAACAGCCGTCCCAGCGTGTGAATCTGGTCCTGTGCACCAATGCGCATGGAATCCGCGGCCACCAGCGCGATATCGCGGGGACCGTGCCGCAGAACCCACCGCGCTGCCAGCTTCGCGAGCGTCGTTGTCTTGCCTGACCCGGTGGGCCCGACGAGCGCGATCATGCCGCCGGTCTCGAGATAGCGGTCGCCCGCAACCTCAATGCGCTTGGCAATCTGTGCGAGCGCGTGACGATGGGCCTCTGCGAATTCAAAATGCCGGGGTGCCTGCGCGGTGACCTCGGCAACGAGTTCCGGTCCGAGCCCGAGGTGGGTCAACTCGCGGAGCAACTCGGCATGGACGGGCGCACGCCGAGTCAGGTCGTTCCAAGCCAGCGTAGCAACCTGCGTCTCGAGCATCTGCCGTAGTCGCTTGAGTTCGGAATTCATTTCGTTCGAGTGCTCGGCAGCCTGCGAATGCTCGGCGACGACGGTAGCCCGCTGCATCTGGGCCGCAAAGGACGACTCGAAACCGGTGCTGAAGCCAGACGCGGCAGGGGAAGGCGGAGCCTTGCGTTCATCCAGACGATCGCCCTGACCGCCAGCGACAAGCCGGGGCTCCAGGGCTCCTTCATAGTCCGCCGCAGCGGTGACCTCGACGCCATCCTCTGTGCGCTGGGAAGAGAGGATGACCGCGTCCGGCCCTTGCTCTTCGCGCACGAGACGCAATGCCTGTCGCATATCCTTTGCCAGGTATCTCTTGATTCTCATGCGCGCGATGCTCCGCTGGTGCTGCCGTCAGCGGGGCGGATCCCGCACGAGGCCAGCGTGAAGTGAACCGTTGTCTGCACTGTGTCTTTCATCATTTTCAGTTTCCTTCCTGATGCTGCCGGCAATGCCGCTATCGACCCACCGCCGTGACCAGCCGCACCTTGCGGCTATCCGGAATCTCGTTCCACGCAAGCACATGCATCGAGGGAACGCTCGACCGCATGAACCGGGCCAGCGTCTGCCTCAGCTGCGGCTGTACCAGCAGCACGGCAGGCTCGCCACTCAACTCCTGGCGCTGGGCCGACTCAGCCAGGCGGCGCTGTAGTCGCTCCGCCAGCCCCGGCTCAAGTCCCGGACTCGCCCCGCCATTGGCCAGCGATCCCTGGAGCAACTGCTCGAGATCAGGTTCGAGCGTAATGACCGGCAGTTCGTCGTTGAGTCCGACAATGTCCTGGACAATCTGCCGACCGAGCGCAATACGAACCTGCGACTGAAGCGTGGCGGTGTCCTGTGTCTTGCCAGCATGCTCGGCAAGCGTCTCCACGATCGTGCGCATGTTCCTGATCGGCACGCGCTCGCCAAGCAGGCCCTGCAGGACTCGGACCACGGAGCCCAACGGCAACAGACGGGGAACGAGGTCTTCAACCAGCTTGGGAGCCGACTTGGCGAGCGTGTCGAGCAGGTGCTGGACCTCCTCGTGCCCGAGCAATTCGTGGGCGTGAGACTGCACGACGTGACTCAGATGAGTCGCGATCACCGTACTGGTGTCGACGACGGTGTACCCCAGTGTCTGTGCATGATCGCGCTGGGACGGTTCGATCCAGACCGCTTCCATGCCGAAGGCCGGGTCACGGGTCTCGATGCCATTCAGCTTGCCGAATACCCGGCCCGGGTTGATCGCCAGATCGCGCTCCGGATAGGCAACGCCCTCCCCTACAGGCACCCCGGCGAGGTTGATGCGATAAGTATTCGGTGCAAGCTCGAGGTTGTCGCGGATGTGGACAACCTGCACCAGGAAGCCAAGGTCCTGGGACAGCTTGCGGCGAACTCCGCGAATGCGAGCCAGCAGATCGCCCCCCTGGGCGCGGTCCACCAGCGGCACAAGCCGATAGCCCACTTCGAGGCCGATGATGTCGACCGGTGGCACGTCTTCCCAGGAGAGGTCCTTGGAGTCACTGACCGCCGCGGGTGGCGGCGCCAGCTCCTCGACGACCGGAGCCACCTGGTTGCGACGATGCAGCATCCATGCCCCGCTGCCACAAAGCGCCGCCATCATCAGAAACGCCATGTTCGGCATTCCGGGAATCGCGCCCATGATCGCCAGCAACCCGGCGGCGACGGCCAATGCACGCGGTTGCCCGAGCAGCTGCCGTGCCAGCTCGCCGCCCATGTCCTGCGCCTTGGACATACGCGTCACGATGATGGCCACCGCGGTCGACAGCAGCAGCGCCGGAATCTGGGCGACGAGGCCGTCACCAATCGTCAACAGCGTGTACGTTCTCGCCGCCTGCGAGAACGGCAGGTCGTGACCCAGAGTGCCGATGGCGATGCCGCCGACGATGTTGATCAGCACAATGAGGATACCTGCCGTGGCATCGCCCCTGACGAACTTGCTGGCGCCGTCCATCGAGCCATAGAAGTCGGCTTCCTCACGCACCTCCACTCGACGCTTGCTGGCCTGCTCCTGGGTGATGACGCCCGAATTCAAGTCGGCGTCGATCGCCATCTGCTTGCCCGGCATAGCATCGAGGGTAAAGCGGGCGGTGACCTCCGAGATGCGCCCGGAACCCTTGGTCACCACGACGAAATTGATGATGGTCAGGATCGCAAAGACGATGACACCGACGATATAGTTGCCGCCGATGACGAACTCTCCGAAGGATTCGATGACCTGTCCCGCAGCGCCGGTGCCCGTATGGCCGTGCAGGAGCACGACGCGGGTCGAGGCCACGTTGAGCGCGAGACGCAACAGCGTGGCAAGCAGCAGCACCGATGGAAACGCCCCGAACTCGAGCGGCCGGGCCACATAGAACACCGCCATCACGATCACCAGCGACAGTGCGATATTGAAGGTAAAGAGCACGTCGAGCGCCATCGGTGGCAGCGGCAACACCACCATCGCAAGGACGGCGAGCAAGCCGAGCGGCACGCCGAGGCCGGCTCGAACGACGGCCCGCAGCGAGGGCATGGCCTGGGGACTGACAGCCATCAGTACTCACCTTCCGGCATGGCCGCTTCGACAGCCGGCGGCGCAGGCGGCTTGATTCCGGCTCGACGCGCATCCTGGAGCTGGTAGACGTAAGTCAGCACCTGGGCCACGGCGGCATACAGCTTGGCAGGGATCTCGCCGCCGATATCAACGTGGCGGAACAGCATTCTTGCTAGAGGTGGCGCCTCGAACAGCGGGACTCCATGTTCCGCAGCGAGTTCGCGAATCTTCGCCGCCACGTGGTCGGCACCCTTTGCCACCACCACAGGGGCGCGCATGCGGTCCTCGTCGTAGCGAAGGGCGACCGCATAGTGTGTCGGGTTGGTAATGACAACGCTGGCCTTGGCCACCTCGTGCATCATTCGTCCACGGGCGATCTCCTGTTGCATCGCCCGGATGCGTCCCTTGAGTTCCGGAGAGCCCTCCTGCTCCTTGTGCTCGTCCCGCAATTCCTGCTTGGTCATGCGCAACTGCTTGGCGTGATTCCACAGCTGGAACGGGACATCCACACCGGCGATCAGGATGAGCGAAGCGGACATCATCAGTAGGGCCTTGCCGCTCAGCGTGAACGCATGGCCGATCGCGAGCGGTATCGGCTCCCGACCAAGAGCGATCAACTTTGCCGTGTCGCTCCAGAGCACAAGCATGGCGACGAGCCCGACCACCGCGAACTTGGCAAGGGCTTTAGTGAGCTCCATTACGCTGTTGACGGAGAACATCCGCCCAATGCCGGACAGCGGATTCAGACGACTGAAGTCCGGCATCAGAGCTGACGTACTGAAGGTCAGACTTCCCATGGCCAGAGGCGCGAGGAGGGCCGCGGCCACGATGACACCGAGGATCGGAGCGCAAGCCAACAAAGCTTCAAGGAATGCGCCTTCCAACGCGGGAACCATGACCGACTCGTCCATGGCCTCATTGCGGGAGATCGTGAGCGTGGCCCCCATCAAGGTGTGCATTCGCGACGCCAGCGCTCCCCCCATCATGTAGAGCGCCGTGCCACCGGCAAGCGTCACCGCCGCCGCGCTGAGCTCGCGCGAACGAGGAACCTGCCCCTTCTTCCGAGCGTCTTCAAGACGCTTGGCACTGGCGCGTTCGGTACGGTCTTCGTTTTCCTGTTCTGCCATGGTGTGCTTCTATGCTGGCAATCGCAGGAGTGAACGGACCAGGTCAAGCGCTTCCCCGATCAGGGCAATGAAACTGGTCTGCACGGACGGCAGTCCGGCGAGGAGAATCAGCAGACCAAAAATCAGCGTGATCGGGAACCCAACCGCAAAGAGGTTCAGCGTCGGGGCAGCGCGACTCATTACACCGAAACCGAGGTTAACCACCAGCAGCGCTGTCATGCCAGGCAAGGCAACCGCTAGCGCGCCGGAGAACAGCTGTTGACCCCACGTCACGACCATCCAGAGCCCATCGCGGCCGAGCCCTGCTCCACCGACCGGCAACGTGCCGAATCCATCGACGAGCGTGCGAATCAGGGTGAGGTGGCCGTTCAATGCAAGGAAAGTCAGCGTGACGAGCAGCATGTAGAACTGCCCGAGCACGGGCGTGCTGGCGCCGCGCATCGGGTCTACGTTGAAGGCAAAGGACAGTCCCATGCTGTTCGACAGCAACTGACCGCCCATGGCGAGCGAATCGAAGATGACCTGCAGGATGAAGCCCATGGCAAGGCCGATCAGTACTTCGTTGGCCGTGATCACGACACCCGCACCGGACAGCGCCGTGACTCCGGCCGGGACCGTGATCATGGGAGCGATCAGCAGGGCAATGGCGCCTGCCAGAATCAGGCGGGTCTGGGGCGGAACGAACCGCGCGCCGAAGATCGGCGCCACCATCAGGCACGCACCGATCCGCAGAAATGGCCAGAACAGCTGGCCAATCCAGGTCTCGAGTTGTGCGGTGGTCAGCGTGATCATCTGTTGTAGCCGGGTGCTTTGGACGGCGACTCAGCCGACGAGTCCCGGAATGCTTTCGAAGAGCTCGCGCGTGTAGCTGATCATCAGCTTCAGCATCCATGGCCCTGCGACCACGAGGGCAACCGCCATCGCGATCAGCTTCGGGATGAATGACAGCGTCATTTCGTTGATCTGGGTGGCCGCCTGGACGACGCCAACGAGCAGACCCACCACCAGTGCAGTCAACAGCAGCGGTGCGGACAGCATCAGGGTCACTTCGAGTGCCCGCTGGCCGATGGTCAATACGGTTTCGGGCGTCATGAATAGAAACTCCCGGCCAGGGTGCCCATGATCAGGGACCAGCCGTCCACGAGGACAAACAACATGATCTTGAACGGCAGCGAGATCAGCACCGGCGAGAGCATCATCATGCCCATCGACATCAGCACGCTGGCAACGACGAGATCGAGGATCACGAAGGGAATGAATATCAGGAAGCCGATCTGGAACGCCGTCTTCAGCTCGCTCGTGGCAAAGGCCGGGATGAGAATCCGCAACGGAACGTCGTCAGGAGTGGCATAGCCCGTGCCACGGGAGATCTTCACGAAGGTGGCGATGTCACTCTCGCGTGTCTGGTCGAGCATGAACTTCCGTAGCGGAACAATGCCCTTGTCAATGGCGCCCATGGCGTCAAGCGTGCCGGCCATATAAGGCTGCACCGCATCGGTGTTGATCTGATCCACCACCGGCGACATCACGAACAGCGTGAGAAACAACGACAGCCCAATCAGGACCTGGTTCGGCGGGGCCTGGCCTGCGCCCAGGGCCTGCCGCAGGATGGCGAGCACGATGACGATGCGGGTGAAAGCCGTCGTCATCAGCAGGATCGCAGGCAGCAGGGTCACTGCTGTCATCAGTGCCAGTACCTGGAGCGTCAACGAATACGTCTGCCCGCCGGACGCAGAAGTTTGCACGGTGATTGCAGGAATGCCCTGTGCCATCGCGCCGAGCGGCACCAGCAGCATGAGCAGCAGTAGACATCTTGAGCGGATCATGAGAGTCCAAGGCTCTTGCGCAGCAGCGCCTTGAAGTTCGGGGCTTCTGCACGGCTACCAGATGGAACCGCGGACGGCACCGAGTCCTGGCCGCTCAATGGCTCGGCCAGGACATGCAGCGTGCTGACACGTCCGGGCGCCACGCCGAGCAGCAGTTGCTGACGACCCACCTGCACAACCACCGCCCTTTCCTTGGGACCGAGCGCAACGCTGGTAATGACCTTGATTGAACCGGCTTGGCCGCCACCGAAGTTCCGCAGGCGCTGCATCAACCAGGCTGCGGCGAACACCGCCGCCAGAACGATGGCAAGTGCAATGGTGACCTGAACGAAGCTGCCAGCCCCGGTGGCCGGTACTACGGTGGCCTGGGGAGCCGCGAACAACGGACCCTCGGCGGCACCGGCGGTCACCCACGATAGGGAGACAGCTGACGCCGCAATCGACATGAGGCTGGTGGACTTGTTGCGCACTACGGGATTACTTCAACTTGCGAATGCGCTCGGCGGGGCTGATGACATCCGTGAGGCGAATGCCGAATTTCTCGTTGACGACCACGACCTCGCCGTGCGCAACGAGGGTGCCGTTCACAAAGACATCCAGAGGTTCGCCGGCCGCGCGATCCAGCTCCACCACTGAACCCTGGTTCAGCTGCAGCAGATTGCGGATGCTGATCCGTGACCGCCCCACTTCCAGCGACAGCGTGACTGGCACATCAAGGATGACTTCAAGGTTGACGTCCTGGCCATTGGCCTGGATACCGTCCGCCTTGAGCGTTTCGAATTCGGCGCGCGCGGGCGCTTCAGCAGTAGTCGCGTTCATGAGGTCTCCGTACGATCAGGATGCTTTTTGGTTGCCGAATGCCGTCGGCTTGTGGCGGCGAATGCGCTCTTCGAGCTTCACCGCCTGCTGGTTGCGCGACATGCCGAAGCCCCCGCGGAAGATGGGCACTTCCTCGGCGAGCAGCGTGACCTTGCCTTCGAAATCGCAGGGGATCACGTCGCCGGGCTTGAGATTCAGGAGGTCCGCAAGCTTGAGCGTTGACCGACCCAGCAGCGTCGACAGTTGCACCTCGGCGTCCTCCGCTTCCTCCCTCAGCGCGATGCCCCAGCGGTCGTCATGGTCGGCACGGTCGCTCTGGACACCGGCATCCAGCAACTCACGCAATGGCTCCAGCATCGAATAGGGCATCGTTACATGCAGATCACCGCCGCCCCCATCGAGCTCGATGTGGAACTTGGTGATCACGACGATCTCGGTCGGACTGACGATATTCGCGAAGTGCGGGTTTATTTCGGAATTGAGGTACTCGATCTCCACCGGGGCAACGTGCGTCCAGGCTTCGCGGAGATCCGAGAACGCGAGCTTCAGCATCATGTGGATGACGCGGGTCTCGGTTGCAGTGAATTCCCGGCCCTCGATCTTGGCGTGGCGGCCGTTGCCGCCGAAGAAATTGTCCACCACTGCGAACACGAGCTTCGGGTCGATGACAGCCAGCGCCGTCCCGCGAAGCGGATTGAACTTCAACAGGTTCAGGCTGGTGGGAACGTGCAGGGTATGCACGTACTCGCCGAACTTTCTCATCTGGATGGGCGCGACGGAGATCTCGGGCGATCGCCGCAGCATGTTGAAGAGGCTGATGCGAAAGAGCCGCGCGAATCGTTCGTTGATCATCTCGAGCGTCGGCATGCGGCCGCGCACGATCCGCATCTGGGTGGCGAAATCGTAGCCCCTGGCTTCGCCTGGCGTTGAGGCTGGCTCGGTGCTGACCGCGCCGATGTCCACCCCGTGGAGCAGCGCGTCGATCTCGTCCTGGTTGAGGATGTCCTGGTCGGCCATGGCAGGTCCTACTGCATCACGAAGCTGGTGAAGAGCACGGACTCGACGGCCTCGGGTTCGCCGCCGTTCGTCTGGATTACGTGGCGAATCGCTTCCAGCGCCTCGTGCTGCAGATGTTCCTTGCCCTCGCGAGACGAAAGGGTCGCGTATTCCTGATTGCTGAGCAGCAGCAGCAAGTCATTGCGGATGACGGGCTTGTGGGTTTCCAGTTCCTCTGCGACGTGGAGATCGCGGGTCATCACCTCGATCGCGACCTGGAGGAAGCGGGCCTTGCCACCGGAGTCGAAGTTCACTACGAAGGGAGGTTCGAAGGCGACATAGACTGCGGGCGCCAGCACCTCTTGCTTCGCCTCCTTGCCGGCTTCCCCTTCTTTGCCCTTACCGAGGAAGAACCAGGCACCGCCGCCGGCGCAGGCAAGCACCACAACTGCCGCCAGGATCAGGTGCAGTTTGCTTTTCTTTTTTGCCGCGGGGGCAGCGTCTGCGGATTCGGCAACGGCTTCGGACATCTCGGTACTTCCTTATTCAAGCGTGGGCCTGGTGAACGGAAGCAAGAAGAGCAAGCTGCGTGCCAGCAAGCAGAGCACTGCTACAAGTTGATGTATTAACTAACTTTTGTTGAGAATTCATAGTGTGATTTGGAACACACTCGAAGTGCAGCGCCGGAAAATTGGCGGTGCGTCCGGGACGCGGTCAGTTGCTTGGGCAACGACGGCTGCGGCGGCCAATCGGCGTCCGGGTTCCCGGAGCTGAGCGGGTCAGTGCGATACCGTGCCTTGCGATGACCAGACCCCTTGTGGGTGGTCAGGCATAGGCATCGACCAGACCACGCCGGGCCATCACCGGGAGGCCAGGATCGGTACCGACGGCACCCTCCCCGGCCATGCCCTGCACAGCTGATCCAGCGAGCTGGCGCCCCGGGTCCCGCTGAGACTGGTTGAATACCCCTGACTGCATCAGGGACATTCCTTGCGCGGCAAACAGCTCCCGCAGCCGTGGCAACGCCTGCTCAAGTGCGGCGCGGGTGTCGCCATTCGTCGCGCCAAACCAGACGCTAGCCTGGTTGTCCTGGATCGAGATCTGGACCTCCAGCGGCCCAAGGTGCTCCGGAGACAGGCGCAGCGATGCAATGGAATGCCCCTTGTCGGCCATGAGGTGCAATTGCGTGCCGAGTTCATCAGACCATCCCGGTGTACCGACAGGCGTGTGGATCTGGCGTGGCGCCGGTGGGTCAGCTGCCGCGGTCCGGACGGCCACGCTGGATTCAGTCGCTGAGGGCTGTGAAACAGTACTCTGCAGGCCGACTGCCGAAGGATCGGCAGTCTGGCTCTGCAATCCCGGACCCGAGCCGCCAGCCAGCAGATCAAGAACCCCAAGCCCACTGTCTCCCGCACCCCCCAGAGACAGAGTCGCGGCAGGACCCGTCAATCCAGTCAACGCATCGCCGCTATCGCTGCTACCGCCGGACTGCCGGGCCAACTGCTGGGCTGCGCGGATGTCGGCCGGTTGCACCGCCGCGAACACGATGGGCGCCACGAACGAGCTCGAGCCATCCGGCATCGGTGTGTCGTCCGACACGTCGCCCGCGGGATCATCAAGCAGTTGTGTCACCACGGCCGCTGCTGGGCCGGCTCCCGCCGCCACGGCAGGTTCCTGGGACGTCAACATCTGCATCAGCGCACCCAAAAAGCCGCCATCGGCCGCTGCCCCCTCCGCCGGTGCGTCGGCGGTGGGCGGAGCCGTGGCAGTCGCTGCCTTGGGCGTAATCGGAAGGCCTGTCGCAACCATCATTGAGTCTCTTCGAGTTCGTGAGGAAGGGTGAGGTCAGGTTGAGTCACGAGATCCCGGAGCGCGCTGGGCGCGCTCATCGGAGTCCCGTTGGTCCCGCCGCTCTTCAGCGTAGTGTTCTTCTGCGCGCCACCGATCCATGACGTTACCGACCGCCTTCGCGTGTTGCGCCGCCTGTTGCCAGCGTTGCTCGACCGCGTCGCGCTCGAGCCGGACCTGCAGGAGTAACTGGGTCTGCTGCTGGATGGCCTGGGTCAGGCGGGCAAGGAAGATCTGGTAATCCTGCAAGCTGGCCGCACCCGTACCCTGTCCGGCACGCGCCGCGAAATCCCTCGCATAGTCGGCGTGGTACCGCTCAAGTTCTGCCAGCTTGGCTGCCTGCTCGGCAACGCGCTTCTCGATGGCGGCCAGCTGCTCTGCCTGTTGTCGTTCGCGTTCATCAATGACGCGACCTGCCGGTGCCAACCGCTTGCTACGTGTCATTTTCTGGCCTCACCGCGGGCCGTGCCATCCGCATCGTCCGCGAGCACCGCCGCGAGCTCACGCAAGCTGGTTGAAAAGTCCACCTGCTCGAACATGTCCTGCTGCAGAAACCGCTGCAGGCGGGGCCACAGTGCGATGGCGGCGTCGACGCGAGGATCGCTGCCGCGCTGGTAGGCCCCGATGGCGATGAGATCGCGATGTTGCTGGTAGGTCGAAAGAACCTGCCGGAACCTTTGCGCCAGACGGCGGTGGTCATCGTCGGCTATATCGTGCATCACGCGACTGACCGAGGCTTCTATGTCGATGGCGGGATAGAGGCCGGACTCGGCAATCTTTCTCGACAGAACAATGTGGCCGTCCAGGATGGCCCGCGCAGCGTCGGCAATCGGGTCGTTCTGGTCATCGCCCTCCACCAGCACCGTGTAAAAGGCGGTAATGGAACCCCTACCCGCCGACCCGTTGCCCGCTCGCTCGACGAGCTGCGGCAGCTTGGCAAACACGGAAGGGGGATAGCCCTTGGTTGCAGGCGCCTCGCCGATCGCGAGGCCAATCTCGCGCTGAGCCTGGGCGAACCGGGTCAGGGAATCCATGATGAGCAGGACACTGGCGCCCTGGTCGCGGAAGTACTCGGCTACGGAAGTTGCAAGCCAGCCGCCGTGCAGGCGCATCAGCGGCGGGGTATCCGCCGGCGTGGCGACAACGACGGCGCGCTGCCGGTCTGCGGGACCGAGGATGCCTTCGACGAACTCCTTCACCTCACGACCGCGCTCGCCGATCAGGCCGACTACAATCACGTCCGCACTCGTGTAGCGAGCCATCATGCCGAGCAGGACACTCTTGCCGACGCCGCTGCCGGCAAACAGGCCGATTCGCTGCCCTCTTCCGACGGTCAACAATGAATTGATGGCGCGGACGCCGACATCGAGCGGCTCGGTGATCGGCTGACGCGCCAGCGGGTTGATCGGGACTCCGGTCAGCCGCATGGGCTCCTCGCACTTGAGCGGCCCGAGACCGTCAAGTGGCTGCCCCGCCCCATCGATGATTCGACCCAGCATCTGTGGGCCAACCTTCACGTTTCCGGACGAAGATCTGGGGATGACCCGCGCATTGGGGCGCAACCCATGACTGTCTCCCGTCGGCATGAGATACAGGTGCTCTCCGCCGAAACCAACGACTTCCGCCTCGATGCGCGTACCGTTGCTGGCCAGGACGTCACAATAGTCGCCGATCGCCGCCTGGCAACCAGTGGCTTCCAGGGTGAGCCCCACCATGCGGGTGAGATAGCCCTCTACCGGCGGTGGTTCAAGCGCTTCGACCCGCCGCTGGTAACGGGAAAGATGCTCCGACCATTGCACATGGCGGTCGCCAATCCGCTCCGCAGCCCTTCCATCGGCGTTCAAGTCTGCGCCTCCCGACCTTCCATGTTGCGTTCATCGCCCAGCAATGCACTGAGCGCGGCGCCAAGGCGCGTTTCGAGCCTTGCGTCGATCTGGGAGTTCTCGGTCGTAATGCGGCAACCACCTCGGCTCTGCACAGGATCCTCCACGATGCTCCAGGCCCGATCGGCGGTCGTGCTTGCAAGCTTGTCGCGCAGCAGGCTTGCATCCTCCGGATGGAGGTGCACGCGAACGTTCCGCGCCGCAATCGGCAGCAGGGCAACGGTATCGCGGACGATGCCAATCACCTGCGAAGGGTCCGCCTTGAGCTCGCGGCGAACCAACTGCTTCGCCAACGTGAACGACAGCATCACCAGCTGCCGCTCCATCTCTGCATCCATCTGTTTCAGGGGCTGGGCAAGCAGATCCAGGACCGACTTCAGTCTGCCGACCTGCTGTTCGAGTTCGGCATGGCGCGTCTCCATCTCCAGCCTCGCAGCCGCGAGGCCTGCTTCCGTCCCCTGGGCAAAGGCCTCTTCCCATGCCGCCCGCTCGAGATCTTCGAGATCGCTGACGCTGAGCCGATTGCGTCGATGGAT
>CAISDJ010000070.1 GCA_903884105.1 uncultured Pseudomonadota bacterium | reverse complement strand
CAATCCCGTCGAGCTGGCCGCCTACAGTCCCAACGCCTGCACGTCACGCAGGACGCCGTCGAGGTTTGGCCGTGTCTTGTAGGTCGGCTCGGTGTAACGCAGCCGAATCGTGCCTCGGCGATCGATCACGAACAGTGTCGGGCGCGGTACGCCGTAGGCCTTGGTCCCAAGGGGATACTGTTCATCGCGGATCCCGAGGCTGAGATTGATGGCACCCTTCGGGTCGGACAGCATCGGGTAACCGATGCCCTGCTCCTTCGCAAACGCCGCCACCAGCGGGATCTCGTCGACGCTCACCGACGCCACGTTCAGGCCGAGCGCGCGGAACGCCGTCAGATGCCGGTTGACATCGACCAGCTGTCCCTTGCAGAACGGGCACCAGTCCGCCGAACGGACAAAGACAACTGCCAGCCCCTTTTCGCCCATGAGGGTCGTCAGCGTCTGTGGCTTGCCGGATTGATCGGGCGCTTCGAGGTTGTGCGGGAACATCGCCCCGGGAAGCGGCCCTTCCGCGGCGGATACCGCCCAGGGCAATGCAACTGCAGCCAGAACCAGTGCGAACCAGCGTAACGGCGGACGGGGCGACTTCATACCATTCTCCTGGAAAGAGGCGGGGCGGAAAGTTTCTGTCCCTATTCCCTCTTCGGGCGAAACCGTGATTTTGTTACAGAACGGCACCAGGGCCACACCGGGCAACATCAGTAGTACTTGCTCTGGATCGGGCAGCCGGGATGACGGTTGCCCTTGGCGAGTTCAGCGGCGCAATGCTGCCGGGCACGCTCGGTGCCGCCCTTCAGCAGGTCTTCGATCTGCGCGAGGGAAAGCGTGGCCTGCCCTTCTGTCAGACCGACCGGATGCACGGGCGAGATGCGCTGCACATCGATCTTGAACTTCGCGAGGATATCGCGGAAGCCATCCGGCCAGTGCGCCCAGTCGAACGCCGCGGTCACGAGGTCGCCTTCCAACATCAGTTTTTCAGAAGGCACGTAAGCCACGATCGCATCCGCCATGTGGGCATTGTTCTGCGCCCAGTAGATGTCCACGGTCTGCGTGTCGTCGGACAGACGCAGATGGTCGTCGACGGCCAGGAACTTCATTTCCTTAGGGGCCTTGGCAAGGTCATCCGGATAGTCGGGCGCCTTGTGCGCCACCATGTCGCGGAACTGCGATTCGCTGCCCTTCCGCTGGATCACGGTGAGGCCCTCGGCCACGGCCTGCCGCAGGCCGGCGGTGTGGTCGAAGTGGTTGTGGCTGACGATGTACTGCGTCACGGGCTTGCCGGGCGCGAGGGTGCGGGCATAAGCAATGATCGCCTTCGCCACGGACACGTTGACGTTGAGCTCATAAATCGCCATGTGGTCCTTGAACTCGATGATCGTCGTGCCGCCCTGGTCGACACGCCAGAGGCCCTTGCCGATCGGCTTCGACGTGATGGTCGGCACCGGATACGACGGCGGCTCGGCCTGCGCGCGGACGGCGGCGGGTGCGGCGAGATCCGGGATCGCCGTGTTGATCTTGTACGCATCGACATACAGCTTGAGGTAGTCGACGTTGCGGAAGCTGAGCCGGGTCGAATACGCGAGCGGCAGCTTGAGGCCGCTGCCGCCGGTGACGTCCGACCAGCCGGTGAAATGGGTCGTGAAGTTCATTTGCCCGGTGTTGGTGTGACGCGTCGACCACCGCACCCACTTGGGCAGGCCGTCCTTCGCGAAGGCGGCGGTCATCTTGTCGCCGGTCTTGAGCGTGAGGTCGACCACCGAGTCGTTGCCTTCGGCCCGTGCCGTCATCTTGGTCGCCGGATCCATCATGGCGCGAACCAGCACGATCGGGTTCGTCGTCATCAGCATGCGGCGGACGTGCACACCGTCAACCTGCAGCGGGTTGTCGCTCATGGCTGCGACGCGAGTCGCCTTGTCGCCCTGGACGTCATAGGCAATCGTGCCGTCGAGCACCAGGTTGTTCAGGCCCCAGCTGTGGCCGAACGGCCCGAGGAACGGGAACAGCATGTTGCGCCGTTCCATGATCTGGAAGCGGTCGTGCTCGAGATCGTAGACGCGGCTCAGTTCGTTGGCGGCGATGTACTTTTCAGGTGCCTCGGGCTCACCGGTGATCCGTCCACCGCCGAACATGTAGGCGTATTGGCCGTAGCCCGCCAACGTCATGTTGCGGACGGTCCTGAGGCGTTCGGCACCGCCGAGTGCCTCTGCAGCCGCAGCAGTCACCGTTGCGGGCGACGGGGCAGGCGCGGCCGAGAAGGCTGCAACGGAGAAGAAGAACGCTGCGAGACCAGACAGGATTCGGGACAGCACGGTTCACCTGCTAAGGGTTCGGGACGGCCGGTTGAAGAAATCGACTGTGTAGCTTGGCGAAGTGCATCGGCCGAAGTCAAACGGCGCTGACCGCGAGGCAAGAATCATCGCGCGCAGGAACTAGTCCGGGCTGATCGCGACCCTCGCTGCAGCGCAAAAACGAAGCAGCAAGGTCATCTGTACGACCTTGCCGCTCGCTGTTCGCCTAGCGGATCGCGATCGGCCTGACGGGCGAACCGCTCGCACCTTTGATGCGTTCGGGCAAGGTCAGGAACAGGAATTCGTACACGCGATCTTGCGCCAGTTCCCGCAACTCCATGTTCTCGAGCATCGGCACGCCGGCCGTCAACAGGTCGTAGTGAACATTGCTGGTGCCCGGCGTCGGCCGGACTTCGACACAGCAGTTGTCGGCACCGACCATCGATACCTGCTTCTCGATCAGCCACTTCCCGACTTCCGCGTAGATGCCAGGCGAACCCTTGTTCTCACCCTTGCCGACAAACGAGTCGTTGTACTTCGACGGGTTGCCAAAGTTGGCAGACCAGCCCAGGTTGAACAGCACGGCATCGCCTTCCCTGACGCTGGCTTCGCTCATCCCCTGACGCGCGAGCGCGCCCTTGACGTCGGCCAATGTCACTTCGTACGCCGCAGGCAGCGTCGGGACTCCCTTGTAGCCGGCGACATCGATCAGGATGCCGCGGGTGATGATGGGCTTCATGTGCTCGACGCCGAGTACCTCGAGCCCGCCCTGCCCTCGGTTCTTGCCTGTCAGTTCCTGCTCCGGGAAGCCGTTGTAATACACCGCCTGCTCCGAGCCGTCCGCCATCTTGACCTTGCGACCCTGATGGCCGAAGGCGTCAAACTGGGTACCCATCTGCCCGATGAAGCCCGTGAAGTACTCGGTGTAGACGACGCCGCCACCGGCATCCCGCCGGATCGACTGCAGGTAGTACGGACGCACCCCGTACTGCGGCATGTCGGCCTCATAGATATGGCCGAGCTCGTAAGTCTTGCCGGTTTTCGCGATCGTGAGCGCTTCGAGGATCTTCTGCGGCGTCACTGTGTTGGTGTTGCCCGCCTGATCGGCCGGGCCGTACTTCGAGGGCCACCAGGGGCCCTTCTCACGTGTCTGTGCGACCGCCGCCGACGACGCGATTCCAGTCATCGCCACCGCCATCACGAGACTCGCCACCCTGGTATTCGTGAACATGCTACATCCCCCCAAATGTTGTTCGAAGTAGATCAGTACTCAGAGTACACCGAGTCGCCTCGCCCCGGGGAACCTGGCGCTCAGCGGGCCCCGAAGTGCTCGTCGTACGGAAAGTCACTGCCAAGGCGCCTGAGTTCACTCCGCCAGTAGTCATCCACGCGCTGCTGCTGGACGGGACTCAGCATCTCGTCTGCGCTGCCCCGCTCGCCGCGTCGTACCATCGCGCCGCGAGGATTGGTCCACGGCATCTCGATCATGTCGAACTTGTGGCCAATGGCCTTCATGTGCTGATAGCTCGATTGCTCGACGACGCTCTCGAGTTCCTCCGGTGATAACTCAACACGCATCAAGGCCGCAATCATTGCGACGGCGGCCGGCAAATCCGCTTTCATTTCCTCGTAGGTCAGGAACAGCACATTGTCGCGATGCCGATTCCGCCAGCCGCTCTCCAGGTGGTTTGCCCACGGGCCGAACGGCGTGTCGGGAGAGAGATAGAGATCGAGCCACTGGTCTGGCGTCGGCATCAGGCCCCCCAGCGTCACCGACTTGATGAAGTGGTAGCTCGACACGAACACATCCTTGGGATCACGGACAACCCAGATGTAACGGGCATCCGGGCGATAGACCAGATTGTCGAAGCCGGCATGCGTCTTGATGATGCGCAGCCCGGTCGGACAGTTCTGCCAGACGGGATCGTGGGTCGCCGGCACCGCAAAGCGGGCCCTGTCGTTCATATCGATCCACGGCACCAGGTCGTGAATGTGCTCGAACTGTGCCCGCCCCCGGTGCGCGATCTGCAGTGCAATCTGCATCGTCCAGTTCGTACCGGCCTTGAAGTAGGAACAGACCAGCACATCATGCGACGTTGGTACGAACTTGCCTGCCCGCACCAGCATGCGCTTGAACGGCCTGCTGATGACGCGCGGCCACAATCCAAAGAGCGCGAGCAGCCGGGTCAGCGGGAAGCCGACCCCGTAGAACAGGATTCTGACCGGCCAATGCGCCCACTTCGGCAACGGCTTGCGGCGAAGACGCAGCGATGGACTGCGGGTTGGCCGTGACGCGACCTCCTGACTCATTGGGCCTACTTTTCTGACGAGCGCTCGAGTCGCTCGATCTCGTCCATGATCCGCGTCATGCGCGCAACGAGCGCCCGGTACGGATCGGGGCTGGCCATATCGATGCCCGCCTTCTTGTACAGTTCGTACGGATAGTCGGACCCGCCCGCTCGGAGCAGGTTCAGGAAGCGTTCGCGCGCCGGTGCGCCGCCATTCAGGACAGAGGTAGTCAACATGGCCGCACCGGCCATCGACGTTGCGTACTGGTACACGTAGAAATTACGATAGAAATGCGGCACGAAGGCCCACTCGATGCAGTACGCCGGGTCGATCTTCATGACCCCTTCCGCGTCACCGTAATAGCGCTTCAGGATGCCGCAATACAACTCCGAGAGGCGCACGCCTGACAGCGGCCGGCCCTGCTCGACCTCCTCATGGATCGCGAGCTCGAACTCGGCGAACTGCGTCTGGCGAAAGAACGTCCCGCGAATCGATTCCAGTGCTTCGCCGAGGTAGTAGATCTTCTCTTCGCGGCTGCGGGCGTTGCGGACCATGTAGTCGCTCAGCAGCATCTCGTTGCCGATCGAGGCCGTCTCGGCGGTGAACGTCGCGTAGTCGGCCTTGTCGAAAGGCTGTGCCGCATTCGCGAGCAGCGAGTGCACACCGTGCCCCCATTCGTGAGCGAAGGTGGACAGCGAACCAAAGCTGTTGTTGTGGTTGAGCAGCAGGTACGGGTGCACCGCGTACGCGCTGCCGTTCATGTACGCACCCGATGCCTTGCCCTCGCTCGGCAACACGTTCATCCAGTTGGCGGCAAAGCCACGGCGCAGGCCGGCAAGGTAGGGTTCGCCGAGCGGAGCAAGCGCCGCCAGCGTGATGCGCTGTGAATCAGCCACGGAGAACTTCGGCTCGTCGGCGATGGCGAACATCGGCGGGTAGACATCATAGTAAGCCAGGTCGTCCGTGATGCCGAGCAGCCGCTTGCGCATCCGCAGGTAGCGATGCAATACCGGCAGCGCCGCATTCGCCTGCGTGACCAGTTGCCGGTACACCGCCGGCGGGATGTTGTCCGCGAACAGGGCGGCACCCAGCGCACTGTCATGCTTGCGCACTTTCGCAGCGAACACCTGGCCCTGCACCTTGGTAGTGAGCATGGCGCCGAGCGTGCCCTGGTACTCGCGCCACTTGCTCCAGAAAGCATCGAACACCTGCTTTCGATCGGCCCGGTTTGCCAACTCGCGATAGCGGGTGTAGGCCGCCTGATCGACCGTGACTTCGGTGCCATCGGACAAGGTCACCTTGGGAAACGGCAGTTCGGCGTCGGCGAGCTGGCCGTAGATCGAACTCGGCTGCGCGAGGACTGTGCCCGAGGCCGCGAGTACGCCCTCGGCTTCCTGTCCGAGCGTGTGCGGCGCCGCGCGCAGCACGTCGTCAAGGAAGTGGTCAAACCGTGCGCGCACCTGCGGCTGCTCGGCGATGAACGCACGCACCTTGGTTTCGCCCACCGCGAGCAGCTCCGGCACCAGCCACGACGTGGCTTCGTCATACCGGGTGCCAAGCGACTGGATCTGCTGCCGCCGCTCCTGGTTTACGGCGACCCGGCGATCTTCATCGGCCTTGAGCCCGGCGTAGACGTACAGGCGATACAGCTCCTGCCGCGCCGTGCTCATCGACTCGAGCGAGCGCAGCAGCTGCGCGGAGCTTTGTCCCAGCGTTCCCTTGAATGCCGCCAGCCCGTCGACCTGACTGCGATTCTTCTCGAACGCAACTTGCCAGCTTTCCGGGGACGCGTAGAGATCGGAAAGATCCCACATCGTGGCCGGTGCCGGTATCGCCGCGGCCCGAGGTGCAGACGAGAAGCACCCGGCCGCCAGCGCAACGGCAATCAGCAAGCCATTCCTTTGCGGTGATCGCATCGCAGCGGGTCCTCTAGCTGGCGCGCCCGAAGTCCGACAACTCAGGTCCCCGTGCAGCTGAAACTCGTTGCCGCATTGGCATCTCCGGAACCACTGTATTTCGGCCAAGTGGGATAGACGCACAAGGGTCGCGTACGGTCATTGTTGCCCTTCCCTGCGTCGGTCACCACCAGCGATAGCGGCGCAGCGCCCTGCTCAACCCACTTTTCCAGCGTGCCGAGCGAATCCCACGACGCGATGAACTGACCCGAACCATGGCCGAATCCGGGGACCATGTAGAACCGGACGAACTCATCGAGACCGCCCTGCCCGAACTGCGTCACCAGCCGTGCGTAGTAGTCGGTCGAGTTGTAGGGCGTCACTGCCGAGTCGACCGTCCCGTGCATCAGCAGCAGCTTGCCACCGCGCGACTTGAAGGCCGCAATGTCGGGCGAATTCGCATCCACGATATTTGACACGGCCTGCAGTCGCTCTGCGTGCGCGCGTGGATTGAACGTCAGCGAATCGATGGTGGGGTCCTTGGTGATGAAGAACCGGACCATCGGATCTGCGAGCACGTGCAGGCCGAAGTCCGCAACAGGGGTCGGCGGCGATGACGGCACGGGCCGCGAACCGAAGCCGAACAGGCCGGGCCAGTCTCCGCCTTCGAGAATGGGCCACCGTGCAAAGGAGTCAACTCCAGCCTGCAGCGGAAAGCCGAGTTCAAATCGCGAGTTCACTTTGTTGACGACGGCAATCTGAGCGTCCGACAGACAGGTATCGCCGGTGTCGGCCCCGCGCGGGCAGCGCAGACTCGAGAGCTTGAAGGTCGACGCACAGCCAGCGACGTTGCTGATCACGCCATCCGCCACTGCATCGAGTGCGTCGCAGGCGCCCATCACTGCCTTCTGCAGCACAGAGACTTTGCCGGGATTCAACCATCCCTTGCCCCCATTGGCATACACGGCCCTTGCCAAGGCGTTGCCGTTGGTCTGCAGCATCATGAAGTTGTAGACCGGGTGCGTGGCGATGGCGCCGTCATAGTCCCCTGGCCAGCGCTGGATCGCCAGAAAGACCTCGTGCCCCCCTTGCGAACTGCCGGCGATGTAGAACCGTTCCGGCGCCTTGCCGTAGCGTGCCTGCAGCAGCGCGATGGCTGCATCGTGAGTCTTCTTCAGCTGGTTGCCACCGAAATTGGCCAGTGCTTCGTCGTTCAGTCCGAACGAACCATCCGCAACCTGGCCCGCATGACCGGAGTCGCTCCCCAGCGTCACGTAGCCCGCCGCGAGCGGTGTCGCCCCGGCTACCGGGCCAAAGGGGATCTGATTCAGCCCCGTGACGACGGTTCCGTTGTAGCCGCCGCCTCCGAGCTGCAGGGCTTTGCCATTCCACGCGCTCGGCAAGTTGACTTCGATATTGATGTCGGGGGCGCTCGCATCCACGGGATGGATGGCGGCCAGCACCTTGCAGTATTCCCCGTTCGCGTTACCCGCTTCCGTGGCGGCAACGAGCAACGCCGACTTCACGTCCGCTCCATTCGTTGGCAGACCAATGGCGGCAGCCGCGATCGTCAGGCCACCCAGCTTCGTGCAGCTGTCCTGCGCCGTCGCCGCGACAGGCGTGGCGTTACGGTCTCCCCCGCCGCAGCTGGTCAAGGCGACTGCGAGCACAACCGCTGATCCGACGACTGCCGGGACTCGCAACTTCTTCAAGGTTCGCATGGACTCTTCCTTTTGCTGATCTTTTTTGTTGGGCGACCGTGAGGCCGAACGTGTTACTTCGCCGTCACCGGCAATTGCGGTCCCTTGGGATTCGTGTAGCGCAGGATCCAGATCCCGCTCTCTTCGCCCATGGACGTATAGATGTTGCCGCGGGTGTCCACGAGGATGTCCTCGGGTCCGCGCGCACCGCTCTCCCACGTTCCGATCTTCGGCAGGAACCAGCCCGCTTCCTTCGGCGTGTTCGGGTCGGAGATGTCGAACGCACGAACGCCGGCAGTGAAATACGTCATGAAGATCAGGTCGCCGGGCGCCTGTGCATCGGGCAAATGAATTTCGGCGTTGACGTTGTGCGGCCCGACACGGCCACCCTTTTCACAGAAGCTCTTGTACTGAGCTCCCGGTGGCGGCGCCGGCCGCGGATAGTAAGAGACCAGGCGTGGCTTGGCAGGATTGCGGTTGTCGACAAGGGCCGCCCATGCAGCGCTGTCTGTGCATCCCGGATCGGCGGGCTCGATGGACACATGCAGCATGCCGTTCTTCAAGGGCAATCCCGTGTGGATGGTCTGCGCTCCCAGTGACGGCAGCGGTGCGAAGTTGAGCTCACCGATCAACGTCGGGTGTGCGGGGTCCGAGAAATTCAGGCTCACGACGCCGGGCGCATACCCCATCGTGAGCATCTTGCCATCGGGGCTGACCGTCACGGGTCCATGCAGACCGTTCGGCGGCACGCGCGCAGGCTCGCCATCCTTCTGGCCGGGCTGCCACCAGGTGCTCACTTCCTTTGGATGCACGGGGTCCGACACATCCAGCACCTGCAGGACCGCCTGGCCCTTGTAGCCGTCTATCCAGGCAGCCATGTAGGCGTACTTGCCGCCGGGGTAAACGTTGCGGTGGGTTGCCCAACCGCGGGTCCGCCAGCGCGACAGTTCCTTCGGCTGGGCCGGATCCGAGACATCGAAGAAGACTGCAAGGTCATTCATCGCCGGCTGCTGCTTCGCGAACGGGGCCTCTCGCGGGTGCGGATTTCCTTCTGCGTAGGGATTCTGCACGCCGGCGATCAGCAGGTTGTCGTGGTGCGTAAGTTGTCCCGAGCCGCTCGCGACTGGCACCGTGGTCACGAGTTTCGGATTCGCGGGATCGGTTACGTCAACGACGTTGAAGCCTCGGCCTTCGAGCGGCACGTCGGCTGCACCGCCACCCTGCGCCACGAACAAGTACCAGCGGCCATTGGCCTGCTTGATGGACAGCTTGAATGCCCGTGGCCCCGGCAGGTCCAGGTGCGACAGCGGCTTCATGTTGCTGGCCTGCCAGCCCTGGGGCAGCGGAGCGCCCGCGGCACTCGCCACCGACATCGCGCCCCATGCCACGGCACCTGCGACTGCTGCACTGACAACGCTTGCTACCGCTCGCATGCGATTCCCCAGATTCGACTACGCGTTCTTACTTGAGATGCCGCTCGAAAAATTCCCGCGCGGCCACGAAGACGCCGCCGTTTTCCTCGCCGACCTTTTCGCGCCCGCCACGCGATTCGCGCACATCCATCCGGAACGGCGCCGCGACGTCATCCAGATCGTTGCGATTGAAGAAGGTGTGCTGCAGTCCGTCGACGAGACGGAGCGTCACGTCGTTGCCCTTGGCAGCCAGCGCCTCGTACAGCATCACGCTCTGTCCGTGCGCCACCGTGTTGTCGGCCAGGCCGTGCATGATCAGGAATGGAGGCGCATTGGCCCCCACATACGTCACCGGATTTGCAGCCTTGGCCTGCTCCGGCACCGTCATGACCGGTGCTCCGAGCAGCCGCGATTCCGGAGATTCTGGATCGCTGTGCGTGAATCCCGCCGCACGGCCGCCCGCCGGCGCGCCGTTGCCCGTTCGAATCTCCGAAGTCGGAGAGACTCGCACCAGCGCCGCATGCAGCGGCTGGAGAGCGGGCCTCTCGGCTTCGGCCTGCGCATCCATTGCCAGGAAATCCGTGGGACCGTAGGCGTCGAGCACGCACTGCACGGCACTCGACTGGTCGTTGTTCCCTTGCCCCTCGAACATGCCAACGGGCGTCAGGGCTGCAACGGACGCGAGCAACCCACCGGAAGAAGTTCCCCACAGGCCGATGCGCGTGGCATCAAGACCCTGCTCTTTCGCATTGGCACGCAACCAGCGCACCGCCGTTTTCACATCTTCGACGGGCGTCGGGAAGGTCACCGACGGCACCAGCCGATAGTCGAACGAAGCCATTGCAAAACCGTGTTCGGTAAAGAAACGCCGGAAGTCCGGTCCCGTCAGGCGGGTACCTGCAAACCAGCCGCCGCCATGCACGAAGAGAATGACCGGCAACGGCCCCTCCACGCCCTGGGGCTTGTACAGATCCAGGAGCAGGTCTTTGCCCTCGGGAGCCGCGTACGCCAGCGTCTTTCTGTCCGTGGGATAGGGCGCTCCGGCAGCCCAGCTAGCGGATGACACCGCAAGCGCCGACGCGCCGATCAGGAAGCTCCGTCGGTCCACGATGAAAGTCGTCGACGCTACGGGACCGCCATCACGGGACGGCATGTCGGTCGAGGGGTTCCCATTCGATGCGTGCGTCATTCAATTCACCTGAGTAAAGCCAAGGCCGGACACGGACAAGCCGCCGCAGTTTATCCGTTGTGTGGCTGTTGCGCCTCCTTTAAGGAGACGCAACGACTCCGCATTCGGGCACTTTCGGGCTCCACCGGGGTCCGTTAGTATCAAGTCTCACCTCCTTCCTCATAGAGCTCCCATGAACCGCATTTTCCTGTCCGCTGTCGGCCTGCTAACCATCGCCCTATCGCCTCTGACTCACGCCGCCCAGACCTGGACGGAAGGTGAGCAGTACCAGCTCGTGCAGCCAGTGCAGCGCACAACGGTCCCGGCGGGCAAGGTGGAAGTCCTCGAGGTGTTTTCGTACGGGTGCATCGCCTGCAACAGCTTCCAGCCGATCATGGAGAAGCTGAAAGCCAGCCTGCCGCCCAACGCGCAGATGGCGTACCTGCACGCCGCGTTCAACACCTCGGAGAGCTGGCCGCTGTTCCAGCGTTCGTATTTCACTGCGCAATCGCTCGGGATCGCCGATCGTACCCATCAGGCGATGTTCGATGCCATCTGGCAAACCGGACAGCTCGCCGTGATCGACAAGGCAACGCGCCAGATCAGGAAGCCGCAGCCAACCCTGGACGACGTCGCCAACTTTTACGAGAAGACGGCGGGCGTCAAGCCGGAAGCGTTTCTCGCCGCGGCCAACTCTTTCGCGATCGATGCCAAGATGAAGGCTGCCGATGTGCAGATCGCCGCGATGAAGGTCCCCGGAACGCCGAGCCTGATCGTCAACGGCAAGTACCGTGTCGACATGAACGGCATCAGCAGCATCGAGGAACTGATCGATGTCATCCAGTTCCTGATCGCCAAGGAAACGAAGAAATAGCCTCCTATCTCATCAGCTGCTGCGCCAGGTCCCTTGCGAGGGCTTGGCCGGCATCATCCGGATAGTGGTTGTCATAGTCCTCGAGTAACGCTCGCGCAGTGGGCCTGTCCCCGGCATCGCGCGCGAGTTGAGCCAGGCGGATCGCGTCGCCACCCGCAAGCGGTCTGAACTTCGCATCCACTTTCAAGCGCTCGGCCGTAAGCCTGAGCACCTCGCCGAGTCGGCGGGCAGCCAGCAGATGCGGCAACAGCTCCTGCGCGAGACGATGAGCGAGACGGGGATCGGGCCAGGGCATCACGCGGCCGTAGAGCCAGCGAAGCTCAGCCACCGGGTCTGCGGCGTCCTCCAGCTGCTTCAATACGGTCAGCCATGCGTTCTTGTGGGCGCCGCCCCGCCACTCGGCATAGATCCGATCCATCTGCCGGTCTCGCCGCCGGAGTCGATCTTCCTCCGCTCGGGCAGCATGCCGGCCTGCGGGATCCCCCTCGTGCAAGCGGGTGACCCGGGCTGAAATAGTGCGAATGAGCTCGAAGAGCCGGTCGAGTGTCATGGTTGCGCTGCAACTCCGGCTCGAGAGACGCGACGTGCTTGGGGGAGACTCGGTACCGAGTCTATAGAAGATCCTCCGTACCGCGAATCTCTGCAGCAGGCAGCACACACGGCTGCCACGCCCGATGGCAGACCGGACGCTGCGGAATCTGCTACCGTTCGTCGCCCAGGACATACGAAGACTCCGAGGATGGACCATGCGCAAGCCGACTTTATCGGGACGGATTCGTTGCTCGCTGGGCATCGCGCTGTTCGCAGCGACCCTGCCCGCCATCGCCCATCACGGCATCTCCAACTGGGACCAGAACAAGGACGTCAAGATCACGGGCGTGCTCTCGAAGTTCGAGATGATCAATCCGCACTCCTACATCTATGTCGACGTGAAGGGACCGGATGGCAAGGTGGTCACCTGGGGTTGCGAGATGCGCGCGGCGGGCGTCCTGTTGCGCTCCGGCTGGACCCGCGACATGTTCAAGATCGGGACCACCATCACGATTACCGGTTCGCCGGAACGCAGGAAACCGAACCTCTGCTATCTCGGCACGATTACCTTTGCGGACGGCAGCCAGATGGACCGGTATGCACAGCGCCAGGTGCCGGCCTCGAAGGCAGTCCCTGTTGCAAAGGCAGCGCGTGCGGCACGCACTCCGCAGGGTGCGCCCAACTTCGCCGGAGACTGGGCCGCTGAACAGCGTGTGATGACCGACCCACGAGGCCAGAGTGGCGCGTTCCTGCCGTTGAGCCAGGCACGCAAGCTGGCGCCCGGCGAAGTGCCCGAAGGCGGGCGTGCCTTTCCGGGTGCTCGCGGCACCCCAGAATCGCTGGCAAAGGATCCGGTCAAGGCCGTAACCGGCAGGCCGAGCCCCGTCTCCCTGACCGAGGCGGGCCAACGCGCGCGGGAGAAATTCAACGGCGCCACCCGCGACAACCCGCGCTACCGCTGCGAACCGACCAACATTCTGTTCGACTGGACGTTCGACACGATGGTCAATCGCATCGTCCAGACACCCGGAAAGATCACGTTGCAGTACGGATTCATGGATCTGTCGCGAACCATCGACCTCAACATGACGCAGCACCCGGCGAACCTCCGCCCCAGTGTCGCAGGACATTCGATAGGCCACTGGGAGAGCGACGTCCTCGTCGTCGATACGATTGGCTTTGCGCCGGGGGTTCTTTCGGCAGAAGCGAGTACGCTGCATAGCAACCACCTGCATGTCGTCGAACGTTTCCAGCTCGACGCAGAGAAGCAAACGATCACGCGATCCTACGTCGCGACTGATCCGCTGTTCTTTGCCGGCGACTACAAGGGCACCGACACGATGTCGCCGGCCGAAACGCCGTATTCCCGCTACGCCTGCAAGGACGTTGGCGGCGCACCGGGAGAGTGAGGGCAGGCGCCCATGTGGAGGACACTTTGGCTGCAATGTGCCCTGCCGAACGGTCTCGCGTCCGGTAGCGGTGCATCCTGCGTCGAAGCAGATCCCCCAAAGGCAGGGCCCGCTCGATCTTAAGGACCGAGTCCACCAACGAGGCACCTTTCGGCGACTCTGCACCCTCCCTGACCCCAACGGTGCACCCATAAAAGCCCACTCAGTCCTGCCGGTCGCTATGGCGATTGCAGTCGCCGCCATTGCCCCCCCCTGCCGACGCTGGCCGCCGTGGGCGTGACCATCACGTTGGGGGAACCCAACTTCTACGGCCGGATCGATCTCGGCAGGATGGCCCCGCCACCGATCATCCGTGACTACCCCGTGCAGCTCCGGCGCGGACCCCGCGGCATCCTGCTGGAACCGCTCTATGTGCGCGTCACGGACGCGTGAACAGAGGAACTGGAGGCGCTACTGCGGTCGGCATGACGCTTGTAGCCGCCCGGTCTATTTCGTCCGGGACCCGGGGCTCGCTGTCCTGGTGCAACGCCGCTCCGCCACGCCATCACCGCTTTCGCACTCCGACGAGGGCGAACTTTGGACCTGAGTTCACGCTGACCGACCAGAACCGGACGGCTCACCCAGGCAGGCAGCCAGCCAGCACGTCCCTGCCATTCCGGGCGAGGCCTTGCCGGGCTTCTGGATGTAAGGAGACGGTAGCGACGAGCAAGCCTTGGCGGGCTCGCGACCAGGGCCGACAGGCCCTGGCGCAATTCGCGCGAGTAGTGATCAGTCCGCTTCCTCGCAGAACGCCAGGCCGAGACCGCGCCACTCACCCATCCCGATCTGCCCACGCACCAGCGCCGCAAGCGCCGCTTCCGCCGATGGGTAGCTTTCCCAGCAGCTTTCGTCCAACCACATCTCGGCCCACCCCGCCATCGTGCGGTGTGGACGGATCCGAAATGTACCCATTGCGGTACCGACGTCGCACCACTTACCACTGTGGTCGCGGATGGTGGCCAGTGCCGATTGAGTGCGCAACATGACTGACTTCTCCTGCTGGATGCCCGGTGGATCGCCAGACTCCACGCTATGCCATCCGCGTCCGTCGACCAGCCCTGCAATGCCGCTATGGGGCATGAGACCGTTCCCTAATCGACCCTTACTGTGAGCCGCCGCACACCATTCGGGATCGCAGATACAAGGAATGAGCGCGTGGAACTCAGCTACGCTGTGCCCTATGCCCACCTATACCGCCATTGCCCGCTGGTCCTGCCATGTCCTTCAGTGACCTTCACTTGCCAGACGATCTCATCGCCGCTCTGGGCCGGCAGCTGATAAGCGAACCCACGCCGATCCAGACGCAGGCACTTCCGGTGCTACTCAAGGGACAGGACGCCTACCTGCATGCCGAAACCGGTACCGGCAAGACGCTGGCCTATCTGCTGCCCCTCTTCTGCGGCATCGACCCGGCCCTTGCCGCCACACAGGCCATCATCGTCGCGCCGACGCATGAACTCGCAATCCAGATTCACCGGCAATGCACGGATCTCGCGCAGAACGCAGGCCGCGCGATTCGGTCGGTGCTGCTGATTGGCGGTACCTCGACGGATCGCCAGATCGAGAAGCTGAAGAAGAAGCCGCACATCGTGGTGGGGTCCCCCGGCCGCATCGGCGAACTGCTGACCAGAGGAAAGCTGAAGGCGAAGGACGTGCGCAGCATCGTCATCGATGAGGCAGACCGCCTGGTGAACGACGAGACGCTGCCGACGCTGTTGCCGATCATCAAGGCTGCCCCGTCGAAGCGGCAACTGATCTTTGCGTCCGCAACCATCGAACCCGAGAGCACAGCAGCCATCGCCCAGCTTTCGCCCGGACTGGTCATGTTGCAGGCGGGTGCTGCTGCGGTGAATCAGAACATCGAACACCTTTACGTGGTGTGCGAGGAGCGGGACAAGCCGGAAGAACTGCGCAAGCTGCTGCATGCGCTTGAGCCGGAGCGCGCGATCGTCTTCGTCCATCGCAATGACGTGGCCGAAAAGATCGCCGCTCGGCTGGCACATCATCACGTGTCGGCAGTGGACCTCAATGCCGCGCGCGACAAACTGGCTCGCAAGGAGGCGATGGACGGGCTCCGCTCCGGCGCGATTCGGGTGCTGATCGCCTCGGATATCGCCGCACGCGGCCTGGACATCAAGGGTGTCACGCACGTCTTCAATTTCGACGTGCCCACCTTGAGCAAGGCGTACCTGCACCGTGTTGGGCGGACAGGTCGCGCCGGCGCCAAGGGTGTCGCCATTTCATTGGCTACCGAGGTGGAAGCCCGGGTGATGCCCCGCTACCAGCAGGAACTCGGCATCGTCATGACGAACGTTCGCATGCGCGAAGGGCGCATACTGGGCGCGGACGAGCGACTGTCGCGATAGGTCGCGGCCCTTCGGTCAGAACGGACCGAAGCGGTAGATCAGCGACAGCGAGAGGGCATCCAGATCGGTATCGGCAATGACGTTACCATCCCCGACCTTGCTGTACTTTACCCAGTCGAGGCTCAGCGACCAGATATCCCCGAGATTCATGCCTGCCCCGGCGCCATAGAACAAGTCTTGCGAACTAGCGGATTCGTTGCCGCCGATTCGGGCCGTGCCTGCGGAGGCACTGAACTTCGACTTCGCATTCGTGAGCAGGACACCCGCCCGCGCATGTACGTCGAACAGCTGACCGATCGGCAGCATGCCGATGGCAGCCACAGGATAGCCCTTGAAATCCAGGGTCAGATCCACCGACGTGGGATCGATTCCTCCACCGAGTCCCGTAAGGTTGGCAGTTCCCGCGTACCGATAGGCAAAGGACCCCAGATTGAGATACCCAGCCTCGAAAGCGAAGTAAGAAGAGAACTGGTAGCCGAAGAAGATCGACCACGAGGTGTCGTGGCCCGTCAACGTCGATGAGCTGGTCAGCGGCGGTCCCGCTGTCGCGATGAGTGCATTTGCGTCCGCATCAAGTTCCGACTTGACGATGTCTGCCTGCGCGCGGCCTGCGTTCAGCCCGTAGTACCACCCTGGCTCGCTGGCGCCCCAGGCGGAGGTGCTTCCCACCGTAGATGCAACCAAGAAGGCCAAGCCGATCTTCAAAGCACGCTCGATCATCATGCGAGACTCCCCGTCACTGCCGTGTCCCCGACCTGTCCCTGCCGAGGCTGCATAGTCGCAAATCCTGGCACCCGACTCCATCCCGCCATCGGGATCGCGCTTGAACGGCATTGGCGCCCAGATAAGGCGTGCGCCCGTCGCATTCCAGTCGTTCCAGCGAGCATCACGGCGAACGATGGGCGAAGCTACCGGTCAAGGACAGTGACACTGGCCGCGACCCTGGGCGCACCGGAATCGCAGCCGTCTGGGGCGATCAGCGCCGCCAGGCGCGAAGGAGGCTAAGCGAATGGCAGACCCGAACAAGACCGGAAACTCCGCGATTCGTCCGCGCGCAGAATTCGCAGCGCAGCCTTCCGCCGCGGTCAACGCGCCGAGCGCCTATCGCGCGCTCGAGATCATTCCGGGACCCCGCGCGTGCGCCGTCGTCAAACGCTTTGCGAAGCATCGCTTCCTGCTGAGCGAGACCCCCACCCCTCCCTTGGCGGGCTGCGACCTGCAGGGCACGTGCACCTGCAAGTTCCAGAAATACGCCGACCGTCGCAGCGACCTGCGCAGGAGCAGCGACGAGGGTATCCCCGACTTTGGCATGGTCGTGCTTGAACGGCGCACAGCGCCGCGCAGGGCGAAGATCAAGGGAAATGGGAAGAGATAGGCGGCGACCGGGTGACTCTGCACCCTGCACCCTGCTGCCAGGGTGTAAACGGCCAAGGCACTTGTGGCCTGTGCTCAGGCTATGAATCAGCAAACGGCATGCGCGAATGGTCGGCTTTGAGTCCATTGCCGACGGCCTGCCGCGGCAGGGACACGGGAGCGGATCTCTCGATCCGCTCCCTGGTTCGTCAGGCTTGCGCTGCAGCCTTGGCCTTGGCCACTTCGGCAATGACCTCTTCCGCCACGTTGCGCGGCACGGGATCGTAGTGCGAGAACTCCATCGTGTACGACGCGCGACCGCTGGTCATGCCACGCAGGTGGCCGATGTAGCCGAACATTTCCGACAAAGGCACCGTGGAGACGACAGCGATGTTGGCGCCACGCTCCAGCTGCTCCAGAATCGTGCCGCGACGGCGATTGACGTCGCCAATCACGTCGCCGAGATGGTCACTTGGCGTGACCGTTTCAACCCTCATGACCGGCTCGAGCAGGATCGGACCCGCCTTGCGCACTGCCTCCCGGAAGCAGGCCTTTGCGGCGATTTCGAACGTCAACGCGTTCGAGTCAACGTCGTGGTAGCTGCCGTCGGTAAGCGTCGCGCGGAAGTCCACCGTCGGATAGTGGGCGAGCACGCCGTCTTGCAGCTGCATCTTGAGGCCCTTCTCGACCGAAGGCACGAATTCCCGAGGCACTGAGCCGCCAACGGTCTCGTCGACGAATTCGAAGCCCGAGCCGCGCTCGAGCGGCTCGAACGTGATCCACACTTCGGCGAACTGGCCCGAACCGCCGGTTTGCTTCTTGTGCACGTACTGTTCGTTGACCTTCTTCGTGAACGCCTCACGGTAGGCCACCTGCGGCTCGCCCATGATGCCTTCGACATTGAACTCCGTACGCATGCGGTCGAGCGTCACTTCGAGGTGCAGCTCGCCCATGCCGCGCAGGATCGTCTGCCCCGTCTCGCGATCCGTTTCGAGGTGCAGCGATGGATCGGCGCGAACCATCTTGCCCAGGGCCGCGTTGAACTTCTCCTGCTCGCCCTTGACCTTCGCCTTGACCGACACGCTGATGACGGGCTCGGGGAAGCGCATGCGCTCGAGCACCACGGGATGTGCAGAATCGCACAGCGTATCACCGGTGTCCGTCTCGGCGAGGGAAACGAGGGCGATGATGTCGCCGGCGCGGGCTTCCTCGATCGGGTTGGCTTCCTTAGCGAACATCTCGACCATGCGGCCGATCTTCTCGCGCTTGCCGCGAGTCGAGTTCATCACCGACATGCCCTTGGTCAGGACGCCCGAATACACGCGCACGAACGTGAGCGCGCCATAGGCATCGTTGATGACCTTGAACGCGAGCGCCGAGAAAGGCTCTTCGTCCGAGCACGCGCGCTCGCCGATCGGCGTGCCATCGGCATCGACGGTCTTGATGGAGGAGACGTCCGTCGGTGCCGGCAGGTAGTCGACCACCGCGTCGAGCATCTGCGTCACGCCCTTGTTCTTGTAGGACGACCCGCAGAGTACAGGCGTGAAGGCCGATGTGATCGTGCCCTTGCGGATGCAGCTGCGCAGCACATCGGCACTGGGCTCGACGCCGTCATTGAGGTACGCCTCCATCGCCGCATCGTCCTGTTCGAGGCAGGTGTCGACCAGCTCCGTACGATACTTGGCGATCGCGGCAAGGATCGCGCGATCGCTCGGCACGGTGATGTCCAGCTTGTCCGCGATGTCGGCAGTGATGTCGAGCGTCGCCCACTTGGCATCCTTGTCATCAGAATCCCAGACCAGCGCCTTCATCTCGACCAGGTCGATCATGCCCTTGAAGTTGTCCTCCGAACCGATCGGCAGCTGTGCAACCAGCGGGCGTGCGCCGAGGCGCTTCGTGATCATGTCGACGCAGCGCAGGAAATTCGCGCCGCTGCGGTCCATCTTGTTGACGTAGCACATGCGGGGCACGTCGTAATTGTCGGCAAGGCGCCAGTTCGTCTCGGACTGGGGCTCGACGCCCGCCACGCCGTCGAACACCACGACCGCGCCGTCGAGTACGCGCAGGCTGCGGTTCACTTCGATCGTGAAGTCGACGTGTCCGGGGGTGTCGATGACGTTGATCTTCTTGTCGCGCCAGAAGGCGGACACGGCGGCGCTCTGAATCGTGATGCCGCGCTTCTGCTCCTGCTCCATGTAGTCCGTCGTCGTCGACGTCTTCAGGTCCTTGGTGTCATGCACGTCGATGATCGTGTGCTTGCGACCCGTGTAGTACAGGATCCGCTCGGTGGTCGTCGTCTTGCCGGCGTCGACATGGGCGATGATGCCGATATTGCGGATATCAGAAAGGGCTGTAGTACGGGGCATAGCAAACTTCCATAACAGTTTCAGGTTGGATCAACTCGAGCGCACGGCCACGGTGTCGAGGTGTGGAGGGGGTTCGACTACTGCGAACACCTGTGGGGAGGCGTCTGGAATGGAGTCCAGCGCCATCAACCGCCCGGTCACGTCTCCTGCGCGGCGCGCATTCTAGCTGAACTTGTTGTAGCGCAAGAGAAAAAATGCGGCTACAGGCTGTATTCCAACCTGAACCGGCAACCCGCCGGGTTGGCAACCCGCCCGGCACTGCCAGCTCGCCTCAAGGCAGTGGACTCCGTCCTTCCCCGAAACGCAGATCCTGCCCCGCCGAGGGCAAGTCGACAGGCAAATTTAACCTCCTTATCTCAGGGACTTGGGATGCGCCCTTCCCCGGCGGGGCGGCGGCCCGATAACCAAAGAAGGGCGACCGCAGCCCTTACACTGCGGTCGCCCTGCACCGGTCACGCCGAATTGAGCCGGGGGAAGCGCAGTCACCCGGTTCGACGCAACAGCGCGACCTAGGAAACCTCTGGACGACCTATAGAAGGATCGGGTCGTTGAGCCGCGCGAGCAGCTCTTCCTTCCTGTCGTGGAACTGTGGCGAGATCATGAACTCGGTACCGAGCGTCGCCTCGGGCTCATCGACCGTAAAGCCGACGTGAACCGCCGCCTCGAACAGGGCCCCCGCCGGTGAACGGATGTAGATGGACTTGAAGTAGGTCCGGTCCTTGCGGTCCGAGCAATCCGTGAAGCCGAGTCCTTCGATCTCCGCCTTCACTCGATCCTGGATCTCGATCGAGTTCACCGCGAAGGCACCGTGATGGACCATGCCCTCACCGTACATCCAGCTGCCGGGCCCGACCTCCGGCTGGTACAGCAAGTCGATGGTCTGGCCGGAACCCCCGTTGTCGACCTCGTAACGCGTGTAAGCACCGTCGGTACCGGACTTGCGGAAGTTCCAGGCCTCGTTCATGAACGCCGGCATGTCGCCGAGCGCCTGCATCGTCACGGTCCAGCTATGGAAGCCACGAATGGCGAACTGCCCAGGGACGTACTTCGACGGATAGGGACGCCTGAGGTCGGTGTCGTCCTCGACCATCTCGAACGCGAGACCGCACTCAGGATGTTCAAATTGCAGCACGGCCTGGCCGAAACGTTCGTAGCGACGACGAATCGGCACCTTGTGCTCGGTCAGGTGATCGCGCCAGAAGGCCAGCGACCCTTTCGGGACGGAATAGCTGGTCATGGAGAACTGGCCGGTACCGGGGCGAGCCTTGCGTCCGGTACGCCGCCAGGGGAATGAGGTCGTCACATTGGCGGAGGCACCCAGGGGGTCGGAGAAATACAGGTGGTAGACAGGCTCAAGCCCGTCGTACAGCAGCGTGCGCTTGATCAGCGTCATGCCGAGAACCTTCACGAAAAAATTGGCATCGCCCTGCGCCGTGGAGGTACACAGCGTGATGTGATGCAGACCATGGATTCTATCGGTCATGAGCGCTCCCCTGAAGCTCCACCGCGGTTGCCGTGCGCACGCGACGCGAACACGCCGCACATCGCTTCCCTCGACATTGCAGAGCGTAGTAAGCGACCCCGGGAGGGGCAATAAAGGGACACGCGTACGCTCTAAGGGAAGCCCCTCAAAGAGGCTGTAGCGACGGGGCTCAGCGCAGCGGTGGACGCCCATTGAGGAAGAGGGCCGCGAAGTCCCGTGCCTTGGTAGCGCTTGCGGCAAAGCTCGCCATTTCCTTGCAGTTTTCCTCGGTCATCCGCTCGACCGGAGGCATCTCGGCGCAAGGGGCAGTGAACGCCTCGATTGCGACTTCTGCCTGCATGATGAATTCGCGAACGACGGCCGGATAGTCGTGCAACGACCGAGATTCCATGGTATCGGCCAGCCGGTAGACGCGGGGCAATCCAAAGGCTTCGTCCTGCCATCGGGAAGTGGGAGTAATCAGCAGGTCGTCGAACACGACAAGCTCGGCCAGACCGTCGGCGTCCAGGTCACGGATATAGGGAATATTGCTGGAGCGGCCATGCATGATCCGAGTGCCCTGATTCAGGTCCCAAAGTACCCACGCAGAGCCCGGCGCCTTGCCCTGTGACTCCACCAGCAGCCACTGCCGTGACTGACGGGTGGTCACCAGGTAGGCGCTCATACCGGATTCAGTGCGTGGCTGGCGATCCAGGATGCTTGCGGATTCTCCCGGCCGGTGCCGGGAAAGCACCATTTCGGCGCCCGACTCCCTGACGCAGACTTCGGAATAAGCGCCCTTTGCCGGCGCTTTTCTTGCGGATTCTGAATGGATGCACCCGTCACGCCCGATCTCGCCGATCTCGGCCAGAGACACCGGGGCAGCTCCTGCGTGACACCAAGCCGGCACCATGACGAGCAGCAGCAATAGCGGCAATGAATTCATCATGTCAGGCTTGCATGGTCCCAAGGTCGATGAGCGAACGTCAATCGTGCTTCCCGACCGTAAAACCTGCCACCCAGTCTCGAGCCCATGGACAACAGTACCCGCGCGTTGATCGGAGCCATGGTTGGCGACGCTGCCGACCGAACGGTTTCCGTGGACACTGACGGCCTGCCCCCGCGCACGCGGCGCATCATCGGACTTGGCCTCATGATAGTCGGCAGCAACCTGCCCGATGCCGATTTCCTCCAGCTACGGAGTGCACCCCTTGGCCAGCAAATAACGACTGGTTCTACGGGGATGCGGTTTTCATCGTGGAGCCATTGCTCCGGGTCACGGTGACACCCCTCCTCTTCACGTTGCAAACGAAGATCGCCAAGGGGCTCGTTGGCATGGCCCTGGCTGCCGGGGTCGTCCTGAGTTTCGCGACGAGACTCGTTCCAGTCGCGCTCGCCGGCGCGATGGCTGCCCTGGTTGCGCTGCTTGCCTGCATCTCGAGGTACAGCGCGGCGCGAACCTCATTGGCCACCGGGATTGGAACGTGGCTTGGCATTACCGCGCTGTTCTTTCTCACCGGGGCTGCCGCCGACGTCACGTCGTTCTCATTCTCTCGAACACGGACTCATCTCAGCTGCGAAAGCGCCGATACCGCGGCATTTTCTGGTACGAGCGTTTCAGGGCAGTTCCCCACATGACGCTGCGTCTTCGACCGGACAGTTGTGAGGGAGGAGTACCGGACGGCTTCCACTTCGCGAAACCCGCACGAGCGCGAACCCGCGGTGGTACTGTGCCGCCCTTCTTGAACAAGGAAACATCATGGCGCTGCATAAATGGTCAGAGCACCCGATCCAGGCAACTCCCAAGCACGCGGCTGACCTGATCGTGGATACGCGCCGGCGAATCGCCATTGAGCAGGCTGAGGCGAGCGAGCGCAGGCAGGGTGAGTTGGCCGAACAGACCGCCATGCGCAACACGCCGGAAATGCGGATCCGCGTCTGGGAACGGCTACACGGCCTCGACCTGCCGGTACGAACAGGTCATCCTCTGCTTGAGGTGGTCGCAAAGGACACCGAACTGAGCATGGAGCAGGTTCAGGAAGAACAGCGCCAACGTGCAGCTGCCAAATCCAGTCCACGGCCTGAGGCGGCCTGAGGCTCAAATCTCCTGCCGGTATGCGGCGCGACCATTCACCGGCATCGCGCAAAACTCGCTACCGGCCAGTCCAGACTGGACCCTTAGGATTTCTTGCTGAGCGTCAAGTGAACCCGGCTCGGCTTGACGATCCGGCGGGAGTTCAACTGCAGGACGAGCTCTTCTACGGCGCGGCGAGCCTCGTCGGGGCTGCCCGGGCGATGCCCGACGATGCGGTTGGTTCCTTGCGAAATGACGTATTTGTGCCAGTCACGCTCGTCAGGCCCTACTGGAGAACGGGACTTGGAAATCGACACCAGCAAGTAGGAATCGTCTGGCGCAGCGACACGAATCGGCTCATTTTCAGGGTTGGTCATCCGGCCACCCTATACCGGATCCGCGCCAAATACGAGAAACTTGTCGCTTACCGTTGAAATAGGCATACACGAGCCGGATTTCCCGCGTATAGTCCGCATCGGCTCGCTCGCTTTCTCCTTTGTCCGCCTTCTGATCGTTGTGCCTCATCTGGCCAACGCCCCCTGCAGGCCCTCAAATCCGAATTGCCTTCGAACCCAAGGCGACAGACATTTCTGTTAGCCAGGTGCGGGATACCGTACCAGGCAATCCGGCGTGACCTGTCATTTTCCGTTGAATACTGCCCACGTCGCGTCACTCTCCTCTTGCGGAGGGCGATGGTGAAGCAGGTTCAAAGCTTTTTGTTGAGTGCATTTTTCATGAGCAAAATCTACGT
>CAISDJ010000069.1 GCA_903884105.1 uncultured Pseudomonadota bacterium | reverse complement strand
GCCTTCGCGGACGATTGCCAGGGCCAGCACGGTGTCGGTGGATGTGCCGGCACCCGCAACGTCAGACGTGTTGGAAGCGACTTCCTTCACCATCTGCGCGCCCATGTTCTCGAACTTGTCCTTGAGCTCGATCTCCTTGGCGACGGACACGCCGTCCTTGGTGATCGTCGGGGCGCCGAAGCTCTTCTCGAGCACGGCGTTGCGGCCCTTGGGGCCGAGGGTCGCCTTGACGGCGTTGGCGAGGATGTTGACGCCTCTCAGCATGCGCTGGCGGGCATCATCACTAAAGCGTACTTCTTTGGCAGCCATGGTCTTAGACCTCTAAAAAAACTTAACCGTAATTCAGTAAATACGAATGAAATTGGCGGGATCGATTACTTCTCGATCACGGCCATGATGTCTTCTTCGCGCATGACGAGGAGCTCATCGCCGTCGACCTTCACCTCGGTGCCGCTGTACTTGCCGAACAGGATGTTGTCGCCGACCTTGATGTCGAGGGCGCGCACCTGGCCGTTCTCAAGGATCTTGCCCTTGCCGACGGCGATGACCTTGCCCTTGATGGGCTTTTCGGTCGCCGAGTCCGGGATCACGATGCCACCCGGGGAGGTACGCTCTTCTTCGAGACGCTTGATGATCACGCGGTCGTGAAGCGGACGGATTTTCAGTTTCTCAGCCATTGCTGTAACCCCGAATTGAATAAGGCAGGTTGAAAGAGAGTTCGGTTGAACGCTGGGGAGGCTATTAGCACTCTCCCTTAGCGGCTGCCAATCTTAGGGGAGAAAGATCGAAATTCAAGGGGCAGTTCGCCATTTGGGAGACATAATGGCGCCCGGCCACGCCGGACCACCCCCTGAACGCCCGCCTTTCGGGACCCGTTGCCGATGGGTTTTGCCGGGAGGGACGTCTGACCCGGAGCAAGATTCAGGAGTATTGCGGTGCATGAAGACGAGGTAGTGCTGGTCATGGTGAGCTGCCCCGACGGGGAAACCGCCGGTCGACTCGCCACCGCGCCGGTCAAGGAGGGCCTGGCGGCGTGCGTCAATCAGCTCCCGGAAGTCACCTCCCTGTATCAATGGGAAGGCCAATTGCAGACGACAACCGAAATCCCGCTGCTTGCCAAGACCGTGCGGAGCCGGCTGGCTACCTTTGCGAGCCGGGTTCATGCTTTGCATCCCTACGAGCTTCCCGAGGTCGTTGCACTCCCAGTGTGCGGTGGTAGCCAGCGTTACCTCGACTGGGTGAGGCAAAGTGTCGCCCCGGCATGACTGGGACACCCAGTCCCATTGAGAACCGAATGAGCCTTTCGACCTCTTTCAATACGTTTGGTCGCGGGTGGTGCATCGCCCTGCTGCTGGCGCTCGCCGGATCGTCGCAAGGAGTGTCCGCCGCGGATGAATTCCTGCCTCCGGAGCAGGTTTTTCACCACAGCGCCCGCCTCGACGGCGAGCGCGTTGTCGTGACGTGGCGCGTCGAGCCCGGCCACTACCTGTACAAGCAGCGCATGAGCTTCACGGCGGCAACGCCGGGGGTCACGCTCGGCGCACCCGTCTGGCCAAGAGGCGAGACCCACAAAGACGAGTTCTTCGGCGAGCAGGAAGTCTTCCGGGGCTCGCACGAGTTCCCGGTACCCTTCACGGTGAGCGGCGCACGGCCACGAACCCTCGAGCTCAAACTGAAATTCCAGGGCTGCGCAGATGCCGGCCTCTGCTATCCACCGACCACGTGGAACGAGACGGTTGCGCTGGCACCCGCGGCCGCCGCCGGGCCCACCGGTGCGGGCAGTGGCTCGCTCCTTTCGCGATCAGCCTCAAGCTCGGCAGGCGCGGGCCTGCAGAGTTCGGCCGCATCGGCCCAGCAGGACGATGAGTTCTTGCCCCCCGACGAGGCGTTCCGCTTCGTCGCGGAAATGAAGCGACCGGACTCGGTGGAACTCAATTGGTCCATCGCCGACGGGTACTACCTCTACAAGAAGCGCGTCAGTGTCTCGACCGACAGCGCGCAGGCGCAGGTCGGCCAACCGCAACTTCCCCAGGGAAAGGCCCACACCGATGAATTCTTCGGCGACAGCGAGGTGTATTACGAAACGCTGCAGGGAACCGTCCCGGTCGCCAGGGCAGCAGGTTCAAGCGGAACGCTGAACCTGAAAGTCACGTACCAGGGCTGTGCCGAAGGAGGCCTCTGCTATCTGCCGATCACCAAGACAGTGGCGCTCGAACTGCCCCGGACCGACGCGGCCAGTTCGCTGCCTCCCGTCGCCGGCCTTGCAGCACCCGGCGACGCCGGCGGCGCGGTGACGGTCTCGGAACAGGATCGCCTCGCCAGCCTGGTCCGCCAAGGCAACCTCGCGCTGATGCTGGTGACGTTCTTCGGACTCGGCATCCTGTTGTCGCTCACACCGTGCGTGCTGCCGATGATCCCGATCCTGTCGGGCATCATCGCGGGGCAAGGCAGCAACATCACGCCTGCACGTAGCTTCTCGCTTGCGTTCACCTACGTGCAGGGCATGGCGCTGACCTATGCAGCTGCCGGCGCCGTCTTCGCGCTGGTGTTCAAGACCGCACCCCAGGCTGCCTTCCAGCAACCGTGGATCATCACGCTGTTCGCAGTGCTGTTCGTTGCCATGGCCTTTGCCATGTTCGGGACTTACACGCTGCAGATGCCAAGCGCGCTGCAGTCCCGCCTGACCGACGTCAGCAACCGGCAGCGCTCGGGCACTTACATCGGCACGTTCGTGATGGGCGCGCTGTCTTCCCTGATCGTCACCGCCTGCGTTGCCCCCGTCATCGTGGCGGCGCTGTCGGTCATCGCGCAGACCGGCAATCTCGCGCGCGGCGCGGGCGCGCTGTACGCCACGGGCATCGGCATGGGCGTACCGTTGCTCATTGTCGGCGCATCGGCGGGCTCACTGCTGCCGCGGGTCGGCCCGTGGATGGACACGATCAAGTCGCTGTTCGGCGTGATGTTCTTAGGGGTGGCCATCTACGTTGCTGGGCCGCTGCTGCCGGAAGCGCTCGTCATGCTGCTGTGGTCGGCGCTGGCCGTGATCAGCGGCTTCTGGGTGTTCTCCATGAAGGCCCGCGACGGCGGGCCGGCCGCCGCTCCGCTTCGCGGTACCGGTCTGCTCGCCATCTTCTACGGCATCATCCTGCTGATCGGCACGGCTGCGGGCGGCAAGGATCCGCTGCAACCACTCAAAGGCACGCTCCTCGCCGACAACACACCGGGGGCCGCTGCCGCCCAAGGCATCGAACTCAAGCGCATCAAGTCGGTGGCCGACCTGGACCGGGAGATCGCTGCAGCCGTGGCGTCCAAACGCCCCGTCATGCTGGATTTCTATGCGGACTGGTGCGTGTCCTGCAAGGAAATGGAGAAGTACACGTTCACCGATGCAAGCGTCCGCGAGACGCTGGCAGCAGGCGTATTGCTGCAGGCGGATGTGACGGCCAACGATGAAGTGGACCAGGTCCTGCTCAAACGCTTCGGCATCTTCGGCCCGCCTACCATCGCGTTTTTCGGCCCGGACGGCGCCGAACGGCAGAACCATCGCCTCGTAGGCTTTGTGCCGGCGGCGCGTTTCCGCGATCATGTCGCCGAGGCGTTCGCGCCCACGATCTGATCTTCGGTATTCGGGGCAGCGGCGATGAACAAGCTCATACTGGGAGTGACCGCAGTCATTGCAGGAGGCGTCGGCTTCTTTGCATATCGGCTGGCCCTTGCACCCAGGGAAGCCGAGCCGGTAGTGGCCGAGCTCAAGCAACCCACCGGCGGCATGCCTGACGTCCTGCCCGCCTTCTCGCTGCAGAACCGCGAAGGCCAGCTCCAGTCCATAGAGGACTGGCCGCAGAAATCCATGATCGTCAACTTCTGGGCCACGTGGTGCGCCCCGTGCCGCCGCGAGATCCCCCTGCTGAATGAGCTCAACCGGACGCGATCAGCCGAGGGCTTCCAGATCGTCGGCGTTGCCGTCGACTTCCGCGAGGATGTGCTCAAGTACGCCAACGAGATCGGCATCGACTATCCGATCCTGATCGGCGAACAGGACGGGCTCAATGCCGTCAATTCGTTCGGGGTCGAGGCGGTCGGCTTGCCGTTTACCGCGTTTACGGACTCGAAGGGCCGGATCATCAACCTGCATATCGGCGAGCTGAAGGCTCGGGAGGCGAAGGTGATTCTGGATACCATCACGCGCGTGAATTCGGGAGAATTGACCCCGGCCACTGCCCGGACAGCGGTCGCCAGGCAGCTCGCGGCGCTGCCGCATGACGGTTGAAAGGGGGGGCGCTATCGCCAATTGACCGGATCCGCAGGTAAACTCGCGCCCATCTGCGGCTAAGTTCGACTATTGAACCTTGAGTTGAGGCGCGCACCCTGTTGCTCAATCGTCTCAGGCAGGACCCGGTCCCGCTCTGGAATCTGCTGTTTTCGGCTCTTCGATACGGAGCAGCGGTGTGGCGCGGGCAATACAGCCGAGCCCCGGTGGGCACTTGAGGGTCGGCGCCGGTCGAACAAGTCGACGATTTTCAAGAATTCGCGTCGCGGGGAGGACTTGTGCACCTCGCCGACGGCAGCAATTAGAACAAGTACTCGAAGGGAGACTGCATGGACATCCGCAAGGTCAAGAAGCTCATTGAGCTGCTCGAGGAATCGGGAATCGCCGAGATCGAGATCAAGGAAGGCGAGGAGTCCGTCCGGATCAGCCGGGGTGGCTCGCAGCCGATCTACCACCAGCCCGCCGTGCACTATGCACCCCCGCAGGTCGCCAGCGCGCCCGCACCGGTCGCGGCAGCCGCTCCCGCGGTGGCCGCTGCGGCCCCGAACAACGACTACGCAGTCACGGCCCCGATGGTGGGCACGTATTACGCCTCCGCGTCGCCCAGCTCGAAGCCTTTCGTCGACATCGGCAGCGAAGTGAAGGTGGGCGACACACTCTGCATCATCGAGGCCATGAAGATGATGAACCAGATCGAATCCGACCGCGCCGGCAAGGTCACCTCGGTGCTCGCCAAGAACGGCGAAGCCGTCGAGTTCGGCCAAGTGCTCTTCATCATTGAATGAGCCGCCTCGCCACCGCAGCTATAGTTAACAGACACCATGCTTGAGAAAGTCGTCATCGCCAATCGCGGCGAGATCGCGTTGCGTATCCTGCGCGCGTGCCGCGAGCTGGGCATCAAGACCGTCGCAGTGCACTCCACTGCCGACAAGAACCTGAAACACGTGCTGCTCGCGGACGAGACCGTCTGTATCGGCCCGCCGGCGTCCAAGGACAGCTACCTGAACATGCCCGCGATCATCAGCGCGGCAGAGGTCACGGACTCGGTCGCGATCCACCCGGGATACGGCTTCTTGTCCGAGAACGCGGACTTCGCCGAGCGCGTCGAAAAGAGCGGCTTCATCTTCATCGGTCCCCGTGCGGAAACGATCCGCCTGATGGGCGACAAGGTATCGGCGATCAGGACCATGAAGAAGGCCGGCGTCCCTTGCGTACCGGGATCTGACGGCCCGATCGGGTCCGACCACGACGAAACGTTCCGCATCGCCCGCGGGATCGGCTACCCCGTCATCATCAAGGCGACCGCCGGTGGCGGCGGACGCGGCATGCGCGTCGTGCACAGCGAAGCCACGCTGCTCAATGGACTGAATTCGGCGCAGGCGGAAGCCATTGCCGCATTCGGCAACGGCCAGGTCTACATGGAGAAGTTTCTCGAGAAGCCGCGGCACATCGAGATCCAGGTGCTGGCCGATGAGTACGGCAACGTGATCCACCTGGGCGAGCGCGATTGCTCGCTGCAACGCCGCCACCAGAAAGTCATCGAGGAAGCGCCTGCACCCGGCATCACGGCCAAGCAGCGCAAGATGATCGGCGAGCGCTGCGTCGCCGCCTGTCGCGAAGTGGGCTACCGCAGCGCCGGCACGTTCGAGTTCCTGTACGAGGACGGCGAGTTCTACTTCATCGAGATGAACACGCGCGTGCAGGTCGAGCATCCAGTGACCGAGCTGGTCACCGGCATCGACATCGTGAAGGCGCAGCTGCAGATCGCGGCTGGCGAACGGTTGCGCTGGTCGCAGAGCGACGTGACGGTCCGCGGCCACGCGATCGAGTGCCGCATCAATGCCGAGGACCCAAGGACCTTCGTGCCGTCACCCGGCCCGGTCCGTCTGTTCCACGCGCCGGGCGGCCCCGGCATCCGCGTCGACACGCATCTGTACAGCGGCTACAGCGTTCCGCCTTATTACGACTCGATGATCGGCAAGCTCATCGCGTACGGCGAAGACCGTGACACGGCGATCGCGCGCATGAAGAACGCGCTGTCTGAAATGGTCATCGAAGGCATCAAGACCAACATTCCCCTGCACCAGGAAATCTTCAACCATGCGGCGTTCAAGGCCGGCGGCCTCGACATCCACTATCTGGAGAGACGGCTCGGGATCAAGTAGGAAGGGAGGCAGGGAATAGTGGCCGGCGGTCGGTGGTCGGTGCGGGAGAGCGAAAAGGATCAGTCCATTCGCACCGCATCGCTGCAATGCGCACCCCTTCCAGCTTCCTGGCTTCCTGGCTTCCCGGCTTCCCGGCTTCCTGACTTCCTGACTTCCTGACTTCCTGACTTTCCGACCTCCGGCCACCGTCCACTTGCCCCCATGCCCTTCCTGAAACTCGAGATCGCCCTGGGTACCCGGAATCCGGAGCCGTTTGAGGACGCGTTGTTCGCTGCCGGCGCGACGTCGGTGACGCTCGCTGACGCCGCGGACGACCCCATCCTTGAGCCGGCACCGGGCAAGACACCGCTGTGGCCAACCGTGCGCATCGAAGCGCTCTTCGACGGCAGCGCCGATCCCGTGACCATCCTCGCCGAATTGCAGTCGCTGCTGGATGAGCCGCTGCCTGACCATCGCTTCAGCCTGCTCGCCGATCGCACCTGGGAGCGCGAGTGGCTGAAGGACTTCCGGCCGATGCGCTTCGGCAAGCGGCTGTGGGTCTGCCCGGGCGGACAGCGTCCGACCGAGTCGGCGCTGCACGAAGGCGGAGTCTCGCCTGTCATTCTCGAACTCGACCCAGGGCTTGCCTTCGGCACGGGCACCCACCCGACCACGGCCTTATGCCTGCAATGGCTCGACGGCATCGATCTTACTGGCCAGAGGGTCATCGACTATGGCTGCGGTTCGGGGATCCTCGCGGTCGCCGCACTCAAGCTCGGTGCAACCTCCGCGATCGGCGTCGACATCGACCACCAGGCCCTCATCGCCAGCCGGGAGAATGCGGAGCGCAACCACGTCGCCGCCCGGTTGACGCTGCTGTCCATCGGGGAGCCGCTGACGGCGCAAGCCGATGTGCTCCTGGCAAACATCCTCGCGGAACCGCTGCTGGCGCTGGCTAGCCACCTCAAGGATCGCGTGCCCCCCGGAGGGCGGATCGCTTTGTCTGGCATCCTGGCCACGCAGGCCGCCGCAGTGGCGGAGCGGTATGCACCGTGGTTTGATATGGGCCCGGCCACCCGCCAGGACGACTGGGTGAGGCTGGACGGCGTGCGGCGCGCGCCTGCAACTTGAATTTGTGGTCGAAACCAGGAATCGCGTTGTTCACGGAATGCCCCACCTGCCAGACAATGTTCCGCGTGACGGGAGCCATCCTGCGTGCGGGCCATGGGCAGGTCGAGTGCGGCCAATGCCATAGCATCTTTGATGCCATTGAACGCCTGATCGACGATATTCCGCCCGGACCGCAACCCGAACCGGCCGCCTCGCTCGAGCCGGCGGCGATGCCCTCAATCCTGCCTTCCGACGCGGAGGAGGCAGCCCTCGCATCTGCTGAGGTACGCTGGGTCAACGACTTGCCCACGGGGGAGTTCCAGCTCGAGGATGGCGAACTCATCCCGATCACGGCAACGTTCGAGCGGAAGCACGAGGAAACGAGCACCGAGACTGGTGAGCATCCCTACGCGGTCGACGTGCCTGGCGACCCCGAAGAAATCACGATGGAAGGTGACCGCATCGAGATCAGCGGCGTGTACCGCGCGCCCGATTCGCTGTCGGCACCACCCGAGATCGACGAGGAAGAACCAGAGCCTCTGATCGAGCCAGTCGCCGCCGCTTTCGTGGTCGCGCCGTCCGAGCCCCTCCCGTATCGATCTCGCAGGACGCCCGAATACACCTCGCCTCCAGCTGAAATTTTCGAGCCGGCATCCGAAAACACGGAGTCTGGCAGGCGCCGCGTGGCCATCTGGGCGCTCTTCAGCCTTGTATTGCTGATTGCATTGGGCTTGCAGGCCGTGCATCACGATCGCCAGGATCTCGTGCGCGATCCCCGCGTGGGCCCCCAGTTGCTGCAGGTGTATGCTGCGCTCGGGCTGCCACTCGCCCCCAACTGGGACGTGACGGGTTATGAAATCCGGCAGTGGGGCGTCGCGGCCGACCCCGCTGCCACCGGGACGCTGCGGCTGCGGGCCAGCCTCCTCAATCGCGCTGGATTCGGGCAACCGTACCCGTTGCTGAAGCTCACGCTGGAAGACCGGTGGGGCGAGCAGGTGGGCGAACGCGAGTTCGAGCCCAATGAATACCTCGCAGCCGGTACACCGGCGGACCGGCTGCTGGCGCCGAACCAGCCCGTGAACGCGGACCTCGGCATCGTGGACCCAGGCGCGGACGCCGTCGGCTTCCATGTCGATGTGTGTCTCAGGACCTATGCTGGCGTCGAATGCGCCAGCGACGCAGGAAAACGTTAGGGACTCCGCCCATGCGCATCGGCCCCTACGAACTGTCGAACAACCTGGCGCTTGCTCCCATGGCGGGCGTCACCGACCTGCCCTTTCGCCTGCTGTGCCGCCGGCTGGGTGCCGGCATTGCGGCAGGCGAGATGCTGACGTCTGATGCACGCCTCTGGCACACGGACAAGTCCCGTCGCCGCATGGATCACAGCGGCGAACCGGAACCACGAGTTGTGCAGATTGCGGGAGGCGATGCGGCGATGATGGCCGATGCTGCGCGGCGCAACGTCGATGCCGGTGCGCAGATCATCGACATCAACATGGGATGCCCGGCAAAGAAAGTCTGCAACAAGGCAGCAGGCTCGGCCCTGCTGCGCGACGAAAAACTCGTGGCCGACATCCTGCGCACGGTAGTGAACGCCGTGCCCGTGCCGGTGACACTGAAGATCCGCACAGGATGGAATCCGGAAAATCGCAATGGCGTGACCATCGCACGTCTCGCGGAGGACGCCGGCATTCAATCACTTGCAGTGCACGGCCGTACGCGCGCGTGCCATTACACGGGCGTCGCCGAATACGAGACTGCAACGTTGATCAAGCAAGCGGTGCGAATTCCTGTTTTCGTCAATGGAGACATTGACTCACCGCAGAAAGCGAAGTCGGTACTTGAAGAGACGGGCGCTGATGGCGTGATGATCGGGCGCAGCGCACAGGGACGGCCGTGGATCTTCCGCGAGATTGAGTATTTTTTAACCACGGGCGAATTGCTTGCGCCGCCTTGCCCTGCAGAAGTCCGTGATATCATGACCACTCATTTGTGCAACCTGCATGACTTCTATGGGGACATAACAGGAGTCCGGGTTGCACGCAAGCACATCGGCTGGTACGCCAAGGATCGCCCTGGCGCGGCAGTCTTTTGGTCGAAGGTCGTGAAACTCGACACTGCGGCGGAGCAACTCGCCCTGGTGGACGACTACTTCGACCAGCTCGTACAGAAGTCGGAACAACGGATCAGTAACGCAGCCTGAGGTACGCCCCGCGTGCCCCTCGCGGCATGCGCTTCAGGAATCGCAATGGTGCAGAAAAAAACAACACGGCTGCGCAAAGAGCCGGTCCACAAACCCACGTACCGCGCGATGCCGCTGCGGACCATGACGGCGGATGCGCTGAACAGCTACTTCGCGAGCCTGAACGGCCACAAGCCCGGCCAGCTGTATGACCTGGTGCTGAGGGAGGTCGAAGAGCCGCTGTTCCGCGCCGTGCTCGACTACTCGCAAGGCAACCAGAGCCGCGCTGCCGAAATCCTCGGCATCAACCGGGGCACGCTGCGCAAGAAGCTCAAGAACTACGGGCTTGGCGGCTGATGGCAAGCCCGGCAATAAAACGCGCGCTCTTGAGCGTCTCGAACAAGGAAGGCCTCGTCGACTTTGCGCGCGCCCTGCGCGAGCAAGGCATCGAGATCCTGTCGACGGGCGGCACGGCGCAGCTCCTCGAGAACCATGGCATCGAGGTCAAGCAGGTCTCCGCCGAAACCGGCTTCCCGGAAATCATGGATGGCCGCGTCAAGACGCTGCACCCCAAGATCCACGGCGCGTTGCTCGGCCGCCGCGGCATCGACGACGATGTCATGCGCGAGTTCGGGATCGAGGCGATCGACCTCGTGGTCGTCAACCTCTATCCGTTCGCCAGCACGATCGCAAAGACCGACTGCACGATCGAAGATGCCATCGAGAATATCGACATCGGTGGCCCGGCCATGGTGCGCGCGTCGGCCAAGAACCACCACCGCGTGACCATCATTGTCGATCCGCTCGACTACGGCATCGTGCTCGCTGAAGTTGCAGGTTCGGATGGCGGCGTCTCGGCTGAAACCCGCAGGCGTCTCGCGGCCAAGGCCTTCGCCCATACCGCCGCCTACGACGCCACGGTCGCCGACTACCTGGACTCCGTCGCGCGCGGCAGCAGCAGCGGCTTTCCGGACCTGCTGCCACTGCAGTTCCGCAAGCGCATGGACCTGCGGTATGGAGAGAACCCGCACCAACAGGCTGCCTATTACATCGCGGCCAATGCACAGGGCGCGGGCATGGGCAGCGCATCGCTGCTGCAGGGCAAGCCACTCTCGTACAACAACGTGGCCGACGGCGACACCGCGTTCGAGTGCGTGCGCCAGTTCGACCAGCCAGCCTGCGTGATCGTCAAGCACGCGAATCCGTGCGGCGTTTCGGTCGCCGCGGATATCCTGACGGCGTACAACAATGCGTATCGCACCGACCCGACCAGCGCGTTCGGCGGCATCATCGCGTTCAATCGCACGCTGGATGCCGCAACGGCAACGGCGATCCTAGAACGCCAGTTCGTCGAAGTGATCATTGCGCCGGACGTCGGCAGCGAGGCCCGCGAGGTCTGCGCACGCAAGCCCAATATCCGGGTCCTGACGACGGGCGGCCTCGCCGAGACGAACTCGCGCTTCGATTTCCGCGGCGTCAACGGCGGCCTGCTGGTGCAGAGCCGGGACGTCGGAATGATCACGACGTCCGACCTCAAGATCGTCACGCAGCGCAAGCCCACGCCCGCCGAACTCAATGACCTGCTGTTCGCCTGGAAGGTGTGCAAGTTCGTGAAGTCGAACGCCATCATCTACGCAAACAATGCGATGACCATCGGCGTCGGCGCGGGGCAGATGAGCCGCGTCGTGTCGAGCCGCATTGCCGCGATGAAGGCGCGTGACGAAGGACTGACGGTGGAGGGCGCCGTCATGGCGTCAGACGCCTTCTTCCCGTTCCGCGACGGGCTCGATGTCGCTGCGGAGTTCGGCATCAAGGCCGTGATCCAGCCGGGCGGTTCCATGCGCGACGATGAAGTGATTGCCGCCGCCAACGAACACGGCATCGCGATGGTGCTCACCGGCATGCGGCACTTCAGGCACTGATTCCTTGAAGGTCCTCATCATCGGCGGTGGCGGTCGCGAACATGCGCTGGCATGGAAGGCGGCGCAGTCTACCCGCGTCTCGCACGTCTACGCTGCGCCGGGCAACGCCGGCACCGCGCTCGAGCCCGGCATCAGCAACGTGGACATCGCAGCTGATGCGATCGACGCTCTGGTCGGCTTCGCGACTCGCGAACGGATCGACCTCACCATCGTCGGGCCCGAGATCCCGCTGGTCCTCGGGGTCGTTGATGCATTCAACGCGGCGGGCCTGCGCTGCTTCGGGCCGGATCGGATGGGCGCTCGCCTCGAAGGCTCGAAGGCATACACCAAGGATTTCCTCAAGCGGCACGGCATCCCCACTGCCGCCTACGCAACGTTCACTCAGTCCACGTTCGATGCAAGCTGGGTACGCGCACAACGGGTACCGCTCGTGGTCAAGGCCGATGGCCTCGCTGCAGGCAAGGGCGTGGTGATTTGCGAGACGACCGAGGCAGCGGTGCAGACCGCGCAGTCGATGTTTGCCGGCCAGTTCGACAAGGCAGGCGCTACCATCGTCGTGGAGGAATTCCTCGAAGGCGAGGAAGCAAGCTTCATTGCGATCGTCGACGGCACCACGATTCTGCCGCTGGCCACGTCGCAGGACCATAAGCGCCTCAAAGACGGTGACCATGGCCCCAACACCGGCGGCATGGGCGCGTACTCGCCCGCCCCGGTGGTCACGGCGGCAGCCCACCTGCGCATCATGCGCGAGGTCATGGAGCCCACTGTGCGCGGACTGGCCGCGGAAGGCACGAAGTACACCGGCTTCCTGTATGCCGGCATCATGATCGCGCCTGACGGCACGCCCAACGTCCTCGAATTCAACTGCCGGCTCGGCGACCCGGAGACCCAGCCCATCCTGATGCGGCTCGAATCCGATCTCACCGTGCTGTGTGATGCCGCACTCGACCACAAGCTGGACCTGGCTGAAGCGAAGTGGACGCCGCACGCAGCTGTCGGCATCGTACTGGCGGCGGGTGGGTATCCGGACTCGGTCCGCAAGGGTGACGAAATCGCCGGACTTGAGGCGGCGGCGCGGCTACCAGGCAAGGTGTTTCATGCAGGAACGCAGCTGAAGGACGGCAGGGTCGTCACGAACGGCGGACGCGTTCTGTGTGCTGTTGGCACGGGAGCGACGGTAAGTGCCGCATGCAAGGCTGCCTACGCACTGGCCGACAGCATCCAGTGGACCGGCCTGCAGTATCGCCGGGATATCGGCTATCGCGCGATCGCCCGCGAGTAGCCAAGTACCTCAGCCGCGAACATCGACCTCGAAGGTCACGTCCACCGTCGCGCCGTTCTCGAGCTCGAAGCGGTGCGCAATCCCTTCCGAGGTCGGGACATCGTTCGCGAAAGCCTCCAGCTCCTTCAACGGGATCACGAGCCATAGGCCCGTGGGATCGCTGTCGAGACGCCACGATGCGAGCCTGCCGGGCGCCACCGTGGCACGGAACGCGTGCTGCCCCGACAAGTCTACGCGCATCGACAACGTCCGCCCTGCCAGGAGCGTTGCGAGCTCGCTGCGTTCGGTGCGGAAGCGGACTTGTCCATGTGCAAAGCGGACGTTCATTGAGCAGCCTTGCGTAACGCCTTTTCCAGGCGGAAGTCGTCCATCACGTAGCCGCCGCCAATGTCGGCCACCACGTCGGCCACGTTCACGAATCCGAGTCGCTCATAGGCGTGAACGGCAGGATTGAATTTGTTGACCGTCAGCCAGAGGGTGTCGATTCCTGCAGCATCGCACCGCGCCTCGATGAAGGCCAGTGCCCGTCTCGCGAGGCCGTGCTGTCGCGAGGCTTTCAGGACGTACAGCTTGCTGAGGAACATCCTGCGCCCGTCGGGTTGCGGCTCGATCGCGAAGTAGCCGCAGGCGGCCCCGCTCCTGCGTATCAGGAAGTACTGCAATCCGGCATCGATCTGTTTGCAGATGGCCGCCTCGCTCTGGAAGCGTGGCACCATGTAGTCGACCTGTTCGCGGCCAATGATGGGGACGTAGTACTCGTACCAGATCTCGGCCGCAAGGCGCGCCACTACCGCCGCGTCGGCAGGAGAAGCGACGGACACGAAATCGATATCGGCAGTGCTCATACGGGAATGCGCCACCATTGTCAGGGAATGGGACCGGTGGGACGGCTCCGGCGAGTCCGGAGCTGCGTCGACCGAAAGGCTAGGATTGCACGCTCGCGGTCGACTGACCAGTGGCGGCGGGACGGAGCGGAAGGAATGCAATGGCGGAGAGGGGGACCCCCGCCCGGATGAAGATCAGCCGACCCTGGCGCGAAGCATCTTCGGCTGCTCAACCAACCCGCTGGTCCACAATTGCCCTTCGCGTGCATGAGTGCGGATGGTGACGCCGGCCACCTTGTTGAACTCCTGGCAGCTCACGGGCTTGGTGCTATCCAGAAAATAGGCCCGGACGAGATCGAGCACCGTGGCCGCAACTTCGTCAGTCTCGGCGGTTCCGGAATGCGCCATGATGCGCACCCGCCACCACTGCGGACGCGAGCCCGCCTTCTTCATTTCCTTGCAGAAGCGGTCGATCAGCAGGACGCTGGAACTCAACGTGTTGTCCGTCAGCTCCATCGGCTTGCCGTTGAGGGTGGCGACATATCGCAGGTGGAGCAGCCCGCCCACGCCCTGGGAATCGTCATACAGGTTGATTGCCAAGCTCGCCTGCAGATGGGCTACAAGCAGCACGGGGTCCCGGGAGATGCGGTAGGCATCCGGGTCTACAACCAGCTCCTCGGGAATCGCTGCAGCCATCAGTCCTCCGCTCGCCTGTAGGTCAATTGTGCCCCGCGATCCTTGCCCGGACTGCGGCCCGCATCACGGATTGCGCGGCCAGACTCCCCCATCCGGCTCCGGGCGTCCATCAGGTTCCACCTGTTTCCACCACCGTCGAACTGAACCGCAGTGCCGCGGTTGCAATGTAGATCTCGCGCAGGAAGAAGATGAGGGCTGCGGCCAGGCTCAGCATCGCGACGATGAAGAGCACGGCCACGGGCAGCGCCAGATCGATCTGCAGCAACGAGCTGACGAACAGGCTGACCACCACCAGCGATACGAGCAACGCGCTCAAGACACACAGCGCAATGGACAGGTTGATCAGCCGCGTCCGGGTCGAAATGACCGAGAGTCGGGCGCGGACTGCGTCCGCCTCCGCAAAGGCGGGGTCCTTGAGCTGCGCCTCCATGACGCGTGCCCGATCGACCACTCTGGCGAGCCGGCTTGCCAGCACGTTGAAGATCGTCGCCAGCGCGGTCAGCAGGAACACCGGAGCAACAGCCAGCTGGATCGCGCGAGCGATGCCGAGGATTTCAGTGGTGGTCGAGTCCATGGGCGGGAGCGAAAATCGGAATAGGAGCCTTCATTATGCTCCACCTCGCAGCCGCCCGCTGTTCGCATCCGGTCAGTGCTTGAGCAGCTGCACCGACTTCCAGTTTCCGAATCGATAGTACCCGGCAGCGAGTCCCAGCATGGCCAGCGTTCCCACAGGGAAGCTCCACCACAACGCATCGACCTGCAGGCGCTCGGTGAGCAGGAGTGCAAACGGAAAGCGGACCACCCACAACGAGACGGTCATCACGACCAAGGGACCGATCACGGCCCCTGTGGCACGCGGAGCCGACAACAGCACGAAGGTCACTCCGAAGACGATGAATGACCACAGGGTCACGAGGTTGGCGTGGGCTGCGACGTCGATGGCCAGGCCGTCCGGCGGCAGAAACAGGCTGACCGCGGCACGATTGAATGCATAGACGATCACCACGGGAATCCCCGTCAGCAGCAGGTTGAAGCCCATGCCGGCCCAGACGATGCGCGAAACGCGATCCCAACGACCGGCGCCGACGTTCTGGGCCACCATCGCGGTCACCGCGGTACCCACAGCAAAGGCAGGCATCTGGATGTACGTCCACAGTTGCAGGATCGCGCCGAAGGCCGCGGCGGTCTGGGAACCGAAGCGGTTGACCAGTGAAAACATGCCGATCATCGACGACGACACTACCGTCATCTGCAGGCCCATCGGGATGCCGCGGGCGACCAGGGCCTTGAGAATCTTCGGGTCAGGCCTGAAGTAGTGTCGCTCCTCCTTGTGGATGCACAGCACGTGTTTGTGGCGGTACAAGTGCATCACCAGCAGCACGAGCGTCAGCGTCTGGGCGACCAGCGTTGCAGTCGCAGACCCGGCAATCCCCATCGCGGGAATCGGCCCCCAGCCGAAAATGAACAGCGGGTTCAGAACGATGTCGAGACCGACCGAACTCAGCATGAACAGGAACGGCGTCCGGGCATCGCCAGCGCCGCGCAGCGCCATCATGATGTACTGGTAGATGAACATTGCGGGCGTCGCGACAAAGATGATCCTGAGGTAGCTGATGGCGAACGGCATGGCATCTGCGGGAGTCTGCATGGCAGCCAGCAAGTGGGGCGCGGACAGGAAACCGAACGCGCCGACCGCAACGGACAACAGCGCGAAGAAGGCGGCGCTCGTGCCGACCACCCGCTTCGCCTGCTGGAGGTTGTCGGCACCCACGCTCTGGCCGATCAGGATGCCGGTGGCCATCGCGATGCCAAACACCACGCCGAGCAGGAAAAACAGGACGATGTTGGCATTGGCGCTCGCAGTCAACGCGGCCTCGCCCAGGTATTTTCCGATCCAGATCGCGTTGACCGAGGCGTTGAGCGACTGCAGGACATTGCTGGCCAGAGTCGGCAGCGCGAACAGCAGCAGCGTCCGGCCGATGGGGCCCTGGACGAGATTGGGTCGCTTCTGGGTGGCAGCAGACATTGGTGGCCAGGCTCTGGGGAGTGATCGGCGAGGGTGAAAGCGTAGCAGCACGCCAAAAGAAAAGGGGCGCCTGGGGCGCCCCTGTCACGGTCTTGTCGTCCTGAAGCTTCCAAGCGGCGGCTGTCGCCTGATGGTCTTTGGCTTGTACACCCACACCGTACCCGAGGGACTCAGGTCGCTGCGATACCAGCCATCGTGCCTCACGCTGCCTGCTCTCTAATTCCCGCTGTGCGCCCCCATGAACTCGTTGCGGGTGACCGGTGAGACGCTCCGGTCAGCGCTTCATCGCGTCGAAGAAGTCGCCATTCGTCTTGATGTCCTTCATCTTGTCGAGCAGGAACTCGATCGCAGCCAGCTCGTCCATCGGATGGAGGAGCTTGCGCAGGATCCAGATCTTCTGCAGCTCTTCCTGGCTCGTGATCAGCTCCTCACGACGGGTGCCGGAGCGGTTGATATTGACGGCCGGGAAGATGCGCTTCTCGGCGACGCGGCGATCCAGATGGATTTCCGAGTTGCCGGTGCCCTTGAACTCTTCGTAAATGACGTCGTCCATGCGCGAACCCGTATCGATCAGCGCGGTCGCGAGGATCGTGAGCGATCCGCCTTCTTCGATGTTGCGGGCTGCGCCGAAGAAGCGCTTCGGTCGCTGCAATGCATTGGCATCGACGCCACCGGTGAGCACCTTGCCAGAACTCGGGATCACGGTGTTGTACGCACGCGCAAGGCGCGTGATGGAATCGAGCAGGATCACGACATCGCGCTTGTGCTCGACCAGCCGCTTGGCTTTCTCGATCACCATTTCGGCAACCTGCACATGGCGGCTCGCGGGCTCGTCGAAGGTCGACGAAACGACTTCACCCCTGACCGTGCGCGTCATTTCCGTCACTTCTTCCGGCCGCTCGTCGATGAGCAGCACGATCAGGTAGCACTCGGGATGATTGAAGGCGATAGAACTCGCGATGTTCTGCAGCAGCATCGTCTTGCCGGCCTTAGGGGGCGAGATGATGAGGCCGCGCTGGCCCTTGCCGATCGGCGAGACGAGGTCGATGACGCGGGCCGTGAGGTCTTCCGTCGAACCCGTGCCGCGCTCGAGCTTCAGGCGCTTGGTCGGATGCAGCGGCGTCAGGTTCTCGAACAGGACCTTGTGCTTGGCGCTTTCCGGGGAATCGAAATTGATTTCGCCGACTTTGAGCAGCGCGAAATACCGCTCGCCGTCCTTCGGCGGACGGATCAGGCCCGAAAGGGTGTCGCCGGTGCGCAGGTTGAAGCGCCGGATCTGGCTGGGGGACACGTAGATGTCGTCCGGGCCCGCGAGATACGAGCTGTCTGCCGAGCGCAGGAAGCCGAAACCGTCCTGCAGGATCTCGAGCACGCCGTCGCCGTAAATGTCCTCGCCACTGCGGGCATGCGCCTTCAGGATCGAGAAGATGATGTCCTGCTTGCGCGAGCGGGCCATGCTCTCGAGGCCCATCTTCTGCGCAATGTCGACGAGTTCGGGAACCGGCTTCAGCTTCAGCTGCGTCAGGTTCATCGACTGGCGCGAAGCGGCTAGCTCCGCCGCCGAGATCACCTGGACGTCATCGCTGTCGATCATGTCATCGACAGGCAATCCTTCCTCGCGGCGATTGCCACGGTTGCCGTCGCGATTGCCGTCGCGATTGCCTTCACCGCGATTGCGTCCGCCGCCCTTGTTGCCGCCGCCACCACCGCCACTGCCACCGCCGCCACCCTGGCGATTGCGGGGCTGATTGCCTAGAAAGCCTCTCACAGTTTGGTATCCAGAAATGCAGCCAGATCCGATTTGCGCAGTGCGCCGATCTTCTGGCCTTCGACCTGCCCGTTCTTGAACAGAATGAGCGTGGGAATGCCGCGAACGTTGAAGCGCTGCGGCGTTTTGGGGTTTTCGTCGATGTTGATCTTCGCGATCGTGACCTTGCCCTGGTACTCGGCCGCGATCTCATCGAGCATCGGGGCAATCATCTTGCAGGGACCGCACCATTCGGCCCAGAAATCCAGCAGGACAGGCTTGCCGGCCTGCAGGACGCTGGCGTCAAAACTTAAATCCGTGACATGCACTATGTGCTCGCTGCTCACCAGGAAAATCCTCCTTAAAGATGGCTTGTGTTGACGTATCCGGTACGGATGGTCGGGCGGATGGGTGGGACGTAAGGAATCAGAAAAAGGGAACGTGTTGGGGTTTGCCGAGTATGTGACCCGAGTTAGCGTCTCGTGAGCGGTAACCATGGGTGAGTGACTATGGGTGCCTGGTCAGGCACAATACTTGAGCTGTTGGCGGCTTCCTGAATGCGCTGCGCTCGTACTCTGGAATCGGAACTAAAGAGAATGTGAGCGGATGCACCCCTCGAATTGCATTGGATTCGGGGGTGACTGAACTGAAGCGGACTGCTGTCGTTAGCTTGAGTGAACTGATCGGGTCGGGATGATCGGCCGGCGGGTGCGGGATGAGCCCGCTGCGTTGGGCGGTATTTAAGCCGGCCCTTCTCCAATTTGCAAGCCTCGACGTACAGTCCTTGTCCAAACTTCACATTCCGGTCGATTCCTTAAGGCCCGATGCGCGGGTGGTTGGAACCTCGTTGGATGGCCCCATTAATCCTGAGGCGGCCGTCGCCCGCATGTCGCTTGCAACCCGGGCGACCCAACGGGACCTTTCTGCAGGACCCTCTACAAACAACTTAACGGATACACCGTACTCAATGAACCCTACCCTGGCGGCCAGCAATGGCTGATTCCCACCTCACCGAACTTTCTTTTTCGAGCCTGAACCTGCCTGAGACCCTGCAGAAGGGACTCGCGGACGCCAACTTCGAAAAGTGCACGCCGATCCAGGCGCAAACGCTCCCACGGGCCCTCGCCGGCTTCGACGTGGCCGGCCAGGCACAGACAGGCACCGGCAAGACCGCGGCCTTCCTGGTCGCCCTGTTCAACCGGCTGCTCAAGGAACCCGCGCCACCCGACCGCCGCACGAGTTCGCCGCGCGCGCTGATCCTGGCACCCACTCGCGAGCTGGCAGTGCAGATCTTCAATGACGCCGAAGTGCTCGGCTCACATACCGGGCTGGTGCTCGGCCTGGCCTTCGGTGGCGTGGATTACGACAAGCAGCGTCGGCACCTCGAAGCCGGCGTCGACGTGCTGATCGGCACCCCCGGCCGCATCATCGACTTCTTCAAGCAGCAGGTCTTCGACCTGCGTTCCGTGCAGGTCGTGATCCTGGACGAAGCGGATCGCATGTTCGACCTAGGGTTCATCGTCGACATCCGCTTCATCCTCAGGCGCCTGCCTGCACCGGACCAGCGACTCAATATGCTGTTCTCCGCCACGCTGTCGCAGCGCGTGCTCGAGCTGGCCTACGAACACATGAACGCCCCGGAGCTCGTGCGCATCGAGCCCGAGAAAATGACCGTCGATCGCGTCAAGCAGGTCATCTACTACCCGTCGATGGACGAGAAGCCCAAGCTGCTGGTCGGCCTGCTCAAACACATGGATCCGACGCGCAGCATGGTGTTCGTGAACACCAAGCGGTGTGCTGAAGATCTGGAACGGACGCTCCGCGGCAACGGCATCAATGCCGAGGCCATCTCCGGCGACGTCCCGCAGCGCAAGCGACTGCGCATGCTGAAGGACTTCCACGACGGCACGCTCGCCGTTCTGATCGGCACCGACGTGGCTTCGCGCGGCCTGCACGTGCCCGCCGTCAGCCACGTGTTCAATTACGACCTGCCGCAGGACCCTGAAGACTACGTGCATCGCATCGGCCGCACTGCGCGGGCAGGCGCTGAGGGCGACGCCATCAGCTTCGGCTGCGAGGAATACGCAATTTCGATTCCTGACATCGAGGCTTACATCGGCCGCAAGTTGCCCGTCATGCCGATCCCGCGCGAAATGCTGGCTGAACTCGGGCCGTCGGAATCCCGCGCCAAGCAGCGGTTCCGCGTCCATGGCGAATCGCCGGACGACCTGCCGAATCAGGACCGTGGCCAGGAACGACACGGTGGACGCGGGGGGCGCGGCGGCAGTTCCGGTGGCTCCTCCGGCGGGCGTTCTTCTGGAGGCCGCTCCTCCGGTCCCACGAGGCACGAACCCCGGCCAACCGCGGCCGCCGCACCGGCGGTGCAGAGCGCACCTCCTCCTCCGTCTGAAGGACCCGTGCAGAGCGAAGCGGGCGGCGAAGGCGGGGCACCGAAGAAGCGTCGGCGTCGGCGGCGTCGCGGCCCGGGAAACGACGGCGGCGGGGATAGCCCAGCCGCAGGACCCAGTGGTCCTTCAGCGGCGACCTGACTCCACCGGCAGCAGATCACTCACGGAGTGCACTGCCGGAAACTCGTCGATCACGTGGGGCGGCAGCGTCGAATCAGGCCGCTCCACGGCAAACACCTCCGACACTCCGTGAAGCCGCGCCGCCCGCAGCACCGGCAAGCTGTCGTCGACGAACAGCGAGCGTCCAGGCTCGTACACACCGCGCAGATCGAGCGCCTGCCAGAAGCGCGGGTCTTCCTTCGGAAACCCCAGGCTGTGCGAGCTGATCAGCAGGTCAAAGTACGCCGCCAGACCGGTCTGCCCTGCCTTGATGCTCAGGCTGTCAGGGTGGGCATTGGTCACCAACACGAGGCGCTTGCCGGCGTCGCGCACCGCCTGCAGAAAGTCGGGTGCGCCCGGTAGATAGCGGATGTTGTCGCGCATCTCGTGCTTGAGCATCGCCACGTCAAACCCGAGTTCGCCGGTCCAGAAGTCCGTGCAGTACCACTCGAGCGTGCCCTGCCTCGCGGCAAACCGGGGCACCAGCTCCTGCCGCGCGCTTGCGTACGACATGCCGTGCACTTCGGCGTAGCGCAGCGGGATGCGCTCGCGCCAGAAGTGATTGTCGAAATTGAGGTCCAGCAGCGTGCCGTCCATGTCGAGCAGCACGCTGTCCAGCCTTGACCAGTGGGGGCGGGGGGCAGGGTCGCTCAAATCGTGGAGTCTCTCTTGAGAACGGGGGATGCCGGTATGATACCTGCCCTCCCCACCGGATCCGCAGTACCGTGCCGACGCCAACCCGTTCTTTTGCCGACTTGCTGCCCGCCATCCTCGCGATCGGCGAGGCCGCCTCGCGCGCCATCCTCAAGGTGTATGCCACGGAATTTGCGGTCGACGAGAAGTCGGACACATCGCCGTTGACGGAGGCCGACCGGGCTGCGCACGACATCATCACCAGCGGGCTTGCGCGCTTGACGCCCGACATTCCCGTGCTTTCCGAGGAATCCCCGGCACGAGACCATGAGTACGCAACGCGCAGGCTTTGGCCCGAGCTGTGGCTCGTGGATCCGCTCGACGGCACGCGCGAGTTCGTGAAGCGCAATGGCGAGTTCACGGTGAACATTGCGCTGATCCGGAACCACCGGCCCGTGCTTGGGCTGGTGCTGGCGCCGGCCCTCGACCTCGCCTATGGCGGTGCGGAAGGCCAGGGCGCCTGGCGTCGGCAGGGGGGCGAAACCCAGTCGATTGCCGTCCAGCGCCCTGCCCGGGATCGTCCCGTCGTCGCCGGCAGCCGCTCCCATCGCGGCGCCTCGCTCGACGCGTACCTCGAGCGTCTCGGGGACCACGAACTCAAGTCCGTCGGCAGCGCACTCAAGCTCTGTTTGGTGGCTGAAGGCAGCGTGGACGTGTATCCGCGATTAGGTGACACATCCGAGTGGGATATTGCGGCCGGCCAGGCGGTGCTCGAGGCGGCGGGCGGCGCAGTCGTGGATCTCTCCGGCAATTCGCTCCGTTACAACGAGCGCGAAGGCCTGCTGAATCCGCATTTCCTGGCCTGCGGTGACCTGACCAGAGAATGGTGGCGGATATGAACCCGGGGGCGTTTCTGAGATGCTGAGCTGGGGCTTGCTGGTCTGGGTGCTGATCGGCGCCGGAACCGCCTGGTTCTGGCACGACAGCCTCGGCGTTCGCGAACGGGCGAACAAGGCCGCGATGGAGGCCTGCGAGGAACTGCGGCTGCAGTTTCTTGACGGCACTGTCGCTTTCGCGCGCCTGTGGCCTGCCCGTGGCCATACCGGGCGCATGACGTTGCGGCGAACTTACGTGTTCGACTACACGACGGACAGCGTCGCGAGACGGCAGGGCTTCATCGTGCTGCTCGGCACGAAGGTCGAATCTGTCGGCTTCGCCAACGACCCCACTCCGGCGAGGACGGTCACGCTAGTCGAACCGCAGCGCGACATCACGCCGGCAAGCCCGCCCGTGGTGACCGGCAACGTCTACGATCTCGACTCCTGGCGCGAGAACCTGCGCCGCAACCGGGAGTCGCAGGGCGACCCCGGAAAAGGGGACGCCTGAGCCGGCACCGGAACCTGGTGGCCACAACGGATTGGAATAAAGGCGTTCGTTGGCTAAAGTACGGCCTGCCGTGCCCCACCCCTCCATTCGGGGCCAGACCCCTTCCCTGACAGGATCGCGATCCCGCCTCAATGACCGATGACGAAGACAACGTCGAGACCAAGACTTTCCGCCGCATCGAGCGGCTGAGGACCTTGCGGATCGAGCATCGCGACCTCGACGACGTGATCCATCGGGTGCAGCTCGACCTGTACGCGGACGAGATCCAGCTGAAGCGCCTGAAGAAGCGCAAGCTGCTGCTCAAGGATCAGATCGCACGCCTCGAGAGCGAGCTGATTCCCGACCTGAACGCCTGACGGCAGGCATTGGACCGAAGGCCCCTCCGCCAATGCAAAGCCTCCTTGAGAACATGGGACGCCAGCTGGACGTGCTGCTGGCCCCGGGAGGCATGCTGCAGGTCGGCGCCATTCTCGCCATCATCCTGGTGTCCTGGTGGGTGGGCAGGATCGCCCGCGAGGCCGCAGCCCGCGATTCCAGGGAGCACACCGGGACGCAGGGCTTCATGAAGGAAGCCGTGCTGATCCTGAGCCCGCACCTGGCGGCACTCCTGCTGACTGCCGCCACCGGTGGCCTGTTTCATGCGTGGAAAGCCCCCACCGCAATCATCGACACCGCGATCACGCTGACCGCGCTGCTGCTGCTCATTCGCCTGGTCATTTACGTGATTCGCATCGCGCTCGGCGAGCGGTCGCCGATGAAAGGCTGGGGCAATACGATCAGCCTCATCGTCTGGGTGGCGGCGTCGTTGCACGTGCTCGACTGGTTCGAGCAGCTCGTGAAAGCGCTCGACAGCGTCGGCATCAGCGCGGGCGCGGCCCGCATCTCGGTCTGGTCCGTGGTCAAGCTGCTGTTCACGGTGAGCCTGTTCATCCTGGTAGCGGCCTCGATCGCGCGCTGGATCGAGCGGCGGCTCATGGGCATGAGCAGCCTCGCGATGGGCACGCGCATCGGGGTCTCCAAGTTCACGCAGGCGTCGCTCATCGGCTTGTCGATCCTGCTCGGCCTCAATGCCGCTGGCCTCGACCTGACCACGCTGAACGTGCTGACCGGCGCCATCGGCATCGGCCTCGGTTTCGGCCTGCAGGCGATCGCCGCGAACTTTGTCAGCGGATTCGTACTGCTGATGGACCGCTCCATCAAGCCCGGTGACGTCATCAGCTTTACGGGCACCACCGGCACGACCACCGAGGGCTTCGGGTGGGTGCAGGAACTGCGCGGACGGTACGTGGTCGTGCGCGATCGCGACGGCGTCGAGACGCTGGTGCCGAACCAGCACTTGATCACGAATCCGGTGATCAACTGGAGCTACACGGACCCGAGGGTGCGCCTCAAGCTCCCGGTGCGTGTGAGTTACAAGGACGATCCGGAAGAAGCCTTGTCCACGCTGCTGCAGGCGACCGAGGGGCATCCGCGTATCCTGCTCGACCCGGCACCCGTTTCGCGATTGATGGCGTTCCATGATTCCGGCTTCGATCTGGAACTTCGGTTCTGGATTTCCGATCCACAGGAAGGCGTGAACAACGTACGATCCGATGTCAACCGGAAGATCTGGCGGCTGTTCAGGGAGCGCGGCATTACGATCCCCGTGACGCAACGGGAAGTGGTGCTGCAAATGCAGCCAGGGGATGGCACGGGGCTGCCTGCCCGTACGCCTGACGCTTAAACTAGAAGGAAAATCCGTGTATTCGATCGTGCTGTATCTGGTGGCCGGCTGGTCCGGCTTCTTCGTCATGGGTGTCGAGTTGCTCGGCGGCCGCCTGCTGGCGCCCTATTTCGGCAGCAGCATCTATGTCTGGGGCGCGCTGATCACCATCTTCATGCTGGCGCTGTCCATCGGCTATCTGGCGGGCGGGCGGCTGTCGATCCATAGCCCCAGCCTGAAAAGGCTCGGGATCATCCTGATCCTGGCCGCGCTGACCGTCTCGCCCATGCTGCTGTTCGGCACCGGCATGCTCGACTCGGTCTCCACTGCCATCGAAGACCCCCGTTTCGGATCACTCATCGGCTCGGCCGTGCTGTTCTTCATTCCGACGACAATCTCGGGCATGGTGTCGCCCTACGCCATCCGGTTGCTGGTAGACGACCGCGCCACGTCGGGCCGCAATGCCGGCCATCTCTTCTTCGTATCGACTTTCGGCAGCGCTGCGGGCACGATCCTGACTTCGTTTTACCTGGTGCTGTGGCTGGAAGTGAACCAGATCCTCATCACCATGATCGTGATTTCGCTTGCACTCGGGCTCACTGCCTGCCTTATTCCAAAGAACCGGAGGGATGAATGAACGCTCCTCGATTGATGCGCTTCCTGCTGCTGGCGCTGGTCGCCGGCATGCCGTTCGGACTGCAGGCCCAGGAGCTGATCCATTCCGAAAAGTCACTGTATCGCCAGGTGCTCGTGTACGAGGACGGCGAGACGCGCTGCATGTGCTTTACCGTGCGCTGCTCAAAGGGTCGGCAGACCTGTCTCTACGTGAAGAACCCCGACCAGCTGGCGCTTGGCTATTCCGAGTTGATGCTGTCGTCGCTGTACCTCGAGCCGAACCCGAAGAGCATCCTGATCGTGGGGTTGGGCGGCGGCGTGCTGCCGCGGACGCTCTCGCAGCTGGTCCCGGACGCGAAGATCGACGTCGTCGAGATCGACCCTGCCGTCACGCGCGTGGCGGAGAAGTACTTCCTGTTCAAGCAGAGCCCCAACCTCAAGGTGAGTGAAGTGGACGGCCGCGTGTTCGTGAAGCGGGCCGGCCGCGAGAAGAAGACCTACGACATCATCATGCTCGATGCGTTTGACCACGAGTACATCCCGGAGCACCTGCTGACGCAGGAATTCCTGGAAGAAGTGAAGGCCCTGATGCATCCGGGTTCGGTGCTCGCCGCCAACACGTTCTCGGGCAGCGGCCTGTACGACTACGAGTCGGTCACGTACCAGAAGGTGTTCGGCGAGTTCTACAACCTGAAGACCGCGAACCGGGTGATCCTCGCCCGCATCGGCGGCCTGCCGACCCTGGCGCAGATCACCGAGAACACCAGCCTGTTCGAATCCGCGCTGGCGAAGTACCGCATGACCGCAGACGATGTCATTCCGCTGTTCAACAAGCGCGTGGACTGGGACCCGAAAGCTCGCGTGCTGACGGACCAGTACTCACCGGCGAATCTGCTGAATTCGCGCTGACCAGAGTGTGAAGAGTGGCCGGTGACCGGTGGCTGGTATAAACCCATCGGGTCACCGACCACTGGCCACCGACCACCGACCACCATTCACTGATCACCGCCCGCCGCCTCCTTCAATGCCCCTCCCCATCTCCCCGACGCTCGAAGTCCCTGACGAGGCGATCTCGATCCGCTTCGTGCGGTCGGGTGGGCCGGGCGGGCAGAACGTCAACAAGGTCGCGACCTCGGCGCAACTGCGCTTCGAGGTCGCCGCCTGCCCCGGCCTCAACTACGACTCGCGCATGCGGCTCAATACCCTCGCGGGCCGTCGCATGACCGACGACAACGTCCTCGTCATCAGCGCACAGCGCTTCCGTACGCAGGAACAGAATCGTCGTGATGCGTATGAGCGCTTAACCGAGCTGCTGCAGAAGGCGCTCGTCGCGCCGAAACCAAGGCGCGCCACGCGTCCGACGCGCGCATCGAAAGAGCGCCGGCTCGAAGGCAAAGAGCAGCGCGGCACGGTCAAGAAGCTGCGCGGCAAGGTGGGACGCGAGGACTAAGAGTTCGCTCGCGGGCCGGGAACCCGCGAGCGACACGAAGCCAATCAATAGCATGGCACGGAGCGACTTGTTTCCATGGTGACTCTTACGATCCGCATCCAGCCGATGCTGAAGCGCTTAGGACTGGTTCATGGCACCGCAGTGCTGGCCGCTCTGCTATCTCTTCAAGTTGCGCAAGCGCAGGCTCCTGCCGCTCCGTCTCCCGCTTTTCCGGGGTGGGCCTACCCGGTCAATCCACCTGCCGTCCCGTTCGACGACAAGAAGCTGCAGCGCGCGCCGGGAAGCAAGAAGCGGTTCACGCAGGCCCAGATCGAAGACAATTTCACCCCCCCCGATTGGCATCCTGAGGACCATCCTGCGTTGCCGGATGTCGTCGCGGTCGGCAGGAAGCCCGCTGTTTCAGCCTGCATGAAATGCCATCTGACGAATGGCGGCGGTCATCCAGGCTCGTCGGATCTTGCGGGCCTCTCGGTCGGGTACATCCAGCAGCAGATGGCCGCGTTCCGTGACGGGAATCGGACAGGTGGCAGGGCGACGCCGATGATCCCCATTTCGAAGGCGATCAACGAGGAAGAGATCCTCGCTGCAGCCCGCTACTACAGCAGCCTGCCTCCTCAACCTGCCGGCTGGCGGACGATCAAGGAAGGCGACCGTGTTCCCGTGTCGTTCATCCACACGGGCGGCATGCGCTTGCCCTCGCCCGGCGGGCACAAGGAACCGCTCGGCGATCGCATCATTGAACTGCCGCAGAATGCCGAGCACGTCGAACTCCGGGACTCGCGTGCCGGGTTCTGGTCGACAGCGCCGAAGGGCAGCTTCAAGAAGGGCGAGAAGCTCGTGAAAGAGGTGGGCGGCAAGACCATCGCCTGCGCAACGTGCCACGGACCGGATCTCAATGGCCTCGTGGACGTCCCGGGCCTGCTCGGCCGGTCACCGCTGTACATCTACCGGCAACTGAACGACATCAAGATCGGCGCCCGCAAGGGTGGCACCGTCGCCTTGATGCAGCCTGTGGTCGCCAACCTCGATGAGGGCGACATGCTCGCCATCGCCGCGTATCTCACGTCGCAGAAGCCGAAGCACAAGTCCTGATCGAGGGGGACTCGCGGCGCGATCGGCAGCTCCGGTCGCAGCAGGTCGTACGCTCAGAAGCGATGGCTGCGAACGGCGTGCAGGCTGTCGAGCACGATATGCCCGAGCGATCTCAGCTCGGGTGACGGCTGCAGCAGGTCCGGAATCTGTATGACCGTCATCCCTGCTCCGACTGCGGCGCGGACGCCGTTTTCAGAATCCTCGAGCGCCAGGCACTCCCGCGGATCGGCCTGCATCACCGTGGCAGCGCGAAGATAGATATCCGGGAACGGCTTGCTGCGTGCGACGTGATCGCCGCAGGTGATGGCCGCGAAGCGATCGATCAACCCGGCATTGGATAGTTTCAGCGTCGCACGCTTAGTCGATGTCGAAGTGGCAATTGCACACGGGATGTCATGCGAATCAAGGTAGTCCAGCAGCTCGAAGACGCCTTCTTTGAGTGGGATGGGCTGCTCGTCGGCGGACTGCGAATGCAATACGTCCCACGCACTCGCAAAGGTCTGGATATTGACCTTGTCCTTCAGTCCGTCTTCGAGCGCTTTCCAGCCTGCCTCGCGGGTGGCGCCGATGCATCTGGCAAACAGATACTCCTGATTGCCGAGGCCCAAGTGTTCGCACACCCGGTTGAACGACACGAGCGCCTGCCGCTCGGTATCGAGCAGCAGGCCGTCCATGTCGAAAATGACTGCCTTGAAGCGCTTCATGAACTTTGAAAACGGGATCTCCGCCTCTCCCTTGTCGCCTCCGCAGTCGCCTGGATGAGGCGACGGATCTTCAGGAGAACGGGCCGCACGTCAGCGGGCGTCATACAGGAGCACCGTCTTGCCCACCGTGCAGACGATGACGCGTTGCCCGTCCTTGTCGTCCACGTGCATCGCGTACTCCGCCGTTCCAGGCGGGGTCTTCAGCTTCCACGGGGTTTCTTTCGCCCGGTTGAGTGCGGGCATGGCGCTCCTCCTTGATTACTCGAGTTGGGAGACACGAATTCAGGGCGGTGCCAGGCTCTCGCTACCGGCCTCCTTCCCACGAAGCGGTCAACTCGGACGGCCACACGATCGCCTGCGCGACGAGGGTGTGTTCGCCGTCAAATGTGATCGACGGCGATCCGTAGAGCCGGTAGCCGATCGCGAGGGCTTCGCTCACGCGATGACAGAACTTGGCGTCGTCGGGCCCAGAGAGCAGACGATAGATCGGCAGGTTCTCGGGAGGGCTGTCCATGGTGTGCCTCGGGGGTTGCTTCGCAGTCCGGAATATACCGCCGATCGGGCTCCTTCACTCACCCGCCGTGTGGCACCAACTTGACTGCCGTCAGCGCCTCTGCCAGTCGGCCGCCTCAATCCTGTAGTAAGCGGTCGGCCGCGCGAAAGCTCCCACGCCTTTGATTTCGATATGCGACAGCCGCGCACCGAGCTTCTCGGTGGCCCGCCGGGACCGCTTGTTGTTTTCGCCGATGTGCAGCCACACCGTCTTCGCCCAGCGAAACGCATGATCGAGCAGGAATCGCTTCATCTCCCGGTTGACGGGACCGCCCCAATGACTGCGAGCCAGGAACGTATAGCCGATCGCGACTTCGCGAGCCTGCGGATCCCATTCGTAGAAACGCGTGGTGCCAATGATCCTTCCGCTCGTAGTGTCGATGATGGAAAAAGCTCCCCCCGACTCGAGACCGCCGCGGAACACGCGACTCTCGAAGGCCTCGCGCTGGTAGCGCTCGGGATCCGGATGCTGCTCCCAGATCAGCGGGTCGGACGCGGCTGCGTACAGTTCTTCGAAATCGTCAGGCCGCAGCGGTCGCATGGTGACCAGCGCGCCCACCAAAGTCGGTTGGAGTTCGAAGGGGGATGAAGGAGTCACGGTGCTTTGCTTGCCAATCGGCTGGACGTATGTCCTGGCTGCTCACCTGCGGAAGCTTGTCGGCTTCTCGAGCATGCTGATCGCGTCGTTCAGGTCGTCGAGCTTGGCGGTGAGGATGGCCTGCGCGTCGTAGAGGCCGCGGTTATAGAAGTACGCGCCGACTTCCTCGGCGAAAAATTCCAGCAGGAACTCCGCATCGAAGCGGCCGATCTCCTGCTTCAGCTCCTCGGTGAAGTAGAGCTGGATCTTGCGGACAATGACCGCCTTTTCCTCATCCGTGAATTTGATATCAGCCATGGATTCCCTACTCGGACCCGACGTCGCCGCCGGGACAAGCCAAGGCCGCTACCGTCCCGTGATCGGGGCCAACCCGGCTTTCGAGATCACTGGCGCTGCCTCAGGCGACGCGAGAAAGCGCAACAGCGCCGTGGCTGCGGCCGGCTCCGCAGCCTTGGTGGTAATCGCTCCGGAGTAGAAAGTGGGCGGCTGGACGGCCGCCGGTATCGTGCCGACGAAGGTGATGCCCGGAACGTGGATCAGCTCGGCGACCTGCTGGAAACCGATCTCCACTTCGCCGCGCGCAACGACTGCGGCCACGGGTTCGCCTGACGGCGGTCCGCGCACCTTGCGGCTCTTGGAGCTGATCTGCTCGGCAATCCCGAGCTGCGGGAACAGGGTGGTCGCAAGGTAAGTGCCGCTGCCGCTGTCGGAATACCCGATGGACTTCGCTGCCAACAGTGTCTTCTTGAAAGCCTCGACGCTGCTGATGTCGGGTTTGGCAGCGCCTGCGCGCACGACCATGCCGATTTTCGATTCGGCAAGATCGACCTTGCTCGCAGCGCGCGTCAAGCCACTCTTGCCGAGCTCATCCGCCGCCCCGCCATCGAGGATCACGACGTCGGCCGCCTCCCCGCGCGCAAGCCGGGTCGGGATCGCCTCCGGGGAATCGCCCATGGAAGGACCACGGACCGTGACCAGTTTGTGGCCAGTTGCCCGCTCGAATCCCGGACCGAGCTCGGAATAGACACCGAAAAAGCCGGCCGAGATCATCACGTGCACCTCGGCAGCAGGCGCAGTGCCCGCGACCAACAGGATGGCCATCGCAAAGTGTGACAGCCACGCCGAGAACGACTTTCGCTTCATGAGTCCTTCCACTACCCTTATCCAGTCAGTACGCGAGGTCAGTCTTCGAGCGGATGGGTCTCGAGGTGCTTGCTCGTCGAGAGCCAGCCCTTGGCCTTCCAGCGAGTGAGGACCTTCTCTGCATCGCACGCGCCGTCATTGGGCAGGGACACGCTGCCATCCACCTTGATCGCAAAGCAGATGCCGCCCGCCGGACGGCCGTCGCGAATCGGGCTCATGACGACGCGCAGCTTCTCGCCCTTCTTGTACGTATCGCCCGTCACACCCTGGCGCGTGATGCGCACCGGGCCGCCGCCTTCAAAGCTCCAGGTCTTCATCGCGCCGGTTGCGTCGGGCGCCTGGATCATCAGCCAGACGTGCGGGTTGTTGTAGTTCCAGGCCGTGACCGTCCCTTCGACCATCGTCTGCTGCTTTTCATCGAACATCGCAAACGAGTGATGGGCCATGGCCACACCGGCAAGGCCCAGAACGCCCGCGATCGCGAGCGTGGCACCCGACACAGAGACTCTCTTCATCATTGCTCCCTCAACTATGCTTCTACGCGAGCCCGCCTGATGCATCCCGGGCGCGGATGGCCGGGAATCAGTGCCTGTCAGGACGGAAGGATACCCCACCCGACTCCGGTTTCCGTCTTTTCGCGGTGCACCATATGATTGTCGGGCCCTGGGGCCGGGGCAAACACCGATCGGACGCTACGATACCCGCCCCAACAGCAGATGCAGCGGCATCGTGACGACCCTCGATGCCTCGGGCGCGCCCCACAACGCAGCCAGCCTGGCCGTAGCCGACTCGAAGAACTCCGTACCGTTTTCCGCCAGACATCGTCTGGCCGCCGACCACGTGCGGACGTACGCGAGCAGTTGGTAGAGATTCCAGTTGGCTTCGATAGTGAAAGCGGGCGCTGCAACCCTCGAAAACGGCATCGGGACATCGACGTACCCGTCCCACAGAAACTTGTTCTGCGGCGCCCAGTAGGGAGCGATGACGTCCGTGACGAAGGCGCGGAACGCGGTGTCGAAGTCTCCTGCCACGTTGAACCACGTGTAGCCCCAAGCCGCGCAAATCGCACCGGGCACGGCGACACGCCGGGCCTCCGCGAAGAACCGCTCGAAGTCGAACCAGTGCAGCGCCTGAGCAACGCAGATGGCATCAACGCTTCGCGCCGGCAGAGTGGTCGCTTCCGCCGGCTGCACGGAGTAGTGAACGTTGTTCACCGCTACCGCATGGGCGATCTGCTCGACGCTCGGATCCGTCGCGAGGACTTCGGCAAAGTGGTTTGCCAGCGACGCTGCGGCCTGCCCGTTTCCCGTCCCGCAATCCCACGCTCGCGCGCGGGAAGGCGCATGTGATGCGATGAACGCAAACAGCGCTTCCGGATAGCGGGGACGGGCCTCCGCGTAGCGGTCTGCGTGGCCGGAGAACAGATCGATGAACGACATTGCAGCGCCCGAACGCCGTCGCCTACGCGAGGCGATACACGTGGATCATCCGGTCGTTCTCGTTCTCGGACTTGGCGAGGCGCTTGTTCTGCGGGACGCGGATGGTCAGGTTCGCAATGAACACGCCCTTGTTCAGCCAGTCGTACTTGCCCTGCGGCACGGTGAAGTCCGGCGACAGCCGATACCTGGTGGCCGCGGGCGTGTCACCCGGGATGGCGAGCCCCTTGTTGTGGATGATGAGGGTCACGCCATCGTCAGTCTTGAGCCGGTACAGCGCATCGATGATCGTGACACCGTCCGGCCGGATGACAGGAAAGTCGCCTCCGCCCGGCACCACGGTGCCGCGAATGTCCTTGCCGACGAAGGTGCCGCCGATGATCGGCCAGATGGTTCCGCGCTGACCGTCCTTGCTCGCCTTGTCCCCACCGATTGATTCCGGCTTCGAACAGGTGACGACCAGCTCGAGCACGAGCTCGGGGCGAGGGATATCGAACTCGGGAGCGGCCCACGCAGGCGACTCCGCTGCGCGTGCAGCCGTCATCCCGCTTGCTGCCAGCGTCCCCCCAAGAAGCGTCATCGTATCGCGGCGGTTCATCGTTCTTCTCCTCATGTCTGGCGCGACGCTCCTGGCCTGGTTGCGCTCACGCCGTCCTACATTCAAGCGACAAAGCGCTGCTGCTTCCAAACACGTTCTTGACGCCGACGTGCAGTCGAATTGTCACTGATCAGTCACGCCCACGCTATATATTCTCCGGAGACGCATTGTAGAGCATGCCTTCATGAGACCGGGATCGTTGCTTGGCTCAGTAACGACAGCCCGTTCGCACTCTGCGCCCGCTCCAGCGAACCAGAACAAGTCAGGAAACCGAAAGAAAATGCGCTTGTCTAGCCGCCTAGTAGTAGTCGTTGGCGCCCTCAGCGTCGCCGCACCCACGTTCGCGCAGTTCGCACCCGCTGGCCCAACCATCTCGACCACAGTCGGTGCCCAGACGCTGTCAGCCGGCACCGGGACAATCACGAGCACCGGCGCGATCAGCATCGCCAGCGGCTCCGCAATCCCGCTGACCATGACGGGCGTGTCGACGCTGATCAACAACGGCATCCTCCAGACGCTGGGGACCGGCCGGGCCATCGACAGCAATTCAGGAACCGCCAACCTGACGGTCACCAACAACGGACTGATCAGCAGCGTATCCACCGATGCCTTCCGCGTGAACACGGCCGGATCGAGCGTCTCGTTGACCAACAGTGGCACCATCCGCGTGACAGCAGGCGGCCAGGCAATCGACTGGGCTGCCATCACCACCGGCAGCAATACGCTGACCAACCTGTTTGGCGCCACCATCTCCGCCGTCGGTGATGACGCCGTACGGCCGGGACAGAACGGCATCGTGATCAACGCAGGCACCATCACGGCCACACCGACCGTGACTGCGGGCGTTGCAACGGGCAGCGACGGCATTGATTTGCGCACGGAAAAGACCGTGACCGTCACCAACAGCGGCACCATCACCGGGCGTCATGGCATTGCCACCGACGGGGCCAACGTCGGACCCTCGTCTCTGACGGTGACCAACAACGCCGGTGGCTTGATCCAGGCCTTGAACGGCTCTGGCCTGAACATCGATGCGAACACAGCCCTGCCTTCCGCGGTCAACGTGACGGCCAACGTCACCAACGCCTTCGGTGCATCGATCAGGGGCGGCGTGTTGGCATCGACAATTGACGCGGATGGCGACGGCATTGACATCGACGGCGTACTGACGTTGAACAATTCCGGCGACGTCCTCGGCTTGGGTGCCAAGGGCGGAACCAACAATGCAGAAGGCATCGCGGCCGGCGGTGGCTCCATTACCAACACCATCACTGGCCGGATCGTCGGCAGCACTCTGTTGCTCGATGCCCCGAACGGCGACACGAGCCGGGCCGGCAACGGCATCCTCATTGACGATAGCAACGGCGGCAATGCGGTGGCAGCAACCACCGTGTCAAACGGTGGCCTGATCCAGGGCGTTACTGGCTTCGCGATCAAGATGATCGGCACGTTCGCCGACACGATCACGAACCTCGCCGGTGGCACGATCCGCGGTGCGGGCACGGGCGCCGCGATTCAGACCGGCGGCGGCAATGACGTCGTGACGAACCGGGGTGCGATCGTCAGTGACATCAGCAATGCGATCGACCTTGAAGGCGGTGACGATCAGCTCAAGATTGAAGGCAACGCTGCCAGCATCACAGGCAATGTCTCGGGTGGCGCGGGCAGCAATACTGCGACCCTCAACCTTGGCGCCACCGGCACGTTCGTATATGCCGGCGTGCTGTCGAACTTCAGCACGATGGAGGTGCAGAGCGGCAACGTCACGCTGTCGGGTGCGAACCAGTATACGGGCACAACGATGATCACTGGGGGTACGTTGACCCTCGACGGCGCCAACCGCATTGCCTCAGCCAGTGCCCTGGATCTGAACGGCGGCACCCTGGAGCTCATCAATGCCGGCGGTCTGAACGGCCAGACTTTCGCCAGCTTGTCCTTGACCGGCAATTCGACGCTCGATCTCAACAACTCGACGTCGCTGAGCTTCACGAGTGTCGGCTCGGTTGGCGGCGGGCTGACCCTGTCCGTCCTCGACTTCTACGTAGCCGCCTCGCCCGACTATGCCTTCAGATTCCTGGGAGACCTGTCGGGGAACAGCACCTTCCTGTCCCTGATCGGCGCGACGACAGTCAACGGCCTCGCCGCTGCCTTCAACTTCGATGGCAGCTACACCAACGTGGCGCCCGTTCCTCTGCCCGCAGCGTGGCTGCTGCTGCTGTCGGGATTGGGCTTCTTCGGTGCGGCCGGTCGTCGCAGGAAGGGAATCGCGCAAGGCAGGCTGATGCAGCCCGCAGCCTGAAGGTGCCGGGAGACGGCGGCTCGCTCTTGGCGCCAACCCGATGCTCGCGTGCCTTAGTCGACGCCTTTGACAACTCTGCGCAGCGCGAGCAGCCAGAACACGGCTCCCGCCAGGGCGCAGATCAGCGCCACACTCCAATTCTGCTTAGAGTCCTGGTGCACCGGTCACCGGCCCCCTCGTATGCCCGCACTCAGACTTTGCGGGCACCGACCGTTCTCCCTCACTTAATCTCGCGCAGACCTTCCGTAAGCTCGATGTACGTGCCCCACGGGTCCGTCAGGAAGGCCAGCCCCAATCCTGTTGGCAGCTTGTTGTAGGGGCGGTCGAACTTGATGCCCTGCGCTTCGAGCCCTTTGCAGAACGCCTCGAGGTTCTGCACCTCGAACCCGATGTGATCGAGCATCCGGCCCTTGGTCGGGACGGTCGGCTTCGGTGCCGCCGAGATATTGAGGTTGATACCGGGGAGATCGACTGCATCGTAGTGCCACCGCAGGCCGCGGATGCCGCCGAACTTCTCGGCGTACCATGCCTTGGCGGCCTGCACCTGATCCTCGGGCACCTGCATATGGATGTGGTGCGCGATGATCGGGACCGAGATCGGCCGGTTGTGGCGATCGGCCACCGGATCCTTGCCGCCACCGTCGATCGTGAATCCGAGATTGGTCGCGAGCTTGTCGTCGAACAGCTCGATACGCTCGCCTTCCGGTGAATACACGGATCCGACGCCCGGGACTTCCTTGTTGTACTCGACCTTGAAGCCCGCCTTCTCGAGGCCGGCCAGCGACTTCACGCGGAACGCGACGTGATTGACCACTGATCCTTCGGTGCCGCCGTTCGTTTCGCCCTGGCGCAACAGGATGACGACGTCCGGGAACAGCGCGCCGTCGATCGTGCCGTTGAAGACGATGGCCTTCCCGCCCAGCTTGACCCAGAAAGCCTGGTTGGCCTTCACGTCTTTAACGGTGTAGTGCAGATGCCCCATGGCGACGCCCGCCTTGTTGGGCGGCGAGAGCTGGGCAGACGCAGGCTGGGCACTGGCCACCAGCGCAAGCGCTGCAAGTAATG
>CAISDJ010000068.1 GCA_903884105.1 uncultured Pseudomonadota bacterium | reverse complement strand
TAGACCCTGCCCGCACTGTCGCGATGGGTTTCGACGAGCCCAACGATATCGCGATAGTGATGGACGGCTGCTGCCATATCCATGACTCTGATTTGCACGTGGCCCGGCCGCATCACACCCTTGTTCATTTTCACACTCCCTATGCGTTGGTTTCGTTCTGGCTGAAAATTTCGAGGGCACCGGCAGGTATGGTCCGGCAGGCGAGGACAAATCCCCGTACTTCTTCTGCTTCGCTGACCTGCGCCCGGCTCATCTTGCCGGTATCGTAACGGCCACCCAGCACCTGCACCTTGCACAGGCCGCAACCACCTGCGCGGCAGCCGACGCGAATGATCTGCCTGCCCGAACGTGCCGCCGCATTGAGCAAGGTCTCGCCGCCACGGCAGGGGAACGCGTGGCCGCTGAAATGGTCGGTAACGAGATGTTCAATGTCAGACAAAGCCGCCCAAACCCTAGCAATCCATTTCTAACATGTTAGCATTTCAGAATTGCTGCTGCAACCGGATTGCTGACCCTGAAACCGGAGCCGGGTTAGCCCAGACTGGCAATTGCCGACGGCGTGTCGAGGTCCATGAAGGCCGTAGCAAAGCGGTTCACCGTGGTGGAGCAAATCGGATGGCTTTGGTAATCGGCGCTGGATGCCGTTCCCAGCCATGCCGCGAGGCCATAGGCCGGAGTCGAACGATAGCGCAGCCAAGCGTGATCCCCCGTGGGCAGGTCGGCTTGTGGAACATCGAGGGCCTGGCGATAGAGTTCGACCAGTTCCCGCTCGTGCGCTCTTCGCGTCGCCACATCGAGGCTGCTGACGAGGAAATAGCCCAGATCGAAGGCCCAGTTCCCCCGGCGCACGCAGGCCCAGTCGAGGAAGCCGAACTCGCCGCTGGGCAAGGCGTAAGTGTTGCCGACATGGGCGTCGCCGTGCAGCAGGGTCAGTGGGCCCTGGCTGACAGTCTTGATATAGGCCGTCCATGCGTGCTCAACGCCTGCGGCACCTAGTTCGGCGACCGGGTCCGGAAGGCTGGCACGGACATTGGCTATGCCTTTGCCGCAAGTGCCACGCAGGATCATGCGGAAGCGCCGCGTGGCGCGCCATGTATCGACCCAGTCCAGCGATGGGTGGCTTTCGCCCGTGAACCGCCAGAAGGCGCTGTGAAGCAGGGCAAGGCCGCGCAGTCCGTCGGCAATTTCCTCGATGGAGAGGCGCCTTGTTGCGTCATGCAGGGTAACGCCCCGTGCGCTGAGATCTTCCATGATGACCAGTTCGTTGAGCCGGAGCCGATCGACCTGTCCGAAATATTCGGCGGGATGCTCGACGGGGATGGTCACCCCTGAGGAATAGAGCAGCGCCTCCCGGTAAAGGTTGCCGGTCATGAAATGCAGCAGCCGGTGCCAGATATCGCCCTGGGTCTTGGCAAAGACCGCAGCCGGTCCCTTGCCTTCCGCATATTCCAGTCCGATCATGGCCCTGCTGCTGGTCCCATCCGACCCATCGAGAAGCGAGACCCGCGACAGGCGTGCGTCGGGATGTCGAGCGGCGATTATCGGCGTCAGT
>CAISDJ010000067.1 GCA_903884105.1 uncultured Pseudomonadota bacterium | reverse complement strand
TCCGGCATGGAACGGATGATCCGGGTCGCCTCCAACCCGCCCATGACGGGCATCTGCATGTCCATGAGCACGATATCGAAGGAGGCGGACTTCACTTTCTCCACCGCGATCGCGCCATTGGCGGCGACATCGACGACAAGGCCAACGCCCCGCAGCAGTTCCGTCGCCACTTCCTGGTTGAGCTCGTTGTCCTCGACCAAGAGCACCGTGGAGCCCCGGATAGACGCAAGATCGACGGCGGGCCCGTCGGTGTCCTGTACGGTATCGCCCAGCCCGTCGGCGGTTCCGAACAAGCGGGCGACCGAGTCGAAGAGGGTCGAGCCGTTCACCGGTTTCATCAGGATGTTCTCGATACCCCTCGACTCCGCGCCCTTCAGGGCTTCCTCGCGCCAGAAGCCGGTCACGAGCACCAGTTTCGGATTCCGCTCGTACGGGCGTTGGCGGATTTTTTCCGCGAGCTCCAACCCGTCCATCACGGGCATCTGCCAATCGAGATAGACCGCGTCGTAGGGTCGGCCCTGCGATACCGCGGCATCGAGCATATCGATAGCCTGGTGCCCCGACTCGGCCATGTCGGCCGCGAGTTCGAGTTCGGCAAAGAGGCGATTGAGGATCAGGCGGGCGGCTTCGTTGTCATCGACCACGAGGACACGCTTGCCGCGCAGATCCGAGCGCAGCAGTTGTGGCACCTGGTGACCGCTGCTCTTGCCGAGGCGCACGGTGAACCAGAAGGTGCTGCCCTGCCCGTACTCGCTCTCCACACCGACCTCTCCGCGCATGAGCTGCGCGATCTGCCGGGTGATGGCGAGACCCAGCCCGGTGCCGCCGTAATTGCGCGTGGTGGAACTGTCAGCCTGCTGGAAGCTCTGGAAGAGCTTGGCCATCTGTTCAGGGGTGAGACCAATGCCGGTGTCCTTGACCGCGCCGTAGAGGAGAATCTCCTCGTCGCTTTCCTCACGGATACTCATCGAGATGGTGATCTCGCCCTTCTCGGTGAACTTGACGGCGTTATTCGCATAATTGATCAGGATCTGCCCGAGCCGCAGCGGGTCGCCCACCAGTCTCTGCGGCAGTCGGGCGTCGATGTCGAACAGCAGCTCGAGATGCTTGGACATCGCCTTCTCGGCGATCAGGTTGGCCACGTTCTGCAACACCTGGTCGAGCGTGAAATCCACTTGCTCGATATCCAGCTTGCCGGCCTCGATCTTCGAGTAGTCGAGGATGTCGTTGATGATGCCGAGCAAGTGCTGGCTGGAGCTGTGGACCTTGCGGACATAATCGCGCTGGCGGGCGTTGAGGTCCGTTTGCAGCAGAAGATATGACATCCCCGTGATCGCGTTCATGGGCGTACGGATCTCGTGGCTCATGTTGGCGAGGAACGCCGACTTCATCCGGCTCGCCTCCTCCGCGCGGAACGTGGCCTCCCTCAAGTCCTCGGTGGTTTGCAGGAGCGAGGCCGTGCGCTGCTCGACCTGGATTTCCAGGTTGGCTCTCTCGGCCTCCAGAGCTGCGCGTGCTTCATTGCGCTCGACGTTGGCCTGCCGGAACGCGATGACCGCCGCAGCCATGCCGCCAATTAGCTCCGCCGGCCTGCCGGCGATTCGCTCCACACGCGCGAAGTCCCGCGCGTCGATCTCGTCCCCATTCCCTCCGACCAGCGAGCGCAGGGATCCGGCGAGTAGCGACAGCCGCCCGGATATGAGGCGTGAAATGAAAAACCAGATGAAGATCCCGACGGTCGATCCCAGGCCGACGGCCAACAGTGTGGACCGGGCAAACCCGGTAAGCGCTACCTCTTCCGTTTCCAGTAGCTGCAACGAGCGGGCAGTAAGATCCGCGTGGACGCGCTGCCCCAGCTCCGCGAAACGCACATACGAGTCGTTGGCCTGCTCTATGGAAGCGCGCGAGAGCTCGGGGTTCTGGACCAGCGTATCCGAGGCGACCGTCGCGTTGTTGTAGTACGCACCAAAACGCCGCACAGCATCACGGAGTGTCTTGCGGACCTCATCGGAAACCCGCTTGTCGAGCGAGAGGTCCTTCAGGCGCACGTACATGTCGGTCAGGCGATCGACGAACGCGTCGTGTACAACTGTCACCTGCGGCCCGGCCAGCTCGCCGCTTTTCACTTGGGCCGCCATCACGTTCAGGTCTTTTTGCGCCTGCAGGATTTGGACGCCGAGCTGCATGGATTCAGAGAGCGTGCTCTGATCGCGGATCAGTTGGCGGTTGCTCTCATGCTGCAGGGACTCGAACCGCGAGACCGACACTGCAGTGAAGAGTCCCCCGCCCATGATCGCCATCGCAACGGGTACGAAGAAGTACAGCAGGAACCGGAGTCTGCCGCTGGCGTGAGCGGATGGTTGCATCAGGATGCTCCGGGGTCAGGCTGCGGGCACGGCTCAGCCCGTAGCCGAAGCAAGAAAATCGGCTTTGCGCTTCATATCGGAATCGCTGTCGGCATAACGCAGGGCGATTTCGCGGAACACCTCCATGGCGTCCAGGAATACATCCACGATATCCGGGTCGAAATGGCTGCCACTGCCGTCGCGGATGATGTCGACGGCTTTTTCATGGGGCATGCCTTCCTTGTAAATCCGCCGGCTGATCAAGGCATCGTAGACATCGGCAACAGCCATCAGGCGCGCCGAGATCGGAATGTCATCGCAGGAAAGACCCTCGGGGTAGCCGCTGCCGTCCCACTTTTCCTGGTGGGAGTAGGCGATCTCTTTGGCGAGCTTCAGGAAATCGACCTCGATGTCGAGTGCCTTCTCCGCCTGCTCTATCGCCTCACGACCAAGCGTGGTGTGGGTTTTCATGATCTCGAATTCATGCGGCTCGAAGCGGCCGGGCTTCAGCAGGATGCGGTCCGGGATACCCACTTTGCCGATGTCATGCAGCGGCGCAGACTTGAACAGCAACTCGATATTGTCGTCCGTGAGAAAGTGGCGGAAACGCGGATGGTCCTTGAGGCGTTTGGCGAGCTCGATCACGTAGAACTGCGTGCGGCGGATGTGGTTGCCGGTGTCAGAATCCCGGGTCTCGGCCAGCGAGGCCATGGCGAGGATCGTGACGTCCTGGATCGCGTTCACCCGACGGGTCTGGCGTTCCACCTCGAGGCGCAGAAATTCCGCCTGATTGCGTAAAAAGTCCGCCGCCGACTTGTTCTCGAGTTGGGTCTTGACCCTGGCCAGCACGATGGGCGGGCTGATCGGCTTGGTGATGTAGTCCGCCGCCCCGAGATCAAGGCCCTTTTTCTCGTCCTCGACGGCCGTCATGGCCGTGAGGAAGATGATCGGGATATCGCGCGTGGCGGGATCTTCCTTCAGGCGCTGGCAGACCTCGTAGCCCGACATCCCCGGCATCATGACGTCGAGGAGGATCAGGTCGGGGGGTGCCGCGGCACGCACCGCAAGCAGCGCTTTTTCGCCGTTGTTGGCGAGCTTTACCCGGTAATGATCCTTGAGCAGGCCGGACATCAGCGACAGGTTGTCGGGGGTGTCATCGACCACGAGGACCGTCTTTCTCTCGGTAAATTGGGAGGGAGTTTCCATAAGGTCTCTTCCGGAAAACGTGGATGCTACTGATGCGGGGAGTGGCGGGCAATCGCCGCGGCACCCAGCGGGGGTAATACAGGGTCAAAGTCGAATTCTGAAAGGCTGTCCTGGTCGCAGAGGTCGCAGACACGTGGTGGCATTTACCAACGGTGCTTCGTAGACGTCAGCAGCGGGCTCGACGCGGGCGCAAAAGGCGCGACAACCTCTAGACAGCCATACCCAGCAATCTGCGCACCTCGTTCACGCGCTCGCCGTGACGGGCTTCCTCGCGGCCGTTCTGGCGCAGGAGCTTCGCGACCTCGGGATCGGGCTCAGCGTCGGCCCAGCTCTGGTAGACGAGATCACCGTCATCCTCGGCGCCCGCGAGCATCGCGAGAAACTCGGCATTGGTGGGCATTTCCTGCGGCGTATTGCGCACGAAGGGAATCTCGTCATCGGGTGGC
>CAISDJ010000066.1 GCA_903884105.1 uncultured Pseudomonadota bacterium | reverse complement strand
CCAGCAGCGCACCCACCAGGGCGAGCAGCGAGATCTGGATCCGACCGGCCATGACCCACTCGAAATTCCTCACGAGTGCGCCCATCAGATATCCGCCGAACGCTCCGCCGGCATACAGGGTCGTGACGAACATGCTCGAACCGCGGCTTGAAAGGCTGCGGCGCAATGCCTTGATGTGGGCACCACCGAGATTGGTGTAGAGAACACCAGCGCCAATGACGCCGTAGAGCCCCACGAGGATTTCGCGCGTCGAAACGCTCAGGTCAGGCAGATACAGGAAATAGCCCAGTATCACGACCCCGAGGGAGGCGCCCACAATAACGACTTTGGGCGATAACCGATCGCCCAGCATGCCGCCGAAGAAGGCCAGCAAGCCGCCTGCGCCGAAGTACTTGAGCACCGCACCCGCCTCCGGCGGCGTGAAATGCAGCGATTCGCGCAGGAAAGTGGGGTAGAGGCCGAGAAATCCATAGACACCGAGGCCGTAGATGATGCTGAGGGCGGCGAGAATCATCGTGTTGTGGTTGAGCAGGGTCTCAGAGCCGCCCGTGTCTTCTCCCTTCTTCGCAACGGCTTTGCTCTCGGTGAACCAGGAACGGACCAGCAAGGCCACGAGGACCGCAAGCACCGCGCCGCAAGCAGCAAACACCATCGGTGGGATTTCCCAGTTGCCCGTGCTGCCACGAATGTTGCCGATGGCCCAGGGACCCAAGAACGAGCCCAATCCGAAGCAGACATTGACCATGCCCACTGCCGCCACGCGGTTGTTGGCGAAGTAGCTGGCTGCCAGCGAGAACATGCCGGTTGCCAGGAAAGACATGCCAACGCCTTGCATCACGACGAACACCAGCATGGTCAGGAAGCTGGTGGCGACCGTGAAGAGGTAGGTGGCGGCGGAGAAGATCACGATACCTGCAAGCAGTACGGCTTTCCGTGAGTAGCGCAGGATGAGAGAGCCGGCCGGCAGTCCGGCGATGCCGATGCCGAGGGTGAACAGCGTGGTGAGCGCACCCATCTGCGGCAAGGTCAAGCCGAGCGCCATGCGGATGTCCGGTGCAAGAATGCTGATGTGGTAGCGATCAGCCGACATCAGCGTGTAGCAAACCAGCAGCAGGCCGAACATGGCCAATGCCGCGTTTCGAGTGCCTGACTGTTCAGCGCCGGCGAGGGTCCCCGTGCTCTCTGCAGTGGTCTGTGCTGGCTGGCTCACTGTGTGTATTTTCCTGAGTGGTTATGGCGGCACGCGCCGGAACATTGCATATTTTGATAGCCGATGCCGGAATAGTGGATATTCTGGCAGTCCGCGCCGGAATATTGCATACGGGCCTTGGCTGCGCAACCCGTGCGGCAATTTGCAATTGGACTTGAGATTGCACGGCAGTCGCGTGGTGGGCGGATCGGCAAATGTGCGCTTGCACATCGGCCCGAGCAGCCATGAGGCGCAACGAGTCCGGCGTCGCTGCGCCGCCCGGCCGCGTTCTTCTACTGGAGATCCCCCCACAACGACTGCAGCACCGACAACGCGACTACAGAAGCGGTTTCGGTTCGCAGCACTCGTGGGCCCAGTCGCACGGGCAGGTAGCCGGCCTGCTCGGCGAGCAGATGTTCGGTGTCGTCGAGGCCGCCCTCAGGGCCGATCAACAGCTCGACTTTCTGCGACACGCTTGCAAGGCCAGCGAGGGATCCTTGCGCGACGGGGCTCAGTGCGAGGCGCAAACCCTCTTTCTTCGACGTCGCGAGGTAATCGCGCAGACGAACCGGTGGGGCGATCTCGGGCACTCGCGTGCGACCGCATTGCTCGCAGGCGCTGACGATAACCGCCTGCCAGTGCTCGCGCTTGGCCATGCTCTGCCTTTCATCGAGCCGCACCACGCTGCGGGCAGTGAGCACCGGAACGATGGCAGATACACCGAGTTCCGTGGCTTTCTGCAGCGTCCAGTCCATGCGTTCGCCGCGCGACACGCCCTGGACCAGCGTCAGCTTCAATGCCGGTTCGGTCGCGCCCGGCATGAACTCCTTGAGCATCACATGCACGCTGGCGCCCGCGACCCTGATGATTTCGGCGCGGTGTTCGCCGCCGGTCCCGTCGAACACGATCAGTGGTGCGCCTTCCTTGAGCCGGAGCACACGCGCCACATGACTGGCTGCGCTCGCGGAGAGCCGGACTTCAGCACCTGGCGTCAGCGGGGCGGTCACAAAGATGCGGGTCAGTCGCATGTGGCGAGCTCGATGCCGGTCATGGCGGTGTCGACGAGAAAGTCGATCTCGGCGGGCGTGATCACGTAAGGCGGCATGAAGTAGATGACATTGCCGACGGGACGCAGCAACGCGCCCTTCTCGAGTGCATGCCGATAGACTCGCAGGCCGCGGCGCTCCTGCCACGGGTACGGCTTGCGCGCCGCCTTGTCCTGAATCATCTCGATCGCGCAGATCATGCCGGTGCTGCGCACCTCGGCTACATGCGGATGGTGCGCCAGTTCGCGAGCACGCTTGTCCAGGTGGGCTGCGAGCGCGCGGTTATTCTCGATCACGTTGTCCGCCCTGAAGATCGCGAGACTCGCGAGCGCCGCGGTGCACGCCAGCGGGTTGCCGGTATAGCTGTGTGAATGCAGGAAGGCCCGTTGCGTGGCGTAGTCGGCGTAGAACGCTTCGTACACGTGCCCGGTCGTCATCACGACGGACAGCGGCAGATAGCCACCCGTGAGGCCTTTCGACAGACACATGAAATCCGGGCGAATCCCGGCCTGCTCGCACGCGAACATCGTGCCGGTACGTCCAAATCCCACGGCGATCTCGTCCGCGATCAGATGCACGTTGTAGCGGTCGCAGGCTTCGCGCAGCAGCTTGAGGTAGATGGGGTGATACATGCGCATGCCGGCCGCGCATTGCACCAGCGGCTCGACGATCACCGCGCTGACCTCGTGTGCGTGCCGCGCCAGCGTCATGTCCATGAAGGCGAACTGCCGTCGGCTGAACGCTTCCCAGCTTTCGCCCGGCTCCCGCTCGAAGCAGTCGGGGGAGGGCACGGTCAGCACGTCCATCAGCAATGGCTTATAGATCTCCTTGTACAGCTCGACGTTGCCGACGGCGAGGGCACCCAGCGTTTCGCCATGGTAGCTGTTGCCCAGCGTCACGAAGCGGCGCTTGGCCTGCTGTCCCGCATTCCGCCAATAGTGAAAGCTCATCTTCACCGCGACTTCAATGGCCGAGGAGCCATTGTCGGCGTAGAAGCAGCGGGTCAGGCCTTTGGGTGCGATCGCCACCAGCTGTTCGGACAGCTCGACGACCGGTTCATGCGTGAATCCCGCCAGCAGCACGTGTTCCAGCTGATCGAGCTGGGCCTTCAGCGCGTCATTGATGCGCGGGTTCGCGTGCCCAAAGAGGTTCGTCCACCACGAGCTGATGGCGTCGAGATAGCGGCGGCCATCCATGCCCTCGAGCCAGACACCCTGCCCACGGCGGATCGGGATCATCGGCAGCGATTCGTGGTCCTGCATCTGCGTGCAGGGATGCCACACGACCGCGAGATCGCGGCGGGCCAGGTCGGAAGCGTCGGTCATGGGGAGCCGTTCAGCCAAGCGGTGGGGCAACGATTTTCCCAGTCGGACCCGACCACACGCAAGCATGGCAGAAGCGCATGGGTCCGGGCATGATGGGGGCTCCATGAGAGTACTGCTGGCTGATCGTCCCTCTTTCGATTCCGTGACCGGCCGCAGTGCCGGCGCGCGCCAGGTCGACTCGCCCAATTTCGATCCGCGGCCACCCGGCGTCGTGCCCGACCTCATTGTCGTGCACGGCATCAGTCTGCCCCCTGACGAATTCGGCGGCCCCTGGATCGACGACCTCTTCCTGAACCAGCTGGATCCCACCGTGCATCCGTATTTTGCGGATATCGCCGGGCGCAAGGTGTCGTCGCACTACCTCATCCGGCGCAGCGGCGAAATGGTGCAATACGTTTCCTGCCACCATCGCGCGTGGCATGCCGGAGTGTCGGACTACATGGGCCGCAGCAACTGCAATGATTTCTCGATCGGCATCGAGCTTGAGGGCGCAGATGCCAGCGCTTACGAGCCCGCGCAGTATCGCGAGCTGGCGGATCTCATCCTGACGCTGTGCGCTGTGTTCCCGTCGCTGTCCACTGAGCGGGTCGCGGGCCACAGCGACATCGCACCCGGGCGCAAGACCGATCCGGGCATCGCCTTTGACTGGCCGCGGTTGCGCGCGCTCCTGAAGGCGCGCCAGATGTACGGGTGGCCCGCGTGACCCTCCTGGCCCTCTTTCTCGGGTTGATCATCGAGCGGCTCGTTACGCGCCTGCTCCATCTGCGCGAGCCACGCTGGCTCGACGGCTACTTCGACTGGGGCTTCCAGCATTTCCAGATCCCTTCGCAGCCGGGCGGCAAGCCCTTCACGGTGCTGACGTTGATCTTCTGCCTGCTGCCCGTGCTGCCGGTCGCGATCCTTGCAGCTGCGTTCAATGAAGTGCTGCTCAGCCTGCCGTACCTCGTGTTTGCGATCTTCGTGCTGATTTTTTCGCTGGGTCCCCGCGACCTCAAGGATGAAGTCGACGATTACTGCGCCGCCGTCGAGCGCGGGGATGCGGACGAGGCCAGGCGGCTCGCCAAGACGATTCTCGAGGACGACGCCGAGAGTCGTCCCGGGCCAGTGCGTGAACAGCTCGAAGAAGCCATCCTCACGCAATCGAACAACCGGCTGTTTGGCGTGATCTTCTGGTTCATGGTGTTGGGTCCTGCCGGCGCCTGGCTGTTTCGAGTGAGCGACCTCATGCGCCGCCGGGCCGTGTTCGAATCCGAGCGCCTGTGCCCGACCGACGGTCAGGGTCGCTCCTATCTCATTGCTACCCGTCGATTGCACGCCATCCTGTCCTGGCTGCCCGCACGCACCACGGCACTCTTGTTCCCGCTGGCCGGTAGCTTCGATGAGGCCATGGCCGGCTGGCGCGAGTTCTACGCGTCCGCCAAGGGCGAAATCCTGCTCATGAACGACCACGTGCTTGTCTGCGTAGGCAAAGGGGCGCTCCGCTCACTGCTCGCCGGCACGCCCGAAGGCAACCCCGATACCTGGCCCGCCCGCGCCACCCTCCGCCTCGTCATGCGCACCCTCGTCGTCTGGCTTGTCCTGATGTCGCTGATGACGTTGCTGGGGTTGATGGCGTAGGTGCCAGCAGGAGAGACCGGCCGGCTTCGCCGGCGAATGGTCTCCGACGAACGTCCCCCGCCCGTCCGGGCCATTTGCCTGAGCCCATTCGACGGCAGTCCATCCCCTGACGAAGTCAGCCGGTTGTCCTGCCTCCGCTACCGCTCCCTCTTCCACACCACTTCCTGTCCACTCTCCGCCCGCGCAAGCACGCGGGCCATGACGAAGAGCAGGTCGGAGAGGCGGTTGAGATAGCGGGGGACTTCGTAAGCGACGGCTTCAACGCGGCTGAGTTCCCACACACGTCGTTCGGCGCGACGCACGATCGTGCGGGCGAGGTGGCAGGCAGCTGCACCCGGACCGCCACCAGGCAGGATGAAATCCTTGAGCGGCGGCAGCGGTTCGTTGAGCACGTCGAGCGTGTCTTCGAGCCGCGTGATGTAGTCCTCGGTGATGATGCGATGGCCGGGAATGCACAGCTCGCCGCCCAGATCGAACAGCTCGTGCTGCACGGTCGTGAGCGGCGTACTGATGGACACCGGAATGCCAGGTACGGCGAGCACCACGCCGATGGCGCTGTTGGCCTCGTCCACGGTGCCATACGCCTCGATGCGGATGTGCTCCTTGTCGATGCGCGTGCCATCGCCAAGGCCGGTGGTGCCGGCGTCACCGGTGCGGGTGTAGATCTTCGAGAGGCGGTTGCCCATGGTCCTTCCTAGTTCGGTGCGAACCGCACCGCGACGAACAGTCCGCGGTCGGGGGTGTTGTAGCCGCTTGCCAGTTCATACTGTTTGTTGAATACATTCTCGACGCGCGCGAGCACTGACCAGTCCGCGTTCACCGCATACCGAGCCGTGACATTGGCGAGGGCGTACGCATCGAGCTTCGCTGAGCCGAAGTCGACGCGCTCGTCCACGCCGAGCACATCCACGCCCAGCTCCACCGGGCCGAAGCTTTGCGCATAGCCCAGGGCGATGCTGTTCTGCGCACGCCGCAGCAGCGTCTCGCCCGTCGTGCGATTCTTCGGCTGCTGGTGGCTGGCTTCCGCGCGCACCTGCCAGGCGGCACCCTGCAGTGCCCACGTGAGTTCGATGCCGCGAATCCGCGCCTGGTCGACATTGCGCAGCTCGCCGTCGAACGTCGTGAAGTCCGTAACCACGTATTCGATCAGTTGGTCGATGTCGTTCTGGAACGCATTGAGGCGCAGCATTTGCCGTTCGGACAGCTGCCGCTGCAAGCTCATTTCATACTGCGTGGATTCTTCGGGGTCGAGCGACGCGTTGCCGCCAAATCCGAAGCGGTCCGTGGCATCCGGCGCGCGGAATGCAGTGCCTGCCGAGGCTATCACGCGTGTGCTGCTACCCAACCCAAGTCCGTACTCCGCATTCCACGTGGTGTGGTTGCCGAACGTCGTGTGGTCGGTGTAACCCGCCGCCAGCAGCAGCTCATGTCGTCCGGACGTGAACGTGTTCTGCACGTAGGCCATCGTGACATCCGTGTCGACCTTGAATCCCGTGCCGAACGACAGGGCGTCTGCGGTCTCGGTGGAATACAGGATGCCGGCCGTGATGCGATCCTGGTCGGTGACCTCCACGTCGTTCTGCCAGTCGAGTGCGTAGCGCTCCGTGCGGAGCCGATCCGGGGACTGGTTCTGCTGGCTGCGATCCTCGATGCGGCTCACGATGGTTTTCGTGTGCCAGCGGCCTGTCGGCGCAAAGCCGAGCTCGAGCGCGGCGACGCTGTCGCGGAAATCATGGTCCACCGGCGTCAGGAAGAAGTCCGAGTACTCCGACGAGCCGGAGGCCTGCCAGTACCGCACGGCGGCATCGACCTCGCCGATTTGCGTGCGCGCATTTGCGCTGACCGACAGGTTGTCGAAGCCGCGATTCGTCGCGCTGCCAATGCGCGTGGGGAAGCCGTCACTGTTGAGCCACGAGACGGCCACGCCCGCTGAACTCTGCTCACCTGCAACCGATGCCTGTGCATTCCCTTGTCGCGTGGCATACGGCCCCATGCCGGCCTGGGCGCTGAAGTGGCCGCCCGGAGTCTGGTCGCGCCGGGTGATGACGTTGATGACGCCACCAATCGCATCGCTGCCGTACAGCGTCGAACGCGGACCTTTCACCACTTCGATCCGCTCGACGAGCTCCGGTGCGATGTTCTGCAGCGCCGCCGTGCCGATCGTGCCGGGATTCACGCGCACGCCGTCGATCAGGATCAGCGTGTGATTGCTCTCCGCGCCGCGAATGAACACGGAGGTGGACTGGCCGGGGCCGCCACTGCGCACGACATCCATGCCTGCATGAAAGCGCAGCACTTCAGTGACATCGAGTGCGACGCTGCGGTCCAGTTCCTCGCGAGTAATCAGGGTCGCAGGTGCGAGCACCGACTCCGGCGTTTCCGGATATCGCGTCGCCGTTACCAGAACGCTGCCTGGGTTCTCGGATGCTGTCGATTGACTGAAGGGAACAGCGGCAGCGACTACCGCAGCCGCAACGCGGCCTGCCATTAGAATGGCCATCAGATTGGATTGCATTGTTTCAAGACTCCCCATGCACGCCCGCAGGGTCGATTGCCAACGAAACAGCAGCGTGCGGGGAAGGGCGGAGGGTGGGAAAAGGGGAAGTCCCTTGTATTCACACACGCAGCCCATCGCCCACCGCGATGCTGGAATGGCCTCAAGGCCGGTCTCCGGGCTCTCGAGATGGAAAAGGGGACAGATTTATTTTCTGCGCCAGAAATATAAATCTGTCCCCTTTTCCAGTCTGCATCGCCTTCCCATCCCTTGCGGAACAGTGGCTTTGGTTGATGCAGACTTGACTCGACTACCGTTGCGGGGGCAGCGCCGGAATTGGACCGGCTTCCCGTTCTCCGGACCAAAAGGGGACAGATCTATTTTTCCGCAAGCGCCAGGAAAATAGATCTGTCCCCCTTTGTCCAGATCACCTTCAGGTGCGCGAAGCGTGAGGGAGGGGCAGGGGGGAAGTCAAGGCAGGCGGAGCGAGCGGCAGTTGCACAAAGAAAAGCCTGCCAACTCTGTTGGTTTACGGCCTGACCGCAGGCTGCAAATGGCCTCACGGCGAATGTCCCCTTCGAGGATAGAGCTCTGACCAGCAGGTCAGAGCAGGAGCTCAGAGATGGGCTAACGCCAAGTAGGGGTCCGCCAAGCCAGAGGCGGAGCGGACGTCGGAATTAGAAATCCGGATCTGGTTCGGCCTCTGGCTTGGCGGAGCCCTACCTGTCGAAGATCCACTTGGCGTCAGCCCTGCTTGTAGAGTGCAGCGCTACTCGGCGAGAGCCAATCGCTCCGCCTCCGGCGCCCTCAACGTCTCGAACTTCCTCTCGAGCAGCTGGAACCCGCCGAACAGCACCGCGGTGTAGAGCAAGTCGCCAGTGAGCGTGTTGCGCCAGAAGGGGATGGCAGCAACGTAGCATTCGACCAAGCCGCCGAAAGTCTTCGGATACAGCGATTCGAACGCCCATGTGCCGAGGTTCGAGACGACGAAGAACAGCAGCGACGCGAGCACAGCCGTGACACCCGTGCGCACCACGCCGTGGTTCTGCCGCATCGTGAAGCCGAGCCCGACAATCATCGCAAACGCGACGTACTGGACTTCCATGTGCGGCCCGACGGCCATGGGCGACCACGACCAGATCAAGCCGAGCACGAGGTCGCTGATCAGCAGCACGGCCAGCGGCAGCGCGAACGCGAGGCGCTTGTCCGCAAAGAACGCGCCGCCAAACAGCGCGAGCGCCGTCATCGCAGTCATGTTCGGGGGATGCGGCAGCAGCCGAGTGGCGGCCGCCATCACGATCATGGCAACCAAAGTGCCGAGCCGGGGATTCAGCATGAAAGAACTCCTGCAGTCGATAACGTGAGCATGACCTCCGTCGCCACCACGGTATGACCGCAGCTCCCGGCACACCCACGGCCGCAAGCTAAGACGACAGCACAAGGCAGGTTTCCTGGCTCCCGGTTGATCGCTTTCGTCCGCCTTCCCAGGCCCTATTGGGGCCCAGTGGCATCCTGCAACGAACGCTCGCCGGCTACAGTTGCGGGGACAGCCACGGCGTCAAACCGTGTTCCCTTTGAATCCCTTGGTCCGGGAACCTTGCGCGTGCCCGCAAACTAAACCAGCCCGGAAGCGCGGTCAACAGCGGAGCGGAGCGACACGCCAGTCGGTAACCAGTTCTGATGGATGGGCCGCCGCCAAGTAGGGCTCCACCAAAAGGGGAGCTTCGACAAGTATCCCCTTCGAGGATAAAGGGCTGCCCGCCAAGCCAGACTCGGAATTCTTGCCTCCAACTCCGCTTCTGGCTTGGCGCCAGCCCGACTTGGCGTAGCCCCTCGCGTCCGAGACCTGCTTGGCTAAGCCCTTCTCTTCAAATTCCGGCCGCTTCCTTGGCGGCAGCCCCTCTATGTTTACTAACCTTCGCCATCATGACCATCACCCTTCGCTCCGCCCGCCTCTTCGTCTATCCTTCCTCCCCCCGTATTGTCCGGTTCCTGCCCATGGCTTCCGAATTCCTGACCACCGCCCTCGATGCCGCGCGCGCTGCGGCTGAAGTGATCCGCCGGTACTACCAGCAGAACCTGGCCGTGACGGTGAAGGCGGACAAGTCGCCGGTGACGCAGGCGGACGTGGAGACCGAGCAGGTGATCCGCAGCCTCATCGCCTCGCGTTATCCGACCCACGGCTTCTATGGCGAGGAGACCGGGCAGAGCGCGCTTGACGCTGACTATCTGTGGCTCGTCGATCCCATCGACGGCACCAAGGCGTTCGTGCGCGAGTATCCGTTCTTCTCCACGCAGATCGCTCTGATGCACAAGGGCAAGTTGATCCTCGGTGTGTCCTCCGCTCCCGTGTACGGCGAGATCGCGTATGGCGAAATCGGCCAGGGCGCGTGGCTCGAAGGCAAGCCCATCAAGGTGAGCGGCATCGACACGATTGAAGGTGCCGCGCTGTCCGCCGGCAACCTGAAGACGCTCGCGTCCGGCGCGCAGTGGGCGAACTACGGCAAGATCGTCTCGCGCGTGCATCGCATCCGCGGCTACGGCGACTTCCTGCACTACCACCTGCTCGCCGCCGGCAAGATCGACGCGATCATCGAGTCCGACGTGAACATCCTGGACATCGCCGCCCTCGCCGTGATTGTTGCAGCCGCCGGCGGTACATTCACTCAACTGGATGGCGGCCCCATCGGCCTCGAGACGACGACCGTGCTCGCGACCAACGGCAAGCTGCATGCCCCGATATTGAGGGCGATGGCGGGGACTTAGCGGCCCAAGAGTAAGGGCTACCGCCAAGCAGGGCTCCGCCAAGCCAGAAGCGGAGCAGACTTAAATCAGGATCCGATTCGGCCTCTGGTCTGGCGTCAGCCCGTTTCTCTCATTCCGATTCTCACCTCTGGCTTGGCAGCGCCCTACTTGGCGTAAGCCCTCCTCTCCAATTGCGACCCAAGTCCGCTTTTCAGCGGCTTTTTTCTACGTCATACAACGGTCATCCCACCGCTCCCGAACCGTCACACTCTCCCCGTAACCTTGCAGGCCTGAAGGTTTCTGATGGGAGACTTGATGCGCATTCTGATGGTGTCGGACGTCTATTTTCCCCGCGTGAACGGCGTGTCGACGTCGATCCAGACGTATCGCACGGACCTGCAGTCCCTCGGCCATCAGTGCGTTCTCGTTGCCCCTGGCTATCCAGGCGCAGCACCGGACTCCGATCCGGATATCGTCCGCATTCCCTCACGCGGTGTGCCGCTCGATCCCGAAGACCGGCTGTTCGTAGGACGCCGCCTCAAGGAATGGGGCGCGAAGTTGCAGCCCGGCGACTTCGATGTCGTGCACATCCAGACGCCGTTCGCTGCGCACTATGCGGGCCTCAAGTTTGCGAAGCGGCTCGCCGTGCCGGTGGTCGAGACGTACCACACGTACTTCGAGCATTACCTGCATCACTACATGCCGATGGTACCCGCGAGCTGGCTGAAGGCCCTCGCACGACGCTGGACCGTCTCGCAGTGTCATCAAGTCGATGCAGTGATTTCCCCGTCGCGTCCGATGGCGGAGGCGCTGAAGGCCTATGGCGTCAACACTCCCATCGAGATCCTGCCGACGGGCCTGCCTGCAAGCTGCTTCGTCGAAGGCAATGGCGACCTCTTCCGTGCCCGCCTCGGTGAGTCCGCCAAGCGGCCCATCGCGCTGTTCGTCGGCCGCGTGGCGCACGAGAAGAACATCGACTTCCTGGTGGACATGCTGGACCAGCTACGCAAGCAGATCCCGAACGTCCTGCTGGTGATCGCGGGCGAGGGGCCCGCAGAAAGCCATCTGCGGTCGCTCGTGGCGTCGAGGGGCCTGAACCCCAACGTACACTTCATCGGCTACCTCGATCGCAAGACCACGTTGCTCGACTGCTACCGCGCCGCCGATGCCTTCGTGTTCGCCTCGCGCACCGAAACGCAGGGACTCGTGTTGCTCGAAGCGATGGCGCAAGGCACGCCTGTCGTATCGACTGCAGTGATGGGCACGGCTGATGTGCTCGCCGGAACGACCGGCAGCCTCGTCATGCCCGAGGACGCAGCCACCTTCGCGAACGGCGTCGCCCGCGTGCTCACGGACAAGGCCTTGCGCGCGGAACTCTCCATCGGCGCAAAGCAGGACGCATTGAAATGGGCATCGCGCATGCTCGCAGAGCGCATGGCGCGGGTCTACCAGGGTTTGACTGTCACACCGGACACAGTCGCAGCGGAGGTGAGAGCAATATGAGCGTCCACACTCTGTTCCTTCGAGTCGACCAGGTCGAGCGACGCCTGTGCCTGTTCGCCAATGCAGCCGCACGCCGCCAGGTCGTGCGGACCGTCTTCCAGACGGTGAGTCGTCTGGGCGACGGCGTGTTCTGGTACGCGCTGATGGCGATCCTGCCCATCGCCTTCGGCATCGACGGCCTGCTCACGGCAGCGCAAATGCTCGCCGCCGGCCTCGTCGGCCTCGCGCTGTACAAGCTGCTCAAGCAGACGCTCGTCCGTGAACGCCCCTTCATCGGCCTGCTCGGCATCGAGTGCGCCATGCCGCCGCTCGACCGCTACAGCTTTCCCTCCGGCCACACGCTCCACGCCGTGCTCTTTACCTGCATCGCCGTCACCCACTTTCCCGCGCTAGCCGTGGTCCTCGTTCCCTTTGCACTGCTCGTCGCCGCCTCCCGCGTCATCCTCGGCCTGCACTATCCCACCGATGTCGCCGCCGGCGCCGCGTTAGGCGGAATGCTGGCGATGATGTCGGAGTGGCTGAGATAGGGGAGAGGCGAGGCGAGGAGAGCAAACCGGCCAACTTCGTTGGCAAATGGCGTCCCGCAAATAGCCGACTCTGTCGGCAAATGGCCCCTACGAGGCTAAAGACTACCGTCAGGTCAGAGACAGAGCGACTGAGAGGCTCCGCCATGCGCACCCGCACTCCGATCGTTGCAGTTGCCTTGCTCGTGCTGTCACCCGCCGTGTCCGTGTTCGCCCAGGTCTGGAAATCGAAGGACGTCTGCCAGGCGGTGCTCAAGAAGTACTTCGGCGGCAAGCCGGATGAGCGGACGCTGCAGATTCTGAAGGCGATGGATAGTGTCCGGTAGGCCCCGATTGCCATCGGGGCGATTGATGAGTCTAGCGATGAATATAGGAGGTGAACGGCAAGATCTCTCGTGCCGTTCAATGATGCAATCCTGACTCGCAGAACCGCGCGCCAGATTGACAGGGCTTGGGCGTGGGCGTAGACCATACGCTTATCACGTCCGAGGGGGTTCGTCATGCACAGACACCCGATGACCCTTCTGCTTCCAGTCCTGCTGTTGTGTGGCTGCGCAAGCAACCCGAACAAAGTCGATCACTCTCATCCTCCGGTCGATCAAGCGCTGCCGCTGCCAATCGAGTCGCTATCGGATACAGATCAATTGCCCTATACGCATGCCTTCTATGGCGATCTTGTCGAAGGACAAAGTGTTCAGGACGGAGAAACCTTTGAGCTGCCTCGGAGTACAGGGATGCAGAACGACCCATGCAACTACAGCGTGCTGGCGTGCACGCGCAGCTTCGTCGCGATGATGGTCGTTCCGGTGATAGTAGTGCCCTTGGCCATCGTGGCCCTGCCGTTCATCGCGGCGAAACAGAAAAAGGAACGCGAAGCGGCGGTCGCTGCGGCCGCAGCCGGGTCGGCTGCAGACACTGACTCCGGCGCGCAAGCCGACCCTGTAATTGAATCGGGCTCCGCTGTGACGACTGAAATGGAGTCAGTGGCATCGTCGTCACCGGAGCAGCGGGCACAGTGGCTCGCCGCGGTAGTGCTCGATGGGCAGTGGTCCACGTCCCTGGACAATGCCTACATCTCGGCCCTCTACGAGGCGTTGGCCTGGACTCCTCCCGTGCCTGGCGGCGAATCCGGGCGCGACGGTGCTCAATCTGCCAATGAAAGGCAGTTTCGCGCTGGCATTTCGAAGGTCACGTTGCTGGAGGCAAGCACCGGAGCGCAGACTCTAATGGTTTGCGCCAGATTTCTTCTGCAACAGGGAAGCGACTCGTTTCGGTACTTTGAAACGTGCGATTCCACCGCTTTTGCTCTGGCCGCGCCGCGTGAATCGCCGTCGAGCACCGATGCACTCAAATCGGCATTGGTGGACGCGGCAAGGAAAGTTTCCAAGCGTCAGGCCAAGGCGCTGACGGGACAACGGCAGTTTGCTCAGGGCCGGTGGTGAGCGAGCGCAGCCTTCGGTGCCGGGCCGGGAAACCGGGATAACGTAGGCTGGAAGGGCGAAAGGAATCCAGTACGTATTGTGAGGACGCCATAACCCGTTGCCCTGGAGCCGTTGCGGAGCATCGGGTCACGAAATGGGGACCTTGCCTGTTCGCGCTCTTAACCACCTGCTATCGTCAAGCCCGCTTTCTGGTGAGTTTCGCCAGATATGCAGCGTCTGGGCCCTGTTCCCTTAAGCGGTATCCTCGCCATGCCTGCACTCAAACGCTGGGCGCCTCACTTTCTCGCGATGGCAGTCGCTGCACTCGCCCTTCTCGTGAACTCCGTCCAAGCCGCAGATTCCCCTGTCCTGGTCGGGCGAGTCACCAAGGTGTCGGACGGCGACACGATCACTGTCCAATTGGACTCGGACCCAATCAAAGTCAGGCTCGACTCGATCGACGCTCCCGAGCGCAAGCAAGCCTATGGCAAGGAATCCCTTGCTGCCCTCTATCAACTCGTAGCCAACAAGACCGTTGAGTTGGAAGTCGTCGAGCAAGATCGGTATAGCCGCCAGGTGGCCGTCGTGTACGTGGACGGCATGAACGTGAATGCGCACATGGTGCAGGAGGGTCATGCATGGGCGTATCGCGAATACGTCAAGGACTTGGATTACTGCCGATGGGAAGGTTCAGCGCGCGCGGAGAAGCGCGGGATCTGGGCCTTGGGTGTTGCAGAGCAGACCGCGCCGTGGGAGTGGCGGGACTTGTCTCGAGGGCAAGTCTACGAGCCGACGGACTACACCCGGAAGACAGTGGACGATTGCATCCGGGCATCAGGCTCGCGAACCGATGCCGCACCGGTGGCGTCCACCGATGCCAGTTGCAAGATCAAGGGCAACATAGCCAAGAGCGGCAAGATCTATCACGTGCCAGGCAGCCCCAACTACAAGGCCACCAAGATCAACGAATCGAAGGGCGAGCGCTGGTTCTGCACGGTGGAAGAAGCGGAGGCGGCTGGCTGGAGGAAGCCAAAGTAGCAAGCGTGTGCGTTCAGTCGGGGCGCCGACTCGGGGAGTGGATGCCCTGGTGTTCCGGCGGTTTACTTGTGATGAGGTATTGGAGTCGTTGTCATGGAAGGCAAGCTGAAGAACTGGAACACGGACCGTGGGTTTGGATTCATCGCGCCTACAAATGGGGGCGCTGACGTCTTCGTCCACATCAAGGCGCTGCCTCGTGATGGAAGGCGTCCGATGGTGGGAGAGGTCCTGCAATTTGATGCCGACACAGACCGCGACGGATGCAAGCGCGCGGTCAACGTTCAGCGGGCAGGTCAGAAAGCGATGGCGACGAGGGCCGCGACCTCGGCACGCGAAAGGCGAGGCGGTGGCGGCTGGCTGGGAACGGCTCTGTCAGCCGTCTTTGTCATTGCACTGGCAGCCGATGGCTATCAGCAATTCAAATCGTATTCCTCTGGATCCGCTGCCGAAGCCGGCCAAAAAGAACTTCTGAGCGAAACGATGCGGCAGGCCAGCACAGCCGGCTTCAAGTGCGACGGTCGAACGTACTGTTCGCAGATGACTTCATGCGCCGAGGCCAAGTATTTCTTGAAGAATTGCCCCGGCGTCCAGATGGACGGCAACCATGATGGCAAGCCGTGCGAGCAGCAGTGGTGTCAGTAGGCCTCGTGGCGGTCTTATCGAGTGCAGTTGCTGGAGGGATGCATGACCATTCAAGAGCGCGACTACATGCGCAGCGACGGCGGCCGCGGGTCGAATCCCCTCGATTTTCCTGACATGACCCCATGTCCGTGGTGGCAAAGAATCAAATGGCAGGGTTGGCTTGGCGTAGTGCTTGCCGTCATGGCGGTGGTGTCAGGCGGCATCTGGCTCGCACGCGATGCCCATGGCCTCTTCCGATCCATCGGACCCCGCGAAGGCTCGCTCGTCGTCAACGTCAACACTGCGTCGGCGAGAGAACTCGAATCATTGCCCGGCATCGGCCCCGCGCTTGCGCAGCTCATCATCCGAGGCCGGCCTTACGAATCCGTCGATGACATCGAGCGGGTCCGGGGCATCGGGCCAAGGCTCGTCGCGAGTCTGCGGCCGATGCTGAAGGCGGAAGGGGATACTGAGCAGCGTTAGGATTCTGGGAGTCCGAGTGGCTTCTTCGCATCTTTCAAATCGTGGAGCATGGGGGCGACCTGCTTTCCCCGGTATTCGGCCGATTGAGGCCTGCCCAGCCCGCAAGTCCCAGGCTGCACCTCGAAAAAAAGAGCCGTCCCCGTTACGATGGCGGCACAGCCGGACAAGGATAAACAAGGAGAGATTCGTGCCCAGGGGACCCTTCCGTCATCAATTGATCGCCCTTCTCGCCATGATTGCCGCAATGCTGGGAATCGCGGTGACGAGTCATGCCGGACAGGCTCCTGCGAATACGTCGCGGGTATCCCGTCCGCCAGCGGCCGTCGCGGCGGTGGAGGCGGGCGCTGCAGCGCTCGGGGGCGCGGACCGGATCCGTGCGGTGCGCAATATCACGGCACACGGGTACGGCGTGTATGCCTACCACTTCGGGGGCAGCAGCATCACGGGCGGCACCCACGTGCCGCAAAAGCTGATCGCGGCAAACGAGCTGAGTCGCGTCTACGACCTGGAGCATGACCGCTTCCAGCTGGTGGAGAGAAGGAACTGGCTGTTCCCCTTCCTGATCAAGTCCGGCCACGAGTGGCTGCAGACCAACATCATCCTGGACGGTGACATCGCGTGGACCGTTGACGGCGGCACCGCACGCCGTCTGGCGCGCTGGGAAGAGGGGGTCAACTGGATCGATGGCCCCGTCATGCAGCGCATGTGGATGATGAACAATCCGGTGGTGCTGCTGCGCGCCTTGCTCGATGCGGAAACGCAGCTCGCTGCGCCGCGTACAGAAGGGAAGGACACCGCGATCGACGTCACGCTGAAGCAGGGCTACCGGCTCACGGTTGCGTTTGGCCCGGACCGGTTGCCGACCTGGGTGCGGTGGGCCACTCCGCAGACCAACCTCGGCCAGATGAGCTTCACCACGTGGTTCAGCGGCTGGTCCGACATCAACGGCCTGCTGCTGCCGCTTGGGCTTGCCACGGACGACAACTGGCGAGCCATCCGTTACTTCAGCCTGTTCGTCGACGCCTACGACATCGACTCCAGCATCGAAAGCCTTGCTGCGCCTGCAGCCATTCGCAACACGCCTGAGCCACAGGCATTTCCACCTCTGACGCTCACGTCGGAGCAGGTTGGGCGGGGCATCTGGAGAATCAGCAACGGCACCACCGTCGTCGAGTTCGCGGACCACCTCGTGATCTACGAACTGAGTAGCAACGTTCGCCAGTCCAAGCAGGTGCTGGACTACGCCCGCTCGCTGGTGCCGGGGAAACCCATCCGGTACCTCGTTCCAAGCCACAACCATTTCGATCACGTGAGAGGCTTGCGGCAGGCGGTGGCGGAGGGCATCACCATCATTACCCGCCCGCTGACGGCTGCACAGATTGCGGAGACGCTCGAAGGCGCGACGCCCGAGTATCCCGACGACTACTCGCGCAATCCGCAACCGTTCAAGTCCATCCTGCTCGACGAGCATCTGCGGCTGCAGGATGCCACCCAAACGCTCGATGTCTACTGGATGCGCAACAACGGCCACATGGCAGATGGCGTCTTTGCGCATGCCCCCGAGCAGAAGGTGCTGATGGAAGCCGACATGGTGACCGCGGCGCTGGACCTGCAGCACTGGCCGGACAACTTCCGCGACATGCTTGCGTACTACAAACTGGACGTGGAGAAGATCTCCCCTGTCCACACGGTGGTGCCGGGCGCAACTGTTCTCACTCGCGCGCAGGGCGAGCAGTTGCTCAAGGAAGGAACGCAGCGCGCGCGAGAGCACTGCGCCGCCAAGAAGGCCGCTGGTGTTTACCACCCGGGTTGCCCCATTCAGAGCCGGTACTACTAAAACAGAGAGAAAGGGAGTTGGAAAAGGGGACGGATTCATCTTCCCGCCGGTCAAGCAGAAAAGGCGAGCCCGACTGGCTCTCTGAAGACATTGTGGCTGCACTGCACCACGTGGTGCGGAGCACGCGACAGGGAGTGGCGGCGGCGTGGCATCCTTGCCTCCTGAGGCCTGTGTCACTAGCCTAGGCGTCACGGGTCGACGAGTTCACGGGCCGAAGCCGTCTTCTCCAAAAAACAGTTCTGCCCCCATGGGGATGGGGCACCCACCTGGAGTCACCATGTTCAAGCGTATCGCCTTGCCGTTTCTTGGCCTTGTCTTGGCCGCTCTGCCCGCGCTGGCAGCCGAGCCTGACTACCGGACGATCCGCATGGAGATCGATGTCGCCAAGCCGGCGGCGGACGTGTGGAAGAAGGTGGGCGGGTATTGCGATATCAGCAACTGGCTGGGCGTCGATTGCAAGATCACAGCAGGCGAAGGGGGCATCGGTACGGTGCGTGCGCTGCGCGGTGGGATGGTCATCGAGATCATGGTTGCGACTACACCGTTGGCGTATGGCTATACGCAGCCGGCGGTGGAAGGCAAGTTCTACAACCTCTACCACGGCTTTCTCGAAGCGCGGCCTGTGACGGCGACGACTTCGAAGCTGCTGTACACGCTCTTTGTCGACGAGTCAGACAAGCCTGATGCCGCCGCGAAGGATGCGGACATCAGTGGCCGTCGCACGAGGTTCGAAGGCGCGCTCAAGAAGATGAAGGAAATTGCCGAAGCGCGGTAAGCCTGGAATTCGGTGCCGGCTCGACGGGACTGGCTGACGTCGAGGGAGATCACAATGAAGCGACTTATCGCCGTGGCGCTCGCGTTGGCCTGGGTGACGGGCGGCGTGCAGGCACACCATTCGCGTGCGCCGTTCGATCTTTCCCAGGACAGGGTCCTCAAGGTCAAGATCACCGAAGTCCGGTGGACCAACCCGCACGTGTTCTACGTGGGAGAGGTGGCCAACGACAAAGGGCAGAAGGAGGAGTGGACTTTCGAGGGGCACTCGATCGCGGGGCTGACGCACCTCGGGTGGTCGAAGGAAACGCTCCAGAAGGGCGATGAGGTCGAGATGACCGTCAATCCTTTCCGCGCGTCGGACAAGCGCTTCGCCCTGATCGATCACGTGCGCATGGGTGACGGGCGCGTCATGTACTCGATCGGGCAGCCGCCATCACCGGCAGCTCAAGCTCCGGTCCAGCCTTCCACGGACTTCACGGGCAACTGGCAGTTCCGCTTTCCCGGCACGCCCGAACAGGTACGCCAGCGCGTGTTGCTCGGGGCCGGCGGACCGCCGCGAGATCTGCCCTACACGGCAAAGGCGCAAGCCCAGGTGGACGCCTACGATCCGAAGAAGAACCCGGTTCTGACGTGCGAACCGCTCAGCCTGCCAGCGCTGTTGATGACTGTGTACGAGTACCAGTGGATCCGTTCCCCCGATCGAGTCGTGATCAGGAAGGAACATTACGAAGAGGCGACCCGAGTCATCTATCTGAAAACCACGACACCGCCTCCTGGTTACAAGTCCAATCCGGTCGGGTTCTCGGTGGGGCGATTCGAGGCGGACGGCACGTTCGTCGTCGAGACGACGAGATTCAGTCCCCTGCGCTGGGGCAATGGCACTGGCATCGATTCCAGCGACAGGAAGCGCATCGTCGAGCGCTACAAGCTCATCGACGGCGGCAGGGGGGTGAGCCTGTCCTACACGCTCGAGGATCCGGTCTACTTCACGAAGCCCGTCGCCCGCGAAGGCGTCTTCTTCAAGAAGCCGGATTCGGAGTTCGTGCAGCAGCCGCCTTGTGACCTCGACGCCGCCCAGCAACACCTCAAGTTCGAGAATTGACCCGGAATAAAGGGGGCAGGTTGGGGCCCGGGTAACCAAGAATCCGGGCTTTCCCGTAGGGCTGTATATCGGTACAGTAACGCCATGGAAAGGCCAACTCGGGAACGAAAAGCTCTTAAGGGACGCGGCGCCCTTTCGAATCCTGCCGGTCGCTTTGAAAAGAGTGACGTGGAGGCAGTGCGCGATGGCTGGTACGAGGAGGAGCAACCTCAGACCATCGCGACGACAGTGATGCCTGATCACGCAAAGCGGGTCATCACGACGAACGACTCGCCCGACATCGGCTTCGACTATTCGATCAATCCGTATCGCGGGTGTGAGCATGGCTGCATCTATTGCTATGCCAGGCCCAGCCACGCGTACATGGGTCTGTCGGCTGGAATCGACTTCGAGACCCGGCTCTTCTACAAGGAGAACGCCGGGAAGGCGCTCGAGCAGGAGTTGGGTGCGCGCGGCTATATCCCGAAGTCCATCATGCTCGGGGCGAATACCGATCCGTACCAACCCATAGAGCGCGACTTGCGGGTCACGCGCTCGGTGCTCGAGGTACTGGCTCGCACCAGACACCCGGTGTCGATCATTACGAAGAGCGCGCTAGTGCTCCGGGATCTGGACCTGTTGACCGACATGGCGGCCGACGGGCTGGCCACGGTCTCGATCAGCATTACGACTTTAAGCGCTGAGACCAAGAGAACCCTCGAGCCTCGAACGGCTTCTCCGCAGGCCCGCCTCAAGGCGCTTCGCGAGCTTGGCGCTGCGGGCGTGCCCGCTGGAGTGATGGTGGCCCCGATCATTCCCGCGATCACCGACCATGAACTGGAATCCATCCTTGAAGAAGCGGCAGCCGCAGGAGCGGAATGGGCAGGCTACGTGCTGCTGCGACTGCCGTACGAAGTGAAGGATTTGTTCCGCGACTGGTTGAACGAGCATTTCCCGGACCGGGCCGCGCGGGTGATGTCGCTGATCAACGAGATGCGCGGTGGTCGCGACAACGACCCGAACTTCGGTTCAAGGATGAAAGGCACGGGGCCCATTGCAGAGCTGATCCGCAATCGATTCACTATCACGTGCAAGCGACTTGGCTTGGGTCACCTGCAGCGGACTACCCAACAGCCCACGGCTCTGTTTCGTCCGCCCAGGGCTGAAGGCCCGCAGATGGGATTGTTCTAGGGCAGGCAAGGCTCGGGGCAAGCCCTCGGAGTCAGGTTTGCATCTTCGCATCCTGGCCATGTCGGCCTCGAGTACGGGCTTGTAGTGCCGGCACACGGGTACGGGTGTTCGAGGGATTTGCAAAGACTCAAGCCTGACTCGAGAATGCCCACAGTCGCCGGCCTGCGGGGCGGCGCTGTCTATATAGAGGGGGCTCCATGGACTCACGCATCGTCTGGTGGATGGTGGTTGGCCTCTGGGCGAGTGGCGCCTGTGCGCAGGAAGTCCCGCGACAGTTCGTGATTGATGGCGAGGCGGCTCAGAAGATCCACGACTTCCGGACCATCAACCTCGCCACTGCGGAGCGGATCACCGAGACCTGCCAGAGAATGGCGGTCGGCGAGCAGGTTCGACACAGCATCATGGTCCTCGACCTGCAGGGAGCGCCGGTGTACTTCGACCGCATGGACGGGCAGGGGTATCTCAATACTTTCACCGCTGAAATGAAGGCGCGCACCGCGTTGCTCACCGGTCAGCCGAGCAAGCGCGCGATGAATAGCGTCATCGCCGACCCGGCGCTCGAGTTCGAGAACATGCAGCTCGGGCTGTATTCAAACTCGGGTGGTCTACCGATCCTCGTCAATGGGCAGATGATTGGTGCCATCGGTGTCGGCGGCACGCCTCCGCAACTGCCGCGCTGGAGCGATGAGATCTGTGCCTATCGCGCCATGCGCGAGGTGCTCGGGGATTCCGTCCCGCCGCTGATCGAGGATGTGCCTCCCCGTTCCGGTCCCACTCCGGCCATTGCGCTGGTCCCTCGTTTTGCGCCCACGGCACCTCCACGAGCGAGCCTTCCAGCTGAATTCGTCGTCAACGCCGCCGCCGCCGCGCTCATCCTTGACGGCAACCAGCTGTCGCTCGCAGCCGCGAAGCAAGTCGCGCGCACGTGCCGCGGGTGGGTGGCGGCGAAGCGCGCGGGGATGTCGATCTACGTTCTCAACGCCTTCGGCGAACTGGTTCACATGGAGCGTATGGACGGGCAGACAGCCATCGATGTTCGTGCCGCGCTGCTCAAGGCGCAATCGGCGTTGAAGCTGCGCCAGCCGACTTCCATCCGCGCCGCGCAATTCAGCAACAATCCGGGGGGGCAGCCGGTGTCATCGGTCTGGTTCGATTTCTTCACGGATCCGGGCGGCATCCCGATCGTCATCGACGGTCAGATGATCGGTGCGGTAGGGGTCAGCGGGAGTGGCGGTGCCGGAGATGAAGCCTGTGCGATGGAGGGTTTGAAGGCCACCTTCGGGTCGCACGCCGCGCTGCCGGTCTATCCGTAGGAGTGAGACTCGGGAATCAGGGAGTCATCTTTGCACCTCCGCAAGTTTGCCGCTGCCGCTGATCGGGTCAGAACAGCACCTTGCGCGTGCCTTCGCGCATCCGGACGTGGAGCTCTGCGCGCCGATAGTCGATGATCATCGTATCAAGCAGCCCGAGCGCATCCATGCCGATGATGAGGGTAGGTTCGCTCGTCATCTCCCAGGACTTGAAGATGCCGAGATCGGCGAAAATCATCCGGGGCATGTTGATGCGGATCGTGTCTCCGATGGCGATCGGGCCGATGCGATAGCCTTCCGCGTCCTGTTTGGTGTCCGTGACGTCGAGGATCGCCTCTACAGTCCCTTCCTGCTTCCGCTGCTCGAGCAGCGCATCCCGCGTCGCGAGGTTCCCGAGCGTGGATTGGCCGCCGGTGCTGATGATGGCCTTGACGGGAATGCGGCCGACTCGGGCATCCACGACAGGCAGGTAGTCCTTGCCGAATGTGATGGGAATCGTGATGAATCCGTCGGGCGCAGGCTCGTCCCGCGACAGCCGGATGCTCAGGAAGTCGTTGACGAAGTCGATGTAGATCCGTTTGTCGCGCAGGCCCTCATTGCCGAGCACCCCGTCGGCTCCCCCCATGGCGTCCGCGATGACAGGCAGGCGCCGATTCTCAAGCGCCATGTCGCCGATGACCATCGAATCGACCCGCACCGTCGACACGATGGAGGTTCCGGTCACGCCGCGAACGCGAATGCTCTCGCCTGCAACGGGGACGATTCCCAGTTTCGCGACGACTTGCGCGCGGATCGCCGAGTTCGCCGAGCTTGTGTCGAGCGCCAGGCGGAACGGACCCCGGCCGTTGATGAGCACCGGGGTCCAGATGCGGCCGATCCGGTCACGCCGCGTTGACGCCACGTATCGGGGCTCCGGCGCGGTGATCACGAACTCCTGCAACTCGCCAGACTCAACGTCGGGATCGGCGGGGGGCGCCTCCGCGGTCCAGGCCAGTGCGGAGAACAGAAGCGCAACGCTGGCGGCGGCCATGGTCAAACAGCGGTGGCTCGCGGGAATGGCGGTGTGCGCGCGCATGAGAGATCTCTCCTTGTCGGTCAGTCGCGCGCCACGGGTGACCGTTTGGACAAATAGGCTTTCGATGCCGCTTCGTCCCTCAAGGGCGTGAGCTTGTCCGGGTCGATGCGGACCATCAGGTAGTCGATGTGGTCGTCGATCTTCGTGAACCAGTGGCCGGTGCCTGCCGGAATCACCACGACATCGCCGGGCTTCAGGTTGTAGGCAACTCCATTGCGGATGTCCGCACCGTTGTTGCCGGGGCCATTGAACTCGATCACCGTCTGCAACGTCGCGGGGCGGCGCTGGCGGTCGACGATATCCGGGCCGAGGACCAGCGTCGCCGTCCCTTCGATGATGTGGTAGACCTCGCTCACGTTGTCGTGCTCGGCGACTGACTGTTTGATCGGCGTGTCGAGCTTGCCGCGGTGGACCATGCCGATGCCGATGTGGGCCTTGCCGATCTCGACATCCCGCACCTGCTGATCGATCAGTTTCTCTGCGACAGCCTTCTTCGTGTATGCCTGCAGCTCGCTCAGGGGGATGTAGTACCCCGGGCACATCGTGCACGTGGGTTGAGGGTCAGTCGGATTGACCTTCGTCTGGGCCGTGGCGGTGGTTGCAACCAGCACCGCGCTGGCAAGACCGATCATTGCTATTTTCATCCGTGGCTCCTGGTTCAGCAGTGGCGCGGGCCTGCACAGAGGTTCTTAAGCTCTGGCGCCGGTGAGGGACAAGAGGGTTCGGGGTTCGAGGCAACCTCAAAAGTCCACTCCGGCACCTTAGTCGCACCTACGCCGAGGCTCAATACCTCCCTGGCGTCAGCGCAATGAGTTGACTCCTTTCGGCTTCGGGATCCCTTGCGATTTCTCTATCGCGTCGCGCCATTGCCTGTCTGCGAAGACTTTTTCCGCAATTTCGGTCAGCAGCGCCGGGCCGATTGCGCCTGAGCGTTGGCAGTAGCGCCATAGCGGCGCCCACTCGCCGTGGAAGGCCGCGGTGGCCACTTGCGAATACGGTGTCCGATAGGCGGCTTCGTTCGCCTGCGAGTAGATGACATTCGAGTCTTCACCGGCTTCCATCATGATGGCCAATCGCTCCTCGTACGCCTCGTCGTCACGGACGCGATGTTGGAGCAATGCCATCGTGGTTCATGGCAGTCGCGGATCGGCCCGCCTAGTCTTCGCAGTTCATGCAGCCCACGCGCAGGTGGGGCTGGCATGCGAGTTGTGCCCTCCAGGCGTTCTCGGCGGCTTGCAGACTGGGCAGCAAAGAGGCAATCACCCCCTGTGCAGTGTGGAATGTCGCGACGGTTGGCGTGATGCCGGACGCCCGGCCTTCCGCCGCATACTCGGAGAAGAGTTCGGCCAGGACTTCCAGGTTGTGAATGGTCCTTTCGAGGAGCAAAGCGGGTTCGTCGAACATGAGGAATGCCTCGTTCGGGTGGGGAATTCTGGGGGGATCCAGACGGTTGAGGTCGCCGTGGGCTGTATAGTTATACAGCCCTGGATTCGGGTGCAATACTGGATACGCCAAGCCCTTGATGGCTGACCGATTTTAGTTTGCGACCAGCTAGAATCGCCCCATGTGCTACTCCGCCATGGTCGAAGAAGACACCCGCAAGCTGATGAAGCAGTTTCCAGGGCAGCTGGACTACGTGGCCTTGCGGAAGCTCCTGACCCGCCGCCTGGACGACACCTCGATCAAGATTCCCAAGGGGTTCGAGGCGAACTTCGACAACCCGAAGTCGCAGGCGGATCAGGAGATCAAGGGATTGATCGACCGGCATCGCACTGCGCTCGCGGCCAGGCTGGAAAAGGAAGTGTTCACTCAGAAGAAGCGCCTGGCAGATGCCGAGCGCAAGTTGAAGGCAAAGGAAACCAAGGTCGCACTGAACGATCAGCGCATCGCCACCAACAAGATCGACACGTTGCTCGCGAGGCTCGCAGACCTCAGGCGCACGGAAGCGAAGTCCCGCGACAACCGCATCTTCCCGTTCGTCTATGCGCCCATCCTGCTCAAGCGCGATGGCAAGACCACGATCGAGCTCGCGCGATACCACCTGCGCCAGCCGCGGCAGCCTGAATCCGTTGATCGCAAGTATCCGGGCCTCTACAACGCCCGCCGCGACAACCTGGAAAAGTTCTGGCGCAACGAGTTCGGCCAAGCGCACGCGCTCATGGTGGTGTCGTCGTTCTACGAGAATGTCGACCGCGATGGCAAGAATGCCGTGCTGCACTTCGAACCAAAATCGAAGGAGCCCATGCTGGTCGCTTGTCTCTACGGCATCTGGAATGAAGGCACAGAAGATGAGCTGATCTCCTTTGCCGCCATCACGGACGAGCCGCCCCCGGAAATTGCTGCCGCAGGCCACGATCGCTGCATCATCAATCTGAAGCCAGAGAATGTAGACGCGTGGCTGACCCCTGGGGAACGATCCAAGGAAGCGCTGCAGGCGATCCTGGACGACAAGCAACGGCCGTTCTATGAACACGAACTGATCGCGGCCTGAGCGCGTAGCGATCAGGGGAGTCCTCGGAGTCAGGTTCGCATCGTGGCGCTCATTGTCAAAGAGCGACTGGTGAGCCGAGACAGGGTGGACACGCCGCGCGGCAGTCGCAATGATGGATGCCTGGCTATAAAGCAACAATCGAGCGAGGGGGATGCATGCGGTACGGACGTATTCTGGTGGCGTCATTGCTGACGATGGCGGTATTCGTCGTTGCTGCGCAGGAGAAGGGCGGCGAAGACCTCACGGGGCCTTACGATGTGGTGCAGGGCTGGCCCAAGCTGCCGCTGCCCGGCCACGAAGGCTGGGTGTCCGGGCCAACCACGGCAGTGCTGGCTGAGTCTGCGGATCGCGTGATCATGGTCCAGCGCGGCGAGCTCAAGCTGCCGGACAACTTGAAGCCTGGGCCAGGCGTGATTTTCGGAATGACGGGAAGAACGGCGACGTCGGCAGTCAACGAGGCGCGTCGCGAGCACTACATCCTGGTCCTCGACCGCAACGGCAACGTCACCGATACCTGGACGCAATGGGACTCCCTGTGGGACGGCTCTGCGGGTCCGCATCATCTCTACATGAATCCGTACGATCCGGAGAAGCACATCTGGATCGTCAACGACGGCCTGAACCAGGTCTTCAAGTTCACCAACGATGGCAAGAAGCTCGTCCTGACGCTGGGCGAACGGCTGGTGCCTGGCGACGACGACAAGCATTTCGCGCGGCCCGCGGGCATGGCTTTCCTCCCGGATGGCACGTTCTTCGTCACCGACGGCTACGTCAATCGTCGGGTCGTGAAGTTCGACAAGGACGGCAAGTTCCTCATGGCCTGGGGCAAGCAGGGCACGGGCCACGGTGAATTCAGCGGCATCGTGCATTCCATCGCCGCGGATTCGAGTGGGCGGCTCTATGTCGCGGACCGCGGCAGCAAGCGGGTCCAGGTGTTCGACAGCAACGGCAAGTTCCTGGACGAATGGCCCAATGTCGATCCGTGGTACATCCATGTAGCGGGAGACCAGTCCGTTTGGGTGGCCGACGGCGGCACCAACAAGATCCTGAAGTACGAGCGCAACGGCAAGCTGCTGTACTCCTGGGGCACGTACGGCCAGTTTCCCGGCGGACTCTGGGGCACCCACCAGTTCAGCGTCGATGGGGAAGGCAACCTCTACACGGCCGAGCCGTTTAACGGCCGGGTCGAGAAGTTCACGCCGCGCAAGGGAGCGGATCGTCGCCAGCTGATCGCGCCGCCCAAGCGGTAGGGAGTGTCATCCGGGCAAACGGGGGGACAGAAATAAAGTCCCTTCCCGGCTAGAATGGCTCGGTTCACTTTTCGGGTGCCGCTGCGATGGCGGCATCCGGCTCTATTCCACTCATTGAAGGAACTGTCATGAAGAAGCTGTTTCACGTAGCCGGTCTGGCTGCATTGGTTGTCGTGTTGGGGGCGTGCGCCAAGAAGGAAGAGGCCGCACCCGCCGCGGCTGCGCCTGCGGCCATTGCGGCGGTCAACGCCTCGGCCGAAGTCACGCCGTTCACGATCGGCGAGTTGCAGGCCGCGTCAATCGTCGATGGCGGCAACATGCTGCCGAATGACAACAAGGTCATGGCCGTCAACGCCAAGAAGGCGGACGTCGATGCGCTGCTCACCGCCAATGGCCTGCCGACCGACACGTTGAGCCTGTCCATCCACCCCCTGCTGGTGAGGACCGCCGACAAAGTGCTGCTGTTCGACACGGGCGGCGGCGCGCTGCTCGGCCCCAACGCCGGCAAGCTGCAGGCGAACCTGGCCGCATCGGGCGTCGACCCGGCAAGCGTGACGGATATCTTCATCAGTCATTCGCACGGTGACCACATCGGCGGGCTGGTTGCCAACGACGCCCTCGCGTTCCCGAATGCCGCGATCCACATGCAGGCCGCCGAATGGGCGTTCTTCAAGAGCCAGGCACCGCTGGCGGCGATCGTCGCGCTCGTCACGCCGAAGGTGGTCGAGTTCGAGCCCAACGCGGACCTCGTTCCTGGCGTCAAGGCCGTCGAAATCAAAGGCCACACGCCGGGGCACTCGGGTTACCTGATCACGTCGGGTGACCAGTCGCTCCTGTATGTCGGTGACATGGTCCATCACAGCGTCATCTCCGTGCAGCAGCCGGAATGGACCATCGCTTTCGACAGTGATGCTGCCACCGCGCAGGCCAGCCGCAAGGAAGTCATCGCTGCGTCGGCGACGAGCGCTCGGCGCATTTATGCCTACCACTTCCCGGTCCCCGGCATGGGCAAGTTCGAGCAGATGGGCGACCACTACATGTGGAAGGCCGAGTAAGGACGATCAGACCGGATGCTGCATCCGGTCTGATCGCCTCGTCTGAGTACTCAGGCCACGGTGCGGGAGAACGAATCCCGCACCGTGGTGCAACTTCGAAGATGAACCTCAAACTCGGCATGACTGCACAGGTCCAAGTGAGGGATCAATTTGCGCGCCGCCCTCTTTAAAGGCCTGCTTGCCAGTCTTTTCCTGCTGCCGATCGGCGGTGCGCTCGCTGCCGATGGCGGATCGGGGCCCGCTGCAGCGCCATGGCGAGACACCTTCACCACGCGTCTCGAAGCGCTCGCACTGCTTCAATCCCTGAACGCCGATCTTCTTTCGCACGACAGCGCGACGCTCACGCTCGAACGCTGGTGCGGGGCACACGACCTCGCTTCACCGGCGATCGTGACTGCGGACCGTGTGCGTGGTGTAGACAAGCAACCCACGGCAGAACAGCGGGCGCTGCTCGGCGTCAGCGCCACGGAGCCCGTAAAGTACCGCAGGGTGCGGCTTCACTGTGGAGCGCGCGTGCTTTCGGAAGCCGACAACTGGTATGTCCCTGCGCGTCTGACACCCGCGATGAATCTGGCGCTCGATTCCAGTGATGTTCCGTTCGGCAAGGCCGTGCAGGCATTGCAGTACCGCCGCCGAACGATTTCCGCAGTGCTGCTCTGGTCACCGTTGCCTGAAGGCTGGGAGAACGCTCCGCCGCCGCGCTCGCAAGGGGCAGCCACGCTCGAAGTGCCCCCACAGCTCTTGCAACACAAGGCCGTGCTGGCATTGCCCGATGGAACGCCTTTCAGCCACGTGGTGGAGACTTACACCTCTGAAGTGCTCGGATTCCCGGAGCCTTCGCAGCCGCAGGGCTGACGTCGTCAACGGCGCCTGTTCGATCTTTCCCCTTGCCGACCGCCCGCTGGCTGTGCCGGCCGGGCTGGATTCCTTGCAAATGCGCGCTTACTCTCTTGGCCTCGAGTCCGGCTGTGGCCCGATGTGAAGAGGGCAGAGCCGGAAACGACTCGGACAGAGCCCTGCAAGTGTGCCGATTGCGTTTGCCTGGGCCTGAACATCGACGAGAGGGGGGCGCGAAGCATGATGAGAATCCTCGCAGTGGCGTCGGCATTGACGATCCTGTCGGCGGCTGAGGCCGCAGCTCCCGCGGCGTCCCCGCCGGTCGATCGTTGCGTCATGAGCCGGTTCTGGAGCGATACCTACCGGCCAACACCTGCCTTTCCAAATCAGACCCGTGCCCCGGCACCGACGAAGCCCTCGCAGTTCAAGGTGAAAGTGCTGGCCAATGGATTGGTGCATCCCTGGTCACTCGCGTTCCTGCCCGACGGACGTATGCTGGTGACCGAGCGCCCGGGCCGCATGCGCATCGTCTCCCAGGATGGCAAGCTCTCGCCGCCCATTCAGGGCCTGCCTCCGATCAAGGTCGTCGCCGGTGAGGGGTTGCACGATGTGCTGCTCGACCGCCAGTTTGCGACCAACCGGTTCGTTTACTTCACGTACTTCGCCCCGCTGGCCGATGGGGTGCTGAAGGGCGAACAGCCCGCATGGCAGGCCTGGATCGAGATGCCCGCCGGCGAACACGAAGCGAAGGAGTATGGCTATTCACGCCTGGCCCGGGCGCGATTGTCCGCGGATGGCACTCGCCTCGAGGATGTCAAAGTCCTGCTTGATGGCGCAGACCGCAGGGTCATCCAGTTGGCCGACGGCAAGCTGCTGGTACTCGGAGCGGCCCCGGTCGGTGGCCTGCAGGCGGTCGATGATGAGCCGCAGCATCTGGAGAACCCTTACGGCAAAGTGCTCAGGATCAATGCGGATGGCTCGATCCCCGAGGACAACCCTTGGGTGGGCAAGCCCGGGACGCGGCCGGAGATCTTTGCGATTGGCCAGAGGGACCAGGAAGGGGGCGCACTGCACCCGCGCACCGGTGAATTGTGGACGGTGGAGCATGGTCCGAGGGGAGGGGACGAACTCAATATCGTCCGCCGCGGCCGCAACTATGGGTTCCCGCTCATCAGCTATGGCCGGAACTATTCTGGTGACCCGATCCTGAACGGCAAGACAGCGCAGGAAGGGCTCGAGCAGCCGGTCTATTTCTGGACCCCTTCGATCGCGCCATCGGGCTTGCTGTTCTACACGGGGACCTTGTTCCCGCAGTGGCGCAATTCGGTGTTCGTGGGGGGGATGGCAGGCAAGCGGCTCGTGCGCCTTGAGCTGTCCGGCGAACGGGTCGTTGCCGAAGAGCCTTTGCTGGTCGACCGGTGCCGCCGCATCCGCGATGTCAGGCAAGGACCCGAAGGCGCCCTGTATGTGTTGACCGAAGAGGAAGACGGCGAGCTGCTGCGCATCACGCCCTGACGTTCGCTCGGGATGTCACACGACGTTCGTATGGTTCCTCATGCAGTTCCGGGAGCAGGCCTAGGCCTCGTTGCGTTCGCCGGGTAGAGGGTCCCGGTGCGCGTTTCGCGGTTGCCATGCAGCACCGCAGCAAATGGCGGAGGCAGAGTCGATGCCGTTCCAATCGTCTGCTCTGGGTCTTCCGTTCAAGCCCGAGTCAACAGGCGTCGCCAGAGCCGGAGTGTTTTCGTGCTGGAACTTCGTAACCGCAGTCCAATCGCCGCGGGCCCGAGTCAGGCCATTTCATCTCGCCAGTCGGGACGAGGATTCGCGCAACCAGTGGGGGTGCACCTTCGGGGAGGACTGCGCCTTTCAACGTGAGTTCATATGTGAATTGCCCTGTTTGCGCGGCACCAATCCCCAAATAGGTGGCCGCGAGGCTTGCTCCACCGGTGCTCGGGTCTATAATATCGGACACGCATTGTGTACTTGCCGTCGGCCTTGACCACTGAAGACCGACCTTGCGATGGCGTCGCGAGAGTCACGCCCGGGTTTCAGCACGTGCGGGGTCAAACAGCCTTGCTTCAACGTTCAGGGGCCACCATGTCTGCAACAAATATTTCGATCCGTCTACTCCAGATTGCGTTACTGCTGGGTTGCGGCAGCGCGCTCGCGCATCATTCGTCTGCGATGTTCGATGCGAAGAACGAAATCACCGTCAAGGGGACGATCAAGGAATTCGACTTCGAGAATCCGCATGTCCGGATCGTCCTGATGGTTCCTGGCGAGCAGGGCGGTCCCGCCACCGAATGGAATTTCGAAGCGGCGTCGGTTCGTGGAATGGCGCTGGCCGGGTGGCGGCGTTCTTCGGTCAAGAGCGGCGACGAAGTCACGGCGGTTGGGGCACCTCTCAAGGACGGCCGTCCGGGCGCAATGCTGCACCGAGTGATCCTTGCCGACGGTACGATCCTGAAAAGCAATCTCGGCGCCAATTATTAGACTCATTGCATTCCAAAGAGCTGACGTCGCGAGGATCCAGACAATGAAACTCCAATCGGAATCGGTGCGGAGCTCCACGGAGCTGTGCGAAAAACACGGGAAATGGGTTCTGCTTCTCCTGCTGGCCGCAGCCATGTCGCCAGTCGCGAGCGCGCAAGACCAGCAGAAGTTCGAGATACCGAAGCAGGACGTGATTCCCGGCCAGCCGCCGAGCGCACTGTCCCGCGAGAATCTGGCCAAGAAGAGGCCCGCTCCGCCATTTAACCTGACGGGAAACTGGATGTTCAGTCCGGCGATGAACCGGGGCAATGGGGTTTTCCAGTATCTGCCCCTGCCCAAGCTCAAGCCGGCTGCACAAGCGAGCTACGACGCGTCGCGCGCCGCGGTCGCTGCCGGAAAGGCCTACAAAAACGACGAAGGCGAGTGCTTCCCGGCCGGAATGCCGGAGAGCATGACCCGCGTCTGGCCTAACCAGACGTTCCAGTTGCCAACGATGATTTTCATGATGCAGATGCTCAAGCATGAGCCACGCTGGATCTACCTCGATGGGCGCCCCCACGCCGATCCTGAAATCAAGCCGCCGAGCTACGCGGGCGATTCCATCGGGCATTTCGAAGGCGACACCTTGGTCGTCGACACCATCAATTTCACGCCCAAGCGTCACTGGGTGCAGCCCGGGATCCCGGCTGGCCCCCAGTTGAAGATCGTGGAACGCATCAAGCTCAAGGACAACGGCAACATCCTGGAAGACACCTTCATCATGACCGACCCCGATAATTGGGAAGGGGAGTGGATCAATACGAAGGTGTGGTTCCGCTACGAGTCCGCGGACATCGAAGAGGCTTACTGCCTGCCTGACCTGAACGACAAACTGCTGTCGACGAGACCGGAATCGAACGTCCGTTGAGGGCCGTCGTAGTGGCTGAGCCCACCTGACCCAAGGTGGGCTTGCCTTGCTGTCGCTCATCACCACTTCGGAGCTGAAGATGTCCGCAAAGATGTCAGATGTCGCGGCCGATCCAGCCGCTCCGGCACCGAGAATGCCGCTGGTCGATATCTCGCAGCTCAACGATCCTGAGCTCGACGGGATCATCGAGAAGGCCCGCCGCCTCTCAACCCCCAAACCGGCGTGGTACCAGACGCTCGCGTCCAATCCAGGTGTGGCAAAGGCGTTCGCGCAGTATTGGGATACCGTGTTTCGCAATGGCCGTGTCGAACACGAGATCAAGGAGCTGATGCGGAACTGTGTCGCGCAACTGCTCGGTTGCAGCTTCTGTTCGACGCAGCGGTCGACCCAAGCCATTGAAGGCGGCATTTCGGAGCAGGCCATCGAAAACTGCGCGCTGCCCGACTTCCATCACCCGAACCCCCGCACGCGAGCAGCGCTCCGCCTTGCAAGAGAGCTTGCACTCGATAACGCTTCCAGGGATCCGTCGCGCTTCGATGCGGTTTACGCGGAACTCCATGAGGTCTTCGACAACGAAGAAATCATGGAGCTGGCGGGAATCTGCGTGCTCTTCGTGGGTGGTACCCACCTTGCCCGCAGCCTTGGCATCGATCGCACCTGAGCCGCATCAAGGATGCCGACTAGGCCTTGAATCGCGGGAACAAGCGCTCCGCATTCTCGCGATACATCATCCGCTCGAAGCGCGGTGAAAGATGCAGGCCCGGCAGTTCGTTCACCGTCGTCTCGATGGACTGCGCCGGGTAGTCGGTACCGAACAGCACCTGCGAGTCGGGCATGAAGGCCCGCATGGCGGCCATCGGCCAGGGGAAGCTCGCGTGCGCAATGTCGTAGTACCACTTGCGCAGCTCGGCATAGAGCCCATTCGGCAGGTACTTCTCCGCACCCGGCGGTACGCGGTCCTTCATGCGGCCCGCGAGCATTGGAACCGTCCCGCCTGAATGCACGGTAATGAAGCGGATGTTCGGGTTCCTGAACATCACCCCATTGGTCACGATGCTCGCAACCGCGCGGGTGACATCGAAATCGTATTCGAGCATCGACGCGGCGGGACCATACTTGAGGTCGCTGCAGCAAGTGGGGGCCAGCGGGTGCACATAGACAATCGCATTGCGGCGGTGCAGCTCCTGCCACATCGGCTCGAAGTACGGATCACCGGGCCAGCGTCCCTTGTTGTCGTTGGTGTAGATGCCGATGGCGTCCACCTTCAGTGTGTCGTACGCGTACTCGATCTCCTTGAGCGCCCCCTCGACATCCGGGAGCGGAATCCCCGCCATCAGGCCGAACTTCGTCGGATGCTGCTGCATCAGCATGGCTCCATGCTCGTTGCCGCGCCTGACAGCTGACCTTCCCTTCTCGGTGCCGTCGTAAAGGAGATCGCCGTTCTGCGTCATCGACAGGATGGAGACGGCAATGCCGAACTTGTCCATCTGGGCGAGCGCTTGCTCTGCGCTCCACGGCTGTCCACCCGCGATGATGCCTCCGGGCGCGGAAAAATGGTGGTGGACATCGATGACGCCCCCCTTCGTGCTGAGCTTGGCGACGCGATCCTGCGAGAATGCGCCGCTTGGCGCGAGTGAGACGGCGCCGGCAGCCGCCATCATTTTCAGAAACGTGCGTCGATCACTCATGGATTCCCCTTGTGGAAGCGGCAGTGGCGCGTCGTGGCCTGTTCGAGGCGGGATGCAAAGCCTATTCTGGTGAGCCATCCGCTGTTGTCATCTAGCGCCGCAGCACTGCGGCCCGGATCGTACATGGGCAGAGGGTGCCTGACGATTTCGCTGAGGCCGGCGATGTGGCACTCGACTGGCCCGGGCGCAAGCCGGTGGCGGGCCGCGGCCTATTTCACCGAGGAGGTATCCGGAAGTGGGAGTCCGTGCGCTAGACTCATGACCGCCGTCCGGAGCAGGGCAGGACGTCGGCTGAGATAAAGAACCTGTCGATCAAGAATCAACGAGGTCGGTCTCATGAATCCGAGCTTCATTTCCGGCGTGCTCAAATCCGGCTGGCTGTACTTCGTCGGCATGGTGGTGGTCACCTCGGCATTCTGGCAGAGCGGTTTCACCAAGCTCTTCGACTTCGCCGGTGCACAAGGCGAAATGGCGCACTTCAATCTGAACCCGCCGGTGTTCTTTGCCATCGGCACGATCATCATCCAGCTCGGTGGTTCCGCATTGATGATCTTCGGCAAGCGGCTGGCGTGGATCGGGGCCGGCGCTTTGGGGCTGTTCACGGCCGGCACGATTCCCATCGCGCACGCCTTCTGGAGATTCCAGGGACAGGAAGCCTTCACGGAACGCATGTTCACCAACGCCAACCTCACGATCGTGGGTGGGCTGGTACTGGCAGCGATCGCTGCCGAGCTGAAGTTCGGCCCTTCCCGCTGACGGACAATCCAGCGGGGCTCGCGAGGTTCAACCAGAGACTTTCAACGGCAAAGACCATCCGAATGGAGACCTGACACGATGAAACTTACGACCAGGAAGAAGGCAATGGCATTGGCAGGCGTGTTGACCCTGCTGGTTGGCGCCCCCGTCTTCGGACATCATTCATTCGCCCCTTTTGACATGAATGCCTCGATGACCCTCAAGGGGGTCGTCAAGGACTACCAATGGACGAATCCGCACGTCTGGATTCAGGTAATGGTGAAGGGCGACTCGGGCCCTGCAGTCGAGTGGAGCATCGAGGCCACTTCACCGGCCGGACTCAACAAGAAAGGGTGGAAGCCGAAAAGCCTGAAGGCAGGTGATTCAGTTGTCATTGAAGCCCATCCCCTTCGTGACGGCAGGCGCGGGGCCTCCCTGATCAGTGCGACGTTGCCCGATGGCACCGTGCTCAAGAACTAGGTCTGCAGAAGAACACCAAAAAGAAGGGGCAACAGCATGACTACCCATTTCTCATGGAATCCGTTGTTACAGGTCCGTCTCACCCGCTTGCTGAGATGCGCTCTGTTTACCGTGCCTGTCATTTTTCTTCAGGCGGGCTGTACCAAAGAGCAGCCGGCAAGTGCCAAGGCAGGAGTGAATTCAGCAGGGCGCGTTGAGCAATTCGCGAATCTCCCGGACTGGAGCGGCGTCTGGCATCTGGTCGGGTCTCCGCAGTTGCTCGAACGGGAAGATGCGCCCACGTTCGTGCCTGGCATCCGTAACAATCCCCCCTACAACGAGGAGTGGGAAGCCCAGTATACAAAGGACCTGGTGAATGCCGAACATCAGGGCGATCCCAATTATCCGGACCAGATTACCGACACGCACACGCTCTATTGCGCCGCTGGCATGCCTCATGTCATGGCGGGTCCGTGGGACTACCAGTTCATCGCTAGTCCGGAAGCCACCACGATCATTGTCGACAAGGAGTCTCGTTATATCCCGACGGACGGAAGGGCGCTTCCACCCGAGGATGACATGTGGCCGATCATCAGGGGATGGTCCACGGGTCACTGGGAAGGCCAGACGCTGGTCGTCGAGACCATCAACGTCAAGCAGGGCCTTTGGGGCGACTTTACGCCAGTGAAATTCAGTGACAAGGCCAAGTACGTGGAGCGGATCCGTTCCATCGATGACAAGACCATCGAGAATCAAGTCACCATCACGGATCCGGTCGCACTGACCAAGCCCTGGACCTGGACCAAGCGGTACGCTCGAAGGGCAGCGGGCACCTGGCCATCGGAGCCCGAAGTCTGTGGCAATCCGGAAGATCGCAATCCGATCGTGGATGGCAAGCTGCAGGTTGTGCTGCCTGGGGACAGGTAGGTCCCAAGGGGTCCATGTCCGCGTTTCGGGCGTCGCCGCCGGGCGAGCCTGAGCTCGTCCCGGTGGTTCGCTACCGGCTCTGGCCCAGTCGCACCAGCAGGCTCTGTATTGCGGCGTCATTGAGCCCGATGGTCTTCAGGTAGGCGTGGGCGCCCCCGTACTTGCGGTCGAGCTCATCGAGAAAAGCCTCGATCGCGTCGGGAGGCGAACCCATCATCCCGACCAGCTTCGGGTTGGACTTCGCCATCTCTGCCAGTTGCGAATTGCCCGTCATCATCGGCTGGAGATAGTGGGCCGAGATGGCGTAGTTGTGGACGATGGCGTTCCGCGGAACACCGGCCAGCGACAGCAAGGTGGCAGAGATCATGCCGGTGCGGTCCTTGCCGGCGGTGCAATGAAACAGTACCGCGCCGTCCTTCTGCGAGGCGATCGTCTCGAACACCTCACGGAACTGCGCCTGGTCGGCCGACAGCCATTCCACGTACCCTTCCCCGAGCGTATCGGGAAGGCTCGACATGTCGATGCGCTCCGTGCCCAGCAGCGAGATGCGCACGTACTTGAAGCGGCTATCCGCAGCAAGCATGTCAGGTGCCTTGGCAGCCTCATCGGCTGTGCGCAAATCCACGTCCAGCACCACGTGTGCGGCCGCCAACGTCGCGCGATCGTCGGCTGTCAACTGGTTCAGGTCCGCCGCGCGTACGAAACTGGTTTCTGGAATGGCGCCATGTCGACCCCGGAGCTTCGCGAACGTGCGGACGTTGTGTGCTCCCTGCAACGCAATCAGACGCTTGGCGTCGTCCGACGCGGGCGCGACAGCAGCGGGAGCTGCGACTGCGGCGACCGGTTGTGCCACAGGGCGATTCGCGCAACCACTGAAGGCTAGCGCCGCGAGCAGCGCGCTCGCGAGAAGAGCAGATCTGCGATTCGTGTTGTCCATGATGTCTCTCAGAAAGGAACGCGGGCTTCGATGCCATAGGTACGCGGATCGTTGAAAATGCCGTAGGTGCCGAGCGTCGCGCTGTTGCTCTTGTAGAAGAGGTGCTCTTCGTCCAGCAGGTTGCGCGACCACAATGCGAACTCCACCGTGGTGCCGGTGCTGTTGAGCGGCAGGTCCGCCAACGCGATTCGCGCATTCACAACAAGCGACGGGTCGGTTTCGGTCTGTTCGATTTCACTGGTGTAGTAGCCGTCAGACCAGTTGCCGTCCACGTGGAACTTGAGCGTGCTGGAGCCGAGTGGCAGCCGGTAGTCGATCGCAGCACTGCCGGCATTCTTCGGTGCATACAGCGGCAGCACAGTCGAGAGCGGATTGCCGTTCACGTACGGATTCGGTGCCTGCAATGCATCGATCTTCGTCAGCGTGTAGTTCAGGCTCACCGTCAGGTTGCTGACCGGAACAATGCTGAACTCGACCTCCGCGCCGCGGGATTCCCCGTCGGTGGTCGCGTTGGTGGTATCGGATACCGTGCGCGGCGACCCGCCCACCGTGAAGGGGAAGAAGAAATCCATCTGCTTGCCCTTGATCGTCGAATCGAACAGGGCCACGTTCAGGCGCGCGCGGTTGTCCCAGAACTGGCTCTTGAGGCCCAGTTCAACTGCGGTCACCTCCTCGGGGTCGAAGGCTCGGTAAGTGAGGGAGCGCGAGTTGGCACCGCCGGCCTTGAAGCCGGTGCTCCACTTCGCGTAAGCCATCGCGGCATCGCCCAGGTCATAGGCGACATTGACCATCGGGTCGAAGCGGCTCCAGGCATTGTCGAACGCGAGTGTCGACGCTGCGCCGTTCAGCGTGTGCAGTTTTCCCTGCTTGTCGTCCTTGGTGTAACGGCCGCCGGCGGTCACGTGCAATCTCTGCAACGAAGCCGGCGTCCAGGTCGCTTGGCCGAACATGCCGAGGCTGTTGGTCCATGCCCGGCTTGCGCGGTCGACGGTCACCCGGTCCAGGTTCAGTGGCGCATTGGCAGGATTGATCGTATAGGACGTGCCCGTCGCATCCCACAGGTTGGTCAGTGGCGTCTGGGCATTGTCGCCTGCCGATTCCTTGTAGTAGAACGCGCCTGCCACATATTGGATCTGGTCGGTATGGCCAATTAGTTGCAGTTCCTCGCTGTACTGGTACTGCGAGATCTGGGCCAGGCTGTATCGACCGAAAGTGCCGTTGGGCGAGAAGGTGGAAATGGCATCGATGAAGCCCTGATCGAACTGGCCCTGTTCCAGATCCCGGTAGGAACTGATCGACTTCAGTTCCATCGCATCTGTCAGCGTCCACTGCAGGGAGAGCAGATGACCGAGGGCCCTGCCGATATTGTCTTCCTGCGGGCCACCGAGAATTGACGCGCTGCGGCGCTTTTCCGAGGCGCCAGCACGCTGCAGGGCGCTCGCGAACGGTCCGGCCCGTAGCAGCTGGGCGTGATACGGCGTCGTGGCGTCATACGAGTTGTCGTAAGCATAGGTGGCTGCAAATCGGCCGCTTGGCTGCCACAGTCCGGTAACGCGTACACCACGCTTGTCATACGAGTTGAAGTCGCCTTCGCCACGCATCCGGTTGTCGGTGGTGCCATCTCGCTTCGTCAGCAGGCCGTCGATCTTGAAGCTCAAGTCGCTGACTTTCGGCAGATCCAGATGGACTGCGGTTCCGGCCCCGTTGTAGCTTGAGAGGTCGATCTTGGTATCGAGGTGGAACGCGCCGGTGGGCGCCTTGGTCACGATGCTGATGGCGCCACCTTCGGTATTGCGGCCGAACAACGTGCCCTGCGGTCCCTTGAGTACCTCGATTCTCTCGACGTCATGCAGCGCGGTGCCGAGGCCCTGGGCCCGGCCGAGAAACACGCCGTCGACATAGACGCCCACGCCGGCATCGCGTGCAGGCTGATTCGCGTCGCCCGAAGCGCCGATGCCGCGGATGCCGATGTTCAGGGCCGATGAACGCGTGGCAAACGGGGCAACACGCAACGAAGGGATCGACCCGTCTGCGAGGCTGGCAAGGGAAATTGCGTGGCGGTCTGCGAGTCCATCGGCCGTCAAAACGGATACCGAGATCGGCGTGTCCTGCAGGTTGGTCTCGCGCTTCTGTGCCGTCACGACGATCTCGTCGAGCGCGATTGCGGTCGCGTTGTGTGCCGACGAATCCTGGGCGGTCTGGGCGAAGGCGGGGGCGACGGCTGCGACGATCAGCGCGTGCGCCACGGCCCGGGCAATGGCGTGGTTCATGGAATGTCCTTGAGTAGGGAAGGCGAACGACGCATAGGGTCATACAGCTGCGTGACCCAGGAGTGACGCTGGAATGAACAAGGCGTGGCAGGATCGCCCTGCCGCTCGTTGCCGAAACAGGACTCCACCTACGGCATGTCCCCCGGGTAGCACGCGTCGTTGCGCCAGAGTTGCTGTTGGCCGCAAGCCTGTTCACACTGAGGTCTTGCTTAAAGTGGAGGGTCGGTCATGGCGATCGGAACAAGCAGGCGCGCTCGAGTCGCGGTCTCGGCGATCACGCTGGCGTTGGCTCCACTCGCATATACGGCGACCCCGCCGCGCCAGAGCGACGACATTGCGACGTCGCAGGGCACGCTCCGCATCACACCGGTCTTTCACGGCAGCGTGATGCTCGAGTTCGCCGGCAAGGTGATCCACATCGATCCGTGGAGCCAGGGCGACTACACGGGGTTGCCGCAGGCAGACATGATCGTGATCACGCATACGCATGCGGATCACCTCGACCGCGCGATGGTCGACAAGCTGAAGAAGCCCCGCACGGTATTCGTGGGCCCGCCTGCCGTGATCGATACGTTGAACTGTGCGCCGGGGTGCGGCGTGGTCGAAGCAGTGGGTGACGCGGACCACAAGACCGTATTGGGCATCGGGTTTGAAGGCGTGCCCATGTACAACCTGGTCTATGGGCCTGTACCCGACAAGCCGTATCACCATCGCGGCGTTGGCAGCGGCTATGTGCTGATCCTGGGGGGCAAGCGACTCTTTGTCTCAGGCGACTCGGAGTGCACGCCGGAGATCAAGGCGCTGAAGAACATCGACGTCGCGTTTCTCGCGATGAATCCGCCGCGGACCAGTCCGCCTGCCGAGATGGCCGTCTGCGCGGCGGCGTTCAAACCGCGGATCGTCTATCCGTACCACTATCGTGGTGCGAAGCCGGAAGAATTCGAGGCCGCACTCAAGTCCACGCAGGGCGTCGAAGTGCGCTTGCGCAAGCTCGAAGGCGAGCCTTAAGTCGATCCTTGTCCTCTGCAGGCGGCGACCCACTCGACCTCGAGTCACCGTCCCGGATTACCCGAGCCTCTTGTCTCCGCCACGCGCCGGGCTGGTAGCCCTTATCGTTGCGTGTCGAAATCGGAGCGCGCCGAGGTCCAGCCATCGTCCTGGCTCATGCCCATCGGATCGTTACCGGATCTCGCGTTCCATCGGTCGATAATAGTGTGGCGACAGCGCCCAACCGTTGCACCAAGATAAACTTAATTCGTAAAACTGCCGCAATTAGAGTTATATTGCCAGGATAGCAGGGGCATGCCTGAGCGAATCGATCGCGCCGCACCGCACCAAACAAGAATTCAAGTCAGCCGAGGGACATTATCAGTGAATAACCGAGCGTTGGATTCCATGCGTCGCACTTCCTATTGGGCCCTGCTGGCAGCCTCGACGATGGCGCTGCCGGTTTCCCACGTCATGGCCGCCGCACCCGCAGCGTCGGCCACCGAGGTGGCCGTGCAGGAAGTGCTCGTCACCGCGCGTCGTCGCGAGGAGAGCCTGCAGGAAATTCCCCTGACCATCGCGGCGTTCACCGGGGACCAGCTCGAGCAGAGCAATATCTCGAACGTGCAGGACCTGGCGGTGCTGGTGCCGAACCTGCAGATCACGGGCGGTGGCTCCACGCAAGGCACGTCGTCGGGTGACTTCCGCATGCGCGGCATTCCCGGTGTGTCCCGCTACATGGACGGCGTGTATCTGAGCGGCGGCCAGGGCGCCTTGCAGAGCGTCGTTGAACTCGAGCGCGTCGAAGTGCTGCGTGGACCGCAGGGCACTTTGTTCGGGCGGGGCGCCATCGGCGGTGCGCTGCAGTACATCTCCAAGGACCCGCAGAAGGACTTCGGCGCGCGGGTACGCGCGACGGTAGGCACCGATGAGCGCATGGACGTGACGGCGAACGTGGACGTGCCGATCAGCGACACGCTGCTCACGAAGTTCACCGGCGCACGCCTCCACCGAGGTGGCTTCGTCGACAGCACGACGGTCGACAAGGATTTTGGTGGGACTGAGGAGAAGATGTTCCGGGTCGCGATGCTTTGGTCGCCGACCGACAGCCTCAAGGTCAAGTTGAGCGGACAATACTCGAACGTCCGCGAAGACGGCGACCCCCAGGTGCTCTTCGCCGTGACTCCGGGGCTCGTGACCCGCAACAACACGAACGGCGTGCCGACCGCCACGCCGAACGATCCGATGCTGTACAACACGTGCCTGACGTCGATCGCGGGCAGCTGCGGCCTCACTGGCGCGCCGCTCACCAATGCAGCCCTGCCGGGCGAGTACAAGACGCGGTCCAACCAGACCTGGCCGTCATACCAGCAGAAGCTGTACGCGTTCGTCGGCGACGTCAATTTCGAGCTCAACGACAACCTGGCGCTGCGCTGGATCTCGGGCTACCGCAAGTTCGACTGGGCCCACTACGGTGACAGCGACGCTACCGAGTACGTGCTGTTCGAACAGTGGCGCTACACGGAACGCCATGAGTTCAGCCAGGAACTGCAGCTGCAGGGCAACTATGACCGTCTGAACTTCACGGCCGGCGTGTACTACGACACCGGTACGCAGTGGGCGTTCTCGTCGCGCTGGCAGAACCTCGAGATCACGACGGCCAACCGCACTGCGCTCAGGACGTTCTTCGGCAACAACCTGCTGACGATTCCGTCCACAGGCTCGAGGAACAGCCTGAGCAACCCGACCGAATCGTCGAGGGCCGTGTTCGCCGAGGGCACTTACAAGGTGACGGACGCGTTCTCGGCGACGGCCGGCGTGCGCTACTCCAAGATCACGTCGGATTCGAGGACGCTGAACCCCTGCGTGGCGACGCCGACCTACGGCGTGCTGTCTGAGAGCTTCTGCGTATCCAGTGTGCGCCTCGAGCAGACGACGGAGTACTCCAAGGTCACGCCGCGCGTGTCCCTGCAGTACCAGTGGACGCCCGACCTGATGACGTACCTCACCTACTCGATGGGCTTCGATGCCGGCGGCATCAACACCTCGGTCGATCCGCGTCCCATCGCGCAGCAAGTCCCGTCGCTGCCGAATGGAGGCTTGTTCCCGTTTGATCCCCAGGTCCTCAACAATTATGAGCTCGGCATCCGCTCCGACCTGTTCGGGGGGCGCGTTCGTCTGAACTCGTCGCTGTTCTACGGCATCTACGACGACATCCAGGTGCAGCAGGAGTTGGTGCCAACCACGCGCTGGACCACCAATGCAGGCCAGGCCAAGATCAAGGGCCTCGAAATCGAGGGTGCCGCTGTCGTCAGCAAGGGATTCCGCGTCAACTTCAACCTGGCCTATCTGGACGCGGGGTACACCGACCTTGGCAACCCTGGCCAGGTCAATCAGCTGACGCTTGATACGCCCTTCCCGTTCGCGCCCGAGTACTCAGCCTCGTTGGGCCTGCAGTTCAACCAGGACCTCGCAGCAGGCAGCAAGGTCACGTACCGCTCGGACTACGGCTGGCAGGATGAAACCTGGACGAACCAGGATGACCTGAGCCGCGTGAAGCGGCCGGCCTACGGACTGCTGAGCGCCAGCGTCGGCTATGACGCGCCGGGCGGCAACTGGGGCCTCTCGCTCGCCGGGACCAACCTGACGGGCGAGTACTATCGGGTGAGCGGCTTCAACATCCCTGACGTGCAGATCAACTTCGGCAACCTGGGTGCCCCGCGCGAGTTCGCCCTGTCGTTCCGCTACAACTTCCAGTAACGGAAAGCCGAAGGCATCGGATCGGTCCGTCGCCGGCTGCGGCCGGCGACGGACTTCTAACCGGAGGGTACTGCAGTGAAGGTCGAGGCAAGGTGCTTTGCAGGTCATTGCCCCGGACGCGCCGTCCGGAGAAGTACTTCCCGCATGACCGCCGTTCTTTGGAAGAGCCTGCTCATCGTGGCGCTAGGCCTGGGTCAGGTCCCGGCGCAGGCGGAAGTGGACCTCACGGGCCTTTGGGCGGAGCGTCGTCACGAGGACCAGCCGGAGCGGGGACCCGGGCCGTCCCTGGTTGAATACGAAGGGTTGCCAATCAATGACTCCGCAAGGCAGGTCGGCCTTGCCTACGACCCGTCGATCCTGACGCTCGAGGAATTCCAGTGCCGTCCGCATCCCGCCGACTACGGCTCGCGGCATTCGCAGTTCCGCATGTGGAAGGACGTGGATTCGATGACGCAGGAAGTCGTCGCGTGGCGGACGCGCCGCGAATGGCAGGCACCCGAGCGGACGTTCTACATGGACGATCGCGCCCATCCGCCGGAATACGCTGGGCACTCGTGGCAGGGCTTCTCGACGGCCCGCTGGGACGGGGACGTGCTGGCCGCGGAGACGACGCACCTCAAGATGGCGTATCTGCGCCGCAACGGCATCCCGCGCAGCGACCTCGCCACGTTGTCCGAACACTACATCCGGCACGGCAACTACCTGACCGTCGTCGCCGTCATCAAGGATCCGGTCTACTTCACGGAGCCGATGATCCGCAGCTCCGACTACGCGCTCGACATGCGTCGAAGCATTGCGGCTTATCCGTGCGACATCGTCGTCGAGATCGCGAACCGGAAGCCGGGCTATGTGCCGCACTACCTGCCCGGCAAGAATCCGTTCCTGATGGAGTACGCGCAGCAGCACAACCTGTCGCAGGACGCGGTGCTCGGCGGTGCGAAGACGATGTACCCCGAGTACATGGAAACAATGGCCAAGGGGGCAAGGTGACGATGGCAACGACGACGCCACAGGCCGGTTGGCATTCCATTTTGCGCAACGCAGTTGTGGTGCTTGCAGGCAGCATGGCGCTCTTCCCGGTGACGAGCGGTGCGCACGATGATGCGCAAAAGCACACCCACCTGACGATGACCAACCAACCGCGCACGGCGATGACCTGGTACCGCGACATCGTCTATGACCCGACCTACAAGAAGGATCCCGATCGGGTGAGCCTTGACCTGTACGTGCCGGACCCGGTCCGCGAGAAAATGCCGGTCGTGCTGTTCGTGCATGGAGGCGGCTTCCGCAGCTCGGACAAGGCCTACTACAAGGACCTTGGCAACAAGCCGGACTGGCTGACGCGCGACATCGGCGCGATCTTCGTGCCGATGAATTTCCGCTTCCTGCCGGACGGCGGCTATCCGAACAGCGTGCAAGACGTTGCCAACGCGCTGGCATGGCTGCATGACAACATCGCCAGGTACGGAGGCGATCCCTCGAGGATCGTGCTGTTCGCCCATGCAACGGGGATCCTGTCGGCGGGCCTCGTCGCCACAGACGAGCAGTTCCTCGCGAAGGCCGGCAAGTCGCTCGACATCGTGAAGGGTTTCATTGGCGTCGATGGCGCTTTTTTCGACAACACCCAGCCGGGCGGTGGTGTTCGCAACGTCTTCGCGTCAACCGATGCCACCTTGCTGCGCAACGGATCCCCGATCCACCAGATCGCGCGGGGCAAGCACATCCCGCCGGCGCTGATACTGTATGGCGGGCAGGGTGGGGATGTCGGGCCGCAGTCGCAGGCCTTTGCCGCCGCGATGCGCGACAAGGGCTTCAAGGCCACGGCATTCGAGATGCACTCGAAGGACCATTTCACGGTAAACGAGCATATCGGCATTCCGGGAGACGAGACGACCATCGTCGTCACCCGGTTCCTCGAGGAGATCGGCGCTGCAAACAAGCCGGCGCCCCCGGGCCCTGCCGCTCGTTGAGTACGATTGCACGTTTGCAGGAATTCAAGCCGGAGAACGACAGGATGAACATGTTCGAGAAGCTCACGCGGCGTCGCACTACCGTGGCCACCAGTTGCCTGCTGGCACTTGCGCTGGCGGCGGCGTCCGTGTCAACCGAGGCGGCTCAGCCTGCGCCCGCGGCCCCGACGGCCCCGGCCGCCATTGATCCGCTGCATCCCTTGGCGGGCGTCGCCTCCGCGCAGGCCTGGGCGCAGCGCTTCAGGACGGAAGCCAAGCCGGATTCGAATGACCGTTTCAACAACCTCACGGCTGGCGAGTGGTGGAACCGCACGTGGAACGGGCAATGGACATCGGCTGCCACCGAGGGCAAGAGCTTTGCAGAGTTCTACAAGGGCCTGCAGGGCAGGTCTGGCAACAGCGTCGTGCTCAAGAGCCCGTATCCGTATGCCTCGGCAGAAGCCCAATGGAATGCGTGGAAGCAGGCGGCAGGCGGCGGTACCAAGCACACGCGCGCCACGCTGCCGGACTGGTCCGGGGACTGGGACTCGCGCACGCTGGTCACTGGCGGTGCCATCCAGGTGAGGGACGTGTGGGCCGGTGTGTCGAACGAGTACAAGCCGCGCTTTGCGCAGGCCTTGCAGTCCGAGCTCGAAGGTTCGCATTGGTGGCCGGCAGATGAGTGCCTCCCGAATGGCTACTTCCGCGACGGCTGGGCGATGCGCTACGCCATGCTCGACGAGCATGTAATGATCTCGGCGGAAGACCAGCCCGTGAACGAATACCGCGTGATCTACCACGACGGTCGCGGATTCGTGCCGGCCGAGCTTGCCTTCCCGTCGTGGTTCGGCCAGTCGCAAGGGTTCTGGGATCGCGACGAGCTCGTCGTCTGGGTCAAGGACATCAAGGGCTGGTTCTCGGGGCACGGACTGCCGGAGTACAGCGACGACCTGCAGATCATCGAGCGCTGGAAGCGTCTCGGCAACGAGATCGTCGTGGACGTGACGATGTACGACCCCAAGGCGTTCGCCTTCCCGTGGCACGAGGTGGTGGTCCATTCGCCGCGCAAGGACTGGAAGTCGCCGCCGCCGGTGCACAACGAATGCGTATCGACCAACAACGCGTACCACAACACGGATGGGCGGATCGCGGAGTTCGCAGTGGGGGATCCGCAGTACAACAACATGTTTGAACCCAGGCCGTGGGCCGAGGTCTTCAATCGGACGGAAGAGGCCAAGCGTGCCGGACGCCTCCCGAAGGCGACTGACTTCATGGGCGGCACGGCCGCGAAGTGACAGGCCAGATCGCCCGGATGTCCGGGCGAGCGGCCTCGGGAATGCAAGCAGAGATAGTGAGTGGAGGAATGATCGTGTACAGGAACAGAATTCGGAAAGCTGGAGCGGCGGTGCTGGCGTTGGCGACCGCCTCGTTCGGGCTCGTTGCACAGGCGCATCACTCGCATGCAATGTTCGATGAAGGCAAGGAGGCGACGCTCACCGGCAAGGTCGCGGCGGTCAGCTACATGAACCCGCACGTGTACTTGTCCATCGAAATCAAGGGTGCCAACAATGCACCCGAGAAGTGGTCCATCGAAATGTCCCACATCGGCAACATGATGGGCCGCGGCGTGCTGCGCGACACGATGAAGGTCGGGGATGAAGTCGTCCTGACGATGAACCCGTTGCGCGACGGCAAGAATGGGGGCAGCTATACGCGCATCATTTCCATCAATGGTGTCAAGAACACAGCGGAAGGCAGCAATTGGGCAACAGCCAAGTAGCCTCGCTCTGCAGCGACTGAGCGAGCCCGAACGGGCCGGAGCGCTTCAAGCAAGCCGCCCGGTGGCGGAAAATCCTGCAGAAGCCATCCGGCCGGGCCGCGCTATTTGACGCCTATCGGGGTTCGATCCCCCTGTGCAGCCCGCGCGGATTGATGCCCTGACATCCTGTCTCCACGCATTGGGGCAACGCAGCCGCGATGGTGCTACCTGCGCCACTCGCCAGGCTGGTAGCCCTTCACTTGCGTGTCGATGGCGTAGACGGCTGTTTCGACGTTCAACGTGATGGCGAACAGGGTGCTGCGGTTCAGTCCGCCGAAGTGCAGGCCGTGCGTGCCGGGCGGCGTCGGGATATAGCCCTGGAAGCCGCCGGTCTTCGGATCGATGATCCACGCGCCGCCATTGCCTGGCGTGTACAAGCGACCCTGCAGATCGACCGCAGTGCCGTCGTTGCCGGCCCACGAGAACTGCCGTTCGTTGGTGAGTGAACCGTCCGGCTGCACGTCGAAAGCCACGAGTCCGCCGGTCGGTGTGGGCGCACCCGCGGGCAGCTTGAGATCGGCGGGCGGCGTCGCATCGGGCAACCGACCCGTGACATACAGCGTCTTGTCGTCGAGACTCATGGCGATGCCGTTGCCGCCCACCTTGCCATAGCGGCCGCTCACCACGCCCTTTGCGTTCGCGTAGTAGACGCCACCCATCGTCATGTACATGCCGCCCTTGCGGTCGGCCACCAGGTCGTTGAGCACGGCCGCGCCCAGACACTCGAGCGGTTCGCCATTCATCGTGTTGGTGAAGAGGCGGCGTGGCGAGACTTCCCAGATGCCGCGGTTCAACGCGCGTTCGCCGACATACAGCTTGCCGGCCGGTGTGATCGCCATTGCGCCGCCGGTATAGGTGTCGCTCGCGATCACGGAGAGACTGCCGTCGAGTCCGATCTCGGCGATCTGGTTCAGGTCGTTCTGGGCCAGCAGGATGCCCTTGTCTGTCGCGATCGGGCTGTCGGTGTTGTTGCCGCTGCCTTGCCAGACTTTCCGCCACCGCTGCCCGGGCGCAACGACGCCCGGAATCCCCGCGATCGGGGCGTTCTCGAACTGTGCGGATTGCGGGGGGCGCTGTCCAGGCGGCGGGCCGGCGGGGGCGGGCGTCGGGGCCGGTGCCTTGCAGTTCTTCATGATGAAGGCATCGCGATTGGGGTCGCGGCCCGCCTGAGCCCCCGGCGTGCGGACCGGATCGGCCGGCTGCTGCTGTGCGAACGCGGCGCCGGCCAACGTCACCAGTCCTGCCAACAAGACGAACATCTTTTGTTTCATGAGCTTTCCCCCTGTGGAAGCGGCAACAATACGCGCGGGCGTTGCCGTCGGCCAGTCTTGTGGTGGGGGGGGCTGTCGTTCAGGAAGCAGTCACGCTGGGACGGATACAGTGTGGACAGGCTTGTATCTCGTCGTGTGGGTTCGGTCCTTGTCGGGCTGAGCCGGCGACCGATAGCCATGGTGCCCTGAACCCTCTATATACTCCCAACCCTCTGCTTCGGCAGCGATCCAGGATACCGACATGAACAGATTTCAAGGCTTGGTGGTCGCGGCGGCACTGGTGTTCACGGCCACGATCGCGCAGGCGCAGGTCGGGACGCTGCAAGGCGTGGTCAATGGCGTTCCGCCTGGCACGGTGCTCGCGGTCCTCAAGGGTGACGCGAAGGTCGCAGACCTCAAAGTCGAGGCGGGCGGCAAGTATTCGCTGGCGCTCAACACCGGGGTCTATACGGTGAAATGCCCGAATGGCACCACGCCGAAGATCGCGGCGCTGAACGGTTCGGCCACCGCCAACATCAGCTGCCAGTGATCGTGGACCGCGATGGCGAATAAAGAGGCAGAGGAGAGTCGCACCGAGGTCAAGACCCGGCGCGACGTCCAGTTCTGGCTGGATGTGGTGATGAAGTTGACAGTGCCGCTCGGCGCCATCGTGGCCGCGTTGCTGGCCAACCATTTCGAGCAGAACCGCGCCAGCCTTGAATTGATCAACCAGCGGGAGCAGGCCGAGAGTTCGTTGCGCGCGACGATGTTCGGGCAGCTCATCGGCCCGGTTGCAGGCCCGAAGGAAGCGGACAAGGACATCGATCCCATCCGCTATGCCGTGCTGGCACAGCTGCTCACGCTCAATTTCCACGAGCACTTCGAGCTCAAGCCGCTGTTGCAGGATGCGGACGATCGCCTTGCGGCATATCGCGGTACGTTGTTGCCGGCCGCCATCCAGCAGGCTCGATCGAATCTTCATCAAGCGGCCCATCGCGTCATTCAGCGGCAGATTGCCCAGCTCTGGGAAGATCCGGTAGCGAAGTGCACGCCTGCCGCCTCCATGGAGACGACCTTCCAGTTCGTGAGTGATGCCGAGCTGGAAGAAGCGTTCGGCCAGTCATCCGACGCTGGCACCTTCCTGGTCCCGAGCACGAGCTTGAAGACTTTCGTGGTCAGCTCACCCGATTGCAAGGACACGCTGTCGATCGTGTTCGACAAGGCGGATTTCGCATCGGAGCGAGTGCATGTGCTCATCACCCCGGCGGCAGGCAGCTCGGTCGAGTCGGACTATCGTTTCGATTTCGACCTGACTTCATTTGCTTTTCCATTCGCCGACAATGCGCTGCTGCCCGATGGCAATCGCTTCGCGTTCTTCATCCGTGACGTGAGCCTGCTCGATGAGAGCACGAACTCCAAGATCATGCGCGTCGGCTTGCGCTGGTTCCCGCAGAACTACTACCCGCCAACGGAGCGGCCCACCGACTACAAGGAATTCAAGAAGGCGCTGGGCGGTTCGGGGAAGTAGCGCCCCTGGCTCGGCGTCCTGAGGCTCCGTGTGGCACTTGAATTCCTCAAGTTCATGCGGGGAGAATGGCGCCGGACCCGAGTCCACAGTCATCCCTGTCGGAGCCATCGTGAAAGAAGCCATCTCCTTCTCTGTACCATGACGACCGAGTCGCTTGCTGACCTGGTGCCGAAGGAACTGTCGGCGTTGTCCAGCAGGGCGTTGTTCGCGTTCCAGATCGAAGTGCGCAAGCCCGACATCGTGGGGGCGACGCCGGGCCATGACCGGAGAATAGGCGAGATCACCGGTGGCCGCTTCGAAGGGCCGAAGCTGCGTGGCAAGGTGCTCTCGGGCGGGAGCGACTGGCAATCGCTGCGGCGCGACGGTGCTACCACGCTGAACGTGCGCATCCTGCTGCAAACCGATGACGATGCGCTGATCGCGATGACCTACACCGGCGTTCGCCACGGCCCACAGGCGGTGCTCGACCGGATGGCCCGCGGCGAGCCCGTGAATCCGTCCGAGTACTACATGCGCGCCACTGCGTACTATGAAACGGCCGCCGAACGCTACGACTGGCTGAATCGCGTGGTGTCAGTAGCGTGCGGCCATCGCGTCGCCGGTGGCGCGATCTACCAGGTGTTCGAGATTCTGTAGGGCGCCGGCCGCTTCGGGCGCAATCAGCGCCTGTTCAGTACCGAGGCACCCGCACCGGCCGGCAGAAACAGGCTGTCGGTAGTGGCCACCAGCGCGAGACCCGCAATCAACCAGAACGCGAGATGGAAATCATGCGGGGTTGCCATTCCCGCAGCGGTACCGCTCAAGGCTTCGGCGATCGACAGGGCCAGTGCACCGACGGCGATGCCCAGGCCTGAGTTCATTTGCTGCAGCACTGAGAAGAGCGTCGTCGCATCGCGCATCTGCGCCTGTGGCACGTCGGCAAAGCCGAGGGTGTTGAACGCCGTAAACTGCATTGAGCGCGTCATGCCGGTGAACATCAGCAGCACGCAGATCATCCAGTAGGGCGTGGCTGCCGTCACCGTCGCGCACAGGGCAAAGCCCGCGGCTATCAGCAGGCCATTGCCAAGCAGCACAGTGCGGAAGCCGAACCGGTTCATGATTCGCGTGGTGGCCGGCTTCATCACCAGGTTGCCGACGAACAGCCACAGCAACAGCGCTCCGGATTGCACCGCGGTGTAGCCAAGGGCCAGCTGGAACATCAGCGGCAGCAGGAGCGGCGCGGCGCTGATGGCAATGCGAAAGCCCGAGCCGCCGATTGCAGTGACACGAAAGGTAGCGATGCGAAGCGGCGCCAGGCCGAACAGGGGATGAGCGGCACGGTGCAAGTGGACAGCCGACAGCAGCAACAACGCAACGCCTGCAAGCAAGGCGCCAAGGGAGACCACCGCCATCACATCGGGGCGGCTGAACGCCTCGATGCCCCCGAGGAGCAGGCCAATGCCGAGTCCGCTCAGGATGAAGCCGGGGGTATCGAAAGGCGGACGCTGGGGCTGGCTGCTACGGATCAGCGTCCATGCTGCTGCCATCGCGGCCATGCCAATCGGCACGTTGATGAGGAAGATCCAGCGCCAGCTCCAGTGCGTGCTGATCCAGCCGCCGATCGGGGGGCCAAGGACCGGTGCCACCAGGGCGGGCCAGGTCAGGATCGCGATCACACGGACCATGTCTTCTTTCGGGGTATCGCGCAGCACCACCAGTCGGCCGACCGGCACCATCATTGCGCCGCCGATGCCTTGCAGCGTACGCGCGGCAGTGAAGCTCCATAGTCCCTGGGTGAGCGCGCACAGAACGGAGGCGCCCGTGAAGACCGCGATGGCCAGCATGAACATGCGACGCGCGCCAAAGCGATCCGCGGCCCAACTGCTCACCGGGATGAAGACAGTCAGCGCCACCAGATAGGCCGACACGCCGACCGAGAGGTGCACCGGCGCAATGCCAAAGTCGCGCGCCATCGCCGGCAGCGAGGTCACGATCACGGTGGCGTCCAGGTTCTCCATGAAGAACGCGGCCGCCACCAGCAGCGCCGTTGCGGTTCGTCGGTCGAGCGTCATGCTCTCGCGAGTTACGTGTTCGGCTCGAGACGAATGATCGCGCTGGTCTGGTTGGGCCCCTGACTGTCGGTCGCGATGTAGATGTAGCCGTCCGGACCCTCGCGAACGTCGCGGAAGCGGTACTGGCCGAACAGCAGCGGCTCACGATTGGCGACTGTCTCGCCGCCCAGGGTGACTCGCACGAGCTGGCGCCATTGCGCCGACATGCCGCCCATGAACACGTTGCCTTTCCAGTTCGGGAACTTGTCGCCCGTGTAGAACATGAGGCCCGAGATGCCGATGGACGGGACCCAGAACGCCTTCGGCTGTTCCATGCCCTCGCGCGAACGACCCTGGTGGAGTTCGGTGCCGGTCACGTAGTTCGCGCCGTAGCCGATGGTGGGCCAGCCGTAGTTCGCGCCTTTCTTGATCAGGTTCAGCTCGTCGCCGCCCTGCGGGCCGTGCTCGGTTTCCCAGAGCTGGTTCGTTACGGGATGAACTGCGAGGCCCTGCGGATTGCGATGGCCCCAGCTCCAGATTTCAGGCAGCGCGTCTTTGCGGCCAACGAACGGATTGTCCTGCGGCACGGTGCCGTCATCGCGCAGGCGCAGGATCTTGCCCTGGTGCGACATCAGGCTTTGCGCCGGATGATCGGTGGCATCGAAGCCATTCGGCCCGCCGAGGCCGGCCATGCGATCACCGACCGACATGAACAGGAAGCCATCGCGATCGAACGCGATGCGCGCGCCGAAGTGACCGGGACGATCGTTCCAGGCCTTGGCCTCGAAGATCTCCTTCGCGTCGACGAGGCGGTCGTTCTCGAACTTCGCCCGCAGCAGCGCCGTCGTGCCTTCCTTGCCGTCGTTGCGGGGCTTCGAATAGCTGAGATAGATGTAGTGGTTCTCCGCGAACTTCGGGTGAACCGCCACTTCCTGCAGGCCGCCTTGCCCTACGGCACGGACGGCCGGAACGCCTGGGACTGTCGCAGGCAGCAGCTTGCCGCCACGCACGATCCTCAAGGAGCCCCCCCGTTCGGTGACGAGCATGTCGCCATTCGGCAGCCACGCCATGCTCCAGGGGTTCTTGAGTCCCTCGGCCACGGTGACGACCTTGAGTTTTTCCCCCGGAGGCCCAGGCGGCTGTGCCAGCGCCGTGAAACTCAACGTGGCGGCAACTACCAGACCGGCTGCCGCGCGCATCAAAGCCGAGAATACGGAGGGAGTTTTCATGAGCGACCTCAATGTCCTGGGTACCAAGGGGTAAGGGTCTGATGGATGTCGCCAGCCATTTTAAAGGCCGTCGAAGTCCCCGTGAACGTGATTCTTTGACACCAGGCCTCAGGTGTTTTCGCCGGGAGGTGCAGGCACCTGGGCCACGGCGCCAGCCCCCGATCCCGGGGTCGGGACGTTCCAGGTACTCTGGTCGTCGAAGGTTTCAAGCAGTTTCTGCAGTGCAGCAGCCAATGACCGGTCCAGGATCAGGTGCAAGGACACGTTCTGCCCGACCAGAAACGACATGCCGATTTCCTCGCCGAAGCGGAACCGGCGCAAGCCGACCGGCCTGATCTTGCGTGACAGCGGGCTGTTGAGGTCGTCGGCGTGGCTGGACAGGAGCGGCACGTACAGCTTGGCCAGGACATCCGCCTTGAGCTCTATCGTGTGGTTCTCCTTGGCGCTGGTGTAACCCAGGGTCAACGACCCGTCGGCATGGGTGGAGACGTTGGTCAGGTTGGAGATCACGGTCTTCATGGAAAGTCCTCAAAAGCCTTGTTCCGGCGCGGATTGCGAGACTGGCGGATCTTACCCGACTCGCGGAGAAAAGCAGGAGGGGCGGGTCCTTTTTGCCGTCCGGTTCAACCAGCCCGCTCGTCCGGCTCGCTCACGGGGTTAAGATGGCCGCCATACTCACGTTTCCTCATGGGCGGACGGATGAAGAAGATCGGGTTCCTGTCGTTCGGGCATTGGTCGCCGGCTGCCCAATCGCAGACACGATCGGCCGCGGACGCGCTGCTGCAGTCAATTGAACTCGCCGTTGCGGCCGAAGAGCTCGGCGCGGACGGGGCGTTTTTCCGCGTGCATCACTTCGCTCGCCAGCTCGGCTCGCCGTTCCCGTTGCTCGCGGCGGTGGGCGCCCGCACCCGTCGCATCGAGATCGGCACGGCCGTCATCGACCTGCGCTACGAGAATCCGTATTACATGGCGGAGAACGCGGGTGCAGCAGACCTCATCGCCGGTGGACGACTCCAGCTTGGAGTCAGCCGCGGTTCGCCCGAACAGGTGATCGAGGGCTGGCGGTATTTCGGTTACTCGCCGGAAGCCGGCGAGACCGATGCCGACATGGCCAGGCGCAATGTGGAGGCGTTCCTCGAGGTCCTGCGCGGCGAGGGCTTTGCGCAGCCGAATCCGCAGCCCATGTTCCCGAACCCGCCGGGTCTGCTGCGCGTCGAACCGTATTCCGCGGGACTGCGCGACCGCATCTGGTGGGGCGCGAGTTCAAATGCCACTGCCATCTGGACGGCGCAGCTCGGGATGAACCTGCAAAGCTCCACGCTCAAGCACGATGAATCGGGCGAGCCCTTTCATATCCAGCAGGCTGCGCAGATCCGTGCCTTCCGCCAGGCATGGAAAGAGGCCGGTCACGCCCGCGAACCGCGCGTGTCGGTCAGTCGCAGCATATTCCCGATCGTGGATGCCAGGGATCGCGCGTACTTCGGAGGCAGTGGCGAGAGCCGTGACCAGATCGGCCTGCTGCACGGGCAGACGCGCGCGATCTTCGGGCGCTCCTACGCAGCCGAACCCGACGTGCTCGTGAAGCAACTCGCGCAGGACGATGCGATCGCCGAAGCCGATACGCTGATGCTTACGGTCCCCAATCAGCTCGGTGTCGACTACAACGCGCACGTGATCGAATCAGTGCTGAAGCACGTCGCGCCCGCGCTGGGGTGGCGCTAAGCCGAGTCGTCGAGGAATCGCCCTCGCGGACCACCCGCTACTTGCGCAGCGCGAACGCCACCAGGTCATTGCCGGAAATCACGGCGATGTACTGCTGGCCGTCGACGTCTGGGACTGCCAGCAGAGCTACTTCTTGAGGAACTCCAACAACGCCGGATAGAACTGGTCCGGGGCTTCGAGATGGGGGACATGGCCGAGGCCAGGCAGCAGTACGACGCGGCCATTGCCGCCCGGAATGCTGGCGGCGACGAACTTCATGCGTTCCTGGAAGAGCGCGGCGCTGCCGGGCAACATGTCTTCGGCGCCACCGATGACGAGCGTGGGTGCCTTGATGTGCGACCAGTCGTTGATGACCGGATCGAGGTACGGCAGGCGCTGGATGAGTGTCTGGACCCACGCATAGCGCGGCCAGTCGCCGCTCAATGTCCACGCATACCGGATGCGGGTGTACTTCTCGAACTCCGCGTTCCATGCGGCAGGCTTGTGGGCGACGTAGCGGAAGATCCCGGCACGTACGGTCTGGTAAGTGGACGCGAGCGTGCGTTCGTAGGCTTCATCGATGCTGGGCCACGGGCTGTCAAAGCGCGTGTCCGTGACGCCGATGGGGTTGTAGATCACCACTCGCTCGGCGACATCCGCATACTGCGTGGCGAAGCGGGCCGCCAGCATGCCGCCCATCGAATGGCCGATGATCGTCGCTCGCGGAACGCCAAGGTGTTGCAGCAGCAGTTGCGTGTTCCGCGCCATGTCATGGAAGTTGTACGGGATGATCGCCTTCGATGACCGACCGAACCCGATCTGGTCCGGCACGATGATCCGGAAGCCCGCGCGCCGCAGGACGTCGATCGGCCCGCCCCAATAGAACCCCGCGAAGTTCATGCCGTGCAGCAGCACCACCGTGCGACCGTTCGGCTGACCGGCGGCAGGAACATCCATGTATGCCATGCGCAGGTCCTGCCCGTACAACCTGAGGGGCAGGTACGAGGACGGATAGGGGTATGCCACCTCCTCGTTGTTGATGCTGCCCGGAGCAACGTCCGTCGGAGTGGGCGGCTCAGCCGCCTGTGCAACCCCGTTGCACAACAGCAGCGTGAACAACGGGACCAGAAGCTTGCGTGGCAAAGTCATGGATGTGGCCGAGAGTGAAAGTGAGGGGGGCTTAGCGACTGCCGTCTTCGAGAATGACGCCGATCTCGCCCTTCTCGTTGATGGGGTTACGGT
>CAISDJ010000065.1 GCA_903884105.1 uncultured Pseudomonadota bacterium | reverse complement strand
CCTTGGCGGCTTCCTTTTCCGCAGCTTCTCTCTTCTGCGTGGCTTCGGCGAGGGTAGTCGAGTGGGCGCGAGGCGCGGCACCAACTCTGGGCGGCGCGATGTCCACCTGCTTGGAATCTGCCGCGGCTGCGCTAGCCAGAGGCCAGCTGCCTTCGCTATCGATTCTCCTCGGTCCATTCATCTGCTGGTTCAGGGCGCTGGCCGCTAAGTACAGGGCGGTCGCCCTTGCCTTCTCGCGGTACTCGATGCAGATCTGGTTAGCCCTTTCTCTGTCGCGCTGCGGGAACACGCTGCAGTAGCCCAAATGGCAGCCACAACGACCTCGCGAATCGTGAGGGCCAGGTCGCAAATGGTGCCGGACGAACTCGACCGAACCCACGTCCAAGAAGGTCTCGAGCCCTTGTCCGATCCATTCGCTGCTCATCTGAGCTCTATGCCGCCCGGCCCTGCAAGAAACCAAGAAGTGAATCTCCGGCGTGTGCTCACGACCTTGCCGTTCTGCTCGGCGGCGCGCATGGGCGGCAGCCGGAGGCAACTGCTGGGCGATCTCCTTCCAAGCCCTCGTGAGCGTGGAACAACTGGACGAAGACTGGAGCTGATCAAACTGCATGATTCCGCATCCTCCGTCATGGAGACGCCTCACTATAATGCCAGTGACAGCGGTAGAATCCACCGGGTCGGTCAGCACGAATTCGCCATCGCCGAAGTGCATCCACATATCAAAGCCAAGGGGCACGGGCACCAAGTTGTCCTCGTCCACCCTGATCGTCGCATTAGCCCACCTGGCATCGGACTCCTGGAAGGAGCGAGTGCCGGGCAAGAGATGTCCTGTCTTGTTCTTCCAACGTCCTCCTGGGGCGTGCGCCATCCAATCTTTGAAGAGCATGCCGGTGGGCTGGTCGTTCACGTAGACTTGCGCAGTTGCTAGAAACTTCAGACCAACTGTGTGGATCACGACCTTCCATTTGCCCTTCATGGAGTTGGTGGGTTGCTCTGGGCCCGGCAGCTGCGGCAAGATGTAGGGGGCAATGGCGCCATCCAAAGCTTGCTGCCCGCCTTTGCCGTCGCCCCTGCCGATGCCCTTGCCGCCGCCTCCGCCACGATGTTGGCGAGGCTCTGGGCAATCATAGGCATGGTGACCATCACGCCCGCAATTGTGGCAAGGCCCCCGCACCGGGCGCCTTTCTCCTCCATAGCCCATGTCGTCGCTACTGTCGACACATCCTTGTGCAGATACTAACGGACTTTGAGCCAGAGGCTGCGGAAATGGTTGATCGAGCGAAGATGGATCACTAGCTCGGCTGCTATTCGGGCGAGATGCTCGGCACCGGGAATCGAGACTCGAACTAGCTGGCCCAGCAGAACTGCCAAGATCGAGATCGACCATCCCTTGTTTCCGATTTTCGCGGTTATACGTGCCATCCAGTAAGAACATCAATCTTTCTCGTGGTTCAACTTGCATGGTAGGCATCACCAGAACTGATCGTGCATGAACCCCATCGTGTATAGTATGTACGATATTTTTTCCTTCTTGAAGCGCTGGGTCACGACAGTTGTCACTCAAATCGAGCACGGGATCCCGAAGACCCACATGCTGCTGCGAATCGCTACTCGCTGCTGCGGCGGTCGCGACGTGCATGATGCGCATGATGGCCTCGACGATGTCCTTCTGCGTGCGGCCAAAGTTGTTCGCCTCGAGGGCAGCCACAGCCGTACTGCGGGAGCACGGTGCCTGCGTCATTACTAGCTCAATGTCCTCCGGACTGGCGCCGCTCTCGTCGGATGCTTCCAGCCGGTTTCCGGCGACAGGCGCTCCTGAAGGTCTCTGATCAGTCCTACTTCGAGAAGTCCAGTCGTCCTTAACATTTCGCCTCCTTGACAGCCCTTCTCGGCTTGACTCGCCGTAAAGCTCTTTGAGTCTCTCGGCTTGCTTTCTCCAGTCCATGAACAGCGACCGGGCCACTTCCGTGACCAACACGGCCCAAAGTACCGTCGCACGACTTCCTGGCATCCATCGAGACACCTGCCCCGGGAACCGAGGTAAGCTGACGGCTTCGCGCGGAGTCGGACTCAGCAAGCCGTGCAGTCCGCCCCCCTCGGTGCTCGTGGGAGGTACTCGGGCACCAGATCGCGCCAGCTTGATTTGTCCTCGAAGCTTGCTCCGTTTATGCTGCGTCGGACACCGTTTTCCCACCTCCTGCAGGCT
>CAISDJ010000064.1 GCA_903884105.1 uncultured Pseudomonadota bacterium | reverse complement strand
CGCCAGCGGCGCGCCCCTGCTGCTTGAGGTCGTCTCCGGCTTCCGTGGTCAGCATGACCACGGGCGTAAATTTGGATGTCGGGTGCTGCTTGACGGCTTTCAGGAACTCGATGCCGTTCATGACCGGCATGTTCACGTCGCTGATGATCAGGTTCAGCTTGTTGCCATCAAGGAGGCCGAGGGCTTCCTTGCCGTTGGAGGCCTCCACGGTTTCGTATCCGGCCCGGCGCAGGGCGATGCCCGCGACCTGACGGATCGATACCGAGTCATCCACGAGTAGGATCTTCTTTGCCATCGTGCGCTCCGCTAGAAGAAAGTCGCTTCGCCCGGAACCACCACTTTCGCCTCGAGGCCTGCGTGGATTCGGCGTTGTTCGTCGGTGGTGTAGCTGCTCGCCATCTGCTCCAGCCGTTTGCTCCCAAGGTCCACTACCTTCGGATCACGGGCGGACTCAATCCGACCCGGTGTGGAGGCCTGCTCCATGGCTCCCGTAATCTGTGCGAGGATCTGCGATACGCGATCCTCGAACTGCAGCTTCACGAGAGCGTCTTCCACATCGTTCTTGATCGTGTTGTTCTCAGCCCGGGCGGCGTGGGCGGCAGCCGTGAAATGCCCGGCGCGCGCACGCTGCCGATCGAGGACGGTGCGAATGCTTTCTTCTGAAGTCCGGATCGCTTCGGCGTCGAAGCCGGTGACGGACTTGTTGTGCTCGTCGATCTTGGCCAACGCGCCGGTGATGGCTTCGATGCGCTGGTTGATGTTCTGCCCGGTGTCGCGCGATGCCTTCGACAGCATCTGGACCTCATGTGCCACCACGGCGAAGCCCCTGCCGGCTTCTCCTGCGTGGGCCGCCTCGATGGCGGCATTGAGCGACAGCATGTTCGTCTGGAAGGCGATCATCTTGACCTCTTCAGCCATCCGCTGGAGTTCCGAGGTATACGCAACGATGGAGGAGATCTCGGCGGTCAGGACATCGCGACTATGCTGGATCGCGCGCAACGCACGGATGACCTGAGACAGCTGGGTTTCGGCCTGTTGGCCGTCGAGGGCGGCCTCGCTGGCGTGGGTTTCGGATTCCTGTCGGGAGTGGGCGATGCTCATGTCCATCTTCTGGACGATGTCGCCGAAACGCAGCGTCAGGTCCGTAATGGCCGCTTCTGTCTGCTGCCGTGCGTTCTCGATCTGCCTCGCCCATATCGTCAGCACCCCACTCTCGGGTTCGGTGGAGGGCACGGGGGGCGGAGCTTCCCGGGGGCGCGCTACGGCGGACTTGAATACGGACCACATGCGCTGCGTTTACTCGCTGAATTCGATACGAAGGGCGCTAAGTCGCTCTTGAGCGGACGAGGCGTTGTCTCGTTCACTATCGCCTTCTGCAGCGGATAGTTGACTGCCAAGAAACCAGCCGGCCCGCGCGATGTGAAGTGCGGCTCACTTGGCCGGAAAATTACGGGGGCGCCTTAGGCGCTGTTAGGGAGGGCACCTCCCGTGACTACTACTTACCGGGTGCGCTGGTTGTTTGCCGTTGGATCACTGCAGCCATTTCTCGTGGCAACGGCTTCCATGTCATGATCCGGGCCGTGAGCGATTCCCCTAAGTGGATCTACCGATGATGGTCGCGGAAGCGGATTCCCGTCTGGCCAACCGCATTCTCATCGCCCTGCTTGCGGGTGCGGCCGCTGGCGTCCTCGTGCTGGGCGTCGGGGGGCGCTTTCCGGCTGTGCTCGGCACGGCGCGCTCCCTGTCCACGACGGTGCTTGACCCTTTCGGGCAAGTATTCCTGCGGTTGCTCTTCTTCGTGGTTGTCCCGCTGATCTTTGCGTCCCTCGCCAATGGGGTCCTGCAGCTCGGGCGGCTCGGGAACCTCGGGCCGCTGGCGGCCAGAACCTTCTCTTTGTTCGTGGCCAATATGGCGATCGCGGCGGTACTCGGCCTCGCGATGATGAATCTGCTCGATCCCGGGGGGCGCATCGACCCCGCAACGCAGGCCGAACTCGCCGTGCAATACGGCGGGGCGGCCCAGGGTCACATCGAAACCCGTGCCCACCAGCCTGCAATGAGCCTCTCAACGCTGGTGCAGATCTTCATGCCCCGCAATCTGCTCGGCTCGGTCGTGGGCAATGATCGGGATCTGCTCGGGGAGATGCTCCCGCTGATCGTATTCGCGTTGCTGATCGGTGCAGCAGGGACGAAGCTGGATTCCGTCAAGCGTGACATGCTGCGCGCGGGTCTTGAGCTGGTCACGGAGTTGATGACGGGATTAGTCCATTTTGCCTTGAAGCTCGCGCCTTATGCCGTGCCCGCGATGATCTTCAGCGTGGTCGTCAAGATCGGTTTCGATATTATTTATGCTCTGGGATTGTTCGTCGGCGGCACGCTGGCCGTCATGGCCTTGCACCTCTTCGGCACGCTGTCGCTGTGGTTGAAGCTGGGGACAAGGTACCGGCCGCTGCATTTCTTCAAGCAGATCTCGCCCGTGCTCGTGACTGCGTTTTCCACCAGTTCCAGCAACGCAACACTGCCTGCATCGCTTGCGACGGCTCGCGAGGTACTCGGCATTCGGCCGATCACGGCCGGTTTCGTCCTGCCGCTCGGTGCAACCATGAACATGAGTGGAACCGCACTGTTTGAAGGCTGTGTGGTCTTGTTCGTGGCACAGGTCTTCGGCGTCGAGCTGACGCTGGGCCAGCAACTGATGCTGGTGATCTTGTCGGTCCTGAGCGCGGTTGCCGTGGCCGGTATTCCCGGAGGATCGCTGCCGGTGGTTGCCGGGCTGCTGGTCACCTTCGGTCTGCCGCCCGAAGGCATCGGCATCGTGCTCGGCGTGGATCGCCTCCTCGACATGGCTCGCACGACTCTCAATGTCGGCGCGGACCTCGTCACGGCGGCCATCGTCGATGAGCAGACACCCGTTGTCGACGCAGGCCCGGGAAGCCAAGGCGGGTAGAGCTCCACTTGGACTGGAGCGGCTGGTAAGCTCGAGGGCGCCCCGTCCTGGCCGCGGCATTTCCTGACTGAGACAGGCGTCGGCTATCGGTTGGTGCTCGACGAGTAGTCGAGCCAGGTCGACTGCGCCGCTTTACGCCGCCGGCGGGTAGGGCATGATCACCAGCAGCATGGCTGCGGTCGCTTCGCGGTTGATGAACTCGCGAGTCTCGTTGGGAGGAATGCGGCAGGCCTCCATCGCGCCGAGCTCCCGGGTCTTGCCACCGGAGTTCACGGTGATCTTGCCGGTGAGGACCACATAGACCTTCTCGATGGGAGAGGCGTCTGGACCCACGTTGCCACCGGGATGCACTGTGGAGTGTCCCACCCAGAAGTTCGTCGGGCCGTCGGGCTCGAAGCCGAGCAGGCGTACCGAATCGATCAGGCGGTGATTCGGCGCTTCGTAGGACGGGGAGGTGGCGAGGGACTTCACGAGCATCTGGCGTTCCTCACTTTCTATTCAAGGCCGCTGGCGCGGAACACTTCGCGTGCCATGACGGACCAGTCGAGATTGGCTTCGCCGCGCGCGATCGCGGATTCAAGGGCGGTTTTCCAGATGGCCGCACTCGGCAATGGCACACCCACCGCCTGGGCTGCGTCGAGTGCAAGGTTGGCGTCCTTGAGGCCGATGACGGCCGACGCGCCGACGCGTCCCCAATCCTCGCGGGCGATCAGGTCGCCGTAAGACTGGTACGCGGTGCAATTGAACAGGCCGCCGACCAGCACCTGGTGGAACACCAAGGGGTCGACTTCGTACTTGCGCACCAGCGCCATGCCTTCGCCCATCGCCTCGATGGCAGAGCCCAGGATGAAGTTGTTGGCGATCTTGATGGCTGTGGCGGACAGCGGATTGGGTCCTGCCTCGATGACGCGGTCGCCGATCGCCGCAAACATCGGGCGTACTGTGTCCACCGCTGCAGGCGGGCCACCCGGCACCAACCCAAGCTTACCCGTGGCGGCAAGGTCTGGTCGACCCAACACATGACAAGCCACTAGCGTTTGTCCTGCGGCCGCATGGCCTGCGGCCAGCTCGCTCATCACCGGCACACCATGGGTGCCGCTCACCATGTGGATGGAGCCGGGGCGCAGGTGAGTTGACAGCCCGCCGTCACCGAGCGCTGCGTTGCGCAGGATGGCGTCGCTCGGGAGCATGCTGATGACCACATCGCAGGAGGTGGCGAGGGCGGCCAGGCTGGGCGCGACTTCGGCCCCTGCAGCCGCCATGCGCGCTGCCTGCTTTTCATCCGGATCGAAGACGACGAGCGAGTGACCCGCGCCGAGCAAGCGCGTGGCCATGCCATGGCCCATGCGACCGAGGCCAATGAAGCCGGCTTTCATGCGCACACTCCGCTTGCCAACGTCGCGGTCAGGCGAACTGGCTCTTGACCCATTCGAGTTCGAGGGTGACGTAGTCGACGATGTCGCCGGTCTTGAGATGGGCGGGCAGCACATCCCACGTATACGTCTCGATCTCGAGCTGGGCGCTCAAGGGATTCTTGCGATGGAATGCCAGTGCTTCGGCAATGGCGAATCGGGTGGTCTTGAAGTGCTCGCCGAGCGTCTCGAGGAACACGGGCACGTGGAAGTGGATGCGCCACTCGCGTTCGCCGCCCGGATCCTTCTCGTAGGCTGCGATGGCGTCCTCGAGGTTCAGGAAGCGGTTCAGCTTGCCGTCCTTCTTCTCGATGGTTTGCGTGAGGTAGACGCTGTCCGCCCAGTTGCGCAGTTCCGCGACGGCGGCCGGCGTGACGCTCGGAACCTGCATGGCCGCTGCTTCCTGCAGCTTGAACACGGGAATGTCGTTATCGACCAGCTTCTGCAACGACACGCTGATGTTCTCGTACTCCACAGCCTGGTGGCAGATGTCGTACACCGTGCCGATATGGCGACGGAGGATGGTGCGGGCTTCCTCGGCATTCGTGCCGAGATCACGGCCCAGTGCGGTGAGCGACTGCTCCGAGCGCAGCACGCGGGTGAAGAAGTCGACCGTCTCGTCCGTGGTCTCTAGAAAACAGGCCGGCTCGGGCTCGACCGCCAGTGTCACCGTGCGACCGGTGCGCTCACGCAGCCGATGCAAGTGCACCGCCATGCGACGAATGTTCGCGGCATAGGCTTCCACCACTTCAGGTCCCGTGACGCGCGGCTTGAACCCGAGCGGCGGGCTCTGGATCGACGGGTTCACGTTGATTGCACCGACATCGGCCAGGATGTCTGCGACGTGCATGGTGTAGCGCGCGCGCTCTTCACCGCGCCAGTCAGGTTCGTACACCTGCTCCTTGACGACCTGGTTCTTGAACGGCCCGAACGGGAAGGCATTCACCGTGTACAGGTACAGGTCGTTGTCCGTCAGGAAGGACTTGAGCTTCGCGCGCTCGGATGCCGAGTTCACGAGCACGTCGGCGGACGCATTCGACAGCCGCAGCGATACGCCAAACGGCTTGTCCGGGCAGAAACGCTTCTTGACCTGCGGTACGTAGGTGGTGAGGCTGTTCCACATCTCCGGCCAGGTATCGCCGGGGTGAACGAGCGTGGAATAGGTGAGATGGCCGTACTTGCCGAGGTCCATGGTGCAGGGGCTCCGGTTGCGAGTCGCGCTTCAGGCGACGTGTTCTAGTTGATTGGATTTTGCGGAGGCGATGATAGCGTCGGTCACGGCCACGGCGTGGATCATCTCAGCATGCGAGATCGGGTAGGGCGCTCCACCGGCGGCGGCTTGTGCAAACGCCTCGAGCTCGGCCTGGTTGAGGTCGAAGACGGGTACGTCAAGCGAGAGGGCATCGCCCTTGATGGGCTGGATGACATAGGAGCCGAACAATCCGGAACGGCGGTGTTGCGACGACTGGCCCGCCACGTGGGTGGTGCCGCCGAGCAGTGCCATGGCCTTCGAGCCGTAGACCTGGAAACGGAACGTGCCGGCGGTGGCCATCATCGTGCCGAGGTAGGCGGACATGCCGTCCTTCATGCGGAACAGCACGGAGGTGGTGTCGTCGTTGTCGCCCGGCACGGCACGGCGGAAGCTCTGGCAGAACACGTTGTCGACTTCGCCGAACAGGTCGATGAAGCCGTCGACTGCATGCACGCCCATCGGGAAGAGGCCGCCACAGGGTGCCTGGTCAGCGCTGCGGCGCCACGCGTTCTCGGACAGCGTCAGGCCGTTGGGGCCGGACATGGTGCACTCGGCATGCAGGATGGTGCCAAGCTCTCCCGAGGTGATGCGCTGCTTGAGGTCGAGCCACGAAGGATGGAAGCGGCGGTTGTAGCCGAGTCCGAGCGTCACGCCGGCTGCCTTCACGGCCGCCACGGCACGTTCGGCATCGGCCTTTGACATCACGAACGGCTTCTCACAGAAGACATGCTTGCCGGCGCGGGCGGCGGCGACGATCTGGTCCGCATGGCCGGGAGGCGGCGTGGCCACCACGATGCCTTCCACCTCGGGATCGCTGAGCATCGCTTCATAGCTGTCGACCAGCTTGAGGTGATGCTTGGCGGCAATGTCCTGGTCCTGTTGCGAGCGGGAACGGGTGTACGCCGTGACGAACTTGAGGCTCGTGCCTTCCACCGCATCCACCAGCGTGCCACCCCACCAGCCGAGGCCTGCGATTCCGAGCTTCATAACGCGCTGACTCCCAATCTGTGTGCTCGTGCAGGCCTTCGAGGGCAGGTACACGAACCGAAAACTAGATTATCAATAATAAGGCAAAAATCACGTAAAAATCGATAGAATGGTGGAGCGTGCAAAATATAGTTCTAGTTGATTACGCATGACTCGGCCGAATCCTTACAATTCAAGGTAGTTAGCGTCTGGAGCCATGACCATCAAGAAGCGCGGCGAAAAAATCGAACGGAGCGAACCTGGGAAGAAGGGCGCTGCGACCTTGAGCACCACGGTTTACCAGGAGCTCAGGGCCGACCTGCTGGCGGGCCGGCTGAAGCCCGGCGAGAAGCTGCGGGCAGAAGCCCTGGGGCAACGGTTCAGCATCGCCAGTAGCCCCATTCGCGAGGCCCTCAACCGACTGGTGTCGGAAGGATTCGTGCTTCTGGAAGACCAGAAGGGGTTCCGGGTGGCGCCGGTGAGCGAGAGTGAGCTCAGGGAGCTGGTGCTTGCCCGCTGCTGGATTGATGGCGCCGCGGTCACCGAATCGATCCGGGAATTCGATGTGGCATGGGAAGAATCGCTCGTCCTTTCCCTGCATCGTCTGTCGCGCGTCAGTCGCTGGGCAAAGGCGGACGCCACCACCCCGGACTCGGCCTGGGAGGAACTGCACCGCGAGTTTCACAGGACGCTGGTGGCGGGATGCGGCTCGCGCTGGATCCGGCGCATATCCGAGCAGTTGTTCGATGCGGCAGAACGGTACCGTTTGCTTGCAGCGCAGCACATTCCGGAGCGCAATGAACTCGATGAGCACAAAGCCATCGTCGATGCCTGCCTGGCACGCGACGCCTCAAAGGCCGTCAAGCTGCTTGAGGCGCATTACGGCATGACCTTCTCGGTGATCATGGAATCACCCAACGCGCCCGAGCAGTGAGCCGATTCGGCGCTCGCTGAGCCGCCCAACGGTCCGGCCGGCAGTCTGCAAACGGCCAGTCGAGCCGCGATCGCTTGCAAT
>CAISDJ010000063.1 GCA_903884105.1 uncultured Pseudomonadota bacterium | reverse complement strand
GACCTTGTGCATATTCCCGATATGCCCTGCGGCCCGATGCCTCGCAGCAGAGGATTGGAGACGCAACGCGAGCATGCATAGGTCAATCGGAGGTTTCCTAGGCGCTCAACCCGTCGTCGACCTTGACCGCTTCGGGCTTGAGGTCGAGACCGGCGTCGCGCGCGGTTTCCTGCAGCAGGATGGCGAAGTCGACGTTGTCGTGACCGCGACCCACGAGCCGCGCCACCGACTCGCGCGTCGCAGCGGCAGTGGGCATCGGCACGCCGTGCGCCTTGCCCGCCCCCAGCCCTAAGTCCATGTCCTTGAGCAGCAGCTTCGGCGTGAACGTCACCTGGTCGAACGTCAGGTTCGTCAGCACCGGCGACTTGTAGCGCGTGTACATGCTGCCGAGCACCGAATCGTTGATGCTCTGCAGGAACACGTGGCGCGGAATGCCGGCCTTCTCGGCGAGCACGGTGATTTCGCACAGGCTCTGGATGATGACGCCGAACATCGTGTTGTGCGCGATCCTCCACACGCGCGACAGCTCGCCTTCGCCAACCCACATCACCTTGCGTCCCATTGCCTTGAGAAGCGCCTCGGCCGCGTCATAGTCTTTCTTCGGACCGGATGCGACGATGAGCAGCTTGCCGGCCTTCGCAACCTTGGCGTTGCCAGAGACCGGCGCTGCCAGGTAAGCGACGCCGAGTGCCGCGAGTTGCGCGCGAGTCTCCGCCGAACCTTCTTCCGAAATCGAACTGCTGTCGATCACCATTTTCGGGCGGGTGCTTCCGGTGACGAGGCCGCCGTCGCCGAACAGCACTTCCTTGAGGTCGTCCGTGGTCGACACCATCGTGAAGACGACATCGCAGCCCGCGAGCTCCAGCTTGTTGTCGACGATGACCGCACCGTACTCCGCGAGTGGCAGCGCCTTTTCGCGCGTGCGATTCCATATCTGCACGCTGTAGTCGGCGGCTCTGAGCTTCTTCACCATCGCCTCGCCCATTCGGCCAAGGCCAATCCATCCAATGCGGGTCTGTGTCGTCATGTCGGAGCTTTCAAGTGGGGCCAGGTGCGGAAATCTCGCCGCGAAGTATAGACCGCTTCATTGCCCCGCAGCAGGGCCGACTCCGGGGCTGGCTGCGTCAGGCAAAGCGGCATAAGCTGCGACAATAACCCCGTAAGAATCCGGCACCCAGAGTCCTCATGACTCGGCCACAGGCCACCCGCGAAGTGGCTTCTCAAGGAGAACGACATGGCGAAGCTCGCAGACTCACTGCGCCGGAAGACGAGTCTCCTCTCGCGACGCACAAAATCTCTGCCGGCGAAGGGGTTGCGGGCCAGCGCCCTGTTACACCTGAGCGTTGTCGCGAGCCTGATCGCGCTTGCACCGTTCGCCTCGGCACAGACCCCGGTTCCCGACCTCGTGCTCTACAACGGCAAGATCAGCACGATGGCGGCCGCTGCCGACAGCACGGTGCAGGCCCTCGCGATCCAGGGCGGCAAGGTGTTGGCCATCGGCACCACGGCAGACATCCGCAAGCTCGCCGGTCGCAGCACTCGCTCGATCGACCTGCTGGGCAAGCGGGTGTTGCCCGGCCTGATCGACGGACACCTGCACGGCGTCAGGACCGCCTATCACTGCTGGACGCAGACCGTGAGGCTGGACCAGATCATCGCACGTGCCACGGCCCTTGATGCCTATCGCAGCAAGGCGGACCAGATCGAGGACGGACGCTGGATCGTGACCACCGGCGGCTGGAGCCTGAAGCAACTGGATGACGCCCGTGATTTCAGCTTTGCCGAACTGACTTCTGCCGCGCCCAACAATCCCGTGTGGATCGCTGGCGCAAACGTGGCCGGCCCGAGAATCAACGCAGCGGCACTTTCCGCGTTGGGCCTGAAGGTGGGCGATGCAGGCGTCGAGGTGGATGCTCAAGGACAACCGACGGGACGGCTGGTGGCACCGGCGACGGAACGGGCCAACCAGGCCATCCTCGCGCAGTTCGACACGCACGGCATCGATGGCGAAGCGAAGTGCCTGGCCGACTTCATCGACGACGCGTTGAGCCATGGCCTCACGGCCTGGAGTGACGCGGGTGGCAACACGAATCCATGGAGTGGCAGGGGCGCGATCACGGACGGACTGCACGCGCAGGAAGCGGCGTCTTGGTTGTATCGGACCGGTCGCCTGAAGGTTCGCATCGCCCTTCACGACATGAGCGGCTACCAGGGCGCAGCGCGCGCCCTGCAGAACATGGAGAACTCACTCGGGTTCATCGGCGATGACAGGTTGCGCGTGCTCGGCCCGGGTGAAGACACGATGGCCGAAGACCCCGACTTCCCCGCCTATGCGCGCATGGCAGCGGTCCGCAGGCTCAGCCTCGAAACGCATGTCAGCGACACCAACCACAACCAGATCCTCGCCGGATTCGAAGCCGCCAACCAGGCCTACCCGATTGCGGGCCTGAACTGGCGCATCGCCCATCCTGCCGGCGGCACGCCGACCGATGAACAGCTGCGCCGGGCCAAGGCAGTGGGCGCGGGGTATATCCTCACGTTCACACCGATGTGGCGCGGCGGCGAAGCCCAGCGCTTCAAGAGCACGAAGCAGGCGGGCCTGCGCCTCTGCCTCGGCTCCGACGCGATGAACGTGGCACCGTGGCAGCCGTTCCAGAATCTGTGGATGGCAACGACCGGCAACGTGCTCGCAGGCGGCGCGCCGGGCGTGGCAGCGAACGAGCGGCTGAGCCGCTTCGAGGCGCTCGAGCTGCTGACCAGCCAGTGTGCGTGGTCGCTTGGAATGGAAGACAAGATCGGCTCGCTCGCCCCCGGCAAGTACGCAGACCTCATCATCCTAGACAAGGACTACTTCGACGTCCCGCCGGAGCAGATCCGCACGATTCTCCCGCAGCTCACGATGGTGCAGGGTGAGATCGTGTACGCACGCGCGCCGTTTCAGCGCTGAACGCTGCTCAGGAGCCTGCCAGGCCGCAGAGCGATATGCGCCGCGTGGGGCCGATCAACGCGCGCTGCAGGGCGTCGGATGCCATTTGGCGCGATCCGACTCCTTTTCCTTCTTCAGGTTGATGCTCGTCACCCAGGGCTCGTTGAGGTACTTCGGGTCCTCGACGATCGAGGTGATCACGACCCACTCCTGTCCGCTCGGCTCACGAACCACATCGAAGTATTCAGTGAGTTTGGCGTCTTCACTGAAAGGAATGCCGTTCTTGCGCAGGTAGCCCAAGCGGATCTGGGATGTCGCCACTTCAAGGGTGTTCGACTGGTTGCCAACGCGCACGACGCCAATACCAAAGCCGCCGCGTCCTCCCGGGGGAGACTGCCACTTCGCCTGCGAGTAGCCCTGCAGCTGCCTCTCGCCGTTCGGTGGTGCGCCAGTGAAATGCAGCAGTCGCGTCTGCGACCCTGAATCCGTTTCGACCTTGAGGGTGGTGTCGTCCTGCCACGAAAACCGGAAACGCCCTGGCTCCCTCATGATGGCCAACGCGCCGTATCCCTTGCATTGCTCACCCTGCGCCTCGTCACGCGCGGGGTCCCATTGTTCACCTACGGCGCGCGCCGCGGCATTGACAGGAATGTTGGCGAAATCGCCCTTGAGGGGCGTGACCATGCGCCAGCGCCAATCTTCGGTGATGACGGAGACCCACTGGCCCGTGAGGTCTACCGGCGATGCGGCTTTCGGACTCTGGGCCGGCGCCGAAGCTGCGGGAGGCTGGGCCGCAAGAGCTGACTCAACGCCGACGAACCCAAGCACGGCCAGGACTGCGGCGGACACGGCCGCCCTCATGTGTAACTGCTTCATCGCGTTGCTCCGCTCGCAGCGCCGCTTCCCGACGCAGCCAGACTCTTGTAGACGGCGGCGACGAATTGCGCGGCAGTCGCGCCACCGCGGGCGCCATCGTAGGTGGTGTCGTAGTCGAGTGTCGGCCGTGCCGCTTGCACGCGCTCAAGGGTCATGCCTTTGCCGATCATGTCCTGCACGCGGTCGCGAACGATCGTCAGCATCTCCCGATACTCGGTGACATCGGCTTCATCGCAGATCCGCCCATGCCCGGGAACGACCAGGGTACCGCCCTCCTGGAAGTCGGCCGGAATGGTCAGCTCGAGGATGTGGTTGACCGCCTTGATCAGGCCCTGGATGCTGCCTCCCCGCTCGATGTCGATGATCGGATAGCGCTCGGGCACGAAGATATCCCCGGTGACCACGACGTCCGAGCGACGGAAGAAGACGATGCTGTCGCCGTCGGTGTGCGCATTGGGCTCGTGGTAGACGACGATCGGATCGCCATTCAGGAAGAAGTCCCTCGACGGCAGATAGTATTCGGAAGTCAGCGTCGCGCCCGGGATGGCCTGGCCCTTGTCCGTCAGGCGATTGAGCACGCTCTCGTGACCGAGCACCTGCACGCCTCCCGCCGGCCCGCCGGCCGCCAATGCCATCTTTTTCCGGTTGGCCAGATCGCGCGTGCTGGTGCCACTCAGGATCAACGCCTCGTCACCCGCGATGTGTTCGGCGTCAGCGTGGGTGTTGATGACCATGTTCAACCGCTTGCTGGTGCCCTTGCGGGCGAGTGCAAGGACCTTGTCCACCAGCGCGGGCGGCGGCGTGTCCACAAACAACAGTCCGTCGCCGATCTGCACGACGACGTTGACGTCGATGCCCGTCACGACAAAGACATTCCCCTGCACGGGGGCGAGCCCAAGTTCGACCGTGGCCTCACTCGGAGCCGGAGCACTAGTGCCGACATCTCGGCGCGGCGCCTGTGCGGCCTGACTCGTGCCGGCAACAATTGCCAGTGCCATGGAGGCAGCCAGAGAAATCAGCGCCGGTTGGCGGCTTCGCAGTTGCATTTGAACGTTCCTCGTCGCTGCGGCTTCTTCAAGCCCCCGTGCCCGGTTACTTCGGCACATCGGGGCAGACCATCGCCGTGTTCATGCACGTGCAGAACATCGTGCAATGCTCGGGTTTGGCGGCCGGTGGGCCCATCGTCTGGCGGAATTCGGGATACAGCGTCGCCGCTCCGCCGCGCACGCCCTTTTCAGGCAGGCCGTACCGTTCAGCCACCTCGTTGAGGAACGGATTGGTGCCGGGCAGATAGTGCGGAACCATACCGGCCTCAGTGGGCAGCTCGGGGACGTATTCGCAACTATCGGTGGCGATCTGCTGTCCAGGATCAAGAACCCAGTTCTGACTGAGTACCAGCGGCTCGGTCAGGAACTCGGGGTCTTCGGCAATACTGACGATGGTCAGGATGTTGCCGTGCCGGATCCATTGTTCGGTGAACGTGCGCTTGGCGCCCGACGGCACGCCATTGCGCCGCCGGTAGTTTTCCTTGAGGTGCGTCGTCTTGATGACGAGCTGGTTGGCCTCCCAACGGCCTTTGGAGAAACCCTGCCAGGTGTGCTGGGCCTTCGGCCCCGGCGTGTCGCGGTCGTCCAGCCAGATCGCGCGTTCCATGTTCTGATTGCCGTAGTGCATGCGGAAGGCAATGGGGTCCTGCGTCACCGGATTCACATCCATCGTGATACGCATGTGCGCCATGCCGCGCAGCGCGTAGTCGGCACCGTGCTGGCGACAGATGTTCTCGACGAGGGACATGCGGCTGGTCGTGTAGCTGTCCGCCCTCAGGCGTGCCGCGTCGTTGAGCGGCAACCCGGCGTAGTCACCGAGTTCAGGGCCGGGAATCCGGTCCGCGCCGTCTTCGTGGTAGAGCGGGCGCCACTCGCCGGAGAAGTCGACCCCCTGCGCGTGACTGGTCGTCCAGAACGCCGTCGCGATCCACAGTGCGGCCCCAAGTCGCAGCTTGTTCATATGCATTTCCCCCGACACCGATACATGCAGAACAGATCAATTCGGACGCGAAGGTCTGCCGGAACTGGCCACGGGACCCGCACTTCAATGGCCCGGGCCACGGAGCCAGCGCCATCGCCTCTCTGCCAGATTCTTTGCGATCTGGGCAAGGCGTCAGCCTAACAGCAACCTCCCCGTGACAGGGAGTGCCTTGATAAAGGTCATGCGATTCAGAGTTGCCGCGCTGCGGCACAAATCGGGCTCGAGCCACCCGGTAGACGAGGGGCTGTCCTCACAGCCTGCAGCGATTGACGGTCAACCCGCATCTGCTAGTCTCGCGGCAAGATTTCCTCGGGAAATCCAAATCCTTTTCGATACCAATAGGGGCAATGATGAAAACACGCATTCCGTCGATCAGTCTGGCCATCGCATTGGTCGGGCTCTGCGCGCCGATGCTGGCGGGCGCGCAAGTGCCTCCTGCCGCAGCGGGCCCCCAGACCAACCCCACGCCCGGCTGCAAGGTCAGCCCGCAGGAGCTGGAGGAAAACCGCAAGCTCGCGATGCAGTTCTTCAAGGTGCGTGGCGCAGACCGTGTTGCGCTTGCGGACTCGACCTACATCCAGCACAACCCGATCTTCAAGAAGCGGGCGAAGGAATCAGGCTTGTCGGACTACGAGGAATTCAAGAAAGCCTTCGCGGCACCGCCGGCCGGCCAGGCACCGCCTGCCGCCGCTGCCGCACCGCAGCCGCCCGTCGGCAATGACTATGAAGTCGTCACGGCGGAATGCGACATCGTGACGATGGTGCGAAAGATCTATCGACAGGACCCGACTGCAGCGCCCGGCACGTTCTACGAAACGTTCTTCTTTGATACGTTTCGCCTCAAGAATGGCAAGATCGTGGAGCATTGGGACGCCGCGCTGATCCCACCCCCGGCTGCAAAATAGGCTATTTACCCAAGGCGGCTGGGCGGAGCATCATCTGGCTTCCGCCCGGCCCGCTTTCCCGTGCGGTGCCCAAGGCACGGACGGAAGACTCACCTCAGCGCAGCTTCACCGTCAGCGTCGAACACGCTCAGGATGCTCTGGTACTTCTCGATGTACCAGCGGTTCTCGTTGTTGTACCTCGGGATCGCCACGGGAAAGGCTCCATTGCTGCCGTCTTTCCATAGACAGGGGCAGACCACCTTCTTGCCTTCCGGCTCTTCCCCCGGCGGACGCAGCTCTTCCAGCTTCACCTTCATGCGCTTCATGACGTTGTAGAGCTTGCCGACATTCCGCGGTCCACCGTTGTAGGCAGCGACCGGAAAGATACCCAGCACCTTCATGTTGTCGCGATACGCCTCGCGGATGTCCGCTCGCATCTGTGCCAGCTCGATGTCGAAGAGGCAGACTGCCGCTTTCATGGCGTTGAGCAGATTCGTCGCGCCGCGTTCGAAGTTCGGATCGATCTTTGCCTCGGGGCAACGCCGCACGACGAGCGAATAGGTGCCGTTGCCGCGCCTGTTGGTGAACTGCATGGCGCCGAGGGCGGCAGCGCTTGAAACGCTGTACCGATACGCTTCCTCTTTCTTCAGGCCGTAGTGGCTCAAGACCTCGTTGAACGCATCTTCTTTCTTGCGCACGAAGTCCGAGTCATCCGTCTGCTCAATGACTGCGAGGGTCGTGATGACTTCGGCGGGCACGATGTCGGCGAGCAGCTGACCCGGGAATGCGCGCCCCGGGGCCTTTGCGGCTCGCAACTCCTCGATCGCCTTCAGTGCCGTGGACAGCAGGTAGTCCTTGCCTCCGCTGACGAACAGTGGATCGAGCGTATCCTCGGTGAACGGCAGATAGACGATGGGGCGAGCGGTCTCGACCATGGCCCGCCACCGCTTTTTCTTGAGCAGGTCGTTGTCGAAGACGGGGAACTTCCGGCCGTAGACTTTCAGCTGCTCGCCGTCCCGGGAGAACGCGAACATCAGGCGTTCGGCGCCCGTGCCTTTCACGTGCTTCGCCTGGATACCCGGTGTGCGCACGGTGAATGCAAGCGGCCTCCCACCGGGCTTCCATTTGACAGGAGGACGAGGGATCTCGATGTGCGCGACGATCCATTCCATTTTCGCCTCGCTCCACAGCGCAAAGGCGACAGGACGGCCACGCAGCACTGCGCTGGTGCCCTTCCCCGTGAACACGTATTCGAGCTCGACGTCGCGAAGCAGCGACTTCGCGTCGGTCACGAGATCACCGATCACTTCGTGACGGTCGCGGTTGCGGGCCTCGACCACCACTTCCGCGACCTTCCCGGGCGGCGTGGCGCTCGGGCGAGGTTCCGACTCGGCCACGGCCAGGGGCACTTCCCCTTCTTCGTCGCCCTGGGTTTCGTTCCCCTGCAGGGCTTGTTGCTCGTCCTGCGGAAGCGGTTCCTCCGGGACGTAGATGGGCTCGGCCTCTCCTTCCAGGTCACCTCCCATCGATGAGCATCCCGCGAACGCCAGGAATACAGGGATCAAGAGAGCCTTAAGGCAGAGGCGCCGGACTTGAATCATTGAGTCTTGAGAATTCCAGTAGGAATGAGTCAGGCCCTTGAGGAGCCGGTTCTGGGATAGGACAGCGTCGCCCAGCATAAGTGCGGAGACCTGAACACCGGCTCCACCAGACCATGAACCTGTGATAGTACCGAGATGACGGGCACCCATCAAACCGGTGGAAGGGCGAAGCGGGCCGGTTTTACCTTGCAAGCTTGCGCCCCACCTGAATTCCCAGATCGGCCTGAACGAGGGAATGCGGGCGAGACTGGAAGATCCCACCCGTTCGCACTCTTGGTAAAGGGAGAGCACGTTGAGTGCCATCGGCATCACAGGCAGCGCGGACGGGCTCGGGCGCGAGGCGGCACGCCAGCTACTGCATGTGGCGGCGCTGGCCGCTGTGTTGGCACGTCGCTGGCCGGAGGTCCCGAGCAATGCGGCCGACCCTGGCTGGGTGCCGACCCGGATGGGCGGTCCCCGGGCACCCGATAGCCTCGATGACGGATACCGCACGCAGACCTGGCTTGCGGTCAGCAACGAGCCGGCGGCGCAGGTGAGCGGCGGCCTCTGGCATCATCGCCGGACGATAACGCCCGCTGCCGAAGTGTCGGGCGTTGCTTTTCAGGACGAACTCCTGTCCAGGCTCGCCGCCTTGACGGGGATCAAGCTGACCTGAGATAACCCGACTTCGCGTGAATCGGTCCTGTCACCAACGTAGTGAACATCCCATGAACAAGACCCACCACAGTCGCGTACCTATCCCGGCCGCCCTGTCCGCCCTCCTGCTCCCTTTTGTAGCAGCGATTGCGGCGACTCCCCCACAAGGCCCGGCGCCCACGGAGCTGCCGAGGCTGATCAAGATCAGGGACGACGTCTATACGATCCAGAACGTCAATTCGAACCTGGCTGAACTCGGCGCGTTCGGCGGCAACGTGACGGTCTACCTTACGGACGAAGGCGTCATCCTCGTCGATTCGAAGAACGACAAGGTCCACGATGACATCATCGCGAAAGTCAGAACGCTCACCGACAAGCCGATCAAGTACGTGATCCTGACCCACAACCACGGCGATCACGCCGCAGGCGCGCCGGGCATGGCAGCCATGGGCGCAACCGTCATCATCAGCAAAGGCGATCGCGACAACCTGGTCCGCACCAAGCAGCCGTGGCTGCCGCAGGTCACCTATACGGGCCGGGCCGACCTGTTTGTCGGCGGCAAGGAGATCGAGCTTCACGAGATCAAAGGCCATACCCGCGGCGACACCTTCGTCTACCTGCCCCAGGCACGCGTGGTCGCAGTCGGGGACCTCTCCCACAACCCTCCCGCGATTCCGCTACAGGTCAACTATCCGGATGGCGGCGGTTGGACGGACTGGGTCAATGCGCTCGATACCATCGCGACGCTCGATTTCGAGTTCCTGGTCCAGGGACACGGGCCGGTACTGACGAAGGCGGAATTTGCCGCATTTCGCGAACGCGTCTTCACGATCAGGGAACGGGTGCGCGCGTTGAACAAGCAAGGCAAGACGGCCGAAGAGATCGCGGCGACGCTGCGTCCCGAATTCAACTGGCCTGCCGAGGGACGCACCGGCAACGTGCCCGACATGATGCAGGAGCTGCGCTGACCCGCGTCGGGAAGCACCTGTTGCAAACCGCAGGGAGTGGCCGACCGCTCAATGCTCCGGGAGCAGCCGGCCAACAATCCTAATATCGCTTGCTGAAGATCGGGCAACTCACGTTGTAGATGCCCTTGGCCTTCCAGTCCTCGCAGTTCTGGCGTGCGCGCATGACGCCACCCTTCACCAGCTCGTCCACCTGCTCGAGGGTGAGCACGCCCGGATGCTCGGGCCACACGGAGTGCACCGGCGAATCCAGCTTCACGTCGAGCTTGTAGTAGTCGATGACGTCGCGAAAGTTGTCGCCCCAGTTGTTCCAGGCGTAGGCCGCGGTGGCAACGTCACCCTCCATGATCACCTTCTGCTTCGGCGCATAGGCGACAACCGAGTCGATCATGTGGATGTTGTTGCGCGTCCACAGCACCCACACGGTCATCAGCGAGTCGGACAACACCAGCTTTTCATCGACCCCGATGAAGCGAAGTGGCTGCGGGGAACGCGCCAGGTCGTCCGGATAGTTCGGTGCCGGATGCTCGATCATCTCCTGAAACAGCTCGCCGTTCGGGCGACGCGAGATCACCTCGAGGCCCATGGCCACGGCCTGCCGCAGACCGACCACGTGGTCCAGATGCTCGTGCGACGCGATCACCTGCGTGGCCTTCTTGCCCGGCACCAGCGTATTGGCGAAATCGATGGCGGCCTTGGCCTGGACCGGGGGTGCATCGATCTCGAACAGCGTGAGGTGGTCCTGGAACTCGATCACCGTCGTGCCGCTAGGAGCCAGCCGCCACAGGTGATCGGCAATCTTCTCGGCGGTGACGGGCCGCGTCGGGGCATCGGGCGGCACCGGCAGCGCCTTGACTGCAGCGGGCGCCGACAGATCCTCGATTGCCGTGTTCACGTCGTAGTGGTCCACGTACAGGCGGTACCAGTCGGTGTCGTGGAAGTCGACGTGCGTATCCAACCCGAAGGGCAGCAGCAACCCGTCAACGTCCCCGTAGCCGGTGAGCCACGTCGTGAAGAGGCTCTCGCCGAAGTTCGGGTTGGGCATGCTCCAGCGGACGAAGCCCGGCAGGTAGGCGCAGGTTGCCTGGCAGTACTGCGACGGGTTCGAGAAGCCCACCGAGATGCGGTCACCCTGCTTGAGCGTCACGTCGGCAACGATGTACTTGCCCTCGATCCGCGGCGTCGAAACACTCGACTGCGGGTCCAGCATCGCGCGCACCAGCGCCACCGGATTGGTATACAGCGCCATGCGGCGCACGTGCACGCTGTCCGGGAACAGCGCGGCCCCATTCTGCGAGATGCGGCGTGGCTCGGTATTGTTGCTGACGTTCATGCCCTGCACGACCGGGTACGACACGTCGAAGGCGATATCGCCGTCCAGCCGCCGGTCGACCAGCGAGTAGGTGTAGGAGTTCGCCGCGAGGAAGGGAAACAGCTGCCAGCCGCGCTCGCGCGCCTGGTAGCGCTCATGCTCGATATCGTAGACGCGGGTCAGGTCGTTCAGCGCCTGGTACTTGAGCGGCGCGTGCAACGAGCCGCTGATTTCCTCTCCACCGAGATTCCACGCCATCTGGCCGTGCCCGCTCAGCTTGACGTTGCGGATCCCGCGTACCTTCTCGACCCCACCCAACGCTTCCGCCGCACGCGCCACGAGCGCGGTAGCCGTCGACGGTGGCGGTGCCGATTGCGCCATTGCGGGCGCGACAGCGCTGCAGAGGCAGGCTACCGCAACCTGGAGAAGCGTCATCGGCAAGCCGTCCCGTGCGCTCACGTTGCTTCCTTCCTTCGTCATCGTGTTTCCCCTGATGAGTTCTGTGGTTCAAAATCGATGGCCGGCGCCCGATCGAGCAGGCGGGTCCGGGATCCCAAGCAATGCCCTGATGGAACTGTCTTCCCTGCAGGGCAATGTATCGCTAGCCGTGTGTCTTTCGCACCTTCGGCAGGAATGCGGTGACCATGCCGATGAGGGGCAGGAAAGCGATCACGCGGTAGACGAATTCGATGCTCGTGTGGTCTGCGAGGACGCCGAGCAGCGCGGCGCCGAGTCCGCCCATGCCGAACGCGAAGCCGAAGAACAGCCCCGACACCATGCCGACCTTGCCGGGGATCAGTTCCTGCGCGTAGACCAGGATCGCCGAGAAGGCTGACGACAGGATCAGTCCGATCAGTACGGTGAACGTGACGGTCCAGAACAGGTTCACGTAGGGCAGCATCAGCGTGAAAGGAGCGATGCCGAGGATCGACGCCCAGATCACCGGCTTCTGGCCCAGCCGATCCACGAGTGCACCGCCGAGTAGCGTTCCAATTGCGGACGCGAGCAGGAAGACAAACAGCAGGTACTGCGATGCCTGCACCGAGACGCCAAACTTGTCGATGAGATAGAACGTATAGAAGCTCGACAGGCCGGCGACATAGAAGAACTTCGAGAAGATCAGCAGCAGCAGGATCAACATGGCCATGGCCACCGTGCGGGCGGGTAACGAGGAAGCCGCAAGCGGCCGCGCACCGTGGGGGAACGCAATCCGGTGCCCTGCGTGCCAGCGACTGACCCCCGTGAGCAGCGCGATGCCAACCAGCGCGACGCCGCAGAACCACGCAACGCTGTGTTGACCAAAAGGCGCGATGACTGCCGCAGCCGCGAGCGGCCCCAACGCGCTGCCCGTGTTGCCGCCGACCTGGAAGAACGACTGCGCGAACCCGTATCGTCCGCCAGAAGCCGCGCGCGCCACGCGCGAAGACTCTGGATGGAAGATCGACGACCCGGTCCCGATCAGACCCGACGCAACCAGCAGCAGCGAATAGGTCGGCGCATAGGCGAGCAGCAGCAATCCGCACAGCGTGAACGTCATGCCCACTGGAAGCGCATAGGCCACTGGCCGACGGTCGGTGTAAAGGCCGATCAGCGGCTGGAACATTGACGCCGTAAGCTGATACGTGAGCGTGATCAGCCCGATCTGGCTGAAGCTCAGGTTGAAGCCGCCTTTAAGGATCGGATACAGCGCGAGGATCAGCGACTGCATCATGTCGTTGATCATGTGCGATGTGCTGACCGCGGCCAGCACGCCCATTGCCACGCCGGGTTGAGCAGGCGCGGCGCCGATCACAGGTGCTGTCGGGGACACGGATGCTGAGGTCATGGGCGAGCCTGCGAATGACGAGGAAAGGGCCGGGAAGGGGCGTAGCGTAAGGCCCCGATCAACGGCTGTCACTTGCTATCGAGTCGGTGTCCCTGGCGGGACCCTGACCGATCGGCTCTGACTCCTGTGCCGGACATATTCGGCTGTGACGTCGTCCAGGACGCCCTCACCCGGGCTCATCTTCGACATCCCTGCGGGCCTTCAGCACCGCAAGTCCGGCGAACACCGCAGGGATCGCGAGGAGCGAGACGAGAGGAGTGAAGCTCCAGCCCATTGAGAGCAGCACCCCGCCAATGCTCGAGCCCAATATGCTGCCGAAGCGCCCCATGCCCAGCATCCAGTTCACGCCGGTGGCGCGGGCCACGGTCGGATAGCAGTTCGGGGCAAATGCGTTCAAGCCCGTTTGCGCGCCGCTCATGAAGAATCCCGCGATCGCCACTACGAGGGCGATCGTGCCGGACATTGGCCCGCCGATGCCGAGACAAACGATGGCGATCGCGCCTGCTGCATACGAGATCGCAATGACGCGAGTCGGCTGCATGCGATCCATGCCCCACCCTAGCAGGATGGCCCCTGCCGTCCCGCCGATCTGGAACATCGCCGTGATATTCGCCGCCATCGAGATCGGCAAGCCCGCATCGCTGATGAGGGTGGGCAACCACCCGGTCAGCAGATAGATCACGAGCAGCCCCATGAAGTACGTCACCCACAGCGAGAGCGTGATGATCCCGTACCCGGAAGAAAACAGGACGCGCACCGACGCCTTTCCCTGCACCGGCGGTTCAGGTGCGAAGAACTCTGTGCCGGCACGAAACTGCGTACGACAGGCGCGACCAAGGACGGCAGCGATGCGAGTCGCCGGCTGGCCACGCACGACCATGAAGCGCGCGGACTCAGGCAACAGCACCAGCAGGATCGGTGTCAGCAGCACGGCGATTGCCCCCACGACTTGCAGCACCACCCGCCACCCGTGGTCCGGAATCAACCAGGCCGCCATGAAACCCACTGTTCCGGAACCGAGGTTGAACCCCGTGAACATGATGGCGATCAGCAGTGATCGCGAGCGATGCGGCACGAATTCGGACAGCAGCGTGGTGGTATTGGGCAATGCAGCGCCGAGACCCAGGCCCGTCAGGAAACGCAGCGCCGCCATCTCTGTCAGGTCGCTCGAGAATGACGTCCCTAGCGTGAAGAGCCCGAAGAGGAAGACCGAGGCAATCAGCACCGTCTTGCGCCCGAAGCGGTCCGAGGTCGGCCCTGCAAAGAGGGCACCAGCGACCAATCCGATTGGAGCCGCGCTCATCACGAGGCCGAAGGCGGCGCGCGACACGCCCCATTCCCCAACGATGGAGGGCGCCAGGAATCCCATGATGGCGACGTCCATGCCGTCGGCCGCCACCACCAGAAAGCACAGGACGAGCAGCAGCCACTGCATCGACGACATGGGTCGAGCGTCGATGAATGCCTTGACGTCTATTCGATCGGTCATGGTGTGCCCCGGCGGTTCGAGGGGCACAGTGTGCCGCGTTTCCCCGGCGGTTGCGCGTTGATGCATCGCGCCTGCGCGATCGGGATGGGCGCAGGATGGACGGCCACTCTCGCCGTAGCGGCATGGCCGATCAAGCAGGCCAGCGAGCGAACCCTCGCCCGCCTGCCTTAAACGTCGCTCAGCGCGACTGCGCGTCGTGCTTCTGCCTGCGGATCTGCCGGCTCGACTGATTGAGTTCGTGGTTCAGGTCGCGACGCTCCGCAGCTGTCAGCGTACCGTCGGATTTGTACGCGCGTTCGAGCTGGCGGACGTCCCGCTGACCTTCCCGAACGTGATGCGCCTCGCGACGCGTGAGTTCGCCCGACCGCACACCCTCTGCGATGCGAACCTGCTGGCGGGCCTGCCGTGCATTGACGTGCGGATCCCGGACGCCGGGTCCGTTGGCCGCAAAGCTCGGCACGGCCAGAACGGACAATGCAAGGCTGGTCACAACAGCGGCAACAAACTTCTTCATGGAGCGGCTCCTTCAGTGATGGCTCTGTAGCGATCAACGCCGGAGCCCGGATGGCGTTGACAGAGCCTGCCGTACCTGTGCGGAGGTTCACGAAAACGTCCCGGAACCCACGTGGCTTATGTCCTCTCGCCCGATCAGGACGACAACCTCGCGTACCGGATCCACTGACACCAGGACCCCAAACGGGACCGGGACCGCCACCCCGGCACGCAAGGTTGCCACTTTGCAAACCTGCCACCAGAATCCGCAGCTCCAGTCGGCCGGCTCACCGGGTCCGGTGTCGCAACACCCGATTCCACCACATGATCAAACCCGTCGAGAACATCGCCGCAGGGGCGAGCCCGAACAGTGCCCAGGTGGCCTTGGTGACCTGATCGCAAAGCCCGGGACCCTCGCAGGGCAATCCGATGCCGTTGATGCGCCCGAAATGTGAAAACGCGAGCCACGACAGCGCCGTATCGATCCAGCGGACGCCGGTATCGGGGCCCGGCTGCGCAAACACGCGATCGGCCCAGCCATGAAACGTTTCCGGCGTGCTGAGGTAGAGGCCGCTGAGTGCGAACGTCAGGATGAACGCCACGCTCCAGATACCGATCATGCTGTGCAAATCCCACGTGAATCGCCGCCAGCCCGCGTCCCGACGCAGGGTCAGGCTGCGACGCCAGCGCTTGATGCCCGGCCACCAGACAACGAGGCCAGTTAAGGCGGAAGTCAGCATCGCCACCGCACCGATGCCGTTGACCTGTCGGCCAGTGGGGCCGGACAGAAGGTCGGCATGCAGCTCGATCAGCTTGAAGACCAGTTCCATGCCGGCGTCCGAAGCACTGCCGACGTCAGTGCCTGACGAGGGATCAAAGTACCGATCCTTCACACGACCGCGGCGCTCCAGCCGGATCTTGACCGCGAGCGTGACCTCCGGCGCCCGACTGAGCGAAGTGACCACGTAGCCGGGATACTGCCGCTCCACTGCATCCCGCAATTCGGCGTCCGTCAGCTGAGTGGTGCTCGCGATCGACGTCGGCGGCTCATGAAACGCGGCCTCATAGAGCTCGTTGCGGTAGACGAGCACGCTGCCCGTGACGCTGATGAACAGCAGGTAGAGCCCGAAGCTGACGCCGCACCACAGGTGCATCTGGAAAATCGCACGGCGGAACCATATCTTCTGCGGCTGCCGAATCCACCGCCGCCACAGCGAGGGAGAGGGGTGGGCGGATTCAGGGTTGGCGGACTGCATTTCAGGGGTCGATGGACGCAATTGCGGAAGACGGACGATAGATGACGCTGCAAGCATACCTGACGTCCGCGCAGCGCTTCGCCACCGAGACCCTGCGTCGCCGCCCCGCCCGGGTTGGCTCTTGGACTCCGCAGACGGCCCCTGACCCCACGCGACGGTACCGTTTGCTCGCCAGCGGTGGTATTTTTCCGCCCATGCCCATCTTCGATTTCAGATGCGTCAAGTGCGGTCACGCCTTCGAGGAACTGGTCCGGGGTGATCAGGCCCCGGCCTGCCCGAAGTGCGCAGCCGAAGACGCCGAGCGGCAATTCCCGTTATCCGTGACAGTGAGCACGCCCAAATCCCGCGCACGCACGTCGGGCATCGCCCGTCGCGCCGCCAAGGCGGTCCATCGGGACAGGCAGGTCGCGGACACTGACTCGTTGCGGCATCACCTCAAGGAACACAACGACGGCGGATGACGCCGGCTTGTCCGTCGGGTCCGCTTTGCCGGATTTCCGGCAGAAACCTAAGGTGGCCGCCTGACCTCGAGATGGAATGGGATCCGTCGCTATTTCCTGGACCCTCTCAATCGCTCAAGCGCCTGACGTTCGCGCTCGGGTGTCAGCCAGCCCGTATTCCCACGTCGATCGGCAGACTGATTGCGCCACCATTCGAGTGTGGCTCTGGCGGTATCTGCCAATGGGCGGATGCCAAGTCCCGCCGCCTCCGCCGCGGCGGTTGAAATGAACCACTGCGGCAGATCCGGCAGCACGAGCGGAAGGTCGATCCCGAGTTCGTCCAGTACTTCCACTGTCGCAGCACGGACATGCGCTGCCTGACCACTTGCAGCGGCGAGCGTGTTCAGGATATCGCCCCAGGGCATGGGACGCGATGCCGCGTTGAAAACGCCGGTCGTGCCCTGCTCCGCCATTCCGATCATCCAGCTGCCGAGATCCCGGGCATCGATCCACTGAAACTGCTTGGCCGGATCAGGAGGACCGAGCACCTCACCGCCGCGTGACAGCCGATCGATCCAGTAGGTGAAGCGATCGGTCTCGTCACGAGGCCCGATGATATACGTGGGGCGCACGATGATCGCGGAGTGGCCGTAGATCTCGCGAACCACGCGGTCGCACACCGCTTTCATGGGACCGTAGCCGCTCAGCTCTTCGTCGGGACGGGCTGCGCGCGACAACGGACTGTCCTCGTTGATCGGGCCGCCCTCTTCCAGCAGTTCGTAAGCCGAAATGGTGGACACGAACAGATAGCGGCCGACGCGCCCGTGCAGCAACTCGGCAGAGTCGCGGACATGCCGGCCAATGTAACCGGAGTTGTCGATCACGAGATCCCAGCGCCGTGTACCTGCCAGCGCCTTCAACCCCTGATCGATCCTGTTGTCACGATTGCCGATCAGCGTTTCAACTCGATCGCCGTACAGACCTGCCGCTGTCACGCCCCTGTTGAACAGGGTGACCCGGTGTCCGCGCGCCAAGGCGGGTTCGATCTGATGAGGGCCGAGGAAGCCGGTTCCTCCAAGGACGAGGATGTCGAGTCGCTTCGCCTCACGCGGAGTCGCGGCGAGCACCGATCCACCCGTAGCGGCGAGCGCCATCGTGCCGAGTGTCCACTGCAGTAGGTCGCGTCTTGTTCCCATGGTCGTGCAGCCTCTTCCTATCGCACTTGGCTCGTTCTCAACGACGGCCGCCCGCCCGCATCACCATCCAAAGGCCTGACGCAATCCGCGGATGTCGGCGCCACCGCGCAGCGTACCGAAGTCCGGATCGACCCCCACTGCGACTCCGGCTGTCGCGATTCCGTAGGGCCCCTTCACCTCCAGCAGGTGACCGCGGCGCTCCAGCGCAAAGAGCACATCGGTTGGAATGCGGCTTTCGATCTCGAGCATGCCCGGCGCGTCGGGCTTGTCATCGAACGACTGGTGGAAATGCAGGGAATCGAGCCGGGGTGCCTCGATCGCCTGCTGCAGGTTCTGCCCCCCCAGGATGATATTGAGCAGCGTCTGCAGAATCTGCTGGTCCTGGCTGTCGCCGCCCGGCGTGCCGACGGCAACGAAGGGTTTGCCGCCTCGCGTGACAATGGTCGGCGTCAACGTAGTTCGCGGCCGCTTAGCCCCGGCGAGCACGTTCGGACTTGCGGGGTCCAGATCGAACACGGTCATGCGATTGCTCATCGGCACACCGGTGTCGCCTGCCATGTACGCACCACCCTGCAACCAGCCCGAACTCGGCGTGGCGCTGAAGAGGTTGCCGCGGCCATCCACGATCTCGATCGCCGTCGTATCGTTGGGCGGGCCGCCTCGCGCTTGCAGCTGGTGCGGCACGAAGACGCTCGAAGGCGCTTTGCTGCCAAGCTGGTGAGCGTAAGGATTGCCGTAGCGATGTTGCAGTGAGGCTCGCGTTCCGATCAGTGCCGCACGCTCGACAGCGTACGCTTTCGACAGCAGCCCTTCGGCAGGAATGTCCGAGAAGCGCGGATCGCCGAACCAGGCATTGCGATCGTCGAAGGCCAGCTTGATCGCCTCGATGAGCGTGTGCAGATACTGCTCGCCACCATGGCGCATCCCCGCGATGCCGGCGGCGTCGAGGATATTGAGCGCCATCAACAGTGTCGGGCCCTGGCTCCAGAAGCCGGCCTTGTGGATGTCGTAGCCCTGAAACTGCGTGGTCACTGCGGCTTCGAGCCCGCCGTGATACGTGGCGAGATCCTCGTAGGTCAGCAGCCCGCCGTCGGCCTGCACGGCAGCCGCGATGCGTCGCGCCACGTCTCCTTTATAGAACACGTCGCGCCCGGCCTCGATGGCCTTCTCGCGGCTTGCGCCCTTCTCAAGGGCCGCTCGCTCGGCGGCGACAAGGGTTCGCAACGTCGCCGCGAGATTCGGCTGGCGGAAGAGCTCGCCGATCTCGGGAAGGCGGCCTTCGGGGTAATAGGTGCGCGCTGCCCACTCCCATCGCTCGGTGTTTTCCCGGTTCGCTTCCAGCGCGAAGCGCAACATGCCGTACATGGGAAAGCCGTCGGCAAGCTCAAGCGCAGGCACCATCACCTGCGCCAGCGACATCGTGCCGAAATTCTGCAGCGTCAGCGCCATTGAATCGATCACGGCCGGCACCGTACCGCCATTAGGACCATTGCCCGGAATCACGCCCGCCTCCAGAAAATAGGCCGGCGTCGCTGCTTTCGGCGCCGTGCCCTGGCCACAGACGACGGTGACCTTGGCCGTCGCAGCCTCGAACACGATGGCAGGCGCTTCGCCTCCCATGCCAAAGTGCGAGAACTCGTTGACTGCTGCGGCAAGCACAGCCGCCACGCCCGCATCGAACGCATTGCCGCCCGCCGCGAGGATCCGCCTGCCCGCCTCTACCGTGTAGGCGGTTCCCGCCGCAACGATGCCATGTGTGCCGTACACCTCCGGCCGCACCGATCCCATCCCTGCTCCGCGTCGGCGCACGGGCGCAGTACTCGTTGCGGCAGGGACGCTCTGTGCCAACCCGACGCCCGGCAATGCCGCCAAGGCGGCGGCGAGGGTGAGCTTGTGAAAGTCGCGTCGTGTGGGCATGTGCCTTGGGCCATTCCTTACCGGGTTCAGCGGATGCAGGTTCCCGACCGGAGCAGCCTGCGTTCAACGAGAATCTCACCTGATCTGGCAATACACAAGACAGGGATTCGGCAGTTCACCGCATTGCGCCATCGTCAGCAGGCGGCAGTCGTTGGCCTTCGGCTTTACCCGCAACGCCGTATCGCCCATGATGGGCAGCCGCAGGCATAACTACAGAACACTTCTAGCGGAGTCGACGATGGAAGGAACGACCGCCACCGACAGCACCAATGGACTGCAAGGTCGCACGGGGCAGAAGCAGCCCTTCTACCGCAGCCTCTGGGTCCAGGTCCTGATCGCAGTAACGCTTGCCATCGTGGTGGGTTACCTGTGGCCGACCACCGCAGTGCGGCTGAAGCCGCTGGGCGATGCGTTCATCCAGCTCATTTCCATGATCATCTCCCTCGTGATCTTCTGCACGGTCGTGACGGGGATCGCCGGCATGGGCAACCTCCGCAAGGTGGGACGCGTCGGCGGCAAGGCATTGCTATACTTCGAGGTGGTCACCACGATCGCATTGTTGTTCGCCCTGCTGGTCGGCAATCTGGTCGATACGGGCAGCGGCATGAACGCGGATCCGGCGACGCTGGATACCAGTGCGGTCGCAACCTATACGGGACGGGCCGAGGCGCAGTCGGTGCAGGACTTCCTGCTCAACATCATCCCGGATACCGTCGTGGATGCGTTCGCCAAGGGCAACATTCTCTCGGTCGTGCTCGTCTCCATTCTCTTCGGCTTCGCGCTGTCGAGTGCCGGCAAACGCGGTGAACCGCTGGTGGCCGTCATCGACGGCCTGACGCAGGTGGTCTTCGGCATCATCCGCATCCTGATGTACCTGGCGCCGATCGGTGCGTTTGGCGCGATGGCCTTCACGATCGGCCGCTATGGACTCAGTTCCTTAGGTCCGCTGGCGAAGCTGATCATTACGTTCTGGCTGACGTGCGCGGCGTTCGTGCTCATCGTGCTCGGGACGATTGCGCGGCTGGCAGGCTTCAGCATCCTTCGCTTCCTCAAGTACTTCAAGGAAGAGATCGTGCTCGTGCTGTCCTTGAGCTCCTCGGAGCCCGTCCTTCCCATGCTGATGACGAAGCTCGAACGGCTCGGCTGCTCGAAGGGCCTGGTCGGTCTCGTGATGCCCACGGGATACACCTTCAACACGGACGGCAGCTGTCTCTATATGGTCATGGCTGCGCTGTTCGTCGCGCAGGCCACGGATACGCCGCTCTCGTTGGCGCAGCAGCTCACCATCGTCGCGGTGGCCACGCTCACTTCAAAGGGTGCAAGCGGCGTGCAAGGCGCTTCGTTCATCGCGCTGGTCGGGACGCTGATGGTCATTCCCACGATCCCGGTCGCGGGCATGGCGCTGATCCTCGGCATCGATCGCTTCATGAGCATGTTCCGGGCTGCGGTGAATGTGATCGGCAATGGCGTGGCCACGCTGGTGATCGCCCGCTGGGAGAAGGAACTCGATCGCGAGACCCTGCAGAAGAACCTGGCGGAAGCACTGCAGCAGACATAGCTTGGTCAGGCGGCCGGGAGACTCGTACCGTGTTTGGTTTGTGGCCTGATTACTCGGGCCTTCGGCTGGACGAAACCGCAACTTGCATGGCGCAGGTCTCCGCTTCCTGCATGCAGACAAACTCGATCAGTTACACCCGGCTCCCGAGGCTCGCCCGCTCTTTGACGCGGAGGCTGTGGAGTTCCGCTTCCAGCGCCTGGATCCGGCTGTCGCGTTCCGCAAGTGCGTTGGCGACATCGCCCGCCGCGATGAGTTGCGGAATATGCTTCGGGCAGTTCGCATCCCAGGCCGAGACTGTCAGCAGGATCACCTGTGCAGCCCGTGCCTTGTAGTCGGGCGGCATGAGTCGCGCAGCCAGTTCCGGGTCGTCCTCAATGACGCGTGCCTCGCCCCAGATCTTGATGCGCTGCTGGTGCGCATAGTCCATCAGGAACAAGTGCGCCTTGGGGTTCTCCGCAAGGTTGCCTGTGGTGATGAACTGGCGGTTCCCGACGAAATCGGCAAGTCCGATCGTGTGTTCGTCCAGCACCTGCAGAAACCCTGCAGGCCCGCCGCGATGCTGGATGTAAGGCTGACCCTCGGCGTTCGCTGTCGCCAGGAAGACGCTGGTTTGAGCCTCGATGAACGCCTTGAGCTCCGGGGCAATCACGGTTTGCCAACCGCCTCCCTGCTCCATGCGCGCATAAGCGCCTCGAGAGCCTTTGCGAGCCTGAATCGCCTTGACCGTCTGCGTGAAGGCGATATCGCTGGCGTAAGTACTCATCGTCGTTCGCTACAGGCCAAGCTCACTGAGCGAGGGATGCTCGTCAGGCCGTCGCCCCGGCTCCCAGTGAAACTTACGCTCGCTAGCCGCGATCGCCGCGTCGTTGATGCTGGCGATGCGCAGCCGCATCAACCCTTCCTGGTCGAACTCCCAGTTCTCATTGCCGTAGCTGCGAAACCAGTGCCCCGAGTCGTCATGCCATTCGTAGGCAAACCGCACGGCGATACGGTCGTCACGAAACGCCCAAAGCTCCTTGATCAATCGATAGTCCAGCTCGCGATTCCACTTGGCGAGCAGGAAGGCTTCGATGGCAGCGCGTCCTTGCAGGAACTCGGCGCGATTGCGCCAACGACTGTCGGTCGTGTACGCCAGCACGACGCGCGCCGGGTCGCGCGAGTTCCAGGCGTCCTCCGCCATGCGCACCTTTTGCGCAGCGGTCTCGGACGTGAACGGTGGGAATGGCGGGCGGCTCATTGCAACTCTCCTCAAGTCTTCTTGCCGGGTACCGGCTGTTGGAGGATGACGCCCCAACAGCCGGCGTGCTCGACCTTTGGCTCAGGCAGCCCGGTTAAGACCCACAACCGGAAAATCGCTATCGGTCCTGGCCACTTCGTTGATGTAGTGGGTCCAGGTGTTAAGCGCCACATGCTGCACGATCTCGATGATCTGGGCGTCGGTGTAACCGGCCTGTCTCACCGCCTGCAGCTCCGCGTCGCTGCCATGCCCGCGCTGCTACGTGACGCTGGCAGCAAAGCGGACCGCCGCATCCGCGAACGTAGCATTGATCGTGGCCGCGCCGATCGTGTTCGGTCGGCTGCACGTGGTGCCCCTTGTCACCGAGTTTCTCAATGCCTACCCGCAAGTGGATGTGCGCCTGCACCTGAGCGATCGCGTAGCCAACCTGCTCTACAGCAAACAAGGCCTCTTGCCGGTCAAGCTGCACGCCTTCCTCGACTTTGCGCTGCCTCGTTTGCGCACGCGGATAGAGGAACTCTCGCGAATGACTTTGCGGCGCTGCGGTCTTGACGTTGCTTGACGCAAGAGCCCTTGCAGAACGACATGCGTTCAAGCAGATTAGGGCAACAAGGGGGCGATCCCGAATCACGGGCTCAACAGAGCCAAACGTGATCATTTTTCAGCCACGAGTTCCTTTCGATGCGTGCCCGGGCCCGCAGCCCCGGCGTGCCGGTGGCGTGCACCGCCGGTTAGAAGCAGGCGCTCTTGAAGATGCGCCAACGGGGGCGAGGATCCTATGAGTCAAACCAATCGTGTCCTCCGCAAGCCGAACCGGCAACTGGCGCTGTGCGCTGGCCTGCTGCTGCCGGCGCTGATGGCGTTGCCGGGGCCCGCCGCGGCACAACGCGACCTGTCAGGGGAATGGCGAGCGCTTTATCACGAGGATCGCGGTGAGCGGATGCCGGGCCCCGACGTTGCCGACTACCTCGGCGTCCCGATCAACGCGCAGGGGCGCGCCAAGGCCGACTCTTGGATGGCGTCGCTGCACGAGCTGCAGGAAAACCAGTGCCGGCCGCACCCATCGGACTACGCGTGGCGTGGTCCGTTCAACATGCGCATCTGGAATGAGTACGACCGCTACACCCAGAGCCTGGTTGCGGTCCATACCCATGGCCAATGGCAGCAGCCTGAGCAGACGATCTGGATGGATGGTCGGCCGCATCCCCCGACCGCGGCCACCCACACCTGGCAAGGCTTCTCCACCGGTCAATGGGTAGGCGACAAGCTGCACATTGTCACCGATCACCTCACCGAGGGCTGGATTCGCCGCAACGGCCTGAATCGCAGCGACTACACAACGGTCAGCACGCACATCATGCGCCACGGGGACTACCTGACGGTCGTGGTCATCGACTACGACCCCGTGTACCTGACCGAACCGTTCATCAGGTCCACGGACTTCGCGCTTGATCCACTGCAACGTATCTTGTCGTACCCCTGCGAGTCGCAGGTGGAGACAGACCACAAGCCAGGCACCGTGCCTCACTATCTGCCGGGCACCAATCCTTTCCTCACTGAGTGGGCCGAGGCGAAGGGCATCCCGCCGGAGGCCACTCGCGGCGGGCCCGAAACGATGTACCCGGAGTACATCAAGGCCATGGAGAAGATGAAGAAGCTGCCACGTTCCGGGCGCCGGCCGGACGCGCAATAGTGGGCACCGCAAAAATGAGCATGAAGAGCGGCAACACAATGCAATCATCTTGCAAGAGAACGGGCGCCGGCCTGCGAACGCTGATCGCGGCGGCCGCTGTGCTGGGCGCGACCCAGATGAACACCGCAGAGGCGATGGAAAGCGCCGGCACAAGCCTCTACCCGGGTACGCAGACACCGCAGCAGCAGAATGACTTCCTGCTGCGCGGTGATGGCGCTGTCCATGTCTGGCAGGTGCGCCAGGGTGGCCCCACCGCAGCCAGTGTCTATGTGCTGGTCGGCGCAGGAGCCAACATCACCGTGCATATCGGCACCAACGGGATGCTGCTGGTCAACAGCGGCAAGGAAGCCATGAGCGACCAGGTGCTCGCGGCATTGAAGTCGATCACCACCGCACCGCTGCGCACCATCGTTGCGACCGACGCGAGTCCGGAGGTGACGGGTGGCAACATCAAGCTCGGCGCAACCGGGAAGTCCGTGACGGGAGGCGACGTCACGAACCTCATCGGCGCGAGCTCAGGGATCACCGCGATCCTGGCAACCGAAGCAGTGATGGATCGGATGAGTGCTCGCGGCAGCCGCGACGCGACGCCAGATGGCGCCTGGCCGTCGTCCACGTATACAAACAGCACGAAAGACCTCTGGTTCAACGGGGAATCCATCCGGCTTTATCACCCACCGGCCGCGCATACCGATGGCGACAGCATGGTGTACTTCCGGTATTCGGATGTGGTGAGCGTGGGCGACACCTACTCGTCAGCCCGTTACCCCAGCTTCGATCTCGAAAGAGGGGGCAGCTTTCAGGGCGTCATCAACGCGTTGAATCACCTGATCTACGACGTGATGATCCCGGGCCCGCAGAATGATGGCGGCACCGTCGTCATCCCGAACTACGGACGCGTCGGCGGCTATTCGGATGTCGTGTTCTACCAGGAGATGCTGATCATCATCCGTGACCGCATCCAACACCTGATCGATCAGAAGAAGTCGCTGCAGCAGGTGCTGGCGGCCAATCCGACCCTTGAATTCGATCCCCGCTTCGGCGCGACCACGGGCAACTGGACCACCACTGACTTCGTGACCGCAGCGTACAAGAGCTTGAGCAAAAAGGCCCCGACCCGCGGCCGCAAAGGGAGCACCCCATGATCACCCGTGCCCACCGCCGCGCCTGCGCGCGACTCACGGTGACGTTGTTCGCGGCACTCGCGACAGCCAGTGCCGTTCATGCCGCGGACGCAACGCCGCCTGATGCAAAAGCAGCGGCGCCAATCGACCTCTCGGGCTACTGGGTGTCGCTCGTGACCGAGGACTGGCGATTCCGGATGCTGGTGGCGGACGCGGGAGACACCGACAGCATTCCGCTCAATCCTGCTGGCGTTGCGGCTGCGAAAGCATGGAATGTCGCGAAGGACAAGGCAGACCCGGAAGCCGCTTGCAAAGCCTACGGCGCGCCGGGGTTGCTGCGTATTCCGGGACGCGTGCATATCACCTGGCAGGATGGCTCGACCCTCAAGGTGCAGACGGATTCCGGCACGCAGGAACGGGTGCTCCATTTCGGTGGCACCGCTCCTGCCAACAGCGCTCCCTCGTGGCAGGGTTATTCGACAGCAATGTGGGATGGCCTGAAGCCGCCCGTCAGGAATGCCCCGCCGCCCAAGGTCAAGGAAGGCTTCCTTAAAGTCGTAACCACCGGCTTGCGTCCCGGCTACCTGAGGACGAACGGCGCGCCTTACAGCGCCAACACGCAACTGCTCGAATACTTCGACACGGTCACCGAGGCGAGCGGCGCGGTGTACCTCGTGGTTACCAACGTCGTGCAGGATCCCGAGAACCTCACCGAGCCGTTCGTGACGAGCGCGCATTTCCTCAAGATCCCTGACGACAAGGGGTGGGATCCCACTCCGTGTCGTGCGGGGGTGCCGCGATAGGAGTTCCGAGCGGAGCACCGAACCGGGTTTGGATTATTTGGCTTGTTTGCTGACGGGCAGGCGAGTCCCCCTGCTCTGCAAGCTCTCCTTCCGTCCGCCCAAAACCACGGGAAACAAGCTAAGCCCGGTTTATTGGGTCCGCGGGATTGATCGGAATTCAGGCCTGGAACATTGGCTTCGTATCGTCAACGCGGCACACAACTCACACCGTACGTACATTGAAGCTCCGGAATGTCGCACACGCCACGCGGCTGACCATCCTGCTTCGAGCAATGGCTTTCCGGACACGCCGCATCGTTCCCGCACCATTTCTGGCCGGCCACCACGCGCTTTGTTGTGGTGTCCTCGAACCAGTTCGTCCGGAAGGTGGTCTCCTCACGTGGAGCCTCGCAGACTAGTGCACGCTTCGCCTTGGATGACCTGAACAGCCCTACACATTCGATCCACTGGCGGTTCGTTGCATAACGGTGCCCGGCCTCTAGCGCGAAGGTATCGACCCGCTTCTTTATCGGGGAAGACCCCACTTCGGAAGACCAACGGTACGTCCCGGGACGCAGCAGCAGGTGGGACTTGAGATTCGCCTCCTCTTTGAACTGTTCCTCGCCGTTGGCAGTCATTGACAACCCGATGTAGGCGCCATTGAAGAAGTCGCTAATGGTGTCGAGTGCCGCGACTTCAGCACACGGCTCCTCCACAGTGCAGTTGGTCCAGATCGTTGCCAGATGTTTCGCAGCAACACTCGGCTGGACCTCAACCAGCCGCTCCACCACGACCCGCTTCCGGATCGCAGCCTCACCAATGGATGGTTTCACCCGCATCGCCTCGATCAGTCCCTCGTTAGCACGCAGTGCAATGTAGTGCACCCCCCCCCTGCACAGGTGATGGGCACGGGGGGCCCGGAGCCGATGATGTGCTCGTAGTACGGCGATATCGTTACCGCGCCCGATGCCCCTTCAAAGCGTGCGAATGTCGATTTCGAAAGCAGCGTACCGGTCTGTGAGCCATCCGTTACAACCACCGGCAACTCGAAATCGTCGTCTGCATAAACATAGATGGCACAGCGGTCGGCCGTCATTGGATTGACCTGTGGTCTTTCACCCGCCGTCGCATTGGCAATGATCTGCAGGTAGTCGCGGTAATAGCAGGCGCCCCCGACAGCGCAGGGTGTCTTGTCGCCTGCGATCCAGAAGCCCGCCACTGTGGCGTCATCGTTGAATTCGAACACCGCCCAGAAGTCTTCGTAGTTGTCGGCCTTGCCCAAGAGGAATGGGACGGGGACTGGTGCTCCCGGCACGGCTGCCACCCCAGCCCAGGCGACGTCACCGAGTTGTCGACGCAAATTGAACGTCCAGTAGCTCCCGGCTTCGGTCACCTGCGGCTCGAGACTCACAAACTGTAATCCGTTGTCAGTCTCGTAGGTCCAGTCGGCAAACAACGCGCGCACTTCTTCGCGCGTAGTCTCGCCAATATGGATCGACGTCAATTGCGCGGCAGTAAAGGGCTCTGGATCCGTTACGGCCGTGGGAATTGGAATGGCCACGCAGCCAACAAGAGAAATGACGCAGCTGAACGTCAGCAGCGTTGCTGCAAGGTTGAAGGGAAGGTGAGAGAGGACTGGACGCATGGTGCAAGTCTCCTGCCTCGGCGAATCTGGAAAGTTCAGCCTTGGAGCCGCTCCCGTGAGCTTCATGCCCGATGAAGCTTATGCGCTTGCGGGCCCGATGACCATGCCGACCCCGCCAGGGGCATGACAATCGATGCAATGCAGCAGCCCCGAACCCACGCAAATTCGCCCTGCGAATTCCTGCGATCTCTCTTGGTTTGTCCCTTCAGGAGTAGTATCCGGCTTCCCAGATCATTTTCAGAGTGAACAGCATGAACACATCAAGGCTGGTAGCGTTCGGGCTTGTCTGCGTATTGGCGGGTGCACTGCTGGATCAGGCTATTGCGCAGGCCAGGAAGGTGTCCTTCACACCCGAGATGATTGCCGGCAAAAGCACTGCGGAAAAAGCGGCTGCATTCCTCGACGGTGCTGCTGAGATGTCCGACAACGGCAGCTGGGAACTCATCGCGATCGGACGTGCCTGGTATCTGGGTGGCAACAAGGACAAGGGCCAGGCCTTGTTCGACCGCGTGACTTCCAGCGAGGATGTTGAAAGCAGCGACTGGTATCGAATCGGCCACGTTTATGCCGAAGCCGGCGAACGGGACAAGGCCAGGGCCGCCTTTGACAAATTCGGATCATTGGAAGGTCGTAGCGAAAAACACCTGATCGAGTATGGCGCCGCGCTGATCGCCATCGGCGATGAGGCCACAGGCGAGCGTCGGTTTGCCCGGGCCATGGAAAGACGACCAAGGGATTTCTGGGGATGGACCGCGGCTGGCGGCGCCTACCTTGGCGTATTGCCGATGCTTCAATAAGTGGAATGGTGGCCGCTTGTCTTTCGGTTGTTGGATAAACCAACGACGGTGCCGGCCCGCGAGGCCGGGAAACCCAACCATAGAACGCTCACCGAGTTATCCCGGTTTCAATGCCCGGCACCGAGCGGTTCTTCGCTCAGTCACGCGTCGGCACCTTCATCCGCTACTGCGCTGCCAGCGCGCAGTTCTTGAGTATCCCGACGTAGTCCTCGTAGCGCTGCACGCCGATGACCAGTGGATTCGGATCATTTGGCTTCGTGCGCAGTTGCTCCATTCGCGTCAGGCTGCCGTCCACGAACGGATGGTTGCTGAGCTCGACGTCGACTCCCAGCTTGCTGGTGAAGGAAGCGAAGTGGTCGAAGGCGGTCAGATACTGGCGCTGCGCTTCCGCGTAGGCAGGAATGTTCGTGCCGCCCCACATCGCCAGCATGTGCCGCTCGCCATGGTCAAACACGGGCAGGATGAACGACAACGTGCCCGGCGTATGCCCCGGCGTCAGGACCATGGTGATCGACGTATCGCCCAACGTGAGCACCTCACCGTCCGTTGCCACGACGTCGCGAGAGGGCGGTGGTCCCCAGTTGGGTGCGGGACGTCCGGTCGCGCCGCCGGCCGGCGCTGGTCGTGGTTTGCTCATCACG
>CAISDJ010000062.1 GCA_903884105.1 uncultured Pseudomonadota bacterium | reverse complement strand
GCGGAGGTTCAGCTCCTTCCCCGCATCGTCGACGCCGGCCAGCTCGCCTCCCCTGTCGGGTATCCGCCGCCCGCTGCCTTCCCCATCGCGAAGTTTCATGCCGCGCCTGAGGTACGCGGCTGCTCGGTTACAGTGCAGCACCTCGCGGTCGGCCGCAGCGGTCGGGAGGTGCTCGATGGGCACAGGCTCGTCCAACGCACACGAGTAGCACTCTATCGCGTCCGTATCGCTGCCCTTCGCGAAGAACGCGTTGCCCTTGCGCTTCCATGCCTCGACCGGAGTGACGGCTTCGCCCGAGTTGATCACCGTCCGATCCGTGCTCACGCGCCAGCCCTCGTCCTTACCGGCCTCAGCCTGCCGCGCGGCGCCGCCGCCGTCGGCACCTGCCGGCGCAGACTGCGCTGGGATCTCGGCCACCACAGCGGGCTCGAAGCGGCTGAAGTCGTCGTACAGCTGTTTCGCGAACTGCACGACCGCAAGTGCGTGGGGGGGCTTCGGCTTATTACGTTTTGGGTGCTGGGGGTGGGTGTTACATCACATGCTGCACGTTCCACACCTGGCGCTCGCCATCGTCCGCGTCGCTCTTGGTGGTCCATGACAGCAGCAACGTCAGGAGCTTGGGGCTCAACCGCAGGACATTATCTTTGCAGTAATGCCGCCGTATGAACGAGACTAGGAAGGCAAACAGTTGGAGGCACATGAGCGACCCTCCTGGATAGGACGCGTGGTGGTTGCTCTCGATGTGTTGGAACAGTGGTGTCGAGGTGAGGTCGAGCATGCAGTGCATGAGCGCGAGGTCGGACGCATCCTGCGGCTTGTCGTGCCACGCATGCATCTCTTCGTCCGTCATCCGGAAAAGTACTTCCACTACCTGCCCTCGCATGTGGAGATTCTCGTGCACGAAATGCGCCACTAGCGATTTGAGTCCTGAAGCCACAATCCACGCAATGGTGCATGTTATATGCAACGTGTCATGTTGCATGCTGTGGGTGGATCCACACCTCCAGCCAGGATGAAGGGTCGACAGAAGCTCCATTGCCGACAGTGGTGCAGGTACAGCGGCGTCATGAAGGTCACAAGCACGCGAAAATGGGTCGAATCGGCCGGCGCGCTCAACGGGCACGCGCCGAGCACCTCGACGTACAGCTCGGCGTCTTCGACTGTGGGCCAGAACAGAAGCCGCCGAGTCCGCTGAAGACCAAAGCCCTGAGGCGACTTGTGGCGCAGGATGAACTCGATGTCCGCAATCGGCGGCGAGTCGTATTTACCTGCACAGCTTGGGCGCTCGCGGCACGCGCTGCAGAGGCTCTGGGCAGCGCGAGTACGGCGCAAGCCTTGCACGATGGGCTCCTTGATTTCGTCGGGCAGGTCCGACGTCATGTGCTCGAGCAGCTCAGCAAATGACGCAGCCTCGTCGGCTGGCGCTGCCCCGTCGGCCGAGTCCGGTATCTCTGTGATCTCCACCATCGCCTTGGTCTCGAATCAACCGACAGTTCCCGAGGTGGTTCCCTTTCCT
>CAISDJ010000061.1 GCA_903884105.1 uncultured Pseudomonadota bacterium | reverse complement strand
GTCGTGGCCCACAATCCGGGGCTGACGGAGTTTTCAGACCAGATCGCGAGCGATCGCCGGATCGACCACATGCCGACCTGCGCAGTGGTCACTGTGTCAGTGGATGTCCGGCAGTGGACCGATCTCGACTGGCAGCGCGGCAAGGACGTTGAACTCGACTTTCCTCGGAATTCAGACGGCCCGGGCTGATCTTTCTCGCGGGGCGCTGTGCCGCCACCCTGTGCGAAGGAACGTCAAGGCCGGAACTTTTCAACTTATCCAAAGTCCGTGTGTTGTTCGTTGCCACCGAGCTCACGCGGGACACCCCAATGACCCTTACACGCTGTTCCGCCGCTCTCTCTGTCGCACTCACCTGCTTGGTCGCTCAAGCCGTGATGGCCCAACCGTCCGGCGAGAAGACGCTGGTCGTCGCACGGGCAGCTGCACCGCCGGCAATCGACGGACGCATCGATGCCAGCGAATGGGCCACCGCAACCGTCGTTGAAGACTTCCACCAGGTCGAACCGATCGAGTTCGCATCCCCGTCGGAGAGAACCCGCGTCTACGTGATGATCGACGCGGACAACATCTATATCGCTGCCAGGATGTGGGACAGCGAACCGGCCCAGGTTGCCGCCAGGTCGCTGCGTCAGGGGGAGGCGCTCAATGACGATGACGTGTTCGGCGTCGCGCTCGACACGTTCAACGATCGCCGCAACGGCTACTGGTTCTCCGTGAATCCCAATGGCGTTCGTCGCCAGGCCATCTTCCAGAACACCACGACACGCAACTTCGATTGGCGCGGCATCTGGCACACAATGAGCTCCCGCGACAGCGAAGGATGGGTCACCGAGATGGCCATCCCCGTCAAGACGCTTGCCTTCAATCCCGCCAGCGACACCTGGGGCATCAATTTTCGTCGCAAAATCGAGCGCCGCCAGGAGTTCATGGCCTGGGTCTCGCGCAACCAGCAGGTGAATCCAAGCGCTTCAGGGACAGCGACCGGCATGACGGGCTTCAACCAGGGCATCGGCCTCGACATCGTCCCCTCGGTCAGCCTCAAGCAGCAGCGGGTCTTCGACCCGGAAAACACGGAACACTCAATCGAACCGTCACTGGATGTGTTCTACAAGATCACGCCTGCGCTGACAGCTGCCCTGACGGTCAACACCGACTTCTCGGCCACGGAGGTCGATGACCGCGAGGTGAACCTGACCCGCTTCGGCCTGTTCTTTCCCGAGAAACGCGCTTTCTTCCTGCAGGGCGCGGATATCTTCGAGTTTGGCCGCCTCACCAACGCCGGCAACGATACCGAAATCGCCGGCAGCTCGCTCGCCAACGGGCGCCCCTTCTTCTCGCGACGCATCGGCTTGAGCGGCAGGGGTGAACCGGTTGATCTCGATGTAGGTGGCAAGTTGACGGGCCGCATCGGCGACTGGAACGTCGGACTCCTGGATGTCGCGCAGTCGGCCTATGGCACCGTCGATGCCCGGAACCTGTTCGTCGGCCGCGCCGTGGCCAATGTCCTCGAAGAATCGAGTCTCGGACTGATCCTCACGAACGGCGACCCAAGGTCGAACCTCTCCAATACTGTCGTCGGTGCGGACTTCCTGTACCAGAACACGCGCCTCGCCAATGGCAATGTCATCGAGGCAGAAGCCTGGTACCAACAGAGCAAGACTGAAGGTGTCTCGGGTGACGACTCGGCCTATGGTCTGCGCATCGGCATGCCGAACGAGGCGGGCTTTCGAGCAGGGATCGGCCTTAAAACCATCGAGCAGCACTTCTACCCCGCCTTGGGCTTCGTCAACAACGCGGGCATCCGCGACTACACCTTCGAAACGCGGTACACGCGACGCATGGACGGTTACCTGCAGGCTGCCTACAGCACGCTCGACGTACAGCTCATCGAGCTCTTGGGCGGCGGTCTGCAATCGCGTATCGCGACCCTGCGCCCCCTCGTCCTGGAAAGCAGCTCAGGCGAGCAGCTCGAACTCAACTACATCGCCAGCAAGGAAGTCCTGTACGAGCCGTTCGAGATCTCGGCCGGAGTCGTGCTGCCCCCGGGGGAGTACTCCTTCGATGAGGCCAAGGTGGCGTTTGAAACCGGCGGACACCGTGCACTGTCAGGGACCGTGCGCTTCGCGCAAGGCGACTTCTACAGCGGCGAGCGCGTGAACATCGAGGGGGAATTGACGTGGCGTCCGTCGCGTTACTTTGCGTTGTCTGGGCAGTACGAGTACTTCGGCGTCGACCTTCCACAAGGTGACTTCGTCACCCGTCTCCTGCAGGTGCGGACAGACGTTGCCTTCTCGTCCCGGCTCTCCTGGTCGAACCTCGTGCAGTACGACAACGACTCGGAAGTGATGGGATTCAACAGCCGGCTGCAGTGGGTGCCGGAAGTAGGGCGCGAGACCTATCTCGTCTTCAATCACGAACAGGAGGACCCCGACCGCAACAATCGCTTCCGCTCGACGAACGCAGACTTGGTCGTGAAGCTGGGATACACCTTCAGGCTCTAGGGAACCTCTGCACAGGTTTCGCGACCGCGGTGCGTCTCCAATCCTCTGCTGCGGGGCATCGGGCCGCAGGCATTACCGGGAGTTTTGCCAAGGGCCGTAACGACGCAGCAGAGGTTCCCTAGGACTGCCGGCAGAAACGCCTCCCGGACCGAAGCCCGGGAGGCGAAATGACTTACTTGATTTCGTAGACGAGATTCAGCGTCGTCAGCGTGTCCGTCTGCTTGAAGCCACGGGGTGGATCCGTGTTATGCCGGACCGAATAGCCGACGGCGAGCGCCAGCACATTCGACATGCGCACCTGCAACGACAGTTCGTTCTGCACGAACGTATTGTCGCTGCCCGTTTCCACGAGGAACCGGTCGAGCACCTTGGTGGTGTCCGTAATCTGGTTCTGGTAGTCGAAGCCGGCGGTCACGATTGCGGTGCCATCGGTCTCACCCGGAACGAGGATTGCACCGCTTGGCGCAATGACATCACGGTTCGAGACGAACTTGTAACCGACACCGACCTGGCCCGTCAGCTTGGTCTTGGTCGTGTCGACGAACTTGTGGCCGAGACCGGTGGTCAGCGCGCCCTGGTAGTCGAAGCCGCTGAAGCGATCATTTTCATGGCGGCCGCCGCCGAACCAGAACGTACGGGGACTGAAACTGAAGTCAGACTGCTCGCGGGCTTCCCAACGCTGGCCAGTCGTGCCGGTCGCGTTCGATATGTAGTTGCCGGCAAGACCAAACTGGTGCTTCCACTTGTCCACAGTATCGGTGAGCTCGAGCTTGGCATTGGCTGCCTTGGTATCCGTGTTGCCACTGGTAACAGCAGCACCCACTTCGCCTTTGCCTGTCCAGGCTGCCGCAGCGATTCCGGCATTCAACGTTGCAAGCACAGCGCAGGCGACCAGGGCCGGCTTCCTAAATAACGACAGCGACATAGCGCGACTTCTCCTGATAGAGAGCATGACAGTCGACAAAGCGGAGATATTATAGAGAAGAATGCGGAAGAGCGTTCTGGGAATGCCCGCAGCCCGGAAATCCGCGTCCCGGTGGCCAAGACCGGTCCCGAACGAGCTCAGTTCAGGGCTGGAACTGCAAACTCATGGCTTGCTGCGTCTCCGCATCGGCGGGCAGTTCCTTGTCGCCCCGCGGGTACCCATTCGCGTCCAGCAGGTAGGACACCACATCGACATAGGACTGATCGCTCAGGCTTCCCGGCCCGTCCGGCGGCATCTTGGCCTTGGTGTAGGCAATGAGGCCGGCAACAGGACCCGCTCCCCAATGCCCTTTGAAATAGGCTCCATTGAGCGGTGCACCGCCAAACTCGCCGTTGTCCAGCGTACTGCCATGGCAATCGACGCATCTCCGCGTGTAAATGGCTTTGCCGCGCACTACCTGCTCGGCGGTGAATGACACCTTCTGCGAAGCGCCCGTCGCCGCAAGCACCGGCCCCGCACTCAACCCTCCGGGACGACTCGCCAGCACTGCCGTCGCGGTCAGGGGTGGCAGCCGCCCTGCTTTCACCTCGCCGGGTACGAACGGCTTGAAGTCTGCCGGTACCATCGACTGATTGCCCCAGGAGCCACTGACATGGTTGAGGACTGCGGCAAGGTCTCCGTCGCTCAACGCGTTCCAGGGCGGCATGACATTCTGGTAGTCGACGCCCTCGATACGCACCTTGCCTTCGAGCCCGAACAGGACGGCCTTGATCAGATACTCGCGTCCGGTCGGCTGACCCAGCAGTGCCGAGACATGCTTGACCAGCGGCGGAAAGGCGCCGGGGACGCCGGCACCCGTCGGCTGATGGCAGGCAACACAGCTGGCTGCGTAAACGCCCGCGCCGTCCGCACCGGGCTGCGAATGCGCGAGCGGCGCGAATGTCGCTATCCCGGCAGCGCCGATCGAAATCGCAAACCACGAGGCAAGGCCGGTCACTCTGTTCAATCGACGCGGACTCACAGACTAGCGATCCGGCAGCGCATAGACAAACAACGCAGAGCCGCCATCGGGATTCATGATCTCGGGCGTCAGCGTGGCGAGGGAACGTGCATGGCTCGACCCGTTACCCACCGACACGGCAACGTACTGCTTGCCGTCGACGGAGTACGTGATGGGGAACGAGTTGATGATGTTGCTCGTGCGTGTTTGCCACAACACCTTGCCCGTCTTGTCATCGTGCGCGCGGAAGTAGCGATCCAGCGCGCCCGAGAACACGAGACCGCCGCCCGTAGCCAGCACCGCGCCGGTTTGGGGAGCACGGGTCCTCATCGACCAGCCGGCTTTCTGCGTAAAGAGTTCCACGCCATCTACCCGCCCGATATTGCCGTCGCTGTTCGGGATCTGCTTGCGCGAAAAGATCGCCCGGCTGCCACCGGTGTACGACTTGCCCGGCTCGATCGGCACCGGCGTTGTGTCCGAGCAGTACTCGTTGAGCGGCAGGTAAAGCATGTGCGTGCGTGGGCTGTAAGCGGTCGCGGGCCAGCCGCGGCTCCCGGGATCCGCCGGGCAGTTGGTCGCTGTCATGCCGATATGCGGCACCGACGCCTGATTGATGGTCTTCGCGCCGGTCTTGGGATCGATGGCCGATACGACGTTCTGGTACACGGTCTCCTTGGACCACAGCCATTCTCCCGTGACACGATCCAGCGCCTCGATGATGCCGAGTTTGCCGACGGTCACCAGCGCCTTGCGCACTTTGCCGTCGACAGGCAAGTCCACGAGGATGCGCTCGTAGGCGTAGTCCACATCCCAGGTGTCATTCGGCAGATGCTGGAAATGCCACTTCAGCTTGCCGGTTTGCGGATCAAGGGCGAGCGTCGAATCGGTGTACAGCGCATCGTTCTTCTGCCCCGGCTTCAGTGGCAGCAATCCGGAGATTTCGGCTATGTGTGGATAAGGCTGGCCCGTGCCGAGGAAGAGCGTATTGGTCTCGGGATCGTAGCTGCCCGAGTTCCACGTCGACGAACCAAAGCGCTGTTCCAGCGGCAGACCGTTCCAGGTGTCGCCACCCGGTTCGCCCGGACGAGCCACGGTGTAGAAGCGCCACAGCTCCTTGCCGGACGACGCGTCATGGCCTGAGACAAAGCAGCCGCCCGGGACAGCGTTGCCACAACCGGTCATGCCCTGGATGATGACATTGCCTGCCACCAGCGGGCCACCGGTGTAGCGCCAGCCTTTCGTGTAGTCCTCGACTTTCTGGTCCCATGCGACCTTGCCCGTCTTCACGCTCAGCGCGATGAGATGCACATCGCTCGTCGCGACGATCAGCTTGTCGCCGAGAATGGCCATGTTGCGCTTCGCGAGATTGTTGCCGTTGATCTGCTCCGCAGGCGTATCGCGCTGGTACTGCCAAAGCAGTTCGCCGTTGGTAGCGTTGAGCGCCTGCACCTTGTCGCCATTGTTGTAGATGAACAGCACGCCGTCATGCACGATCGGCGTGATCTCGGTGGCGCCGGGCGTCAGCGCCCACGACCAGGCCAATTGCAGGTTCTTGACGTTTTTCGTGCTGATCTGCTCGAGAGGACTGTAGCCCCATGCGTTGTACGTGCGCCGCCACATCAACCAGTCGGCAGCCGGTGGATTCAGCAGCATCTCGGTGGTGACCGGGCTCAGCGAGGTGAGCTGAGCCGCGACGGATGCGGGCTGCGCTGCCAACACGCTGGAACACACCACCCCCGACGCCACCATCGACAAACTGACTCGCTGAACACCGCAGCGCACCGCATCTGAAAAAATGTCCTTCATCGCCAGCCTCCCGTGAACAATGGCTGCATTCTATGCAATTCGGTATCGTATCGTTTCGCAACCTCACGATGAACTCGTAGCCGGAACGTCGGCGCGAAACGGAACCCAAGACCCGGCGGCGTTGGTCTGACGCGAAGATGGGTGTAACCTCACGAGCCGCCGTAATCCCAAGGCTGCCACCGGAGACAACAAGAATGCGGGCGATACTGATGATGTGCACGCTGGTCCTCACCCTGCAGGCCACGACCAGCGAAGCCCAGGCACAAAAGCACGAGCTCGTCCGCCATGACCGCGTCACCATCGAAACGATCATCGATGGCACCGGTCCCCTGCTCGTCCTGCTGCCTTCCCTCGGGCGCGACTCCGAAGAATTCGACGAACTTGCCGCCGATATTGCCCGCTCCGGCTTCCGCGTCTTGAGGCCGCGGCCTCGCGGATTCGGTCGCAGCGTCGGGCCGATGGACAAGCTCACTTTCCACGATTTCGCCGCCGATGTCGCCGCAGTGATCAAGGCCCAAAATGCCGGGCCCGCGATCATCGCCGGACACGCCTACGGCCATTTCGTCGCGAAGATGACGGCCACAGACTATCCCGGACTCGTCAAAGGCGTCGCGCTCGTTGCTGCAGCGCAGAAGAACATCGATCTCAAGGTGCGAGCCTGGCTCGCGATTGCCACCGATCCGAAGCAGCCGGAAGCGGAGCGCATCAAGCACCTGCAAATGGTGTTCTTCGCCCCCGGTCATGATCCCCGCGCGTGGCTGACGGGCTTCGACCCCGTCGTGCAGAAGTCGCAGGAAGTGGCGCGCGACGGCACGCCGCAAGCCACGTATTGGAGCGCGGGCACCGTGCCGCTGCTGGACCTGCAAGCCGAGTATGATCCCTACCGTCCGAGAGAGACGCAGGACCAGCTGGTGAACGAGTTTGGCGCTGCCCGCGTCACGGTTGCCGTCATCCCGAACGCCTCTCACGCGCTGCCTGTCGAGCAACCTGAAGCCACCTCCCGCGCACTGGTCGCGTGGGCCAAGAGCCTCAAATAGACATCCATGAACGGAGCATTCACGATGAAACTGTCGGTCACCCTGGCTTCACTCGTTCTCGGGACGGCCTCCGTCCTCGCATCGCAGGCAACGCTGGCCCAGGGCGGCGAGCTACGACTGTATTCATCCAATGGAATCAAGCCCGCCATCGAGGCGCTGCATTCGGCAGCCGAGAAAGAGATTGGCCGCAAGATCTCGCTTGAGTTTTCTTCGTCGACAGCACTGCAGAAGCAGATCGACGGCGGAGCGCCGTTCGATCTCGCAATCCTGACGCCCGGCATCATTGAACAGCTCGCCAAGAACGGCACGGTCCGTCGCGATTCCATCAAGGACATTGCGAGCTCCGATCTCGCAGTGGGTGCAAAGGCGGGATCGCCCAAGGCGGACGTCGGCACTGCCGCCGGCATGAAGGCACGCCTGCTGGCTACGAAGACAGTCACGTGGACTGACGGCGGCGCAGCGGGACCCTCCGTGCTCGCCATGTTCGAGGGCCTCGGTATCGCGGCGGAAATGAAGCCGAAGATCGTGCTGCAGACGATCGCAGGCCGCCCGGCCGTCACTGTCGCATCGGGTGAGAACGACCTGATGTTCGCGCCCGTCAGCGAAATCCAGAGCGTCGCGGGGGTGCAGGTACTCGGCAAGTTCCCGAAGGAATTCCAGAAGCCCGTCGTCATGACGGCAGGCATTTCCGCCAAAACTGCGGACGCCGAATCAGCCCGAAAGCTGCTCGCCTTCCTGACCGGCCCGAAGGCCGCCGGCGCGATGAAGTCGACCGGGATGGATACCCCCACGCGGTAATCCACCCCGAACTAGGATCAGTGGGCCTGCATCTTCTCCGGATGCAGGATGAACTTCTGTGACCGCCAATTGATGAACTCGGCCGTGTAGACCACGTTCTCCGATGGGCACGCGAGGCCGTGGATGCCGCTGATCTGGCCCGGGAGCTTGCCCGCTTTTCCGAAGACGCCGAGCACCTTGCCGTCCAGCGTGATCTTGTAGATGCGGGCCGGGTACAGGTCACCGACGAACATCACATCGCTGCGGCCCGGCGGAATGCAGATGGCGGCCGGCGCACCCGGGCGGTACGTCAGGATGGTGCCGGGAGGCGCATTCGGTGCAGGCGGCTGCTGGTAGCCCAGCATCGGCTTCGCACCAGGCGGCGCCGGCACGTCGAGGATGATCTCCCGCAGGAACTTGCCGTCGGTGTCGAACACCTGGATCCGGCCGTTGGCGCGGTCGGCCACGTAGATGCGGTTCTGGTAGTCGATCGCGATGTTGTGGGGGATGTTGAACTCGCCGGGCCCGAAGCCGCGCTGGCCCCACGTCTTCACCCAGATACCGCTGTTGTCGTACTTCGCCACGCGCGAGTTCACGTAGCCGTCGCTGATGTAGATGTTGCCGTTCGAGTCCCACGCAACATCCGTGGGCTGGTTGAACATGCCGTCCACCGGCGTCGTGCCTTTCGAGCGATCCGGGTAGTGGTGGTCGTCGGTCGCCTCTTCCTTACGCCCAAACACCATCGTGATGCGGCCGGTCGGGTTGAACTTCATGATCATGTTCGTACCCTTGTCGACGACCCAGATGTTGTCGTCCTTGTCGATGCGCACGCCGTGCCCGAACGCAAATCCGTAGACGCCCTTGCCGATCTCCCGCAGGAATTTGCCCTTGTCGTCGAATTCGAACAGCTGCGTGGCTGCGCCGCCGAAGACGTTGCCGGTGTTGTTCGACCGGGACAGGATGAACACGTGCCCCTTCGAGTTCGTCGCCACCGCCGTTACCTCACCGAGGTTCATCTCGGCGGGATACTTGAAGTAGTCGACCGGTGCCTCGAACGGAATCTCTGGCACGTTGGTCTGGGCGAACGCCGGAGCGGCAATCGCGAGACAGAGGAATACCAGCAGGTGCTTCATCTCGGCTCCTAAACTCTTCGGGCCTTTGGCCTTGTTGTTGGAATCTGTGGGGCGGGCAATCAGTCCCGAGAATAAGCCAACCCGCGTGCCGCGTCGAGATGTCGACTGTGCTGTCCGTGCGCTACCGCTTGATGATAGCGCCCCGATCGTCCTTACTTGGCCTTAACGACCAGGCGACTTCTCGCCAGCCCCGATGCGCTCCGGCAATGTCGTATCCACATGGTGGCCATCGGCCAGCGTGATCTCGACTATGCTGCCGCCGTTGCGGCCATCCCTCAGCGGATGCACCGTCACGACCAACTTGTCACCAGGCTTGACCGTGGCCGGCGTAAGGCCCCAAGTCTTCATCGCATTCGGCGTGAACCCCTCGACGCCCCACATCACCGGCTTCCCCTGCGGCCCAGGCACAGTGATCGTGATCCAGGAATGCGGATTGACGTAGTCGTACTTGACGACGGTGCCTTCGAGCTTCTGCACTTTCGTCCGATCGAACATCGCACCCGAGTGATGCGCCCACACCGGAACCGTTGCAAACGCGATGCTGGCCAATGAAGCCCATTTCGCCACTGCCGATACTGTCATTCTCATTCTCTCAGCACTCATTCAAAGGGCAGACGCTGCACTTGCACGCCATCGACCATGTCGACTTGGTCGTTGGGGGTGCAATTGCCTGCGACGACTTCCGGATACTTCACCTTGTTGCGCCGGTAGTGACGGGTCACGGTGTAGGGCTGCGTGAACATCACCTCGTCCATGACGGTGATCTGGTTCTCAAGCGTATCGGCATCGATCTGCCTGATGCGCTCGACGATATGCAGCTGGTTGCTGTGGCGGGCATCCGACTGATCGTAGTTCCCCTCGAACACGTTGACGGTGTCGATGACCAGGGTGCCGTCCTCCCACTTTCCGGTCGCGTGGCCCTCGAAGGAGAGCACCACGTCTTCCGCCGCGGTCGGATGCGGCCGGCCGTCCATGTAGACGCGCCGGACTTCATCGCCCAGAACGATGAGGATCAACTCGGGTTCCATCATGAACATCGGTCCATTCGGTGTCGCCGCCATGACACGCGGCATGCCATAGGGACGGCAATCAGCCCCGACGGGATCAGTCGCCTTGCCTTGCTTTTGCATGGCGACCCGATCCATGTATTCCTGCTGGAATTCAGGCTTGAAAGGGATGGTCGTAAGGTACGACCCGCCCACCGGACCAAAATCGAGTCCCCTGCCTGGATCCGGTTCGAGGTACGCGTTGTCGGGGTCAAACATCAGCCTGGTCGGAATCCTCGGCATCTCCCACTTTCCCGCCCAGTCCGGCACGGTGGCTGCCGCAATCGTTGCATCAGTGCCAGCCTTCGGTACTACCAACTGCTTCATGACCACGAAGAAAGCAGCCGTTGCCACGACGCCCAGCAGCGCCCCTGCAATCGCCGCAAGACGCAGCGGCGCCTTCGTCGGCGGAGTCGATTCATTCATTGAACAAGCCCTGCTGTTGACGGGCTGGAAGGATATCCCCTCGGTGCCAGCCTTGCCATATTTGCATTACTGCACGAACGCGCAGGTCCGCCGGACTGGTGCCGGGACACACTCGCAGTAATCTGCGGATTCAACGTAAACAGGAGGGGCAAGGATGCCCAGACCACCTCGACTCCACGTACCTGGCGGCTTTTACCATGTCATTTTTCGCGGTAACCACCGTGAGCCGCTGTTTGCCAGCAACGAGGACAGGACCGTTCTGGACACCTTCGTAGGCAACGTCATCAGCCGAAGCGGCGCTCGCATTCACGCTTACTGCTGGATGACAAACCATCTGCACGCCTTGATCCAGGTTGGCGAGCTGCCGCTCAGCAAGATCATGGGAAGAATTGCAGCTCCCTACTCCCGCTACCGGCACAAGCTCTTGCGCACCTCCGGCCATCTGTTCGAACGACGCTACAAGGCCACACTCGTCGACGTCGACGCCTACTTCCTCACGCTCGTCCGGTACATCCACCTGAATCCGGTCAAGGCTCTTATGGTCTCGGACCCCGTCGACTATCCATGGAGTAGCCACCGCGCCTGGCTAGGTCTGCGAAGCACCCCCTGGCTGACCATCGACTTCGGCCTGTCCCTGTTCTCCACCCACGCCGAGAATGCCAGGGACGCCTATGCCCGCTTCATGGGAGCCCCGGACCTCGTGGAGGATGAGCTCGATTCCGCTTCGAATCCGCAGGACTCCCGAGTTCTCGGGAGCGACTCCTTCATTTCCGGGATCCCATACAGGCCGCAAAAGCCAAGGCGCGTGGTTACCCTCGACCAGCTCGCGACCGAGATCGCGACTGATCACTCCATCCCGATGGAAGCACTCGCTTCTCCTTCACGCGAGCGATCCTTGAGCGCCCCAAGGCTGGCGCTTGTTCGGGCCGCGCTCGACCATCGCATCGCCACGCTCGCCGAGGTCGCCCGCTTTCTCAATCGCCAACCCTCAACCCTCTCCCGCCTACTTGCTCGCCGCTCCACTCCATATGGCAAATAATGCAAGGCTGGCACCGAGGGCGGGAAATGGCCGCTTAGCTCCACTTCTGACTGTAGCTGGAAATGGGGGGACTACCGTTCCCTGCCCGCCTCGCTCTTAACTCTTTGGACTGGCGACAGCAGATACTCGAGAACTGTCCTGTCTCCCTGCACGATCTCTGCACTAACCTGCATGCCGGCCGCAAGTTCGAGCTCCAACCCATTTACAGCCATTCGTTGCTCTTTCAGCTCGACCAAGGCCTTGAACGAGAGTGGCTTAGACGCCGATTGAGCGCTTCCCTGCGCTTGGTCAGGGCTTTGCGTATCCGCGCTGACTGTCTTAACGACACCCTCCAGCATTCCGTACTTCTGGAACTGATAAGTCGCGAGCTTGATACGCACCGGTTGCCCCACCCTCACGAACCCGATGTCCTGATTTTCTATGGCTACTTCGGCGAGCAGCGGCTCGTCGGCCGGCACGAGACTGAGCAAGACCGTTCCGGGTTGCACCACCGCACCCAGCGTGGTCGTGGCCAGCTCCTTCACGATACCGGCCTGCGGCGCCTTCAATTCAAGCAGCCCCTCTCGATAGACGTGCTTCGCGAGGTTCTGCTCCAGCTGGTTCGAGGTCGATAGCGTCTGCAGGCGTAGTGCATTGAGATCACTTCGGTAACTGCTGGTGAGCTGGGCGAGCT
>CAISDJ010000060.1 GCA_903884105.1 uncultured Pseudomonadota bacterium | reverse complement strand
TCGTGATGGCGCCACAAGGGTGTTGTGCCTGATGAAGCGCCGGTCGATCCAGTCCTTGACTCGCCATACCCACTGCCCCGAGAACCCGACCGGTCCCCATGATGCGATCGCATGACCTGGCCGTGTCGCCAGCAGGTACAGCGAGCGTTGGCGAGGATGATACGGCCGCAGCGGTTCGTCCATTAGCGCAGCAATGAGATTGTGCGCAAGGACCGGACCCGCCCGTACGGCATAGACGCCGGACCTGGCCAGCGGGGATTCCGGACGCGAGCACACGTCTCCAGCCGCGAACAGCGACGGGTGCGACTCGCTGCGATGCAGGGAATCCACGAGGACGAAGCCGTGCGCGTCGAGTGCCAGCCCGGAAGACCGCAACCATGCGGGCGCTCGGGCACCGGAAGCGGCGATGATGCAGTCGGCGGACAGGGACTTGCCGTTCGACAGTAGAACACCGGTTTCGACCCCGGCAGCGCGGGCGGAATGGAACTCGATGCCCCGTCGCGACAGCCATGTTCCCGCCAGTTTCGATGCACGCACGGCGTGCCCCGGCAGCAGTCCGCGCTCCGAGGTCACGAGGGTGACTGACGCCTTGGCCTGTCTTTGCTCGAACGCGTATCGTGCCGCGAACGCCAGCTCGATACCTGCCGCACCACCACCGACAACCAGCAACCGGAAGGCCGGCGCAGCGACAGCTGCTTGCACGACCCCGTTCCAGCGCTGCATGAAGCGCTGAATCGGTCGAACCGGCAACAGGCGATCGTCCAGCACGCCGGGCCAGGACAGCTCTGTCTCGCTGCCGATATCGAGGGACAGCAGGTCATAGTCGTATTGAGTGCCGTCGGCGAGCACGACAGTGCGCGCATCGGCCTCGATCCGCGCAGCGACTTGCAGGATCAAACGGACACCGGCTGCATCGGCGAGCGCCCGCAAGTCGATGGAACAGGCCGTCAAGGGGTAGTGACCTGCCATCCAGCCCGGTACCATGCCGGAATAGATCGCCTGCTCGGCAGGCGATACCAGAATGACCTCCAGATCCGGAAGACGACGTGCCGCCAGCGCGTGCAGTACAGCGAGATGCGCATGACCGCCGCCAATCAGGATCAGCCGACGCACGGGCATGCCTTGCGGCTGCGCAAGATCCAGTAAGCGTCGATGATCATTTCAAGGCGCATGGCGGGATCTCATGGGAACTCACACTGTCGCAGCCGGAAGTAGGATTCTTACAGACTCGGCAGGCCGCACGTGTAACAAATACAGCGGCCCGCGCGACGATTGACCCCACCCCGCTCTCATCGCCAGGGGAAGCAAAGATCCCATCCTTGCGTTCCCCTGCCACAGGGTACAGATTGCACAATGCGCTCCCTTGATTCCGCCTCAGCGTTCCACGCTGCCCAGAGCTCCCGCACCCGCCTTTGCCTCGCGATTCTCGCGCTCCTCTCGTCGTCTCCTGTCCTCGCGCAGGTTGCCAGTGTCACGACGTCAGTCGCCGGCCAGAACGGCTCGCCGGCGGCGCAGCAGCGCGTCACGCTCGCCAATCCCGCGACCGGCTTTGCGGCCGAAGCCGTCACGAATGTCCAAGGGCAAGCCCATTTCGCTGCTGTTCCGGCAGGCGAGGGCTATGTTGTCGTCATCGACGGCCAGACGCTGTCGACAAATGTCCGCCTGCGCGCCAACGAAACCCGCACGCTGGTGCTCGCCCTGCCGGTCGGCTCTGTCGTGGTCACGGCAACGAAACGCGTCCTGGCCCCGAACCTCACTGATGCCGAGGTGAGCGCCGGCTTGTCGCGCGACGCACTCGTGGCCCTTCCCGTCGAGGCTCGCGACCTGTCGCGCGCGCTATTGCGGTTGCCAAATGTTGTCCCCTCGACCGGGTTCTTTCCGGAAGCACCGGAGGTGTCCATCAATGGCGCCAACGGCCTGTTCGCGCAGTACCTCGTCGACGGGCTCGACAACAACGAGAACTTTCTCGGGGGTCCGAAGTTCCCGGTGCCGATCGGGTTCGTCTCGGACGTGACTGTATTGTCGTCTTCCTACTCTGCTGAATACGGGCGCACCGGCAATGGCGTCGTCAACGTCACGACCCGCTCCGGCAAGAACGAGTGGGAGGGCGAAGCGTTCTATCTCACGCGACCAGGCTCATCACTGGATGCATCGTCGCCCTATGCCGGGCGCGACTTGAGCGGCAATGCCGTCAAGGACGGCTTTCGGCGGGACCAGCTCGGATTCGCGCTTGGCGGTCCGCTCAAGACCGACCAGACCTTCTTGTTCCTCGACGCGGAATACTCGCGTGACGTGAAGGACAACCTGCTGGCCTCTCCGGACCTCGGCGTGAACGGCACGGTACGCGGTGAGAATCGCACGGTATTGCTGTCCGGCAAGATCGACCATCGCCTGAACGATGCCTGGCGGGTGGCGCTGCGGCTGCAACGCGGCGATGCCAGCATCGAACGCCAGGGCGGCGGACTCGACGGCGGCATCACCTTCCCCTCGGCAGGGTCGGTGCAGGATCGCGAGTCGACGCTGGCAGCCTTGACCGCGATTTATGACGGCGATGCCCTCACGTCGACCACGAGCCTTGGGCTTTCGCGTTTCGTGTGGAACTATGGCCGGGCGCTGGGACAAGGCGGTCCGCAGGTCACCGTGAACGGTCCGAGCGGATTGCCCGTGGCAGTGCTCGGCGATCCAGGGTATGTCTTCAACGAGCGTGAACGCAGCCTGCAGTTGCAGCAGAAATTCACGCTGGCCCGTAATGCCCACTTGTTCAAGTTCGGCGTCGATGTGCTGCGCGCCGACTTCGACCTGTTCGGCGGCGGCAATGCCCAAGGAAATTACAGCGTGCACTTGAGCGCGTCCGAGCTCGCGCAAATGCGGGCGCTGGGCCGGGGCGTGAACTACGGCGTAGCGGACGTGCCCGCGTCGGCTGCCGTCTCAAGCTATGCGGTGGAACTGCGCCCTGCGAGTTTCGGCCGTCCGCAGACGATGACGGCACTGTACCTCGAGGACCAGGTCAGCCTGACACCACGGCTGACGGGCGTATTCGGGCTGCGCTGGGACTACGACTCGCTGACGAAGGCGGGCGCGTCGAGTGGAGACACCGACAACATCGCGCCCCGACTGTCACTCAACTATCGCTTGAGCGACCAGCTCGCGGTACGCGCCGGCGCGGGAATGTTCTTCGAGCGGATTCCCTATACCATCCTGTCCGATGCGCTCCAGCAGAACACCACGTCCGCAGCGTATCGCTCGCAGCTACAGAGTCTGATCGCACTCGGGCGCCTGCCTGGCGACACGAATCTGGACCGCGTCACCTTCGATGGCAACCTGAGCGTCAGTCCGGCGTGTTCGGTGTACCTGCAATGTCCGACCGGACAGTCCTCCGTCTCGCTGCGCGACACCACGTTCGCCAACGAGCGGCGGGTCCTGAATCCCTCCGGCCTGGATAGTCCGTACACCCGGCAGTTCTCGCTCGGCCTGCAGTGGCAGCCGTGGAACGACGTCGTCGCGTCGGCCGACCTGGTCTATGCCCACGGCTATCATCTGCTGCGCCTGAGGGACCTGAACGCACCGACCCCCTTCTTCCCCAACACAGCGAAACTGACGGCAGCGAATATCGCAGCATTGCAGGCCCAGGTCTCCGACTCCGCACGGCGTGCGCTCGCCGAGTCACTCGGCCTGATTCGCTCGCAGGCCGCTGCGGATGCCACCCGCCCCATTGCCATCGTCACAGGCGGATCGCGGCAGATTGTCGTCTCCGAAAGCGAAGGCGAGTCGAAGTACCGCGCGCTCACACTCAGGCTGGCGAAGGACAAGGCGGATGACCGTTACGGCTACTCCGTCTCGTACACGCTGTCGCAGCTCACCAACAACACGGACGACCTCAACTTCCGCTCGGCCAACGCCAATCTGTTTGCATCGGAATGGGGGCCGTCGGCGAACGACCGGCGCCACGTCGTTTCCGCATTGCTGTATCTCTATCCGCTGCGGGATCTCACGATCTCCGTGGCGGGCTTGCTGCAGTCAGGCCAGCCGGTCACGTACATTCCGGACGCCTCCCTCTTCGGCACGACGGATCTGAACGGAGACGGCGCCTCGTTCTCCGATGCCTACCTCGGAAACTCTGATCGCGCACCGGGAGTCGCCCGCAACAGCGGCCGGTTGCCGTGGTCGAAGACGCTGGATCTCGGCCTGCGCTATGCGCCGCAGTTTGGCCTGGGCCGCATCGAGTTCTCGGCAGATGTATTCAATGTCCTGGACGCGAACAACCTGTCCGGCTTTGCCAACTCGGCAACCCAGTCGAACCAGATCCAGGTGGCGGGCAACTCATTCGTGCAACGGAACGCGGGGCCGCCACGGCAGTTCCAGTTCGGCGTGCGCTACCTGTTCAAGTGATGCGAAGCCTGCTGCGCCACTGGCGGACTACAGCCTTCCTGGCGTGCGCTGCGCTCTGCCAGACCGCAGGCGCGGCACAGGGCAACGTTGATTGGGCAGCCGTTGAAAAAGCGGCGCGCGGCCAGACGGTGTACTTCGACGCGTGGGGAGGCGATGCGGCCATCAATCGGTACATCGCCTGGGCGGGCGACGTGGTGCAGCGTCGCTACGGCGTGAAGCTCGTCCTGGTCAAGGTCACCGACATTGCAGAAGCCGTCACCCGCGTCCAGGCGGAAAAGGCGGCGGGCCGCACGACAGGCGGCTCCGTCGACCTGATGTGGATCAACGGCGAGAACTTCGCGAGCCTGAAGGCAGCCGGCCTGCTGTATGGGCCGTGGGTGGACTCGCTGCCGCACGCGCGCTTGCTTGATGCGTCGGACCCCACGCAGCGCACGGATTTCACGTTGCCTACCGCTGGGCTCGAAATGCCCTGGGGCGGCGCGCGGTTTACTCTCTTCTACGATGGCGCCGCCATCAAGACTTCACCACCGCGCGACCCCCAGGCCCTGCTTGCGTGGATCCGTGCGCATCCTGCCCGTTTCACCTACCCGCAGCCGCCGGATTTCATAGGCACGAGTTTCCTCAAGCAGATGCTGCTGTTGTTGGCTGCCGACGCTGCGCGGCTCCAGCAACCCGTGTCATCGGACTTCGATGTCGTGACTCAACCCTTGTGGACGTGGCTCGACGCAGCGCACCCCCATCTATGGCGTTCGGGTCGCGCCTTCCCCCGCAGCTCACCGGAACAGCGCCGGTTGCTGGGGGACGGTGAAGTGGACTGGCTGCTGGCGTTCAACCCTTCCGAGGCTGCACGCGCCATTCGCGCTCGCGAGCTGCCCGACTCCATTCGCGGCGTGCACTTCGCTCAAGGCGCCCTGGGCAATAGCCACTTCCTCGCGATTCCCTTCAACTCCTCAGCGAGCGCCGCTGCCCGGGTCGTCGCCAACTTCCTGCTGTCCCCCGCGGCGCAAGCCCGCAAGTCCGATATCGCCCACTGGGGCGATCCCACTGTGCTCGCCATGGCCGCGCTGACCCCGGCTGAACGGGCACTCTTCGGGACCGGTGGACGGGACGCCGCGTCGCCCGCGCCGGGCCCCTTGTTGCTGGAACCTCACCCGTCTTGGACCCCAGCACTGGAACGCGCGTGGTCGCTCCGCTACGGCGCACGATGAAGGGATTGCCCATCGCGTTGCTACTGTTCGTCGGCGTAGGGCCGGTTGTAGCGGGATTCATGGGAACGGTGCTGGGGGGACTCTCCGCCTCTGCATGGCATGAACTCCTGCTCGAGCCCGGGCTACCGATCGCCGCGTTGCTTGCGATCGGCACCGGGGTCGTCTCGACACTGATTGCACTCACCCTCGCCCACGTCGCGGTGGCGGTGGCGTTCTCACGGCTGCGACACACAACGTTGCGCCTTGCCGCGCTGCCGACGCTCGCAACACCGCACGTCGCCATCGCGATTGGACTCGTGCTGTTGCTGTCGCCTTCCGGACTGGTGTTGCGTGCACTCTCGCCATGGGCCACGGGCTTCGAGCAGCCACCGGACTGGGCCACCGTCCAGGATTCCTTGGGTCTGGCCCTGACCCTCGGACTGATCGTCAAGGAAGTGCCGTTCCTGATCCTTGTGCTGCTGGGTGCGTTGTCGCAAGTGCCTGCCAGCCGGCTCGTGACCCAGGGTCGCGTGCTCGGCTACGGTGTGTTCAAGACATGGTTCGTCGCCGTGGCCCCGTTGCTGCAGCGTCAGGCACGCTTTGCAACGGCGGCGGTCCTGGTGTTCGGCCTGACAAATGTCGAGATGTCGCTCGCGCTCGGGCCCACCACGCCACCCACGCTCTCGCTGCTCGTGTGGAGCTGGTTTACGGACGCCAACCTCGCAACTCAGTCGAAGGCTTACGCGGGTGCCCTGCTCCTGCTGCTGATCAGCGTGGCGGTTGTCGGCCTGGTGGCGGGCATGGCCACATCCGTCGTCCGCCAGCGTTGGCAGGCATGGGCGACGAACGGCGACCGCGTACCTTCCCTGAATCTCGATGGGATGGCGGCCAGGAACGCCAGCCGCGTGGCCCTCGGACTCGGCGGAGCCGCGCTGGGAGCGCTGCTCATCCGCAGCGTGGGTGGCACGTGGCGCTTCCCGTCCGTATGGCCTGCCCAGCTGTCGATTGCAGCCTGGACGCAAGGCATCAGTGACATGCAACGTGCCGTGACTGCATCCGTCACGGTCGGCCTCGCCGCGACCGTTATCGCCATCGGAATCGTGCTGGCCGTCGCGGAAGCGTTGCACGACAGTCCATTGGCGCGGCGTCGTCTTGCGGTGCTGCTGTTCATTCCGCTCGTGATTCCGCAAATGGCGTTCCTGTTTGGCATGCAGACGATGCTGCTCCGGCTCCATCTGGACGGCACCTGGTGCGGAGTGCTGTGGAGTCATCTGCTCTTCGTGCTGCCCTATGCCTGGGTCGTGCTTGCAGAGGCGCGAGCACAGCTCTCTCCTGGCTATCGAATCGTCTCGCGTACACTGGGCGCGGGTCCTGTCACAACGTGGGTACGCATCCTGTTGCCGCAACTGCTCCGCTCAATACTCATTGCCGCCGGCCTCTGCTTCGCCGTCAGCATGGCGCTGTACCTTCCCACGCAGTTTGCAGGCGGTGGCCGTATCGTCACGGTGACGACAGAAGCCGCCGTCGCCATGAGCTCCGGCGACCTGCGCTCCGCAGCAAGCTACGGCGTGATGCAGGCGCTGTTGCCGCTCGCAGTGTTCGCCGTCACCGCAGGTGTCTCGCGCCGGCTCTTCACCCATCGGCAGGGCATGCCGACGTGAGCTCGTTGACGCTCAAGGGAGTCTCGCTGCGTGTCGGCGACAAGACACTGCTCGGGCCCCTCGATGCGAAAATTCAACCTGGCGAGATCCTTTCGATTGCCGGTCGCAGCGGTACCGGTAAGTCCAGCCTGCTCGCGTACCTGTGCGGCGTATTGCCGCCCGCCTTCACTGCCAGCGGACAAGTGCTGATCGACGACCAAGACATCACGGCTTGGCCGCCGGAGCGCCGAGGACTCGGCATCCTGTTCCAGGACGATCTGCTGTTCCCCCACTTGAGTGTAGAGGGCAATCTCGCTTTTGGCTTGAGGCGGAGTGGGGTTCCGGCCGGCAAGCGCAGCGAGGCAATCGCAGCAGCCTTGGCGTCTTTCGGGCTCGGAGGCTTTGGACCACGCGATCCAGCCACCCTGTCAGGAGGTCAGCGGGCCCGCGTCGCGCTGCTGCGAACGCTGCTGTCCGAGCCCAAGGCACTGCTGCTCGACGAACCCTTTGCGCATCTGGACGACGACACGAGGATGAGCATCCGCACAGTGGTATTCGACGAGGTCAAGCGCCGTCAATTGCCCACGCTGCTCGTGACCCACGACGCAGAAGATGTCGCCGCCGCTCAAGGTCCGGTGATCCGACTCGAGGGCCTTGGAGCGATACCATGATCGATGCCTCTCTGCAGCGACTACTGGCGCGACCCCTGAATGCCGTGGGTCGCACACTGGCCGAATCGGGTGTGTCGGCCAACAGCGTGACTCTGGCCGGCCTTGGCCTGGCAGTGGTGCTGGTGTTCGTCCTCGCGACACGGCAGTACGCGGTGGGCTTGTCACTGCTGGCGTTGAACCGATTGCTGGACGGCGTGGATGGCTCCATTGCACGCTCAACCCTCAGGACCGACTTCGGCGGCTATCTCGACAGCGTTGCCGACTATGTATTCTATGCCGGTGTGCCGTTCGGGCTGGCGCTCTCGAATCCGCAAGAAAACGCGTTGCCTGCGGCCGCGCTGCTCGCCAGCTTCCTGCTCACCGGTGCGAGCTTCCTCGCGTTTGCCGCACTCGCCGCCAAGCGCGGGCTGCAACCGGAGGCCTCGCGCCCCAAGGCGTTCTTCTATTCGGTGGGACTGATGGAAGGCGCAGAGACCATCGCCTTCTTCGTGGCGATGCTGCTGTGGCCCGCGCACTTCGCCCTGCTCGCGTGGGTCTTCGCAGGACTCTGTGTGCTCACAGCCGTTCAGCGCAGCCTGATCGCGGCGAAGGCGTTTCGCTAGCCGGATTCAGGCTCGGGGCTGGGTGTAGGTATCGCCGAACTGCTGGCGCAGCACGGCCTTCTGCACCTTGGCCATCGCGTTGCGCGGCAGCTCAGGCATCAGGAGTATCTGCTTCGGCGTCTTGAAGGCCGCCAGCTGCTCGCGCAGCGTCGCAATCAAGGCCGCCTCGGTCACCGTCGCCCCCGCCTTTACCACGACCGCCGCCATCACCACCTCGCCAAAATCCGGATGCGGCACGCCGAACACGGCACTCTCGGCCACGCCGGGCAGCGCATCAATGGCTTCCTCGATCTCCTTCGGATAGACATTGAGGCCGCCGGAGATGATGAGGTCCTTGGCACGGCCGACGATGCGGACATAGCCGTCCGGCTCCATCATCCCGAGGTCGCCCGTGATGAAAAACCCATCGGGACGGATTTCGGCCTTGGTCTTGGCCGGCATCTGCCAATAGCCCTTGCAGACATTCGGCCCGCGGACCTCGATCACACCGATCTCGTCGATGGGCACGGCGAGGCCGTGCTCATCGGCAATGCGCACTTCCACTCCGGGCAGCGGCAGCCCCACTGTTCCTGGATGACGGTCCCCGTGGAGCGGATTCGAGCTGATCATCTGCGTCTCGGTCATGCCGTACCGTTCGAGGATGCGATGCCCGGTGCGGGCCTCGAATTCCGCGAAAGTATCCGGTAGCAGCGGTGCCGAACCGGAAATGAAGAGCCGCACGGTCTTCACCCGATCACGATCCAGTCGCGGATCGGCGAGCAGCCGCGTATAGAACGTGGGCACGCCCATCATGACCGTCGACCTCGAGAGCATGTCGAGCACCTGCCCGTCGAACTTCGGCAACAACAGGATCTTCGCACCGCTGAAGAAGGCACAGTGCAGCGCCACGAACAGCCCGTGGATGTGGTACAGCGGCAACGCATGCAACAACACATCGCGGTCGGTGAAGGCCCACAGGTCGACCAGCGTGGCTGCGTTCGAGATGAGGTTGTCGTGGGTGATCATCGCGCCCTTGGAGCGACCCGTCGTCCCCGAGGTGTAGCAGATCACCGCAAGGTCATCGTCAGCGCAATCGCACACCTCGGTGAATGGCTGGGCGCGCGCGGCGCGCTCCGGCAGGTCGCCGTCACCACTCGTGCCCAGTGTCAGCAGCGATGCAACTCCAGCGGCGTTCGCCACCGGCTCCAGCACCGCCCGCTTTTCGGGTGCAGCGACCAGTACACGCGGCGTGGCATCCCCAAGGAAATAACTGATCTCCGCCGGCTGGTACGCCGTATTGAGCGGCATGTAGATCGCGCCGAGGCGCAGGCAGCCAAGGTAGACGAAGACATTCTCAAGCGACTTCTCGACCTGCATGGCGAGCCGGTCACCGGCTTTGAGGCCTGCATCCCGCAGTACCGCTGCGTAGCGCGCCGCCGCATCGTCCAGCTCCCGTCCCGTGAGCAGCCGGCCGCCGATGTCGATGAGACCCTTGTCGGAGTGGGACTGGAACGTCGCTTCGAAGCGGCGATACAGATTCGTCATGGCAGGTCCGTATTCCCCATCAGGTAACGGTCGCACTCGCGGGCGGCGCCCCGTCCCTCATTGATCGCCCATACGACCAGGCTCTGGCCGCGACGGCAATCGCCCGCCGCGAAGATGCCCGGAACGCTCGTGATGAACTGCCCATGTTCCGCTTTCACATTGGTGCGCGGATCGAGCTCGACCCCGAGTTCGCCGAGGAGATGCAGCTCGGGACCAATGAAGCCCATGGCCAGCAGCACGAGCTCGGCAGCCTGCGTCTTTTCCGTTCCAGGCACCTCGACCGGCACGAACTGGCCCTTGTCGTTCTTGTCCCAGCGGATCTGCACGGTCACGATCGCCTGCACGGCGCCCTGGCCGTCGCCCACGAACCGCTTCAGCGTGGTCTGGTAGACGCGTGGATCGCTGCCGAACTTCGCGGCCGCTTCTTCCTGACCGTAGTCCATCTTGTAGACCTTGGGCCACTCCGGCCACGGGTTGTCATCGGCGCGATCCATCGGTGGCTGCGGCATGATCTCGATCTGCACCACATTCCTGCACAGCTGGCGCACAGCGGTGCCGACGCAGTCCGTCCCGGTGTCGCCGCCGCCCAAGACCACGACATTCTTGGCCCTGGCATGGATCGGGCTCGTATCGGACCCTTTTCCGAGCAGCGCTTGCGTGCTGTGCGTCAGGTAATCCATCGCGAAATGCACGCCCTTCAGAGCACGCCCTTCTGCGGACAGGTCACGCGCCTTGGTGGCTCCCGTGCACAGCACGACGGCGTCGAACTCCTCGCGGAGCTTGGCCGTTGCCACATTGCCACCGACATTCGCGTTGCAGACGAACTTGATACCCTCCTGCTCCATGTGCTTGATCCGCCGCAGGACGACAGCCTGCTTCTCGAGCTTCATGTTCGGGATGCCGTACATCAACAAGCCGCCGGGACGGTCCGCGCGCTCGAATACCGTCACGGCATGGCCAGCGTGGTTGAGTTGCGCGGCTGCGGCCAGGCCCGCCGGACCCGAACCCACCACCGCAACCTTCTTGCCGGTCCGTACCGCGGGCGCACTCGGGATGATCCAGCCCTCTTCCCAGCCGTGCTCGATGATGGTGTTTTCGATGTTCTTGATCGTGACCGGCGGACTGCTGATGCCGAGCACGCACGATCCTTCACAGGGTGCAGGGCACACGCGCCCCGTGAACTCCGGGAAGTTGTTGGTCTTGTTGAGACGCTCAAGCGCTTCGCGCCACAGGCCGCGATAGACCAGGTCGTTCCATTCCGGAATGAGGTTGTTGACCGGGCAGCCCGAGGCCATGCCGCTGATCAGCGTGCCGGTATGGCAGAACGGCACGCCGCAGTCCATGCAACGGGCCGCCTGCGACTTCAGCCGCTTCTCTTCCATGTGGTGATGGAATTCATTCCAGTCGCCCACGCGGTCGGCCGGTGACCGGTCCACCGGCAGCTCGCGCAGGTATTCGATAAAGCCCGTCGGTTTGCCCATGACGTCGTTCTTGTAATCCGTATCAGTTGCCGCCGACCCGTGACAGGTCGCGGGCGTTTTCTTCGAAGGCAACCATGATGGCTTCCTCGCCGGACAGGCCCTGCTGGTGCGCACGGCGGATGCCGGCCAGCATGCGCTTGTAGTCGCGCGGCATGACCTTGACGAACTTCGCGGAGAGGGCCGGCCAGCTATCCAGGATGGCCTGCGCCTTTGCGCTTCCGGTCATCGTCCGGTGCGACTCGACCATCACGCGCAATTCGATCAGCTCTTCTGCATCGTCGAGCGGTTCGATGTCGACCATCTGGCGGTTGACGCGCGTCCCGAAATCGCCTTGCTCATCGAACACATAGGCAACGCCGCCCGACATGCCCGCACCAAAATTCCGTCCCGCACGACCCAACACGACGACGCGCCCGCCGGTCATGTATTCGCAGCCATGATCGCCGATGCTCTCGACGACAGCCTGGGCGCCGCTGTTGCGCACGGCAAAGCGTTCGCCGGCGCCGCCGCGGATATACACCTCACCGCTCGTCGCGCCGTACAGGCAGACATTGCCGACGATGACGTTGTCCTCCGCCTTGAACTTCGCCTCGGGCGACGGATAGATGGCAAGCTTGCCGCCGGAGAGGCCCTTGCCGACGTAGTCGTTGCCGTCGCCTTCGAGATGGAACGTCATGCCACGGGGCAGGAACGCGCCGAAGCTCTGGCCGGCCGAGCCCTTGAAGCGGATGCGGATCGTGTCCTCGGGCAATCCGCGCGCGCCCCAGCGCTTGGTCACTTCGCTGCCCGTGATCGTGCCGACAACGCGATTGACGTTGCGGATCGGCAAGTCGGCAATGACCGACTCACGACGTTCAATGGCGGGCTTGCACAGATCCAGCAGCACCGTGAGATCAAGCGATTTATCGAGGCCGTGATCCTGCGGAATCTGGTGATAGCGACCCACTTCGGGTCCGACGTCGGGCTGATAGAGGATATTGCTGAAATCGAAGCCCTTGGCCTTCCAGTGGTCGATGGCCTTGCGGGGTTCGAGGCGCTCCACGTGGCCAACCATCTCCTCGATGGTGCGGAAGCCGAGCTGGGCCATGATCTCGCGCATGTCATCGGCGATGAAGCGCATGAAGTTCACGACATGCTCCGGCTTGCCCGCGAACCGCTCGCGCAACTTCGGATCCTGCGTAGCAACGCCTACCGGGCAGGTATTGAGGTGACAAACTCGCATCAGGATGCAGCCGGTCGCCACGAGCGGTGCAGTGGCAAAGCCGAACTCTTCTGCGCCGAGCAGCGCGGCGATGACGACGTCGCGCCCGGTCTTCAGCTGGCCGTCGGTTTCGACTGCGATGCGGCTGCGCAGGTTGTTGAGCACGAGCGTCTGGTGGGTCTCGGCCAGGCCGAGCTCCCAGGGCAGGCCCGCATGCATCGTCGACGTCTGCGGGGACGCGCCCGTGCCGCCGTCATAGCCACTGATGAGCACGACGTCGGCATGCGCCTTCGCGACGCCTGCAGCCACGGTGCCCACGCCCACCTCCGCTACCAGCTTCACGCTGATCCGCGCATGGCGGTTGGCGTTCTTGAGGTCGTGGATCAGCTCCGCGAGATCCTCGATGGAATAGATGTCGTGATGGGGCGGCGGCGAGATGAGGCCGACGCCAGCCGTCGTGTGCCGCGTCTTCGCGATCCACGGATAGACCTTCGAACCCGGCAGCTGGCCGCCCTCGCCTGGCTTTGCGCCCTGCGCCATCTTGATCTGCAGTTCGCGTGCGTTGACGAGATAATCGCTGGTCACGCCGAAGCGGCCGGATGCCACCTGCTTGATGGCCGAGTTCTTCGAGTCGCCATTCGGCATCGCCTTGTACCGCTCGGGATCCTCACCGCCTTCGCCGGTGTTGCTCTTGCCGCCGATGCGGTTCATTGCGACGGCCAGCGTCTCGTGCGCTTCCTGGCTGATGGACCCGTAGGACATCGCGCCTGTCTTGAAGCGCTTCATGATGCCTTCAGCGGGTTCGACTTCGTCGAGAGGGATGGCCTTGCCCGGCTTGAAATCGAGCAGTCCGCGCAGCGTGGACAGGCGCTTTGCCTGGTCGTTGATCAGCTGTGCGTAGCTCTTGTACGTCGCGTAGCTGCCGGTACGCACCGCCTTCTGCAGGCGATGGATCGATTCCGGATTGAACAGGTGGTGCTCGCCTTCTGCGCGCCACTGGTACAAACCGCCCACCGGCAGCGTGTGCCCGTTCACCTCGCGCTCGGGGAACGCGGCGTGATGGCGCATCAGGACTTCCTTGGCAATCAGCTCGACGCCGATGCCGCCAATGCGCGAGGGCGTGCCGGCGAAATATTCGTCGATGACGTGCTGGTGCAGGCCGACTGCCTCGAACACCTGCGCGCCGTGATAGCTCTGCACGGCAGAGATGCCCATCTTGGACATCACTTTCACGACGCCCTTGGTGGCGGCCTTCACGAAATTCTTGCACGCCGTCTTGTGGTCGACGTTCGGCAGCATGTCCTCCCGGATCATGCCGTCGATGGTCTCGAAGGCGACGTAGGGATTGATAGCACTGCAGCCGTAGCCGATGAGGAGCGCGAAGTGATGGATCTCGCGTGCGTCGCCGGCTTCCAGTACCAGGCTCGCTCGCGTGCGCAGGCCCGCCCGGATCAGGTAGTGATGCAGCGCCGAGATGGCGAGCAGCGACGGAATGGGAGCGTTGGTCCGATCCACGCCGCGATCGCTCACGATCAGGATGCTGCATTCGTCTTCTTCAATGAGACGTTTCGCCTCGGCGCAGAGCTCCTCGATCGCCTTGACCATGCCGGCTTCGCCGCGAATCGCGGGGAACAGCATCGTCAGAGTGCCCACCTTCAGTTGCGGCAGATCCACACGACGGATCCTGGCGAAATCCTCGTTCGTGAGGACAGGACCCTTGAGCTGCAGGCGGCGGCAATCGGAGGGCCGCGGCTCGAGCAGGTTACCTTCGGCCCCCAGCAAGACCTCGGACGACGTGATCAGCTCTTCGCGGATACAGTCGATCGGCGGATTCGTCACCTGCGCGAACAACTGCTTGAAATAGTCGAACAGCAGGCGCGGCCGCGCGGACAGCACCGCAAGCGGCGTATCGTTGCCCATCGATCCGATGGCTTCGACGCCGTCGCGTGCCATCGGCGCGATCAGCAGGCGCTGGTCTTCGAACGTATAGCCGAAAGCGATCTGCCGATGGAGCAGCGTGTCGTGATCCGGCACCGTCACCTTTGGCGCGACAGGCAGGTCCTCGACATGGACGAGGTATTCGTTCAGCCACTCGCGATAGGGACGCTCGCGGGCCACTTCCCGCTTGATCTCGCTGTCGTCGACGATGCGACCGAGTTCCGTGTCCACGAGGAACATGCGTCCAGGCTGCAAGCGTCCCTTCTGCACGATCTGCGCGGCCGGGATGTCGAGCACGCCCGTTTCGGACGCCATGACGACCAGGCCATCCTCCGTCACGCAATAGCGCGAGGGCCTGAGGCCATTCCGGTCGAGCACCGCACCGATGCGCGTGCCGTCGGTGAATACGATAGCGGCAGGGCCGTCCCAAGGCTCCATCAGCGTCGAGTGATATTCGTAGAACGCCCGCGTGGCGTCGTCCATGCTCTCGTGGTTCGACCAGGGCTCCGGCACCATCATCATCACGGCGTGGGGCAGCGAGCGCCCCGCCAGTACGAGCAGTTCCAGGGTGTTGTCGAACATGGCCGAGTCCGACCCGTTCGGGTTGATGATCGGCGGGATCTTCTCCATGTCCTCGCCAAACGCCTCGGACGCAAACTGCGCCTCGCGCGCCTTCATCCAGTTGATGTTGCCGCGAAGCGTGTTGATCTCGCCGTTGTGGGCGATATAGCGGTAGGGATGGGCGCGGTCCCAGCTCGGGAACGTATTGGTCGAAAAACGCGAATGCACGATAGCCAGCGCCGATTCCATCACCGGCGACTTCAGGTCGATGAAGTATTGGTCGAGCTGCGTCGTCAGCAGCATGCCCTTGTATACGAATGTCCGTGCCGACAGGCTGGGCGCGTACCAGGACTCGGCGCCGTCCGCGGTTGAAGTCCGCACTTCGCTGTACGCGCGCTTGCGAATGACGTACAGCTTCCGCTCGAACGCGAGTTCGCTCTTGACGTCGGCGCCGCGGCCGATGAACACCTGCGCCATGAAGGGCTCGCTCGACCTCGCGGTCTCGCCCAGCATCGAATTGTCCGTGGGCACGGTGCGCCAGCCGAGGACCGACTGGCCCTCGGACTGCACGATCTGCTCGAACTTCTCCTCCAGGCGGCGACGCTTGTTGGGTCCGCGCGGCAGGAACACGATGCCGCTGCCGTAGTAGCCCGGCTCGGGAAGCGCGATCGACGCTTCCGCGCAAACCAACTTCAGGAAGGCATGAGGCATCTGCATGAGGATGCCGGCGCCGTCACCCGTATTGACCTCGCACCCACAGGCGCCGCGGTGATCCAGGTTCTTCAGGATCTCGACCGCTTGTTCGACGATGCGGTGCGATTTGCGCCCTTTTATGTCAACTACGAAGCCAACGCCGCACGCCTCATGTTCGAACTGAGGGTCGTAGAGCCCCTGCTTCGCAGGCAGGCCGTTTTCGAGTCTTCGTGTCGTCACCTGAGTCGCCCGGTGTTTTGTCCGCGTAAAGGGCGGTCAGTCTACGGAGTGGGGCGGCCGCAAAGCAAAAAAAAGCGCCGCTGTACGGGGAAGAGTACAGCGGCGCAGACCAAGAGACCCCCCCAGGGGAAAATTAAGGGGATCAGCGCGTGAAACTGGAACTAGAAGCTGTCGACCATCTCCATCTCGTAACCCATGACTTCGCGGGACACCGGGTCGATGATCGCCCGGGACTTGCGGAAGCAACCCGTCTTCAGGCCCTCCCGGGCCGCGAGCGCATCTGCGGCGACCGACTCAAGCGCCATCTGCCCGTCGGACTTGCGAACCAGCGCCGTGACCGAAGCCCGCGGCCTGCCCTTGTTGGTGACGGGGCTGAGGTCCAAGTCCGGCTCCGGAAGGAGGAGCCCGATGAGTTCGCTGGTCGCGGCGTTGAAGTTGTACATGGATCGCATCTGTTGCTACCGTTGCCAGAAGCCGTTGCAACGGCCGTGCCATCACAATAAGCATTGTTATATCAATAAGTTGAGTAATTTCTGGTCAATGATAAAAGTGACCAAAATTGTCAGGTTTGGGCTGTCTCGAAGGCGAACCCTGCCAGGTTGTGATGCAAGCCTGGGATGGAATGACATACTGATTGCGCGGCGGCCGACGGCCGTACAAGCTGTGGCGCGCGTCCGATTGACCGGGCCACCAAGGGTTGCCGGCAGGCCCCCTGACCTCTTAGGACCCCCATGATCGACATCCCGAAGCGCAGATTGCTCGACCGGATCACCGGCAGCCCGACCTTCATCGGCGCCGGGACCGAGTTCATAGGCGACATAGCCTGCGACTCGGACCTGTCCGTGGCCGGCGTGGCAACGGGGGAGTGCCGCATCAAGGGCGCCTTCCTGCTGGCCGAGAAGGCCCGCTGGACCGGGCCAGTCACGGCCGGCAGCGCAGTGATAGCAGGGGAACTGCAGGGCAACCTGACGCTCGAGGGGAAACTCGAAATCCACAAGGCAGCCAGGATCGACGGCAACATCCGCGCGCAGACCATCGCGATCGCACGCGGCGCGGTCGTGGTCGGCGAAATGACGATCACGAGCGGCGAAGCTGTCACTACGTTCGAGGAAAAGCGCAAGTAGGCATGAGCGAGTCATCCCCTACTTGGCCCAGGATCGTCGCCCACCGGGGCAACGCAGCCGAATTTCCCGAGAACACCCTGCCGGCACTGCGGTCGGCCCTGGAACTGGGGCTGATGCATGTGGAATTTGACGTGCAACTCACGGCGGACCACGTTCCGATCGTCCTGCACGACGCGAGCCTGGAGCGCACCGCGGGACTCGACCGCAACGCGCTCGACATGACGTGGCGCGAACTGCGGGACATCAAGGTGAATGAAACCACAAGGTTGGGGGATCGCTACCACGACGTCGGCATTCCCACGCTGGAGCGCACTGTCGAGCTGCTAGCGGCCTTCCCGAAGGCCACGGCCTTCGTCGAAATCAAGCGTGCGAGCCTCAGGGCCTTCGGCCACGAACAGGTCGTGACGCGCATCGCCGAAGTCCTGCGGCCCGTGGCGGCCCAATGCGTCGTGATTTCCTTCGACCTCGCGGCGATCCACCTTGCCCGCCAAGTGGCAGGCCTGCCCATTGGCTGGGTCCTGCCCGAGGTTTCCCCGCTTTCGTCTCTCAAGAGCGAGGCCATCGGGCCCGAATACCTGTTCTGCGACCACGAACTGCTCCGTTCTTCCCAAGGCCGGCTCACGCGGGGTTCCTGGCGCTGGGTGGTCTACGAAGTCGCCACCGCGAAACTGGCGCTGGAGCTGGCTGCGCGCGGGGTGGAATTCGTGGAGACCATGGCAGTGCGCTCGCTCCAGCGCGAGCTGTCCGCATCGTGAACCGCTACGACCTGGTCGTCGTCGGAGCGGGTATCCATGGCGCAGGGGTGGCGCAAGCCGCGGCGGCGGCAGGACATTCGGTCCTCATCCTGGAAAAAGGGAGCCCCGCCGACGGCACCTCGAGCCGCTCCAGCAAACTCATTCATGGCGGTTTGCGCTATCTGGAATCCGGCCAGTTCCACCTCGTGCGCGAGAGCCTGCTCGAACGCACGCTGATGCTGCGCAATGCGCCGGACCTCGTCCACCTCGTCCCTTTCTACATTCCCGTCTACCGGGGGACTCGCAGACGACCGTGGCAGTTGCGGATCGGGTTGTCGCTCTACGCCGTGCTCGGAGGCTTCGGACCAGGAACGAGCTTCGGCAGCGTGCCGCGAAGCCAGTGGGACCAGCTTGACGGCCTCGACACCCAGGACCTGGACGCGGTGCTGGTGTACCACGACGGCCAGACGGACGACGCGGCACTCACACGGGCCATCGTCCGCTCAGCCGTGCAACTGGGCGCCGAGATAGCCGCCCCCGCGGAATTCATCGCTGCCGAACTCGAGCCCGCAGGCGCCCTCGTCACGTATTCGGTCAGCAACCAGACGCGCAGTTGCCAAGCTCACGTCCTGGTCAACGCGGCCGGCCCGTGGGCAACGCAGGTGCTGGAGCGCGTGATCCCCAGGCAGCAGCCCGCCGCAATTGAACTCGTCCAGGGCACGCATATCGTGATTCAGGGTGGCACGCATCGCGGCGTGTACTACGTCGAAGCGCCACAGGACGGACGTGCCGTGTTCGTCATGCCGTGGCACGGACACACGCTGGTCGGCACGACGGAAACGGCATTCCGCGGCAAACCCGACGACGTGCGGCCGCTCCCAGAAGAAGTCGCATATCTCGAAGCGATCGTCCGGCGCTACTTTCCGCGGTATCGCAGCGATGAACCGCTCGCAATGCTGGATAGCTTTGCCGGACTCAGGGTATTGCCGGCCGCCAAGGGCGGCGCATTCGGACGCTCTCGCGAGACACTGCTGGAGGTGGATCGCGCGGACAGGCCGCGAGTGCTCACGATCTACGGCGGCAAGCTGACGGGCTGGCGGGCCGCAGCGGAGCAGACGCTCCAACGTCTGGAATCCGCGTTGCCTGCGGCACGCGCGCGGGCCGATACCCGGGAACTCCCGCTGAAGCCTGACTGAAAAGCCTGTACGCTGGGCGCCGCAGGCAACACCAAGACTTCAAATGCAGCGCGACGACTTCAACTGGCTCATCAACGAACTGCGCGGCCTGACCGGAGACTTGGGTCAGCTCGCTGGCCGTGACGAACCGGACCTGCTGCTTGCCATCGACCAGGGTGGCCATGCCAGCCGTGCCATCGTCTTCGATCGCAGCGGTCGCGAAGTGGCCGAAGCCCTTGCCCCCGTCAGCACGTATAGAAGCGGCAGCGACCGTGTCGAGCACGTGGCGACAGAGGTGCTCGAATCCATTCGCACGGCGCTCGGTGAAGTGTGCCAGTCGCTGGGCACCGATACCCGTCGCATCACCGCTGCCGGTCTCGCCACGCAGCGCTCGAGCATTGTTTGCTGGGACAAACGCACGCGAGCCGCATTGTCGCCGGTCCTCTCTTGGCAGGACCGCCGCAATCCGGCCGCACTCAAGGACTGGCAATCGCGCGAAAAAGAAATCCGTCGCATCACGGGGCTGCCGCTGTCGCCCCACTATGGCGCGAGCAAGATCAGGTGGTGCCTCGATGAGCTGCCCGCCGTGCGCGACGCTGCCTCGCACGGACATCTGGTCGTGGGGCCGCTCGCAAGCTGGTTGCTGCAGCAGCTGGTGCCGGGACAGCCTGCGGTCGCCGATGCGGCCAATGCATCGCGAACGCTGCTGTGGGATATCGCTCTCGGGGACTGGTCGCCTGAATTGCTTGAGCTGGCGGGCATCCCGGTTTCCGTGCTGCCCCTGTCGGTGCCGACACACCATGCTTTCGGAGTCCTGCCCCTGCCGGAGCACGAGGTGCCGCTGGTCGTCTGTACCGGAGACCAGTCCGCCGTCCCGTTCGCGCACGGTCGTCCCGATGACCACTCGATCTATCTCAACATCGGCACGGGCGCGTTCCTGCAATGTCCCCTGGCCCGTGCGCCCGACCGGCCTACCAATCTGTTGCGCAGCGTACTGGCCTCGGATGCGGACGGTGTCCGCTATTCACTCGAGGGCACGGTCAATGGAGCGGGCAGCGCACTCAGCTGGATCGATGACCAGACGGGACTTGATGATCATCGGGCGGCGCGTTCACTGACGCGTGACCAGGCGGCAGACCTTGCGACCCCGGTGTTCCTGAACGGCGTCTCCGGCGTCGGCTCACCGTACTGGATCCCGCAGCTGCCATCACGGTTCCTGGACGATGCGCCAGCCGACGAACTGGCGAAAGTGGCGGCTGTCGTCGAAAGCATCGCCTTCCTCATCGCGGCCAATGTCACCGAAATGCGCGCCGTCGAGCCAGGCCTGGAGCGTATCGTCGCCGTTGGCGGCCTGTCGGAGTCCGATTATCTGTGCAGCTGCATCGCGGACCTGACTGGCCTCGTCGTCGAACGCTCAAGCCTCCGTGAGGCGACCGCGGCCGGACTCGCCTTCCTGGTTGCCGGGATGCCGGCCACCTGGTCGCAGGTGGCGAGGATGGAGCGCTTCACCACGACTCACCACCCCGCCCTGGCCGGACGGTACCAGCGCTGGCAGCAAGCGATGGGGGAGTTGTCGGCCTAGCCCGTCAGTACGCGACTGCACAGCGGGCATACCACGCCCTGCTATCATTGCGACGCGTGCAAGACTGACGGATGGATGCAGACATGGCCAACGAGAACGATACCAAGCAACCCGGCGCCGGCGTGAAGCTGCTGCGCTACGGCCCGCAAGGACAAGAACGTCCGGGACTGCTCGACGCCGACGGCATCGTCCGCGACCTCTCCGGCATCCTCGACGACATCACCCCTGACACACTGTCACGCGAATCAATCGCCCGGCTCGCCGCGATCGACCCGACGTCGTTGCACGCAGTAGCAGGCACCCCGCGCTTCGGCGTGCCGATCAAGGGTATCGGCAAGATCATCGCCATTGGGTTGAACTATCGCGAGCACGCCGCGGAAGCCAAGCAGGAAGTACCCAAGGAGCCCGTCGTCTTCATGAAAGCCGTCACAGCGCTGAGCGGCCCCGATGACGACGTGATTCAGCCGCGCGACTCGGTTGCCCTGGACCATGAAGTGGAGCTCGTCATCGTCATCGGCAAGCGTGCCCAGTACGTCACCGAGGCGCAGGCGCCGGACCACATCGCCGGGTATGCCACCGGCCACGATGTGTCCGAACGGGATTTCCAGATTCGCCGGGGCGGTCAGTGGGTCAAGGGCAAGAGTGCGGACACGTTTGCGCCGCTCGGCCCTTACGTGCTGGCTGGCAGCACGCTCGACGCCACCAACCTCGAACTGTGGCTGACTGTAAACGGCGAAGACCGGCAGCGCTCCAGCACGAGCCAGATGGTATTCAAGCCCGCCTTCCTGGTGAGCTACCTGAGCCGGTTCATGACACTGGAACCGGGCGATGTCATCTATTCCGGCACGCCATCGGGCGTCGGCCTCGGACGCACTCCCCCGCTTTACCTCAAGCCTGGCGACATCGTCACGCTGGGGGTCGAAGCCTTGGGCGTGCAGCGGCAGAAAATCGTGGCGTGGAGCCTGAAGCAGGATTAGCGACTGGCGATTGGCATGGAGTTGCTTCCTATGCTCTCCGACGAGTCCCGAGGCTCCTCCAGTCGCCGATCGCTCATCGCTCGTCGCTTCCCCCGCTCATCATGGGCTGTGGGGCTGCTCCCATTGCGCGCATGACCCATTGATTGACCCAGCTCTCGCGACCGAAGCTGTCGAGGAAACCGCAGTGCCCTCCGTAGCGCGAATGCGTGACGGACAGGAACGGCGTCTTCGCGAGGCGGTCTGCGTCCCTGACCGGAATGATCGGATCGTCCGCAGCCAGCAGGGCATGACTCGGCACCGCGAGTCCGGCAAGCGCGCCATCGACGATGGCATACCCGGTCAGGTAGGAATCGAGGTCGGCAAACTCGCTGTAGCGGCGAACCATCGCGTCCGTCATCGCCGTCATCGTGTTCATCGCCAGGATGTCCTTGAGGTCGTAGATCCCGGGGAAGCAGCGCTGCTTCTCGACCAGCGAGCGCTTCCACTTCTGGATGAAGTACTGCCGGTACACGAACGAGCCGCGCTCGAGAACTTCGAGCGTACTGTGCGGACTCAACACCGGGCACACCGCGAAAGCGCGCTCGACGGGAATCCCGCTGGCAGGCGCGCGGGCGGCGACGCGAAGCGCGAAATTTCCTCCGAGCGAGAATCCGCCAATGCACAGCTTCTTGTCGGGAAACAAGCCGTGCAAGCGCGACACTGCGCCCACGACTTCATCCAGACGGCAGGAATGAAACAGCCCTGGATTGAGGCCGTGGCTGCCGCCGTGATCGCGGAAGTTCAACCGGAAAACATCGTAGCCCAGTCCGAACAAGTGGCTGCCAAGCCCGAGCACATAGAGCGACTGGGCGCTCCCTTCCCAGCCATGCAGCAGCACGACCAGCGTTGTGGCTGCCACCCTGCCGGCATCTTCCTGCCGCGAGTGATCACCCGACAGACGCACGCCGGCACCGCAATCGAGAATGGCAGGGCGCGATGCCGTCAGCAACTGACGCGCCCGGGGCATGACCCACGGCCTGCGGAACCGGCTGGTCGGCAGGATGGATTGCAGGTGGTGGTTACGCAGCCAGCGGGGCGGGAGGAAGCCTGCCGAGTTCATCCCACCGGCTCGATCGTGAATTCCACGCGGTTGTTGCGCGTGGCGACCCTATTCCATTCGCCTGCCGTCAGGGTGTCAGCGGCCGCGGGATACGGCGCCATCGGGCGACGGCCGGCCGCGATCACTTCGACACGAAGATCGCCACCGGTCTCCTGGGCGATCGATGCAGCCAGATTGGCAAAGGACAGCGATTGCCGCTGCGCACCGGAGAGTCCGTCTTCGAACGGATTGCCGGTGACATCGCAGCGGCGGGCAGGCAGTTCGTCGGCCGCGAGCGAATAGCCTTCGACCGCGTTCCCGGCAAGACAGAAGTCGCCCACGAAGGACTCGATGCGCACGGTCCCCTTGAAGCCGTCGGCCTTGAGTCGGGCAAGCAGCGCGCGCAGTTTCTCAACCCGCACTCCGGACAGCGGAGTCTCGCCATACCCTACAGCCTCGACTGCCACTGGCGGAGTTGCCGGAATGGCCGGTTGGGCTGTCGTGTCTGCATCAGGTGGCGCGTCACGGAGCGCATTGATCTGTGCCTGCTGCCCCGCCACCAACTCGGCCAGCCTTCCATTGGTGTCAGTCAGGCTGCGCGTCGTGTCCATGATCCTCAAGTAGAACGCACCGAGGATGGCAGTCGGCAGCAGCGCGAGCACGGCAACCCCTGCGATGAGCCAGGGCCAGCGCGAGTCGCCGGCCTTCTGGTAGCTCTGCGCAAGGGAGGCGGCCGGATCGATCGATTCCGGCTGAGGTACCACTGTCTTGATGTCCGCACTGACGCGCCGGATAAAGGCCTCGAAACTGGCGAGCATGAAGCGGCGCAGCTCGATCTGCTGCTCCTTGAACGCGCTGTCGAGCAGAGCGCGCAGCGACGGATCACCTGAATGGCTTTCGGGCGGCTGGTCGATCTGCTCGGCCCGCGCGGAGGACACTTCGACCTGCTGGGTATCCAGCTCTTCCGCTTCCGGTGGCACGACGAGCCCCGGGCGATTCTCGCGCCGCTCTTCCAGCAGGTTGAGCTGGTACAGCACGCGCGACACATCGGCATGCTTGACGGTCTTTGGCAGCACGCCGACAGCACCCAGAGCGCGCGCCTGGCCGACATACAGCTCGCCTTCCTGCGATGTGTACATCATCACTGGGATCAACGCGGTGGACGGATTGGACTTCAGCACCTGGACGGCCTGGAAGCCGTCCATGCCGGGCATCAGGTGATCCATGAAGATCACATCGGGGCGCTGATGCTCCAGGAACTCGAACGCCTGCTCCGCAGTTTCCGCCGCGTCGACCTGCAAGCCGTAGCTTTCCAGCATGCGGCTCAGAATCACGCGGGCGGACCGCGAGTCGTCGACGATCAGTGCGCGTCTTGCAGCCATAGGTCAGGGAGCGGAAAGCCGTCGGGAACACCAGAAAGCAATGGAAGCCGGGAAGCCATGGAAGTCAGAACGGGCCACGGGCAGTCGGGAACGACCCTGGCTTCCTGCACTTCCTGCGGCTTCCCCGCTTCCTTGGCACTTCGCTGCAGGATCAGGGCTTGCGGAAGCGCAGGATGAAACGATCCGTCTTGTGCAGCATGCCCTGCTCGTGCACGCGTACCTTGTGATCGTCCTCTGAATTGCGCAGCGCGTTGCTCTCGCCATCGAACTTGAAGCCCGCTGCGGCGAAGTCCTTCTTCACCTGCTCCGGATCCACGCGGTGGATGGTAGTCCCGACATCCATCGGATCGCCACCGGCATTGGCCGTGTGATCCTGAACGACGACGACACCGCCGCTCTTCAGGGACTTGAACACTTCAGCAACGAAGGGCCCGGGACCGGCCGGCGTGGCCGGACCGCCGCCGATCGTCTGCGCGCGGGGGCTGTACTGGTCGTGGTACCAGTTGACGATCAGAGCCGCATCGTAGGCATTTGCGGGGAGCACCATCGGGTCGCCCTCAAGACGCACCACGTTCGGCAACCGATTCTTGCCGTAGCGCTCCTCGAGCCGCGCAGTCAGGCGGGTCACGAAGCCGGTGGGATTCTGCGTGGTGACCGAACCCTGCGGACCGGCCACGCGAGACAGCAGCTCGGTGAAATACCCGCCGCCCGCGCCCACGTCGACCACCTTCATGCCCGGGCGTGCGCCCAGCACCTCAAGCACCGCGGCAGACTGGCGCCAGGCATCCTCCGCGCTGTCGGAAGGCAGGCGCTCGGTGCTGGCGAGCGCCGCCTTGATGGCGGCAGAGTTCGCGGGACCGGCGGCCTCAACGGCAGGCAGAGCTGCCAGCATGCAAATGCCCGCCAGCGCGAGTAAGCGTTTCTGAATCGTCATCGTGAAATCCCCTGTAACTTGCGTTGCTGTGTGGATCATTCCGCGCGCGGCGCATCGACCGGCAGCGGCTTGCGGAAACGGAACATCAGGCGGTCCGTGCTGCCGCGAATTGCCGGATCGAACACCATCTTCGAGTGATCGTCCGCAGGATTCGCAAACACCGCGCTTGCGCCATCGAATGTAAAGCCTGCAGCCGTGAAACCGCTCTTTACCGCTTCGGGATCGATGCGATGCAGGCTGTTGGCCGCCTCGACGACTTCCGAACCCGCGTTGGCTGCATGGTCCTGAACGAGCACGATGCCCCCCGCCTTCAGCGCACCGAACACCTTGGCAACAACCTTCGGGACATCGACTGCGGCGGCGGCGCCCTCCGGGCGGTGGAACAGGTCGTGATAGGACATCACGAAGAGCGCCGCATCCAGCTCACCGGGCTCAAGGGTGATGTCGTTGGCTTCCGCCACGAGAGGCTTCACATTCGCCAGGCGGCCGCCGTTCAGGCGCTCGTTGAGTCGCGGGCCGAAGAGCTTCGTATACAGGCCATCGTTATAGGCAACGACGGTGCCGTCCGCACCCACGACGCGGGACAGCAGTTCGGTGTAATACCCACCGCCGGCACCGAAGTCGAGCACGCGCATGCCGGGTTCCACGCCGAGAAACTCAAGCACTTCCTGCGGATGGCGGCGAGCATCCTCGTCTGTGTCGCCCATCAGACGACCGGTGCTCGCGATCGCTGCGGCGATCGCGGCCGGTGCGTCGGTTTGGGGAGCAACGGGAGTAGCAGCGGGTGCGGTCGCCTCGGCCTGCTCGGCAGACTTCTGGCCACATCCCGCAGCCAGTGCCAGCACAGCCGCGAGTCCGACAGTTCTTACGTAGCGCATGATGAAGATCCTAATTGCCAACGGAGTGCGGACGCCCCCTGTCGCATCGTCGCCGGGGCAGCCTCAGGTCCGCTAGAGTACAACAGTTGCGCCAGCCCGCAGCGGTGGAATTCGCGTTCGCGGCCGTGGCAACAAGCTAGGTGCGGTGCGGAACTTTGCACCCCCCGGTATGCCGCCGAACTGCGCCAGGTTCATGACAAAGGGCAACTGTAAAATTGACAATGACCGCAGCGCTCGCGTGACCTGCTGCAGAGGGCTTGGCCTTCTTCTCTGGCTGGTGCTGTTGCCTCCTGTCGTCGCGGCCATCGAGTCGACGACGTTCGCCGCCGCACGCATTGCCGGCGACGGGTGGGTGCTGCGGGATCTGCGCATGGAAGTGCCCCTGGCCTCCGCGCGGGACAAGGCACGTACCGCTCACCTCACCGCCGCATCGATGACGCTGGCCGGCATCGCCGAACCGCTGCGCAACGTCCGAGTCGACTGCCCCGGGTTCACGTTGGAGGCCCGTCGTATCCGCTGCGCACGAGCCAGCATCGACGCAGTCGTCCCGACGTTGGGCCGACAGCAGTTCCACGCCGCAGTGACCTACGAACCTGCGAGCGGCGCGCTTGATGTGCAAATCGAGGGCCTGCGGATCGGCGACGGTGTCGCTCAGGTCCAGGGTTCGTTGCGCGGCCAGGCCTGGTCGGCTGGAGCACACCTCAAGGGCGTCACGGTCGACAAGCTGCAGTCACTGGCGAAGCAATGGTCCGTGCCGCTGCCTGGAATCACGGGTACGGGTGTCGTGACGGTCAATCTGCAGGCGGAAGGGCGAGGCAAGGTTCCTCAGTCAGTCGAGTTCGACGCGGAGCTCGCCGATCTGACGATCGGGAACGAGGGCGGCACGCTGGCGAGTGACAAGCTGGCGCTGACGGTGGGCGGCCGGCTCGACCGTCGCAGCGACCGCTGGGAGTTTTCCATCGACGCGCACAGCAGCCACGGCCAGGCGTATGCCGAGCCCGTATTCCTTGATTTCGGGATTCATGCCATCGATGCGAGCACCGAGGGCGCCTGGCTTGCCGACGGGGGCATCGACCTGACCTCCTTCACGGTCAATCATCGCGATACGGTCATCGCACACGGCTCGGCCAACCTCGCACGCAGCGGCGAAACGCTGGTCAAGCAGCTGGATGTCGTCATCGACCGCCTGACGCTCCCCGGCGCCTATGCGAGTTATCTGCAACCTTTCCTGCTCGCCACGGCCTTCAAGGCCCTTGAAACCGCTGGCACTGTGGCAGGACACATCGTCATCAGCGAGAGCGAGCCTCGGCAGGCAGACCTCGTCTTCGCCTCTGTCTCGGCGGATAACCGCACCGGAAAACTCGCGCTCTACGGAATGAACGGGGAGGTGCACTGGCAGGGCGGCGCGACCAACCCGGTTGCACCGGAATCACGACTGACGCTGGAGGGTGGCCTGCTGTTCGGACTTGATGTCGGCGCGACGACGCTCGCATTCCGCACGGCGAACCGGGATATCGAACTGCTGCAGCCGGCACGCATTCCGCTGCTTGATGGGGCGCTTGAACTTGACCGCTTCGCCGTCCGCAACGCAGGGCTGCCCGAGATGGCGTTTGCGCTCGACGCGAATCTGGTGCCCTTGAGCCTGCAGCGCCTGTCCCGGGCCTTCGGCTGGCCTGAGTTCGGCGGACAACTTGGCGGGCGCATTTCCGACCTGCAGCTGCAAGGCGGCGTGCTCACGCTTTCCACGACGCTGCAGGCACGGGTCTTCGACGGCCGGCTCGAAGTGAGCGACTTGCGGCTCGAGGATCCGTTCGGCGACTGGCCGCGACTGTACTCAAGCATCGACATCTTCAACCTCGACCTCGAGCAGGTGACGTCGGCCTTCTCCTTCGGCCGCATCACCGGGCGGCTGTCGGGCTACGTCAACGAACTCGTGCTGTTCGACTGGATGCCGGTCGAGTTCGATGCACGGTTGTACACGCCGCCTGAGGACCGCTCCCGCCACAGGATCAGCCAGCGCGCGGTGCAGAACATCGGCAACCTGGGTGGCGGCGGCGCAGGAGTCGGTGCCGCACTGTCGGGCGGGTTCATGAAGTTCTTCGAGGAGTTCAACTACGCCAAGCTCGGCATCTCATGCCGGCTCGACAAGGAAATCTGCCTCATGGACGGGATCGATCCCGCGCCCAAGGGGGGCTACTATCTGGTGAAGGGCCGCGGCCTGCCACGGATCAACGTCATTGGCAACGCCCCTCAGGTCGACTGGCCGCGCCTCGTGGCGCAGATCCGGGCGATCATGGAGTCTGACGGGCCGGTGGTCGAGTGATCGGGAAGCAGGGAGGAGAGAAGGGGATAGGGGATAGGGGATAGGGGATCGGGGATAGGGGATCGTGAAGAAAGAACTTTTGAAGGCGTCTGTTCTATCCCCTATCCCCTATCCCCTATCCCCTATCCCCTTCCAATTCAGCCCCCGTTTAACGGGACAACGATAGGCTACAGTCTGCCGCTTCGTCAGGAGATATCCATGCGTCGCTACATCCCGGTCAAGTTCGCCGCGCTCTGCCTGTTCCTGTCGGCGTGCGTCACCATCAACGTGTACTTCCCGGCTGCCGCCGCCGAGAAGGCCGCCGATCGCATCATCGAAGATGTCTGGGGACCGGCGAAGAAGCCAACGCCGGAGAACCGTCCGCAAGCCTCATTGGCTGCGCCTGCGCCCCGCATGCTGCTCGCCGCCGTCGGCTCGGTGCTCGGGTTCTTCATTCCCTCGGCAGAGGCGCAGGCCGACCTGAATATCGCGACTCCGCAGGTACGCACCATCACGCAGTCGATGGAAGCGCGGCACGCCCAGCTCAAGGCCTACTACGACTCGGGTGCGGTCGGCTTCACGAACGATGGATTGATTGAGGTGCGGGACCAGAACCTCGTTCCGCTGCCGGAACGCAACGGTGCGCGCAGGCTGGTTACCGATGAGAACTCGGACCGCGGCAACCTGTATCGCGAGATTGCGAAGGCCAACGGTCACCCGGAATGGGAGGGGGACATCCGCAAGACTTTCGCGCAGCGCTGGGTAGAACGGGCCACCGGCGGCTGGTATTACAAGGACGGCAGCGGCGTCTGGAAGCAGAAGTAGCGGGGCGCCGATCCTGGCGATAAGGGACTAGCGATTGGCGATTGGCTCGGAGACAAGCCAGCAGGCATTCCAGAAATCCTGCTAATCGCTTGTCGCCAGTCGCTGATCGCCATGGCCTATTCCCTCGTCCCCGTGCCGCGCTCGAGCAGCCAGACGCAGGCGACGAACAGTACTGCAGCCGACCCGATCATGATGCCGTAGGCCACGCCGAGATTGACGTCGGACACGCCGAGGAACCCGTAGCGGAAGGCGTTGACCATGTAGAGGATGGGATTGGCGTGAGTGACGCCCTGTGCCCAGCCCGGAAGCAGCGCGATGGAATAGAACACACCGCCCAGGTACGTGAGCGGGGTCAGGATGAACGTCGGGATGAAGGTGATCTGGTCGAAGTTCTTCGCGAAGATCGCGTTGATCATGCCCGCAAGCGCGAACACGATCGACGTCAGCAGCACGGCTGACAGCACCACCAGCAGGTGCGCGACGTGGAAGTGGGTGAAGAACAGCGCGATGACCGCCACCAGCCCGCCGACGAGCAGGCCGCGCACCATGCCGCCGCACATGTAGCCGGTCACGATGAGCCAGTTGGGCAGCGGAGAAACGAGCAGCTCCTCGATGTGCTTGCCGAACTTCGCACCAAAGAACGACGACACGACGTTGCCGTACGAGTTCGTGATGATCGACATCATGATCAGGCCGGGCGCGATGTACTGCATGTACGTGTAGCCACCCATGTCGCCGATCCGGCCGCCGATGAGGCGGCCGAAGATGACGAAGTACAGCGTGGCCGTGATGGCCGGAGGTACCAGTGTCTGCCCCCAGATGCGGATGATCCGGTTGAACTCGCGGAGGATGATGGTGTTGAAACCGATCAGGTCGGTGCGAAAGCGACCCTGGCTCACCGGAGCGACCTGCGTGCTCACCGGGCACCTCCGCCGGCAGCCGGCTTCGGTCCTTCGACGAGTCGCATGAACAACTCCTCGAGGCGGTTGGTCTTCGGCTTGAGCGATACGACTCCGATGTCCTGCGCGGTGAGGCGCGTGAAGATGTCGTTGAGGCTCTGCTCCTTCGACACCTCGATCTCGAGCGTGTGGTCGTCAGTCATGGTCATGGGGTATCCGGGCAGATCCGGCAGCTGCGTCAGCGGATTCTTCAGGCTCAGCACGAAGACCTCGACACTGAGCTTGCGCAGCACACGGCTCATGCTGTCGTTCTCGATGATGCGGCCCTTGTCGATGATCGCGACGTTGCGGCACAGCGTTTCCGCTTCCTCGAGATAATGCGTCGTGAGGATGATCGTCGTGCCAGCGACGTTGATCTGCTTGATGAACTCCCACATCGAACGGCGCACTTCGATGTCGACGCCGGCGGTCGGCTCGTCGAGGATCAGCAGGCGCGGCTCGTGGATCAGCGCGCGCGCAATCATCAGTCGGCGCTTCATGCCGCCCGACAGGCTGCGCGACACTGAATTGCGCTTTTCGAACAGCTGCAGCTGCGTCAGGTACTTTTCGACGCGATCGCGGGCGACGGGCCGCGGGATGCCGTAGAAGCCCGCCTGGTTCAGCAGGATCGTGGAAACCGACTCGAACTGGTTGAAGTTGATCTCCTGCGGCACGACGCCGATGCAGGACTTCGCATATGCGAGCTGGGTGTCGAGGTCGTAGCCGAAGACCTCGACCTTGCCACTGGTCTTGTTGACGAGTGACGTGACGATACCGATCGCCGTGGTCTTGCCCGCGCCGTTGGGTCCGAGGAGCGCGAAGAAATCGCCTTCGTGCACGTCCAGATCAATGCCCTTGAGGGCCTCAACACCGTTCTTGTAGGTCTTGGTGAGCTGACGCAGTGACAGGGCTTTCATGGGGGGCGCAGACTATCACGATCCGGGGAGGCGCTGGCTGGCCTGCCGTCTCGTGACGCGCGCTAGCCCCGTCGTCGCCCGGGACTGCCTTGCCAGGGGTGCAGGTCGGCCGCCAGTAACTGCATGCCAAGGAGCTTCGCGAGGTCCAGCCTCAAGGGGTCAAGGGCACCGGCGGAGCGCAGCAAATCCGGCCAGAAGCACGGGTTGCGGCTCCATCGCGGCTGCAGCGGCAAGGCCTGGCGCGCAGCGATGCTCCGCAGTTTCCACGGATCCATTGCGGCCATGGAGGCCGCGGCCGTCCCGGACAAGCCCAGCATGATGCGGACCGACATCAGGTTCTGGCGGCTCAGTTGCCACGCGAAAGACAGCGCAGCCATCGTGAAGGCGGGCCATGCCCCGCCTTCGGGGAAACCGGTGCCGTAGCGCTCGGCGACCGGATCCTTGACGTACGTGGCCTGCGGGGCGTCGGCTGGCCCCACGCGCAGCGTGTCGAGCACGAACAAGCCGTAGCTGCAGGCGGCCATCGCATCCAGTGCCTCGGCCGACGCCGCTCGCAACCCCTGCAGCACAACGAGCGGCAACGGAACCGGACTGTCGCCCGGACTCGCAATGATCAGGTCGAGGTAGTCCCTGTTCAGCCTGACCAGCTCCGCGACCGCGCCGCCGGGCAGGATGCGTTCCGCACTGGCATCACTCTCTGTCGTTTTCATGGTCATCCGTAACCCCAACAATCCATGTTGTTAACCATATATGGTCCGCTCCGACCATATATGGTATTTATGCCATAAAGGGTCGGACGTTGCCAAGCCTGAAAACAACCCCGCCAGGCACCCTTTGAGGTCAACCCAATCGCGATTCGAAGGACAGGGAGTCCCACTTTGCGCGTCACCGATCACCGCTATTCCCGCGACCTCGATCGCCATCACCTTGCGCTCAGGATGATTCGCCACGAGGCCCGCACCTGCACGATCCGCAGCTGCACCACGCTAACCGACGACCGGATCCGCAAGCTGTACAGGAGCTACGTCGCCTCGAATCCCGCAACCCACGAAGTGCGACGCAAGCGCGGCAAGTCACCGCGGCGAATCGCCTACTTCCTGCGCAATGCGTCGGCACACCTCGAGGCATCGTTGCTGGCGGGTCTCTTTACGGCCGTCGGCCTGATCGAAGATGAATCTGCCCGCGGCCCGGCCCAGCGCAGCCTCGAGTTCGGCGCGCTGTTTTGCGACGCGTTCGAGACCTACCAGTGCCTGTGGCGCAGCGGCCGCATGTCGTTCGAGCACGCCTGGTTCCTGCTCACGGCGCTCGCGAGCGGCGAGGACCTGAAGGTGGACCGTTGTCCGGTATGCAGCGGCGCATTCGTGCGCGACACGCTGGCGCTGGCCCCTGGCCGATGCCCTTTATGTCGCATGAAGACCGACACCCGGGGAATTCGACGGTTGCTCGCCGATCGCCGCATTGCAGCGAACCCACCTGCCTGACCGCGCCATTGCCCGGGAGGCCCCTTGGCCCGCCTGCCGGCGCGCCGCGTTGGCGGCGGCGGTACACTTGCTGGCCTGCGCCACGGTGGTTGCCAGCGGCCCGCCGGTCGCCGGATAATGTTATTCTTCAATGTACAAGTCGTTTCCATTAGGAGAAAAGCAATGAGCATGCCCGAACGCGCCGCCGCCGCCGACAACGAGATCCGCGATCTGGTTGCGAAAGCCCGCGCCGCGCAGGCCGTCTACGAGGGTTTCTCGCAGGAACAGGTCGACGGCATCGTGCGCGACATGGCCAAGTACGTGTATGACAACGCCGAGATGCTCGCCCGCCTGGCGGTCGACGAGACGGGCATCGGCAACTTCGAGGACAAGGTCCTGAAGAAGAAGGGCAAGGCCCGCGTCATCTGGAACAATCTGAAGGGCAAGAAGTCGCGGGGCATCATCGGCGAGGACACCGAGAACAACCTCGTGTTCGTCGCGAAGCCGATGGGCGTGGTCGGCGCCATCTGCCCGGTCACGAATCCGGTCGCCACACCGATGTGCAACGGCATGTTCGCGCTCAAGGGCGGCAATGCGGTCATCTTCGCGCCGCACCCCAAGGCACAGAAGTGCACGGAGTTGCTGACGAACGAGTTCATGAAGATCGTCAAGCACCATGGTGGCCCGGACAACCTGATCCAGACGGTGCGCAACGGCTCGATCGAGAAGACCCAGGACCTGATGCGCGCCGTCGATGTGGTTGTGGCCACGGGCGGCGGCGCGATGGTCAAGTCGGCGTACTCGTCCGGCAAGCCGTCCTATGGCGTGGGGGCGGGCAACGTACCCGTGATCATCGACCGCGACGTTGACCTGAAGGACGCCGTCGGCAAGATCCTGACAGGCGCTTCGTTCGACAACGGCATCATCTGCTCGCACGAGCAATTCGTGCTGACGCCTGAAGAGAAGTATGGCGAGACCATCGAGCTGTTCAAGCAGACCGGCAAGGTCTGGTTCACCGCCGATGAGGGGCAGATCCAGAAGCTGCGCGACGTCGTGTTCATTGGTGGCCACCTGAACAAGGACGTTGTCGGCAAGACGCCGCGCGAGATCGGCGCGCTGGCCGGGATCGACGTGCCCGCCGCTGCACGCATCATCCTGCTGCCTGCGAAAGGCGCGGGGACTGCGGACATCCTGGCGAAGGAAAAGCTGTGCCCGGTCGTCGCGATCCTGCCTTACAAGACGTTCACCGAAGCCGTCGCGAAGGCCAAGGCCAACCTGATCGTGGAAGGGGCCGGCCACTCGGCGGCGCTGCACTCGAACACCGAGGCTCACATCCGCGAAGCAGGCGTCGAGCTGCCGATCAGCCGCCTGGTCGTGAATCAGGCCAGCGCCCTGACGGCAGGAGGCTCGCTCACGAACGGCTTCGCACCGACGACCACGCTGGGCTGCGGATCGTGGGGTGGCAACTCGATCTCCGAGAACCTCGACTACAAGCACCTGATGAATGTGTCGCGGATCGGCAAGGTCATCACCGGCAAGAAGGTGCCGACCGACGACGAGATCTGGTCAGCTTGAGTCGAATCTGACCCGGCGGCGGGGCGTTGCTACACTGCACGCCCGCCCTTCCGGGACAGCCTAGCCCGATGTCAGGTCCGCCGCGCCCACCGAACATTTTCGCCGGCCCCTATCTGGACCGGACCGCCCATCCCCGGGAAGACACCGAATGGCTGGACGCGCTGCGCGGGCAGCGCGGCGCGCTGCTCGTCCCCGTCTGGCAGCTGCGCAACCTGATCAATCCGAGTGGGGGCACGCCAACAGCGCGGCTGCTCGAATGGCCGCAGGCCGCTCCCCACGTCAGCCGTTCTGAAGACCTGATCCTGCTCGGCGAGTTCAGGAATCGGCTCTGCTTTGCTTTCGAGATCACCAGCGACGCGCCTCCTTCCCTCGCTGTGGATGCCGAATTCCACGACCTGCGAGGCATCGGCGGCGCGCTGCCCGGCGACGAAGCTGGCCTGCTCGCCTATGCCAGGGCCATGGTCTACTGGCGTGCACGCCATCGTTTTTGCGGCGCCTGTGGCGCACCGACGGCCAGCGGCCGCTCTGGCCATCTGCTCAAGTGCACCCAGTGCGGCACGCCGCAGTTCCCTCGAATCGACCCGGCGATCATCGTCCTGGTCAGCGGGGGGGAAGGCACCGAGGAAAGGGCGTTGCTCGGCAGGCAGGCGATCTGGCCCCCCGGGCGCTATTCGACGATTGCCGGCTTCGTCGAACCCGGCGAGAGCCTCGAGGATGCCGTGATCCGGGAGGTGCTCGAGGAAACCGGCATCGAGGCGACCGCACCGGCCTACCACTCCTCGCAACCCTGGCCGTTTCCGGCTTCGCTGATGCTGGGGTTTACTGCGCGTGCCCGGAGCACGGCCATTGCTTGCCGCGACGGCGAACTCGAAGATGCGCGCTGGTTCAGCCGTGAGGATGTAGCGATGGGCAAGATCCTGTTGCCACCCCCGCAATCGATCTCTTGCCGGTTGATCCAGGACTGGCTGCACGGAAGCCCGGGAAGTGGGGACGGGCAGAAGCACGGGAAGCCAGCGATACCACGGCCTTAGGCCATCGTTTCAGCAGGGTCAGTTTCCTGGCTTCCGCGCTTCCGTGCTTCCGCGCTTCCTGACTTCCCATCCCCTTTTCGCCCTCCCCTCGACTGCGGTTGTCGCTACAATCTGCCGCATGTGCCTCCTCCTGATCGGCTGGAAAAGCCACCCCCGTTACCGACTCGTCCTCGCGGCCAATCGCGACGAGTTCCATGACCGCGCCGCCGCGCCGCTGAACTGGTGGCAGGACGACCCACGCATCCTCGGAGGACGCGACCTGCAGGCGAACGGCACGTGGCTCGGCGTCGCCCGCTCGGGGCGCTTCGGTGTCGTCACGAACTACCGCGACCTACAGGCACCGATCGAGGGCGCCCCCTCGCGGGGTTCGCTGATTCCGCGCTTCCTCACCGGCGCCACGTCGCCGAAGGAATTCCTCGACGACCTGCGTGGCGCGGCTCCGCGTTACTCGGGGTTCAACCTGATCGTCGGCGGCCCCCGTGCGCTGTACTACTTCTCCAACCGCGGCGACTCGGTGCCCCGCGCGCTGCCCAGTGGCATCCATGGCATCAGCAATCACCTGCTCGATACGCCGTGGCCGAAGCTCACGCGCACCAAGGAAAAGTTCGCCCGCGCTCTGGGTGGGCCGGATGTCGACCCGGACGAACTGTTTCGTGTCCTCGCCGATCGCGAGCGGGCGGATCACGCGAGCCTGCCGTCGACAGGACTGCCTCTCGAGTGGGAGCACATCGTTTCCGCCCCGTTCATCGTGCACGAGCGCTATGGCACGCGCTGCTCCAGCGTCCTGCTGGTCGAGCGCACGGGCAGGACCGTGCTGCATGAACGTCGCTTCGACCCGACCGGCCTGCAGTCCGGCAGCTCGCGTTTCGAGTTCAAGAGCGCCGACCTGCCGGAAGTCTGGTTCGACACCCGCGATCCCGATGAAGTCGCCGTCGGCGATCCGGCGTTCGACTCCTCGCCGGAGTAGGCCACTGAAGGCCAGCTTCAGTGCCGGCCTCGCGATGCTGGCGGCGTTGCTGGCCGTGCCGCTTGCGCAGGCGGACGTCGCGATCGAAATCTCGGGCGTAAGCGACGAGCTCGCCAACAACATCCGCGCCTTCTTGAGTCTCAGCCGCTACGCCGACCGCGACGACATCCCCCCCGACACGATGGCGCGACTCGAGCGCCGCATCCCGCTTGAGACCCGGCGCGCACTCGAACCGCTCGGCTACTACCAGCCGGTGGTCGACTTCCAGGTCGTGCCGAACGGCACTGACTGGAAGGCAACCATCACCGTGGAGGCAGGCCCCGAAGTGCTTCTGTCGAACGTGGAAATCAGCGTCTCCGGCCCTGGCCGCAGCAACCCGGAGATCGGGAAGCTGCTGGCGCGTCGCGACCTGCGTCCCGGCCGCCGGCTCAACCACGGCACCTACGAACAGGTGAAGTCGAGCCTGCTGCGGGCTGCGACCGCCCAGGGCTTTCTCGATGCACACTTCACCCGCAACGAGCTTGTCATCGATCCCGAACAGCAACGCGCCACCGTCGATCTCGGCCTTGAGACCGGCCCGCTGTATCGCTTCGGCCCGATCGCGATTGCCCAGGACGCGATCCGCGACTCTGCCATGCAGCGGCTGTTGCGGATGCAGGAAGGCGACCCGTATTCCGTCGATGCCCTGCTGCGAACGCAGTACGTGCTCGACGACACGCAGTATTTCTCCAACGTGACAATTGAAACCGCGGAGCGTGATCCCAAGCGCCTCATCGTGCCGGTCACGATTCGCGCGCAGCCCAATCTGCGGCATCGCTATGCCGCGAGTGTCGGCTATGCCACCGACACGCGGGCCCGCGGGCGGCTCACGTGGGACAACCGCCGCGTCAATACGCTCGGGCATCGCATGCAACTTGGACTGATCGGCTCCGGCGTGGTCGAGGAAGCCTCGCTCCACTACGCCATCCCGGTCATGGACATCGCGCTCGAGAAACTCGACTTCAGCGCACTCGCGCGCAATGAGGAACTCGGCGACACCTTCAGCAAGAAGTACGAGCTGGGCTCGGGCCTCACCGAAGTCCTCGGCAAATGGCAGCGCGTCGTTTTCCTGAAGCTGTCGCAGGAAATCACGGAGCTGCCCCTGCCCGATGGCACACTCTCTTCCCAGAAGGACACGCTGCTCATTCCCGGGATCAGCTTCTCGACACTGCCGCTGCGGCCGGGGTTGACGAACAATCTGTTGCACTACTCGCTCTACGCGGAACTGACTGGCTCGCCGAGTTCGTTGGGATCGGACGCGTCATACATCCGCTTCCGCTTCCAGGGCGAACGGATCTTCGACCTGTCGGACCTGTGGCACCTGCGCGTGCGCGGCGAACTGGGCGTGAGCGAAGTGGCGGACTTCTCCGAATTGCCCGCGTCGCAGCGGTTCTTCGCCGGCGGCGACAACAGCGTTCGCGGCTTCGGCCTCAACGAGCTGTCGCCGAAGGACGCGTCCGGCAACAACATCGGCGGTCGCCACCTCCTCGTCGGCACAGTCGAGCTGGAACGGCAGCTGCCACGCAACTTCGGCCTGGCCGTGTTCGCGGACGGCGGCAACGCGTTCAATCACTTCGGTGACCCGCTTGAGTACTCTGCGGGTGTCGGACTGCGCTGGCACATCTCGGTGGCGAGCCTCGGTGTGGATGTCGCGCAAGCGCTCTCGGAGTCAGGGCGAACGCCTCGCCTCCACCTGCACATCTCGACCCTCTTCTGATGCGCACGCGCCTGGCCCTGGTCATTGCCGCACTGCTGCTGCTCTCAGCGGGCGCAGCGTTTTACGCCTTGGCGTATACGCAGACGGGCATCGAACTCGCCGCCGCGCAGCTGTCACGCCTGAAAGATGTCTCCATCCATGTCGAAGGCGTATCGGGCAGGCTCACCGGCCCGTTGCGGATTGCCCGCATCGAGCTCGACCACAAGCGCGTGCATCTCGTCGCAGAAGACATCGTCATCGACCTGCACCTGCGCTGGCTTGCACTGCAGACTATCGACGTGACTGCAGCCACGGCGGCAAGGGCCTGGGTCGAGCTCAAGTCCGCACCCGACGAGCCGCCGCCGGCTACACCATTCCGATTCGTGCCCGGACTCCTCAGCATCGCGGTGGATCACCTGGACCTCAAATCCATCACGTTGACGCTGCAGAACGGCCAGGTCTTCGCTATCGACCATGTACAAGCCACCGCGAAGCTGAATGCGAGCCGCCTCACGGTGACGGATTTCGTAGTCGATTCCCCGCTGGCGAACCTTCAGGGCAATGTCCTGCTGACAGCGGCGCGGCCCATCGGCATCGATATCGATACCCGCGGCATTGTGTTTGACGGCGAGCGCCCCGACCTCACGCTTGCGGCCACCATCAAGGGGAACGCCGACACAGTGCAATTCGATGCGGACCTCACCGAGCCGGCAATGGCTCACGCGAGCGCTGTCCTCACCCGCCCGCAGGGTTCATGGCAAGTCGATGGCAAGGTGACCTCCGTCGCGTTCGCGTTGACGCCGTGGCTGCCCTCAAGGGAGTTCTCTCTGCAGTCGATGGCGCTGGATTTCTCTGCCAGCCCGCAGGCCATTCGTGTCAGCGGCCAGGTCACCGTACCCGAACTTGACCGCTCGCCGCTGGCGCTTGACGCCACCGGGAGCTACGCCGATCGCACGCTGGTGATCGCGAAGGCCAGCGTCACTCAGCCGGGCTCGGCGGTACGGATCGCGTTGGAAGGGCAGGCTTCCTTTGATGGAGGGGCGCCAACATTGAATGTCGTCACGACATGGCAAGCGTTGCAGTGGCCGTTGACCGGCAAGGCGCCAGTCGTGAGGAGCGCATCGGGACGCGTCGCCGTGTCGGGCCCCCTGCCTTACGAGTTCACGGCCAGCGCAGATCTGGCAACGCCGCAGCTGCCGGCAGTCATCGCGACCGTCAACGGCTCCGTCGATAGCGAAACGGTTCAGATTGCGGGATACAACCTTGAGGTGCTGGACGGCAGCGTGACGGGTGCAGGCTCACTGGCATTTGCGGAGCCCAAACGCTGGGCGTTGAGCGCCACGGGCAAGGGCGTGAATCCCCAGGCGTTGAACGAGGCGTTGCAGGGACGTATCGACTTCTCGGCAACGACGACCGGGTCCGGACTTGACCCCCAAGCAGACTTCCGCCTCGCTGTGCCCCGGATCCGCGGCACGCTGCGCGGCCAGCCGCTGACGGGTGCTGGCAGCGTCTCGAGAAGCGGGAAGGCTTGGCAGTTCGGTGAAACCACGCTTGGCCTGGGCAACACCAAGCTCACGCTGTCGGGCACGATCAATGAATCTGTCGATCTGCGGTGGACGTTCAATGCGGCTTCGCTCGCTTCGTTGTGGCCTGATGCGAGCGGGAGAGTCCGCTTCAACGGCAGCGCGGTCGGTCCGATGCGGCTGCCGCATGTCAGAGCTGATATCGAGGCGGCGGGACTGAAACTCGGTGACTGGTCACTCGCTTCACTGGATGCCGACATCAATGTCGATCCCTCCGGCAAGTCGGAGTCTGCTGTACGCATCGACGCCAGCGCGCTACGGCGTGGGACCCTGCAGGCGGACAGCCTCAAGATCACTGGCAGAGGCAACCCGACCGCCCATACGTTGCGCGCCCAGATCGCAGCGCACGCCACGCGCGACCACGGCGCCTCGGCGGAACTGGAAGTCACCGGCAGCTATGTCAGCGAAATCTGGACCGGCCAGATCGCTTCGGGGCGCCTGCTGGATGCCGATGGGACGCAGCCGCTGCGCCTCGCAAAGCCCGCACAGGCCCTCTTCTCGCGTGAACGTGTCGAAGTAGGCGACCTTTGCTTGTACCTGCTCGACAGCAACGTCTGCGGCAGTGGGCAGTGGCACAGGCAAGGACCCTGGCGCATCAACGCCACCGGCGACGACGTGCCTCTCGACATCCTCAGGGAAATTCTGGCCGACCAGCCGCAATACCTCGGGAAGATGCACATCGACGTCGTTGCCGAAGGAAGCCCCACAATGCCCTGGCGCGGCGATGCTTCCATCGTGCTGACAGGAGGCGCCATCGTGTACCGCCTGGAGAGCGGCGATGCCAAGTCGACCGAGACCGTCCAGCTCGGCTCAGGCCGCGCGGATCTCCGGGCGGACGCCACCACGCTATCCGTAGCAGTCGGCCTGTCCGGTGCGGCTGAATCCTTCATTGCGGGCAACGCGACCCTGACGCGACTGCCTGGCGTGGACTTCGGCAACTCGCCGCTTACGGGCCGCATTCGTGGCCGCATGGGCGATGCCAACCTGCTCCCTGTGCTGGTGGCAGAAATCGACCACGCTGCCGGTGCGCTTGTCGCCGATGTCACGCTGTCCGGACGAGTCAACGCACCGCAACTCGACGGTCGCATGGAACTCAATCGCGGCGAACTCGACCTGTACCGGCTGAACCTGGCCCTGCGCCAGATCGAGTTGCAGCTCAATCTGTCGGCCAATCGCCTGCAGTTCGCGGGCAATGGCCGGGCCGGCGACGGCAGCTGGAACCTGGGGGGCACCCTGGACTGGCAAGAGGGACTGCCGGTCGGCACGCTGCAACTCAAGGGCGACCATCTGCTGGTTGCCGATCTGCCCGAATATCGCGTCGTGGCGTCCCCCGACCTCGTCTTCAAGATCGACCCACGCAGCATCAGGGCCGAAGGCGAAGTCTTCATCCCGAGCGCGCGCATCCAGCCGCGGGACCTGAGCGGTGCCGTGCAGATTTCAGCCGATAGTCGCCTCATCCAGGAGGAACCCACGGGCAGAAGCAGCAGGTACGAGGTCAGCAGCGGGATCCGGGTCCGGCTCGGCGACGACGTGCAACTCGACACGTTCGGACTGCAGGGCAAGCTGGGCGGCAGCGTCAACACCCTGACGCGCACTGGCCTGATCGCGATCGGACGCGGTGAGCTCAGCGTCTCGAACGGCAAGTACGAAGCCTACGGACAGAAGCTCGATATCACCCGCGGCCGGTTGCTGTTCGACGGGACGCCGCTCGACGATCCCGGGCTCGACATCCAGGCGGAGCGCACCATCGAGACCACGAAGGTGGGCCTCAACGTGCGCGGCACCTTGCGCGAACCCCGCGTCGGGTTCTACTCGGAACCGACGATGTCGCAGACGCAGATCCTGTCGTACCTGCTGGTCGGCAAGCCGCTCGATGACCTGCAGAGTCGCGATACTGCGGCAGTCGGCTCGGCGCGTGACGCACTGGCGCTGCAGGGCGGCGGCATCCTGGCGGCCCAGCTGGGCAGGCGGCTCGGGCTCGAGGAAGTCGGTGTCCAGTCGCAGGGTGCCAACCAGACGGCGCTGGTGCTTGGCAAGTTCCTGTCGCCCCGGCTGTTCGTCAGCTATGGTATCTCCCTCACGGAATCGATCAACACATTGAAGCTTCGGTATACGATCACCGATCGCTGGATACTCAAGACGGAAGCCGGCGAGCACCAGAGCGCCGATGTAGAGTTCATCATCGAGCGGCCTTGAGTCTCCTCAAGCCCGCGACGCAATCGGGGAATCGTCATGACCGGATTCGCACGCAAGTTGCCCCTGGCACTGTTCGCTTCGGCCTGCCTGCTCGTGCTGCCCGGCCAACAGGCCACCTCCGCCGAACCGCTGGTGGCCGAAGCGATCATCAACGCACCCCTCGCCACGGTCTGGCAGGCATTTGCCACTCGCGAGGGCTACGCGACGCTCGGCATCCAGCAGGCAGCAGTCGACCTCAAGATGGGCGGGCTGGTCCAGATCCAGCCGGATTCGAAGGGAACCCTTGGCGACAAGGGCACTACGGTCAGCGAGATCCTGAGTTACGAACCGGAGCGGCTCCTGTCCCTCCGCGTCCGGCAATCGCCAGCCGGCTTTCCCGACACGCAGGCGTTCGCGAACACCTGGTCGATCGTCTACTTCGCCCCCCTCGGCGCCGAGATGACGCACGTCCGCATTGCAGGCTTCGGCTTCAACGAAGGACCTGCCGCGACTGACCTCTCGAAGTTCTTCGAACAGGACCAGGTCGCGCAGATGCGCCGGCTGGAGAAGCACTACTGGCCCCTTTGCGCACTTTGCAAGACCGAGGCGAAGTAGACACCAGTCGTCCGCCGTCGTTCTTTCTCGGTTCGACTGCACCGTCGGGCATGCGCAAGCGCCGTGTATGACTGTGTTGCTGCGCACCCGAGATCCATCGGAACCCAAAGGTCTGCCCCGCCCCACCGACGCTCGTCGCGGCGTGAGGATTTCGGCTGCAAGCGCGTATTGGTTAGTCAGGGGTTTGCCGAGTAGCCTTGGCTGACCGTTGGCAGCGATAGCATTCCCACTGCAGCTCAATCCGTCACGGGATCCGCGTTCATTGCGCCGCAACAAGCGTGCGACACGAGCAGCTCCCGGGTTGCGGACCGACTCGCTTTCCCGATGGGAAATCAGTTGTTTACGTTGCTTGAACGGGTTGCGCAACTGCGCGAGACTGCGCGCCGCGGCTGGAGCATGCGCGAGCATCGCAGCGGCTTGGTCTTTTCTACTGTGCACGGGGGTTCAGGGCCATGATCAGCGACTTCTTCAGGCGTGTGCTGGCCGCGAGTTCGGCAACGATCTTCCTGTTCTGCCTGCTGGCCAACCAGACGGCCACTGCCCAGGCATCAACATTCGACGGGTACTGGTTTCCCATTTTTCACGAGGATAACCTCGAGCGCGGCCAGGGCCCTCCCGCCGGTGACTACACGGGCATTCCGCTCAACGATGCGGGCCGCCTGCGGGCCGACTCGTGGGACCCCAGCCTGTTGACCGTGCCCGAACACCAGTGCAAACCGCATCCTGCGTTCTATGGCTTCCGCGCTGTCGGCGCGATGCGTATGTGGCACGACCGGGATGAAAGGTCGCAGGAATTGCTCAGCATCAACACGCGGCAGCAGTGGGCCGGCGGCCCGGAACGGAAGTTCTGGATGAATGGTCGCGACCATCCTGAGGACATGGCGCCCCACACGTGGCAGGGATTTTCCACCGGCAAGTGGGAAGGCCAGTACCTGGTCGCGAAGACGACGCACCTCAAGTCATCCTATATCCGGCGCAGTGGCGTGGTGGTCAGCGATCGCGCCACGCTGGTCGATCGGTTCCACCGCCATGGCGATGTCCTCATGCACGTGTCGGTGGTGTCGGACCCGGTCTACCTGAGCGATGAATACATTCATACGAACAACTTCCGCTACCAGCCGAACGGAACGATGACACCGTATCCCTGCCGCTACGCGATCGAAGTGCCGCGGCAAGCGGGCCTGATTCCCCACGGGGAACTGGGCGAGCGGACGGCAAGCAAGGAGTTTGCGGCCTCGGTCGGTCTGCCGATCGACATGGTCCAGGGCGGTCCTGAAACGCTCCTGCCGGAGTTCCAGAAGAAGCTGCAGGAAGTGAAGGCGCGTGCACGCTGATGAACACCGTCACGACAGACCACAAGGCTTTCTTTGGAGCAACACTGATGCGCAAGAGACTCTCGCAGCGGACGGGCGCCAAAACGCTGCTCGCCGCGGCCGTATTGGGAGTGCTGGTGGCCGGATCGTCTCTGGCTGCGCAACCTGCACGCCGTGCAGCGCAGGCCGCACCGGCGCCCGCACAACCGGACTTTTCTGCAGTGCAGGTCCGGTCCATGCACGTCAAGGGCAACATCTGGGTGCTGCAAGGCGCGGGTGGGAACGTGACAGTGCAGATCGGCGATGAAGGCGTGCTGCTCGTAGACACCCAGTTTGCGCCCATGGCCGAGAAGCTGATCGCGGAGATCCGCAAGCTGGCAGGCAACAGGCCGTTGCGCTTCATCCTCAATACGCACGCACACGAGGACCACATCGGTGGCAACTACGCCGTCGGCAAGTATGGCTCCAAGGTCTTCGGCGGCAACGAGCGTAACGACAACCCCGAAGGCATGAAGGGCGCGACGATGATTGCCCACGAGAATGTGCAGTTCAACCTGCTGAAGGCCGAGGGCACGCCGCAGGAAACAGCCAAGCAAAACTGGCCGACCGAGTACTATACCGGCGAGAAGTACGAGATCTACTTCAATGGCGAAGGCATCGAACTGCTGCACCAGCCGACGGCCCACACGGATGCGGACACGTTCGTCTTCTTCCGCGGTTCCGACGTGGTCAGCGCCGGAGACATCTGGAACAGCACGGGCTACCCCTACATCGACGTATCGCGGGGTGGCCACATCAACGGGATCATCGCGGGCCTCAACAAGCTGGTCGACATTGCCATCCCGGACCTCAACGAGGAAGGCGGCACGATGATCATTCCCGGCCACGGACGCGTGGGCGATGAGTCGGACGTCTTCGACTACCGCGACATGATCACGATCATCCGCGACCGCATCCAGACCATGGTGGCCAAGGGCATGACGATCGAGCAGGTCAAGGCGGCACGCCCAACCCTCGACTACGACGGCCGCTACGGCTCGACGACCGGTTTCTGGACGACGGACATGTTCATAGAGACCGTTTACAGGCAGCTCAAGGAAGCGGCGAACGGTGGTGGAGGAAAATAACGATGCATACCCAGTCCAAGAGCCGCGCTTCGCGCACCTGGTTGAATGCTGCACGGCAGGCCGCGTTCTGCGGGCTGTCGCTGATGGTGATTGCGGCAACGGCCGGTCAGGCCCCGCCTCCACCGCCGCCCCAAGGAAAGGCCGGCGCCCCGTTTGACATGACGGGTTACTGGGTCTCGGTCGTGACCGAAGACTGGATGTACCGGATGGTCACCCCCCCAAAAGGCGACGTGACCAGCCTGCCCGTGAACCCGGAAGGCCGGAAGGTGGCCAACGAGTGGAATCCTGCTGAGGACGGCTCGTGCAAGGCGTATGGCGCGGCCGCGCTGATGCGCATGCCGACCCGTGTCCACGCGAGCTGGGAATCAGACGACGTGCTCAAGGTGGAAACGGATGCCGGCCAGCAGACCCGGCGGTTCATTTTCAACAAGCCGGCACCCGCTGGGAACGCGAAGAGCCTGCAGGGCTACTCCACTGCGTTGTGGCAGTTCCCGCTGCGGAGCACGCTGCGCGGCGATCCACCTCCTACCGGCGGCGCCTCGCTCCAGGTTTTGACGACCGACATGGAAGCTGGCTGGCTACGCCGGAATGGCGTCCCCTACAGCGCGAATGCCAAGGTCACGGAGTACTACGACCAGTTCAAGCTGGAAAACGGCGAGGAATGGCTGGCCGTCACAACCATGGTCGATGACCCGATGTACCTGGCTCAGCAGTACGTCACCAGCACGCACTTCCGCCGCGAGAAGGATGGAGCCAAGTGGGCACCCGCGCCCTGCAAGCCGATCCGCTAAGGCGGGTCGATCGAAAGCACGAAACGGGTATAGATCTCGGGCAACCTCGAGAGCACCTCAGCCTTGCAGGCGAGGGCGCTGCCTTCAATGGCTCGCCTGAGAACTGACAGGTCCAGCAGCTCGATGGCCGGCAGCGATACGGGCGCATAGCTCAGGTGCCAGGGTTCGGGACTCACGCCGCCCCGGTCCTGCCGGAACGGACGAAAGAAGCCAAAACGGCGCATATTTCCATCAAGCCAGCGGGTCAGGTTCGCGAACACCCCACCCTCTCCGTATTCCGGCTCGACCAGCCGCACCTTGTACCCCTCGGGCACGGCTGCCCGATCGATGACATCGATATCGGACCCCCAGTGATGGCGGCTCCCGCCCGGAATGGCGGACCAGCAAAGGATCGCGTCGACCCGCTCGGCCTCCGGTAGAGCAGCAAATTCAAGCGGCTGCCCTCGCCGGTCGAGCAATGCCCGCTCGCCGCACCACTTGGCATTCCAGATCGCCACCTGCTGGTCGAAATCGCGGAAGCTGGACGCGGCCTGCAAATCGATACCGGCGCGGGCGGCAACGTCCCGCATCGCCAGAAACGCCGCGACCACTTCATAATGCAGTGCACAACGGGGAGCTTCGAGCGCTGCGATATGGGTGCGGGCGCGGCCCGTTATCTCGAGTTCGTTCATGCCCAAGCATCGTACCGGTTATGATGCCGGCGTGAAATCGCGTGACCTCAAAACGACCTACCTCTCCGCCGCTGCCGGGCTGGGTGTGTTTGTGACGGCCGCCCTCGTCCTTGGCTATTACCTCGACCACCGCGCCGCGCCCCCTGCCGACTTCCATCTCTGGCTCGGCATCCTGTTCGCGACGGGGCTGGTCATGTCATCCATGACTGTCGGTATTTCGTGGCTGCTCGCGCGTCGCATGGAGCGCCCGATCTCGGCACTGATCCGCACTGCAGAGCGCATCGGTGAAGGGGACTATTCCCGTCCGCTCACCGTGTCGAGCAACGAGACTGCAGAACTCGAAACAGCGCTCGAGGCCATGCGACAAAAGCTGCGCCAGACAACCATCACGACCAACTACCTGACGACCGTGCTCAACAGCATGAGCGATGCCGTTCTGGTGACGTCGCCCGAAGGCATCATCAAGAAGATCAACGACGCCGGCGTGCGCCTCTTCGGCTACACCGAAAAGGGACTCGTCGGCCAACCGCTGCAGACGCTGATCGCCGAACAGGAGCGCAGCGCTTTCTCCATGGACACGGCGGTCACCGATGCCGGCGAGACCGTCATCCTGACGCACAACGGCCAGACGATTCCGGTGTCGTTCTCGGGTGCGCCGCTCGCCGCCGAAGACCCGCAGTTCAAGGGTGCGATCTTCGTCGTCCGCGACATCACGGACCGCAAGCGTGCGGAGCGCCGCATCCGTTACCTCGCCCGGTACGATGCGCTGACAAAGATCCCGAACCGCATGCAGTTCCAGCACATGCTGCAACAGGCCATCGCGCGCACGCGCCGGGCCGACAGCGGCATCGCGCTCCTGTACCTCGACTTGGACCAGTTCAAGGAGATCAACGACACGTTCGGCCATGCCGCCGGCGATCGCACGCTCGAGATCCTGAGCGAGCGCCTAACGCGCATCGTCCCGAAGGAGGCCGTCGTCGGCCGCCTCGCCGGTGACGAGTTCGCGCTGTTCATCGAAGAGCTGCACGCGGAAGGCGAGGAAGAACGCACCCAGGCAGTCGAACTGGCACGCCTCGTCCTTACCGAAGTCGGCAAGCCTTTCTACGTGCAGCAACACGAACTGGTCCTCACGGCCAGCATCGGCGTCGCGTTCTGCCCGAAAGACGCGGAAAACGTCATCGACCTGATTCGCACCGCGGACGCGGCCATGTACCACGCGAAGCAGAACGGCGGTAACAGCTATTCGCTGTACTCGCCCGAGATGAACGCCGCCGCCGTCGAGCGCCTGATGCTGAAGAGCCGGTTGCGGCGGGCACTCGAACGCGACGAGCTGACGATCATGTACCAGCCGAAGGTCGACCTGCGCGACGGACATATCGTCGGTGCCGAGGCGTTGCTTCGCTGGCGTCTTCCGGGTTACGGCGATATCTCGCCTTCGCAATTCATTCCGCTCGCGGAGGAGACGAACCTGATCCTCGAGATCGGCCAGTGGGTGATGGCTCGTGTGTGCAGCGACTACCGCAAGTGGCAGGACGTCGTGACCAATCCCGGCCGCGTTTCCATCAACCTGTCGCTGAAGCAGCTCAAGCAGGCGAGTTTCATCACACAGTGCCGCTCGATCTTCAAGGATCACGACGTCTCGCCGACCTGCTTCGAGCTCGAGATCACCGAGACGACGCTGATGATGGACGCGAAGCGGACCGTCAAGCTGCTGAACGAGCTGTACACGATGGGCCTGCACCTGTCGATCGACGACTTCGGCACCGGCTACTCTTCGCTGTCCGCCTTGCAGCAGTTCCCGATCGGCACGCTCAAGATCGACCAGTCCTTCGTGCGCGACGCCGCCATCGACTCGGACGATGCCACCATCGTCCGCACCATCATCGACATGGGCAAGAGCCTCGACATGGAAGTCATCGCGGAAGGTGTCGAGACCGAAGAGCAGTTCAATTTCCTGCGCAGTCGCGGCTGCCACTTTGCGCAGGGCCGCCTGTTCGGCGACGCAATGAGCGCCGAGAATTTCCTCGCGCTGATCACCCAGCAGGAAAGCGGCCGAGGCAACGTGCACCGGCTGTTTGCCTGAAGCCGCAAGCGGCGCCTCGAGGTGCCGCCTGATTCAAGTCGCGCCCGCCTGATACCCCATGCTGAATTTCTCCGACGTCGCCCTGCGCCGAGGTTCGCGGCTGCTGTTCTCCGGTGCCACGTTCAACCTGTTCCGCGGTGAGAAGATCGGCCTGACCGGCATCAACGGCAGTGGCAAGTCCAGCCTGCTCGCGATGATGCGGGGCGAGCTGCAGCCCGATGCGGGCAGCTTTGATAAACCGGGCAATCTCGTGATCGGCTACGTCGCGCAGGAACTACCCGCCACCGACCGGCAGGCGATCGAGTTCGTTCTCGATGGCGACAGCGAGCTGCGCACCGTCGAGGCGTCCATCCAGAAGGCGGAAGCCCGTGACGACGGCATCAAGGTCGCGGAACTGCACGGCCACTACGCGGCCATCGGCGGCTATGACGCGCGTAGCCGCGCCGGCCGCCTGATGCACGGCCTCGGATTCTCCGCAGCCGATGAGACTCGCCCTGTGACCGATTTCTCCGGCGGCTGGCGGGTCCGTCTCAATCTTGCGCAGGCGCTGATGTGCCGCTGTGATCTCATGCTGCTCGATGAGCCGACCAACCATCTCGATCTCGATGCCATCGTCTGGCTGGAGAACTGGCTGCGCGAGTTTCCCGGCACGCTGTTGCTGATTTCCCACGACCGCGAGTTCCTCGACCGCATCGTCAATCGCATCGTGAACATCGAGCAGGGTGCGACCCGCCTGTACACCGGCAACTACTCCGACTTCGAGACGCAGCGTGTCGAGCAGTTGAGCCAGCAGCAAACGCTGTACGAACGGCAGCAGCGCGAGATCGCACACATGATGTCCTTCGTCGAGCGCTTCCGCGCCAAGGCCACCAAGGCCACGCAGGCTCAGAGCCGCCTCAAGGCCCTGGAACGAATGCAGCGCATCGCGCCTGCACACGTCGATTCGCCATTCGAATTCTCACTGCGCGCCCCGGAGAAATTGCCGCGCCCGCTGTTGGCAATTGACGGTCAGTCGGTCGGCTACGGCGAGCGGATGATCCTGCAGAAGATCTCGCTGACCCTGTCCCCGGGCGACCGCGTTGCGCTGCTCGGCCGCAACGGTGCGGGCAAATCGACGTTGATGAAGTTGCTGGCTGGCGAGCTGACTGGCTCGACCGGCAAGCGCACCGAAGCCCGTGACCTGCGCATCGGCTATTTCGCGCAGCATCAGATGGAACAGCTCTTTCCGCAGGAGTCGCCGATGGAACACCTGCGCCAGCTGTCGAAGAAGCTGGAGGATCGTGCCACCGAGCAGGATCTCAGGAATTTCCTCGCAGGCTTTGGCTTCCTGGGCGACCGGGTATTTGAAGCCGTCGCCCCTTTCTCTGGCGGCGAGAAGGCGCGGCTGGTGCTGGCACTGGTCAGCTACCAGCGGCCCAACCTGCTGCTCCTCGACGAACCGACGAACCACCTCGACCTCGAAATGCGCCAGGCCCTGACTGTGGCGTTGCAGGACTACGACGGTGCTGTCGTCGTCGTCTCGCACGATCGCCACTTGCTGCGCACCGTGGCAGACGAACTGTATCGAGTCGCGGACGGGCGGGCGCGCGTCTTCGACGGCGATCTCGATGATTACGCACGCCTGCAGGAGACTGATCGCGTTGTGGGTAGCACACCTGCAGACCCGGCATCCAGGGCCCAAAGCGCAGATGCCCGCAAGCAGCGCAAGCGTGACGATGCTGCCCGTCGCCAACGGGTGAGCGGCTTCAAGGCTGAGGCGTCCCGACTCGAGCAGGCGCTTGCGAAGCTGAGTACGAAGCAGGCGGGGAATGAAGCCGCACTGGCGGATCCGGCGCTCTATGCACAGGACGCCAAGGTGCAGCTGATGAAGCTGCTGGACACGGGTCGACAGCTGGCGGCGCAGATTGCTGCTACCGAGGAAGCCTGGCTCTCAGCAACGGAACAGTACGAATCCGCGGTTTCCGCCGAAGCAGACGAGGATGACCCCCAGTGAACAGCGGTCCGATGCGGCGACGTTCACGTCGCACTGTCGCATTGGGCGCATGTTTTCTGATATGGCTTGGCGTCGGTGCCTGGCAAGTCCTGAAGCCCCTGCCAGCTGGGACTGCAGTGGATTCGGGTAACGTCGCGATTCCCGCACAGTCAATCGAGTTCCTGCATGACCTGACGTTCAGCGACGCGGCGGGCGAAAGGAAACATGAGCAGGAGATCTTCGATGCGGTATTCGCCATTGTCGATCACGCGGAGAGCACCCTGGTCCTCGACTTCTTCCTGTTCAACGACCAGGCGGGGAGCAGCCGCGACAGCGTGAGACCCTTGAGCCGGGAGCTCGCCGATCATCTGCTGGCCCGCAAGCGCGCCACTCCCGCACTGAAGGTCGTTGTCGTGACCGATCCAATCAACGATGTGTATGGCGGCGCGCCATCGCCGATTATGCAGGAACTGGCGGCCGTGGGGATCGACGTCGTGGTGACCGACCTGCGCCGGCTGCGCGACTCGAATCCCGCCTATTCCGCTCCATGGAGGATTTTTGTAGAGTGGTGGGGCAATTCGCCAGCCATCAGCTGGCTGCCCAATCCGTTTGCCGACGGCCCCTCGCGAATCAGCCTGCGCAGCTGGCTTTCGCTGCTCAACTTCAAGGCCAATCATCGCAAGGTCATCGTGGCAGATCAGGCCAACGGCGAATGGGTGGGCATGGTCACTTCCGGCAATCCCCATGACGCCAGCAGCGGTCACTCGAATGTCGCGCTGCGCTTTACCGGGAGTCTCGCACGCGAGATCCTGGCCAGCGAGCTCGACATTGCACGCTTCTCGGGTTGGTCAGGGAGCATCGATCTGCCCGCGTCTTTTGCATCGGCGCCAGGCAGCACGCTACGTGCGGCGTTCGTGACCGAAATGCGGATTCGCGAGCGGATGCTGCGCGCCATCACCGGAGCGCACGAAGGCGATGACATCGCGATCGCGATGTTCTATTTCTCGGATCGCGAGCTTGTCGAAGCGCTCAAGGAAGCATCCGGTCGCGGTGTGCGCGTGCGGTTGATCCTGGATCCGAACAAGGATGCTTTCGGGATCGAGAAGGACGGCGTGCCCAATCGCCCCGTCTCCCGAGAACTGGTGGAATCAAGCCGGGGCAGGATCGCCGTCAGGTGGTACCAGACCCGGGGCGAGCAGTTCCACACCAAACTGGTCATGGCGACCAACGGCGACCGTCTGATCGCGTCGCTGGGTTCCGCGAACCTCACGCGGCGCAACCTCGGCAACTACAATCTCGAAGCGAACATCGAGATTTCAATGACGCGCGCCGCACCGCTCGCGATCGGGATGCAGGACTACTTCGACCGCCTCTGGAACAATCAGGACGGCGGGCAATACACCGTGCCCTACGCCGCATATCAGGATGACTCGGCGCTGCGCTACTGGCGCTACCGCCTCATGGAAGCCACTGGCCTGTCGACATTCTAATTCGGCCGCTTGCGGTCACGCTCGCGGTAGGTCCAAGGCGGAACACGCTGGTCTTCTGGAAGTGCCCACAATCCCACGCGGCGCTCCCTCGCAATCCGCTCCAGAGCGAACAACGACTGATCGCGGACGTAGCGCCGATAGACCCAGGCGTTGCCAGCCCGGACGACTTCGGCATTGATATCGAGACCATCAGGCCGCCGGTGGACCCGTGCCACCTTGCGCCGATACCGGTCGGTATCGAGCACTTCCACCGTGACATCGCGACGCTGCAGGAGATCGATCAGCGCCTTGCGCGCCAGATCAGCATGGGGTTGGCCTCGCTCGGGAGCATCAACGTCGGCCAGTCTGACCTCCATGTCCCGGCCACCGGTCCGCACCAGCAGACTGTCCCCATCGCGAACCCGGATGACAGTGGCAGGCCACGCTTCGTGCGCTCTACCCGCATCCACGGCAAGCAGATCCCTGCCCGGCAGCAGGCTGCCAAACACCAGGATCATGGCGGTCAGAGCACCTGCGGAAGTGGGCGAGCGGATGGCCAGGTGCGAATCCTCCAATCTGGGCCTGAACAGTCTAAGGGATTGATTTGGCTTCCGGTAAGCGTCCTGCTGGACAGGGTTGCGCAGCGCCCCGCCGCTTGATGCGGTCTGCATTCCTGTGCGGCCGGGCACAGTTCCGACGACTGCCTGAGGCGAGGTCAGGCCCGTCGCCTAAGATAGGGTCCCGCGGCATGACATTCTGCGGGCACCGCCTCCTGCGAGAACCTGACGAGCCATGCGCAAGCGCGACATCCATCCTCCGCAAGACGACCCCGATCGTACCGACGCGTTGCCGCAATTCGACCCGGCTGCCTATGAGGCCCATCTCAAGGCAATGGATGCGGGCGCCGTGGACAACACCGATACCTGGCTCGCACCGCAACCCCATGATCTGCACGCTGCCAGGATTGACCAGCTTGAGGACGAACTAAAGGACCGCGAAGCCGAACTGCATGCATTGCAGGGCACCCTCGAGGTCACCGCGTCCAGCAAATCACGACTGGACGGCGAACTGAACGGCGTTCTGGACCGCATCGCGCAGCTTGAATCGCGCCTCGACGATGCGAATATTGCCAACGGCTCACTGGCAACACTCAGCCAGGCACTGACTGAGGAAAGGGACTCGCTCAAGGCTCGCTGCCTGAAAGCGGACGCCGACCTGACCGGATTGTCAGACGAGCATCAGACACAGCGTTCCCGCATCGCCGAACTCGAACAATTGCTCGCAGCGGAGCGGCGGATCACCGAATCCCGGCTTGCCGAGATCGAGTTGCGGGCGACGGAGCACTCGACAACGGCAGTCTTGGCGCTGTCCGATGCAGACACCCTGCGGCTGCAACTCGAGCAAACGCTCATCGAACTGGCTGCGAAACGAGCCAGCACTACTGCACTCGAATCGCTGGTCGCGGAACAAACAGGGGCCGCTGCCGCCATTGCACAGCGATTTGCGGAACAGTATTCCCTCAGCAACCAGTTGCAGGCTGCCCTCGATACCAGCCGCGCTGCGATGGCACGCCTCGAGCAGGCACTGGCCCTTCGCGAACGCTCCGTCGCGGCGCTTGAGGCCGTCGCCGAAGAAGCCGCCGCGAATATCACCCGTCTTGGCAAGGATGTCGCGGGCCGTGATGAGTCGCTGGCCGCACTCAAGAATTCGCTGCAGGCGGGCGATAGCCGCATCGTCGAACTACACGACCAGATCGGAAGCCAGCAAGCGACCATTGCCGTACTCAATACGGAAAAGCAGATCCTGCAACAGTCGCTCGGATTGCGCGAACAGTCGCTGCTGGAATCGTCGCGGCTGTACGAACAGTCGGTCGCGGTTGCATCTGCACTGGCGCAGCAGCTCGAGCAGCTTCGCGACGACCTCAATCTGAAAACGACGGCCCACGAGGAGACCCGGGCAGAGCTTGTTGAGAGCACGACCTCGCTAGCTGTTGCTGCCAGCGAGCGTGATGCCACTCTGCAGCAGGCAACCGCGTTGCAGACGAAACTCGACGAACTGCAGAGCGAGCACTCCGACGCCGCGAAAGCGGGGACACGCCAGTCTGAGAAGATTGAGACGCTCGAGCATCGACTGGCCGATTTCGAGTCGCACCTGGCATTACAGGGAAATGAGCTGCAGGCGCGGAACGAGCGAATGCAAGCGCTGGAAACGGAAGCCGAGGACCTGCGGACTCGATCCGCGACCCTTGCTCGAGAGCTCGAAGGGGCTCAAGCGCAATCGCAATCCCTTTCGACCGAACTGCATGCCCGGGAAGCGGCTGTCATTGCCCTGCGAGCAGAGCTCGCCACCCATGTCGACGCGCTCGCCTCGATTCGCCGCGACATCAACAGCATCGAGAACGGCCAGGGGACCGATACGGCCCACGTTCCGCTCCGCCACCTCATCGGTGTCGACAATGCCGATGTCGTGCATGTGCTCAATCGCAAGGTCATGACGATCGGCCGGACGCACGAGAACGACCTGCAGATTCGCTCCAGTCACATCAGCCGGCATCATGCCCGCCTGCTGATCGGTGGGAGCGCCGTCATCATCGAGGACCTGGGCAGCACCAACGGGTGTTATGTGAACGGGCGACGAGTCCGGAAGCAGGTCCTGCAGAACGAGGACGTCCTGACGATCGGCAAGACGCGCTATCGGTTCACCGCGCGGGCGCTCGGTGACCCGGTGCCGCACTGAGCCCCCGGATTTGCCTGCGGATGGCCGGACCTTCGCCGGAGGGTCCCGGCCATCGGGCGCAATTGCCGACCGTTGTGGCGCCGGACCAATGACAAGCGCCCCCCTAAAGCGGACATTCTGAGGAGATTTGTCAAGACGGGCTGTCCGTCGGGGAAGCCGCGGTTTACCATTCAGGAAGCAAGACCGGCTGGGAGGCGATTGCCATCTGGCTGGATACAACTCGGTCTTTGCCTTAAGACATCCGTTCAGGGGGATTTCATGGCTTTACTACCTTCGCTGCGCCGGGCTGTCCTGGCATCCAGTCTCGGCATGCTGTTCCTGACCGGAACCGCCCTTGCCGAAATCGACCTGTCTGGCGTCTGGGTGGGCCGGGTCCATGAGGACTTCCTCGAAAGAGGCACGGGTCCCGACATGGTGGAGTATGAAGGGCTGCCCATCAACGAGTCTGGCCGGGCGCGCGCCCTTTCCTGGGAGCCTTCTCTGGTGACGCTCGAGGAATACCAGTGCCGTCCGCATCCCTCGGATTACTACACCCGTTTTGCGAACTTCCGTTTCACCAAGCTCGTGAACTCCGAAACCCAGGACACGATCGGCTGGCACATGCGCAAGGTCTGGCAGGCGGCGGAGCGGACGATCTGGATGGACGGACGTGAGCGCCCGGCGGACTATGCCGCGCACACCTTCCAGGGTTTCTCCCTCGGCAAGTGGGAAGGCGACGTGCTGTCGGTCGAGACCACCCACCTCAAGCAGTCCTATATCCGTCGCAACGGCGTGTCGCGCAGCGATCGCGCAGTGACTCGTGAGCACTATGCGCGCCATGGGAACTACGTGACTGTCATCGTGGTGATCCAGGACCCCGCGAACCTGACAGAGTCGATGATCCGCAGCTCCGACTACGAACTCAACAACCAGGCCAACATCGCCCCGTATCCGTGCGATCCGGTGGTCGAGATTGTCGGCCAACCGAAGGGGTATGTGCCGCACTACCTGCCAGGCAAGCATCCGTTCCTGACCGAGTACGCAGACAAGAACAAGCTGCCGCTCGAGGCAGTCCTCGGTGGCGCGCAGACGATGTACCCCGAGTACATGCAGAAGGTTCGCGAGCTCCGCTCTGGCCGGCGCACGACGGCAACTCGCGACTGATTTGGGGCCTGCACGCCCGATCGAAGAAAAGGCCCCTCGCGGGGCCTTTTTTTTCGCACCACACGCATGTTGAGCGCGAACAGTCGCGGAAGTCGCCGCCAGGATAGCGGCCGCTTATGACGCCTGTCATAAGCGGCCGTACACAAGAACAAGGCGGCAATTTTGGGCATTGCCTCATCGCGAAAAACGCCTCAGGTTCGTTGTTGGGCTCGGAGCCCATCGCGCACCCACCGAACGATACTGCCGATTCTCCGCAGCACGCTTTGGCCCTCACACCGGAATTCCAGAGGTTGCTGGACGCTTTTTGGCCGAGAGGCAGCACCTGGATCATGGTCGATACCCGCAGGTATATCGTCTACAGCTCGAACGCGGGGGTCCTCGGATTCATTTCGGTGTCCACCGACCCGATGTGAACCCTCCCGGTGCGCGGCGCCGGTCTCTCCCAGAACGCCCAGCTGCGCTCACGTGAAATGGGGCGCCAGATTCAGCACTTGCCGCCCCCGCCTCCAGGATGCTCATATCACTGTCCTTATCCGTCTGGAGTTCCCATGACCGACGCCGTGCTGCACTACGTCTTCGATCCGTTTTGCGGCTGGTGCTACGGCGCAGCGCCACTGGTCGAATCCTTACTGAAAATCAATGGGTTGAAGGTATCGCTGCACGGCGGCGGGATGATGGCGGGAAGGGCCCGGCAGCAAGTGACGCCGCAGCTGCGCGACTATGTGCTGCAACACGACCAGCGCATCGCGGAGATGAGTGGTCAGCCGTTCGGCGAGGCGTACAAGAATGGGCTGCTAGGTGACCGGTCCGCCGTTTTCGACTCTGAGCCGCCCACTACGGCCATCCTGGCGGCCGAACAGCTCGGGGAGCGCGGGCTCGACATGCTCAAGCGAATTCAGCGCGCCCATTTCATCGACGGTCAGAAGGTCGCCGACCTGACGGTGCTGCGGGCGCTCGCGATCGATCTCGGGCTGGATGGGGCTGAATTCGATGTGGCGTATGCATCGCTCGCGGGAAAGCCCACGCACGACCACATCAATGACAGCCGCACGCTGCTCGGCGAGGTCGGCGGACAGGGATTCCCGACCTTTGCACTGGTCCACAACCAGCAACGCTCCGTACTGGAATTCGGACGTTACCTCGGCCATCCCGCCGAATGGCAGGCTTCGGTTCAGAAGGCGCTGGGTGGTTGATCGGCAGCCGGAATGGGCAGCGCGACGCTGCTGCTATCGATGGCGACGTTGATGCAGGCGCCGCTCGTTCCATTGGTGATGAGCGCGAAGTCGCTCTGATTCCGTCTCTGGCTCAGGCGGCAGCTTCTTCAACGCCTGGATGGCGCCTCCGTGGGCCATCGCCACTTCGGTATGCGTCTGCAGCAGCACTCGATAGCGATCCAGAAACGCCTGTTCGACCGGCGCGCCAACGCCCGACAGCATCGCGCGGGCATGTGCACCGATCGCGGCGATCTCGCTGGCCGGCAGTGCTTCCTCGCCCGCGAGCGCATGATCGATGTCGGCTATCAGGCTGTATAGCGGCCTGAGCCAGGCCCACTCTTCACTGTTCGTGATCGCGTTCACGAGCTCAAGCGGCGACAGCATGCCCTGCGTACGCCGCTCGACGTCCAGCACTGCCCGCAGCACACGCTGCAAAGCCGTGCTGCTCTCGTCCAGTTCAACAGCAAAAAGCCCTATTGCCCGGCACTCGCGGGTGGCGGTGGCGGTGGACCGCCTGGGCCCATCACGCGGCCATCTGCGAGCGTGACTTTGACCAGGCTCGCCGTCGGAGCTCCACTGAGGGCCGGATGCACGATCAATGTCACCTTGTCGCCGGGAGCCAGCATGTTGCTGCGCCAGCCGGTGCGCGTGAGCATGCCCGGCGCACCCGCCTCAATACCCCATTCCTGTTCCCCACCCGCGCTGCCGGGGACCAGCACCTGAATCCAGACATGGGGGTTGGTCCAACGGAGTTCCTTCACCGTCGCCTCGATCGTCACTTCCTTCGCGAGGTCAAACATCGCGAATGAGTGATGGGCATCAGCCAGTTGTGCAGTCAGCAGGAAGGCCGCTGCCGCAACGACGCCTGTTGGCATTCTCATCATGAACTCCTCATTGAAAAGCAGCCATCGACTGTAACGGGATCGGCTACTCAATGCTTCTCGGCTGCCTTGCCTGGAACGTAGCCCTCATCCTGCGGCCGCGTGTCCTCGTTACAGAAGAGGTCGAGCAGAGTGAGATCCGGACGCCTCTGCGAATAGAACTTTGCGGTCAGCGGCTTCGCATACGCCTTCGGATCGATCAGCGTGATCTCGTTTTCGAGGAATTGTCCCGCCCCCACCAGACGGATGCGCTCGATCATGTGGAGCTGTTCGGAGATCGGCAGTCGAGGCCCTTTGTCCGTAGGCAAGGGAATGACCGCGTTTGAAGCAAACCCGTTCAGCGGCCGCTTGGGCGCCTTGAGGCCGATCGTGTCGACGACCAGCACGTCGCCTTCCCAGTGGCCGACTGAATGCCCCGTCCAGCCCAGCTCCAGAAAATCAGGGTGAGTGCGCCCGTCAATGTAGATATGGCGCGGAATCGGAGCGCCCTCCATCATGATGACCAATTCGCCGGGCGACATTGCGATCTGCATGGGAAACAGCGGATTGGCACCCATCAGCACGGTCGGCCCAGGCGGCTCGCAGTAGCTCTCGACGGAGACCTGCGGGTCACCCATCCGTTTGGATTCAGCAGCACCCCAGGCCGTGAACTCTGGAGTTAAAGTCCAGCTGGTATTGCGCCAGGCGGTGCTCCCGAAGCCTGCTCCGATCCAGACGCCCAGCAGATCCGAAGGATTGCCCCCCTTGGCCTGCGGGGCGGGTACCGCAGCTGTCGACTGACCCACGCAAAAACACGCGATGGCGAACACCAGAAAGAGCGGCAGATACCGATGCCGGCTTGCGGCGTTTGTCATGTCCATCAGTGCTTCCCCACCCTTGATGCGCGCCCGGAAATAAATGGGTGCCCACGTAGACTACAACGCTTGAATTCTGCATTCCAGAAAACTTGAATTTTGCATTCCCGCATGGCGACACGTGATGGTGCGGCGCGGGATCAACGTCGGCGGGGGGTTGGATTCACCGCGCTAGCGATAGAGCAGGAAGGGCTGCCGCTCCTCCAGCCAGCTGCGTTCATCGGGGACAGTGAGTGCTTCGAGATCGCCGGGCGACGCAGTTCGGTCGTCCACCCATTCCCGCAACAGCTCACTGCCGTTGATCACGTCGATGGCCAGCTTCCCGTGCTCGTATTCATAGGGGAAGTCGCGCCACAGTGCGTAGTCCGGATGAAGCGTCCTGATTGCCTTGAACGCCAGTGCCTGCAGGCGCCATGGGCGGAATGCACCGTGGTCATAGGCACCATCGTCGACGTGGATCTGAATGCCAGCGCACAGCGTGCCGACATGCTTGTGAAATGTGGGCTCGAACCAGCATTCGCGCAGCACGCAGCCTTCGAGCCACTGCGGCGCGAGTGCCTGCATCCGTGCCAACAGGTTCCGGGCATCGAGGTCCGGTGCGCCGAACAACTCGAGAGGACGAGTGGTGCCGCGACCTTCCGACAAGGTCGTGCCCTCGATCATGACTGTCCCTGCGTAGCAGCGCGCCATCGATACAGTGGGTGCATTCGGACTGGGATTGATCCACGAACGGGTCAGCAGCGGCCAACCGTAGCCCGGAGCCTCCTCCGGTTGCCAGCCCGACATCGGAACGACTCGACAATCGACGTCCAGCTTGAGCGTCTTGACGAACCACTGCGCGAGCTCGCCCATCGTGAGACCGTGACGCATCGGCAACGGACCCGCACCGACGAAACTTTCCCAACCAGCTCGCAGTCGCAAGCCTTCGACGGGCCGGCCCGCGGGATTCGGCCTGTCCAGAATCCAGACAGACTTGCCGTGGCTCGCAGCCGCTTCGAGCACATAGCGAAGTGTCGTAATGAACGTGTAGATACGGCAACCGAGGTCCTGCAGGTCGACGAGCAGGACATCGAACGTCGCCAACATCGCGGCGGTGGGCCGCCTGACTTCGCCGTAGAGGCTGAAGACAGGAATGCCGTGCACCGGATCCGCAAAGTCGGGTGACTCCATCATGTTGTCCTGCTTGTCGCCGCGCAGCCCGTGTTGGGGCCCGAGCGCCGCGGTCAGTTGCACGTCGGGCAATGCGGCAAGCGCGTCCAGCGAATGCGTGAGCGTGGCCGTCACCGAAGCCGGATGCGCAAGCAAGGCGACCCGCTTTCCCTTGAGGGGTGCGCGCACGCCTGGATCGGCCAGCAATCGATCAATTCCGCACAACATCACTGCCTCTGCGGGTCGGAAACGGACGCGGCCAGCGCAATGCGAAAGCCGTCCGCATGATGAAAATCCGGGCGTGCCACGGGATGAACCAGCGCCCAGTAGGAAAGCACGCCCGACAGCTCCTCGATGACGACGTTCAGCCCGAGGTGCAACCCTTCTTCTCGAAGCGGCACGGAGCGCGAACCGATGAGCGCGTCGAGCTCAATGCGATCCTCGGTGATCCGCACGTCGATGACCGGATCGGCGACCACGGCAACCGGCCGCATGCCTTCACGGTAGGCCGTGAACTGATAAGCCGCCCAGGCACCGGACGGCGAAAAATTGAGCTCGGTATACGCACCTGCCGTGGATCCAGTGACGAAGGCCTCGCAGCAGGTGTGCCGCCACAGCTCATCGGCGCGATCCGCTTGAGCCAGCGCCGGTAACCTGACCTGGGTTGGGCGACCTTCGAGCACGTAGTAGAAGCCCAGCCGGCCATCGGGGAGCCAGCGGGCGTCAGCCGTCACTGCCGTGATCGCATCACACGGCGTCGCAGGATGACAGACGAGTGCCGGCATTCAGCGTGCGCTGCCGCGGTCGTCGGCGAGCGCCGCGGCAGTGTCTCGACTGACACTGAGCGCAACCTGCTGGGCTGCCGCCTCGAAGGCCGCAACCACCTGCGTCAGGCGATTCTCGTTGGCCGGAACGCTTGCGGTGGCAGGAATGACGGCGATCAGCTTGCGATCCGTCAGGCGCAGTACGTTGGCAACGATGGTCACCTTGACGATGGGTGCATCGCGGCCACCTGCATACTCCGCCTGGAAATCACGCAGTTCGATATCCACGACGTGCGTAGCCGCATTGCCGGACGATGCCGCAGTGACGCTGCGGAAGAGGTGCTGATTGCGCATCGAGCCGACGATCAACGACTGCATCACTTCCGCGGCCGTCCCGCCCCAGCGCGCGCCGGCGTAGTACTCGAGGTGTCTATCAGGATGCAGGACAGCAATACGTTCGCTGTGCAGCCCGGGCGACGAGGTTGGCTCTGACACGACGACATCGACCGCCGCAACGGCGCCTACTGAAGCAGGCGTCGGAGCGGGTGACAGAACGTAGGTTCGCGTGACGGGCGCTTCGCTGTCGAACAACGAGCCGGTGCAAGCGGCGAGTCCGCCCAGCAGCCCGAGGACCAGCGCGCTGCGAAGGCAGAAAACAGATGTCATTGCGCGATCTCCAGGCCATCGGTCGGCGGCTCATACAACAGCTGCGATGGATTGTCCTTCAGGCTGCGCGACAGCTCGCGGAACTCGCGGGCCGCCGAGCGCCCTTCACGCAACAACTGCTCGACTTCAAACAGGCCCTGTTGCGTGAAGCGGGTGAGGTTGCCCTGGCTGTCGTTGACGAAACCGTCGAGCCGCCGCGCCGTACCCGCCAGCGTGTCCGCCACTTCGGCAAAGTGCGCCAGTGCCTTGCGGATCTCCGGACGGGCTTCCTCCGCCGTCCCGCGCAAGCTGACCGCGAGCTTCATCATCTCGTCGGCCGTCGAATGCAGCTCGGCAATCAGGGCCGAGACATCACGGGCCGTCTGCGGCAGGTCCCTGGTCGACGCGCGCAGGCTCGCCACCGTTTCGGTGACGGCGACCACGTTGTCCTCCGAGAAGACCTGCGAGACGCGATCGACCAGGCTGGTGATCCGCGACACCAGCTCCGGGAGGCTGGCAATGAGCGCATCCAGGTCGGAGGTCACCGACTCGATGATGGGATACTGCTCACCCTGCTTGAGCGCGATGCCCTCCGCCGCGCTCGGCTCCTGGCGCAACTCGACATAGAGCAGGCCCGTGATGCCCTGCAGCCGCAAGCTGGCCCGGGTCGTGCCCGACACGGGAGCGGAATCATCAACGTCCACCACGACCTTGACGCGGCCAGGCTGCTCTCGATCGAGCGTCAGGCGGCGCACTCGGCCGACATCGACACCGAGATAACGCACTGGGCTGCCTTCGTTCAGGCCGCTGACGCTGCCGCCGAAGTAGACCTCGTAAGGCTGGAACTCCCGCGTGTCGCGGGCATCCGAGTACCACACGACGAACGCGATCCCCAGCGCGATGACCAGCACCACGAAGGCTCCGACCGCAACGTAATTCGCGTCTCGTTCCATGGCTTCTTCAGTTTTCCTGCCGGGCGGCGCGGGCACGAGGACCGTGGAAGTATTCCCTGATCCACGGATGGGGATTCTGCACGATGCCGGCGAGCGTATCGACGATGATTTTCCGGTCAACCAGCACGGCCACCCGGTCGCAGGTGGCGAAGATGGTGTCCAGATCGTGCGTCACCATGACAATGGTCAGCTTCAGGCTCTTCCGGAGGTAGTTGACCAGTTCGTCGAACGCTGCAGCGGAAATGGGGTCGAGCCCGGCCGTGGGCTCGTCGAGGAACAGCAGCGTCGGATCGAGCGCCAGTGCCCGCGCCAGTGCCGCGCGCTTGATCATGCCGCCCGACAGCTGGGACGGCAGCTTGACCACTGCATCCGGCTGCAACCCTACCATGCGGATGCGCAGCATCGCGATCTGGTCGAGGACGTCGTTCGGCAGGTCAAGGTATTCGCGCATCGGCATCTGCACATTGGCCGCCACGGTGAGCGCCGAGAACAGTGCGCCATGCTGGAACGTCACGCCGTAGCGCCGCTTTACGGCACGCAATTCAGGTTCGCTCAGCTGGCTGATCTCCTTGCCTTCAAACAGCACCTCGCCGGACGTCGGCCGCCGCAGGCCGAGCATCGTGTGCACGAGGACGGACTTGCCGCTGCCCGACCCGCCCACGATGCCGAGGACTTCGCCAGGCATGACATCGAGGTCGAGACCCTCGTGCACGACCTGGCGCCCGAAGCGGTTGACCAGGTTGCGCACGGAAATGATGGGTTCGGGCGCCATCAGAAATCGATCTCTACGAATACGACTGCGAAGATGGCGTCAGCCAGGATGACGAGGAAGATCGACTGCACCACGGCCACCGTGGTCAGCCGGCCGAGTTCGCGCGAGGAATCGCGCACCTGCATGCCGCGATAGGTGCCCACCATTCCAATCAGCAGCGCAAACACGGGCGCCTTCACGAGGCCCGCCCAGAACGTGGTCGGCGCGAGGATTTCCTGCATGCGTTGCAGGAACTGGGAAAACGGAATGTCGAGCAGCAGGGACGAGAGCATGGCGCCGCCGGCCAGGCCCATCAGATCCGCAATGATCGTGAGCAGCGGCATGGCAATGACAAGGCCGATCAGCCTCGGCAATACCAGCACTTCAAGCGGATTCACTCCGATGGACTTGAGCGCATCGACTTCGTCGTTCAACTTCATCACGCCGATTTCTGCTGCGAATGCACTGCCCGAACGGCCGGCCACGATGATGGCCGTCAGCAGGACGCCGAGCTCGCGCAACACCGCGACGGCCACAAGATCGACGGTGTAGATGTCCGCGCCGAACTGGCGGAGCTGGTCCGCACCCAGGTATGCCACGATCACACTGATGAGAAACGCGATCAGCGAGACGATCGGCACAGCTGCAATGCCGGTCTCGTACACCTGCCTGACGATGGCGGGCAGGCGGAGGCGTTTCACGCTGCCCAGGGCCTGAACGCCGGTATGCACAATGCGACCGAGATAGCCGAGCGCACCTCGGGCATCCTTGACCTGCTCGACAGATTCACGCCCGATTGCCGCGACCGTGCGGGCAAGCAGGGGAAGGCCCTGCCCTTCACTGGCCACCGGAACGGGCGTCTCGCGGGTGATCTCTGCGATGAAGGCGAACGGCTCGGGTACTGGCGCTGCCATGTCCACTACAACGCCCCGTGCCTGCAGCGCATCGAGGTGCTGCCGCAGTAACCACGCACCAGGGAGATCGATGGCGGTCAGCCCCGCGAAATCGACCGTCATGCGTTGGGACTCGGCCGCACCCACCTCTGCCAGTGCCGAAGCGATGGCCGCCGCATTGTCCAGCCGCCAGTCACCTTTGAGCCCCAGGGTCATCCCGTCGGCACCGTTCTCCATGGCAAGCAGGGTCGTGGACGCGGTGGCAGCAGGCATGCGTCGATCGTAACAGACCGTGGCCGATTTCCCTGTCCCGCGGATTGCATTCCCGTGCTCCCACCGACTACCTTGGGGCTTGCTGATCACCACGATGATTGTGGTTGCCATCGGTGTCCTCGGCACGCCCCCGCTGGTCGTCATCGTCTTCCGGCAGCTCGCAGACCAGGCCGATCTCAATCGTACGCATAGCCGGCTCGCGGTCGGCATCCTGCTGTTCAGGATCTCGCGTTTGTACCGTAAAAGCGGGGCTTCGAATCCGTTGCGCTCGATATGGACCCGCGCCGCGTGCGCCAGGCCCGCGAAGCCGGTGATCCGGTGGTGTACGGCGATGGCGCGCACACTGAAATTCTCGAGGCGGTGGGGCTCAAGCACTGCACCGCCCTCGTCATTACGTTCGCGGAGCCCGATGTCGAACTCGGTATCCTGAAGTCCGTACGCAAGCTGCGCCCGGATGTGCCGGTGCTGGTGCGCACCCAGGACGACACGAAGCTCGATGAACTGCAGAAGGCCGACGTCACCGAAGTCGTACCGGAAACCCTTGAAGCTAGCCTGATGCCGGTGTCGCACCTGCTGCTGCACGTGCCGGTGTCCCGTGGCGTCGAAAACTTGCCGATAGGCCTACTTGCCAGCGGCCTTCCTGCGGGGAAAGCCCGCCGGTCGCATCTTGTTTCAGTCCCTCCCGTCATCCGTCACGCCAAGCGTACGCTCGCGATCGATGAGCTGTTCGCACCAGTCATCGAGCGCGGCGTACTCGTCGGCGTTGGCTTTGCGGAACTGTTCGTAGGCGACCCGCGAGCGCCACGAATCGAGCGTGACGAAATGCAGCGCATTCGAGGTGCCACGGAACAGCTCCGTTCCGGCGTGGTCCGGGCTCTTGCGGAAAAACGTCGCCCATTTGCCGTTCGGTCCGTAGATATCGACGAACTCGGGGGCCCGCTCGGGTTTGACTTCGAATTCCCACACGATCCGGTACATGGTCTTCGGCCTTGAGTGACTAGAACTTGAACGCGAGCCCGAGGTTGATCACGGGGTACCACGTCAGCGTATCCACTTCGTCGATGAGCTGCTGACGTTCCGCCGCGATGTCAGTCTGCAGTCGGGTGCACAGCTGGGATGGCAGGGTCGCACCGCAGGTGGCCACGGCGACAACGTCAGGCTTGCTGCCGTAGTAAACAGCGCCAATATCAAACAATACCGTCCAGCGGCCATCGGTGTCGACCGGATTGCCCCAGCCTATCCCGACATACGGCGCGATGCTGTTGCTCGCCTCGATGGTGGCATCGACCTTGCCGACCTGCGCCGCGTTGTAAGTATTGCCATTGATGAAATAGCTGTTGGCCGTCGGAACGCCGACCCCGACCACCTTTGTGCTGGCACCAACTGCGCCAACGGAAAAGTGGAAGCCGCCGGCAAACGGGTGCCATGCGAGCATCGCGGAAGGATTCCGCAGCTGCAGTTCCGCATCGTAGGTCACGTCCGTGTCTTCGAGCGTCGCGCTGTAGTCGAAGAACGCATAGCCGAGACGCAGGTTGAGCTTTTCGGTCATGCCGATCGAGAGCTCCGCGCCCACCCCGAGCGTGCCCGCCTTCAACGCCAAGGCCGTATCCGCACTGGCAACCCCGGCCGATCCGATCGCCGCCGCTCCCATCAGCACACTCGCGATTACTGCTTTCCGCATCACGTAACACTCCCTTTGAATGGCAATCATCGAACCTGCAGGCTGGATCGTTCCAACCGGGTGCCTGCCTTCGACCGCCAAGCAGATGCTCGGCAAGCCACGCTGAAGACACCCACACTGGCAACCGAAGTTGTTGTTTTAATTGTAGTATATCTCATATTCGATGACTGTTTGAACGGCCTTGAGCCGCTGCAGCCTGAAATCGGTACCTGCCCGGGATCGGCCTGATGCGGAAATTCCTTAAGTGGTTCGTGAGATCTGAGCCACACCCTGTGCGTCCGGGCCGCCCCAGGGAACCTCTGCACAGGTTTCGCGACCGCGTTGCGTCTCCCTTGTGTACATTCAGTACACTGCGGTCCGTCGCGCCTCGCCCTGCACGAAATGGCTCGCCGTCGCGGCCGTGAAACCTGTGCAGAGGTTATCCTGATTTAGGACCTGTGTCGTACCTGTCCCTTGAGCCTGAAGAACTTTTGGCAGGTGTCACACTTGTGCTCCTTCTTGATCTCTTCTTTGGGATGATGCAGGTCGTTGTGCTGCTTCAGGTACGTCTTCTGAGAGAAACGAGTGCCACATATCTCACACACAAAAGGTTTCTCACCTGCAAAAATGTCAAGTCATTGCTGTCAAATTTGTATTATTAAATAAATCTTACGAATAAAGCAAATGTCACAATCTGG
>CAISDJ010000059.1 GCA_903884105.1 uncultured Pseudomonadota bacterium | reverse complement strand
GGCAAACCCGCCAAAGTCGCCATCCTGGCCGTCGCAAGAAAACTCCTCACCATCCTCAACGCTATGGTCCGGGATCAGCGCAACTTCGCTTGAAACAAGACAGTTGCTCCGTCACTTACGTGAAGGACGCGCACGCCACCTCCCCCGGCTTCGCCGAGGGAGGAAAGAGAACGGTGGTTGCGACGAGCACAGGTGCTTTCCTCCTCCAGCCGAAGGCTGGGGGAGGTGGCATGCGATGCATGACGGAGCAACTGTCTTGTTTCAAGCGAAGTTGCGCTGATCCCGGACCATAGCGTTGAGGATGGTGAGGAGTTTTCTTGCGACGGCCAGGATGGCGACTTTGGCGGGTTTGCCTGCGGCCTGCATGCGTTCGCGAACAGCCTTGAGAGCAGGATTGTATCTGCTGGCGACGAAGGCTGCGAGATAGAGGGCGCGGCGGACGTCCGCGCGGCCGCCCCATACGTGCCTGCGTCCACGTCGCTGGCCCGAGTCGCACGCATACGGGGCAAGGCCCGCAAGACTGGCGATGGCCCGGCGGTCGAGCCGTCCGAGTTCGGGGAGCCTTGCCAGCAGCACGGCCGCGATGGCGGGCCCGATGCCAGGCGCGGTGCGCAGGCGGGCAGCCTCCTCGGCCAGCGCCTGTTGTGAGCTGATGTGGCCGGCGATCTCCTTCTCGATTGCGGCCCTGCGTCCGCGAAGCACGCCGATCATCCGGCCGATGTCGCGGCGGACGAAGGGATCTCGCGCCATTGCCAGGCGCTGCGTTTCGGCCGTGATGGCTGCCACGATGTTGTCGCGACGGCCAACCAGCTCGGCAAGGCGCAGCCTCCCGTCATCGACGCGCTCCGTGGGTCTCAGATCCAGCACACAGCCCATCTCGGCAAGCACATGCGCATCTACCTTGTCGGTCTTGGCAAGGCGGCCAGTCGCGCGCGCGAACTCCCGCACGTGCCGCGGGTTCATCCGGACATGGCGGATGCCGGCGTTCCCGAGTGCTTCCATCAGCAATCGCTCATGGCCGCCCGTCGCTTCGAAGACCACGAACGCGTCAGCAGGCAACGAAGCTGCAAAAGCACCAATGCCTTCGTTCATTATGCGGATAGAGCGCTTGTTCGAAGCATCGAACACGTCGATCCAGCCCCCGGCGACATCGACGCCGAGGACGTTCCGGTGCAAGCTCATGGAGCCTATCCTTGTCTGGGGGTTCGCCGCTTCAACGGCGTCCCGGGCAACTGTTCAGGTGGAACAAGGCACGCGGGCGAGCCCCATGCTCCGTACGGTCTCAAAACCCGGGGGGCAGTCGGGGTCTCGCCCGCAACCACCTTCGCACAATCCGGAGAGACAAGGGGGTCTCTCCACGCGTTCGGATCGCCGACTTCGGCGCGTGAGAGCTTGAACCTGCGGCGCAGGTCGTCGGCGTAGGCGACGACAAGAAGCTCCATGTCGCGCAGGGCGCGTTGGTAGCCGTGGAAGCGGGTCTCGAGTTCCTGTGTGTTGGTGGGGGCAGGCATCTGCACGTACTCGGCGTGCTTCGCGCTGTAACTGCAGGCGCGCTAGGCTTGCCGCCAGATGGCGTGGTCGAGGCGGGATTCGGCGTTGGCGTAGAGCTGGAAGAGGGTCTGGAGTTCGAGGTCGCTCAGGCGTTTTCCGCGCGCGGCTCTGCGACCGGCGCGGAAGCCGGCGAAGATGAGCGTCCAGAACGTGATCAGGACAGCGATGAAGGCCGTCCAGTCACGCAGGAGCCAGAGAGGGTAGCCGCGTTGGTTCATGTGCCAGCATGATGTGGGCAGGACATGTGGGGGTGGGACGGACGTTATCGAAAAACACGG
>CAISDJ010000058.1 GCA_903884105.1 uncultured Pseudomonadota bacterium | reverse complement strand
GCAAGCTTCTCGAACGCCGTGGCCGACTTCTCGTAGCTGGGCAGCGTCGCCTCAAGCTTCTGCAGCGTCTCTCTTGACGACGCCAGCTCATGCGCCGCCCGTCGCTTGGCCATCTGCTCGCCAGCCACTGCATCCAGGAACGCCTGGCGGTGAGATTGCAGCTGGGCCTGGACCTGAGTGAACAGCAGAGGGTCGTCGTCGATATTCCTCACAAGTCGCAGACCCGCCAACTCCGCCTCGATCCGCCTGAGCTGAAGGCGCTGAAGGGCAAGCTCCTGTTGTAGGGCCGTTCCATCCGCCGCAGTCACAGTCGGATCGAGCCTCACGAGCACCTGCCCCTGCTCAACTCGATTGCCCTCCTGCACCCGGATCTCGCGGACGATGCCTGACTCCGCCGGCTGGACGATCTTGACGTAGGTCTGCGGCACCAGCCGTCCCTCGGCTACGGCGATGATGTCGAGCTTGGCGAAAGTCGCCCATGTCAGGAGGATCCCAAACAGCGAGCAGACCACTTTGAGGACCACGCGACTGCCTCGGGCCGGATCGGCGGATTCGATCTCGAACAATGCGGAGGCGACTCGCAGCGTCAGGAGGGACAAAGGCATTGCTTCGCTAGTCACAAGATGTCCTGACGCCAGCCCTCTCCCAGGATGGACGAGGGGGTCTCCTCCGATCGCTTCTCGCTCGGGACAGCCGTCAGCTTCTCCCCGATACGCACCACACTATCAACCTGCAGGCTTCTCGGCAGGGCATGCGCAATAAATAAGATCGTAGCCCGCTGCTTGAGACCGCTAATCGTCCGGGCCAGCTGATCGGCCGTGGGCGGATCCAGACTGGCCGTCGCCTCATCGAAGATCAGGATGCGAGGTCCCTTGAGAAGGGCCCGGGCGATGGCCACCCGCTGACGTTGGCCACCTGATAGCCCCACGCCCCGCTCACCTAACTCTGTCTGGTAGCCGTTCGGAAGGGCCTCAATGGCGCTGTGGATCTCCGCCATCTTGCAGGCGGCAGCGACCTGTTCGAAGGTTGCGAACGGCGCAGCGATCTTCAGGTTGTCGAGGATCGTGCCGGAGAAAAGGGTGGTCTCCTGCGGCACCACCCCAAAGTGACTCCGCAGCTCATTGGCGGCCATGTAGCGGGCATCCGCACCGTCGATCATTATTGAACCGCCTGTCGGCACATAGAACCCCTGCAGCAGCTTGGCGAGGGTGCTCTTACCCGCCCCTGACGGACCCATGATGGCGATCAGCTGGCCGGGGGCAACATTCAACGAGAACTCATCAAACAGCAGCGGCAGATTGTCGTCGTACCGGAACGACAATCCCTCAATAGAGACCGCCCCTACCCCGGCACTCGTGCGGGTGCGCTCCAGTCGATAGGATTCAGCGGGAGCGTTCATGACGTCTCCCAAGCGTTTAACGGATAGGCGGGCCTGTTGGAACTGCTGCCACAAGCCGACGAGCCGCAACATCGGTTGAGAGACTCGGGAGGCGAACATCTGGAACGCCACCAGCATGCCGATGGTCAAGCCTCCACTCCCTCTCCCGATTTCGGGAGAGGGTTGGGGTGAGGGCCCTTGCATGACGATCCATGCACCGAGCACCAGGACCAGCAGCGTCATGATCTGCTCCAGAGTACTGGCGAAGGTGTTGTAGGTATTGGCGAGCTGCCGGGTCCGGAACGACGCGTCCAGAAACGTCGCGAGCAGGTCCCGATATCGACGGTTGAGCTGCGGCTCAAGTTGCAGCGACTTCACTGTCTCCATCGCGGACACGTACTCTGTCATGAACGCCTGATTGGCGGCACCCCGCAGGAACTGCTCGTTGAGGCGCGTCTGGAACAGCGGCGCCACGAGCAGGCTCGCTCCCACGATAATCCCAAGGATCGCGAGCACGATCAGCGTCAACGTCACGCTGTACCAGAACATGATGGCGACGAAGATCAACAAGAATGGAAGGTCCAGGATCAACGTCACCGCTGCCGAGCTGATGAACTCGCGGATGGTCTCGATCCCCTGCATCCGAGCTGCGACCACGCCCGTGGGCCGGTGATGGAAGTACCGCAGCGGTAGCTTGAATAGGTGGTCAAAAACATGGCTACCAAGAACAGCATCGACCCGTCTCCCCGTATGCAGAATCAGATACTGGCGCACCCACATCAGGATCGCCGTGAACACCATGAACACCACCATGCCGACGGACAGCGCGATCAAGGTACTCTGGGTGCGATGGACGATCACCTTGTCGATGATGGCCTGAGTGAACAGCGGCAAACCCAGTGCCAGCAACTGCAGTACAACGGAAGCCACCAGCACTTCCCGCCACAGTGAGCGATGCTTCAGCAGCTCCGGCACGAACCAGTGGAATCCGAACGCTGGCCGGGAAGCACTCGCCTCATCCGGATCATTGACGGCGGGAGCCTGCGGTCTGAGGCGGATCGACGCGCCCGTCATGCGGGAGAGAAGATCCAGCATCGGCATGGGTTGCGGCGAATCCGCGCTGCGACGCGCCAGCATCGCGTGCGTGCCATTGGCATCGAGGATCACCACCCAGTCCGTAGGATCCCCTTCCGACCTGTCACTGTCAGCCCTCAGCTCGATGGCGAGGGGCAACTGTTGCCGAGTGAATCGTTCTGCTGCTGGAGGCACCAGCACCTCAAGAGTCGCCGCAAGCCCAAGCTGCCCCGCGAGGCGCTCAAGATCCGCCCCCCGAAGCGGCGGGACGCATTCGCGCACCAGCAAAGACGCATCGACGTTGCGCCGGTAGAACGCCGCAAACAGGGACAGCAGCCAAAGCGCCTGGGCCGGCCCAAGCGTGGCAATGAATGGCTTGGGCCTCGCCAATTGCAGCCTGGCAAGCAAACCCAGCAGAAACGCGAACGCCATCGGCTACCCCTCCCTGGGTGACCCGCACTTCCGACCAACTCAAGTGGCCATCAGGATAGTTCACTGAGAGCGCCGCTCTCCCGTCGAATATCGACGGCGAGCATGCAGATATTCAGGAAACGCGGAGAAGGATTCAGCGGAGCCCTGGAGGCAAGCTCGCGGCAGCTGTACGCAGTGCCGCATCGATCGCAAAGGGATACTCAGCCGGCCTTGACCGCCTGACACTCTGCCAGCGCAGAAAGCGCTCTGGATTCGATGTGTCGCCTCACGCATTTGAAACCCGCACTCTGAAGCGTGTCGATCACACCGCTCGGCGGAACGCAGGCTTCGATGGTATCCCAGTGGTAGCGCCACAGTTTCGCCGACGCGGTGCTGGCGCCGGTGACGCGGGCCACAAGCGGTACAACGCCGCGCATATAGGCCTTGAGCAGACCTCGACTCCAGACGCGCTCCGGTTTGGTGATCTCAAGGAGGCACAGGCGCCCACCGGGTTTGAGGACGCGATGGAATTCACTGCAGACAGCGGCAAGATCACTCAGGTGGCGCAGCGCCTAACCCATGCTGAGGAAGTCGACGCTGGCATCGGGAAACGGGATGGCTTCCGCCCGCCCCTCGATAAGGCTCCACACCCGGCAATCGAGCGCAAGCCATCATGCCGGCACTCGGATCGATGCCCACCACCAGGCCGGGATCACCCACCAGTTTCACGGCTTCGCGCGCCATCAGACCGGTGCCGACGCCGATGTCGACGACCCGCATACCCGGTTTCGGCCCTGCTCGCTGGCGTAATACCCAGTGAGAGGCGGATGCGGAGCGTGCACTACCTGTGACGATGAATCAGCGGTGTCATTCATGGATTGATTGACGCGTGAGGGTGCAGGCGGAGTGGGAGACTCAGCGTCAGCCGGATGTCCATCCACGTCAACAAGGCGTTACCGCGCACGGTGCTGAACTGGCGAGCGCGGCCCTCAGCGCCCGCGCAGGGACCTGAGCGCCTGCCTGTCGTGCTTGCTGGGACGCCCGTCGGGCGCAGGCGGGGCCAGTTTGGCCTGCTCCTGGCGACGTTCGCGGGCGGTAATGCTCTCGGGCGTCTCGGTGTAGTGCGTCCGCGCTTCCGGGGCGGGACCGCGTCGCACGGGAATACTGGCGACGATGATGACGAAACGCAGTTCGTCCCGGGTGATCGTGACTTGCTCGCCCGGGTGCACCAGTCGGGCGGGCTTCACTCGCTCGCCATTGACATGGACACGTCCACCGGCGACGGCATCAGTCGCGTCCGAGCGGCTCTTGAAGAACCGCGTGAACCACAGCCACTTGTCGATACGCAGACCGCCCTGAGGCGCATCCTCGTCCGAATCGCGCCGCTGCCGGCTCATTCCATCGAGCACAGGCAGTAGGAGTAGATCCCCCGCGTTTCGAGCACCCGCGACAGGCGCGACAGTTCGGCTTCGAACGGGGACAGCACGCGACGGACGCTGCGCGTCAGCGAATCCTCGGGCGCAATCGCCTTGATCGTCCGACCGGTGAGCACGCGCATCTCCTGCGCCAGCAACTGCCGCCACGACATTGGCGGCTCAATGTATTCAACGTGATAGTCGTCGTCGAGATTCGCGCGCTTGGCAGCAGCATCGAGGGCGTTCTTGAATGTCCCGAGCTCATCGACGAGGCCGAGTCGCAGCGCATCCTTGCCGGACCACACGCGGCCCTGCGCCACGTTGTCGATCTCATCCACCGGCTTGCCGCGACCGTTCGCCGCCTTCTCGATGAAACCCTGGTACTCGTGATCGACGCTGGCCTGCAGCAGCTTCTTGGCGCCGTCGCCCAGCTTGCGGTCCAGGCGGAATGCATCCGACAACGCGGTCGTGCCAATACCATCGGTGGTCACGCCAATCTTGCCCAACGTTCGATCGATGGTAGGGAACACCGAGAACACGCCGATCGAGCCCGTGATCGTCACCGGGCTGGCCCAGATCTGATCGGCATCCATCGCGATGTAGTAGCCGCCCGAGGCCGCCGTACTGCTCATGGACGCAATGACCGGCTTCCCGGCAAGTTTGATGGCGTCAATCTCGCGCCGAATCACTTCCGACGCGAACACGCTGCCGCCGGGGCTGTCGATGCGAAGCACCACGGCTTTCACGCGGTCGTCATAGCGAGCCTGTCGCAGCTGCTCGGCCGTCGAATCGCCACCAATCGTGCCGGGAGGCTGGAGACCGTCCAGGATCTCGCCGGAAGCGACGATCACGCCAACGCGCTCGCGATCATCCGGCGTGAGCGCCTGTTGCGAGCGGATGGAGTTCAGGTAATCGGTGTGATGGACGCCGCGGTAACTGTGTTCCTTCTCATCCTCGCCGGTGATCTGGACGATGCGCTCTTCCACCTGCGCGCGCGTCTTGAGCTCGGTGACCAGGCCGCTGCTCACGGCAATCGCTGCGGCATCACCCTTCGCGGCAACCAGACGATCGACGGCCTGGTCGGCATACTCCTGCAACGCCGTCGCCGGCATGCCGCGAGCTTCGGTCACTGCGGCCTGATAGCTGCCCCACAATGAATTCAGCCACGCGAGACTTTCCTCGCGCTCCTGGGCGGACATGTCGTTCCGGCTGTATTGCTCGGTATACGACTTGAACTTGCCGGCACGGAAGATGTTCACGTCGATGGCCAGCTTGTCGATCGCGTCCTTCATGAACATGCGGTAGTACGCGAATCCGTCGATCAGCACCATGCCCTTGGGATCGAGGTAGATCTCGTCAGCATACGAGGCGACGTAGTACTGCGACTGGTCGTAGGACTCGCCGAACGCGATCACGGGCTTGCCACTTTCGCGGAAGTCCTTCACCGCCTTGCCGAACTCTTCGAGCTTTGCCACGCCGCCGCCTGACATCTGCGTGAGGTCGAGCACCAGCGTCTTGATGCGGTCGTCGGTCTTCGCCTCGCGGATGGCTTCGAGCACGTCGCGGAGCAACGTCTCGGGCCGACCCTGGCCGTAGGCCTCGGACACCGCCCGTTCAAGCGGGTCACCACTCAACTGCTCGACCAGCGCGCCTTCCGGAGCGACGAGCAATGCCGAGTTGCTCGGGACAATCGGGATCGACGGCGACACAGCGAACCACAATAAGCCGAAGATGAAGAGCAGCAGCACCAGGTGCAGCAGCTTGCGGACGCCATCGACCAGGTGCCACAGGAAGCGGAATACACCCTTCACGAAATTCATGGAACTCCCGTTCGAACCGATTGGCAACGTGGATGCGTCATGCACGCCTCAAGTAACAGCCAGTGTACCCGGGAGGGCAGGCTCCCGGTACCGAGGGCACAAATGAAACAGGGGCGATTGCCTGCGCAATCGCCCCTGCCCGATAACCCGAGGCCCGAAAGCGGATTGAATCCGAATCAGACCTTTTCTTCGATGCGTGCGGCCTTGCCGGTCAAGTCACGCAGGAAGTACAGCTTGGCACGACGGACGTTGCCGCGACGCTTGACCGTGATGTTGCCGAGGGACGGGCTGTACGTCTGGAACACCCGCTCCACGCCTTCGCCGTGCGACACCTTGCGGACGGTAAACGACGAGTTCATGCCGCGGTTGCGACGGGCGATGACGACGCCTTCGTACGCCTGGACGCGCTCACGGTCGCCTTCCTTCACCTTTACTTCCACGACGACCGTATCGCCAGGGGCGAACTCGGGCACGGTGCGACCCGTGAATTCAGCTTCGATCGCGGCAATGATCTTGTTCATCTGTCATCCATCCCGTGCAAATAGCAAATCCCGAACTTGTCTCTATCGAAGCGACCCTTGGAAACCCCCAAGGTCCGCCTTGTATTCGTCCAGCAACCGGCGCTCTGCAGCGCTCAATTCCCGGCCCTCAAGCAACTCAGGCCGCAAGCCCCACGTACGCCCCAGTGCCTGCTTCAACCGCCAGCGGCGGATGGCGGCGTGATCGCCACCCAGCAACACCTGAGGCACCGTGTGGCCCTCCAAAACCTCGGGCCGCGTGTAGTGCGGCCAGTCCAGCAGCCCGGCGCTGAAGGAGTCCTGCGCGGCCGATTCGGCATCGCCCAGCACGCCCGGCAACAGCCGCAGAACTGCGTCGATCAGCACGAGTGCCGGCAGCTCACCGCCCGACAACACGTAATCGCCGATCGAGATCCGATCACTGATCTCCATCTCGAGAAGGCGCTCGTCCACCCCTTCGTACCGCCCCGCGAGGAGCAGCATGCCAGGAAGCATCGCCAACTCCGCAGCCTTGGCCTGCGTGAACGGCACGCCGTCCGCCGCCAGATAAATACTCGGGCTTCCCTCGGGAAGCTTCGCCTTCGCCGCCCTGATCGCCGTGCGGCAGGGCTCGATCTTCATCACCATGCCGGGGCCGCCCCCGTAGGGCCGGTCGTCGACCGTGCCGTGCACGTCTTCCGCGTAATCGCGCGGGTTCACCGTACCGACTGTCACCTGGCCCCGCTCCACGGCGCGACCGGTCACTCCCACGCGGGACGCGGTTGCCACCAGGGCTGGAAACAGCGTCACGACTTCGATGTGCATGCCGCTACCAGTCCGGGTTCCAATCCACCGTCATCCGCCCGGCGGCGAGGTCCACCGCCAGCAGCCGCTGCTTCACCAATGGCACGAGGTGCTCACCTGCACCGCTAATTACCATCAGCGGGTGCACCGCTGTCTCCCGGAAGTGATCCACCTTGCCGAGCCACTGCCCCGAGGGCGAGTAGGCGTCGAGGCCGGTGAGGTCCTCCCAGTAATATTCCCCGGGAGCCGGCGGCGGCAATTCGCTGCGCCACACTCCGATGTCCGCGCCGACCATGACTTGAGCCTGGTCGCGATCATTCACATTCTCGAGCCGCCCGAGCACCATGCGGTTGGCCGGACGACCCTCGGCCCAGCGGACTTCAGTCCACTCACCGCGCTGATTCAACTGCCACACCGGGTAGTCGAGCAGGTTCTCCTGTGGGTCCGTGTAGGACTGGATCTTCACCCACCCCTTTACGCCGAACACCCCGGCGATCCGCCCCAGAACGACGATTCGATCCTTGAGGGTAGCCCCGACCGGCTGCTCTGTGGGCGTCTCCATCGGTCCGATCAGGTCCCGCGGACGGCATTCAGCCCGATGAAGCGCTGCAAGCCGTCAAACAGACTCAAGCCGCTTTCTGGCTACGGGCAACCGACACCAACTGGGCGACGCGATCAGAGGGCTTGGCACCCTTGCTGACCCAGTAGTCCACGCGAGCGACGTCGAGCTCGAGCTTGCGGTCCTTGCCGGCCGGATTCGGATTGAAGAAGCCAATCTGTTCCAGCGCGGTTCCGCCCTGACGCTTGCGGCTGTCCGTGACGACGACGTGATAGAACGGTGCTTTCTTGCTGCCGCGACGGGTCAGGCGGATCGTAACCATAGGTGCTGCTCTTGGGCCCAAAAAATGAGGCGCGAATATTAATGAAATTCTTGGAGAAATGAAATGCTTGGGATGCGATCGGCCGGCCCCAGCTCAGGTCGCCCTCGCGCCCCGGCCCAAACCCCGTCCGGGAACCCCTGGGTTCAGCCTCCGAGACCGGGGGGTAACTTGCCGGCCATGGCCCTCATCATCCGTGCCATTCCGCCGCCCTTTGTCATGGATTTCATCATCTTCTGCATCTGCAGGAAGTTCTTCAGGAGCCGGTTGACGTCAGCGACCTGGAGCCCGGACCCCAGCGCGATCCGGCGCCGGCGGGACCCGTCGATCACCTTCGGGTGGCGGCGCTCCTGGGGGGTCATGGAGCGGATGATGGCCAGCTGGCGCTTGATTTCCTTGTCATCGGGCTTCGGGACAGTGCCCGCCTTACCCAACAGTTTCGTAGGCAACTTGTCGACCAGGGCTGCGAGCCCGCCCATCTTCTCGACCTGCCCCAGCTGGTCATGGAGGTCGTTCAGGTCGAAGTCCTTGCCCTTTTTCAGCTTGGCGGCGAGCCGCTCCGCCTGTTCCCGGTCGACCTGGCGAGTGACATCCTCGACCAGCGACAGCACATCGCCCATCCCCAGGATCCGGCCCGCCACCCGCTCGGCCTGAAAGACCTCGAGCGCCGCAGATTTTTCGCCCGTACCGATGAACAGGATCGGCTTGCCGGTCACCTGCCGCACGGACAGCGCCGCACCGCCCCGGGCATCGCCATCCGCCTTGGTCAGGATCACGCCTGTGAGCGTGAGCGCCTCGCCAAACGCACGGGCCGCATTGACGGCGTCCTGGCCCGCCATGCTGTCGACGATGAACAGGGTTTCGAGCGGATTGACCGCGGCACTGATGTCGCGGACCTCCTGCATCATGTCGCTGTCCACGTGCAGCCGGCCCGCGGTGTCGACGATGAGGACGTCGTAAAGCGAGCGCCGGGCTTCATCGAGCGCTTCATGCGCGAGCGTCACCGGCGACTTGCTCGGATCCGAAGGATAGAAGCCGACTTCGATCTGCCCGGCCAGCCGCTCGAGCTGCAGGATGGCGGCCGGTCGATACACGTCGGTGCTCGCGAGCAGGACCTTCTTGCGTTCCTTCTCCTTCAGCCACTTCGCCAGCTTGCCGGCGGTGGTCGTCTTGCCGGCGCCCTGCAGGCCGGCCAGCAAGATCACGACTGGCGGCTGGGCACGCAGGTTGATCGAGCGCGAGCCCTCACCCATCAGCGCCACGAGTTCCTCGTGGATCGTCCTCACCAGTGCCTGCCCGGGCGTCAGGCTCTTTTCGATCTCCTGGCCCACCACGCGGGCGCGCACGCCGTCGATGAAGGTCTTCACCACCGGCAGGGCCACATCCGCCTCTAGCAGCGCCATACGCACCTGGCGCAGCGTGTCGCCGATGTTTTCCTCGGTGAGGCGGCCGCGGCCCTGAAGCGCGTCGAGGACGCCGCGCAGACGGCCGCTCAATTGATCAAACATGTTGCACCGGTAGTGGAGTCCGCAAGAAGCCAATGATTATAGGAGAAACCCTCCACCGGCCGCCGGCTTCTCCCGTCCCATCCTTCTAATGGCGGGAACCCTGTGACATGATCCGCTCCGTTCTTGTCTCCATTTGCTCAGGTTCCCGTGCTGTCAATCGTCGTCCTCGCCTGTTATTTCGCGTCTGCCTTGTGGCTCGTGTCCGGTGTGCGGCACTTGGCAGCAGGCGCCCACGTGGCCGGCGTCGGCATGGGGGTCCTGGCTCTGGCCTTCCACGGCGCCAAGCTGTGGCAGGACCTGCCTGGGACCGATGCAAGGCTGTCGCTGGGCGGCACCGCTTCCCTCATCTGGTGGGTCATCGCGCTGGTCGCCGTGATCACCGCCATGCGCCGCCCGCGATTTTCAGCCATCAGCGCCATCCTGCTGGCCATCGCAGGGGTCATTGCCGCAGTCGCCGACGACACCGTGCGTGAACTGGCTGTGTCGCGCGGCGGCTGGGAGCTGACCGCGCACGTGGTGCTTTCAACCTTTGCGTACGCGTTGCTCACAGTCGGCGCGGCGCTGGCCGTGGCTCAGGCGGCCCTGGATCGTCGCCTGCGCAAACGCAAGCCGCTCGGCCTCCTCGCCGCGCTGCCAGCCATCGAGTCGCTCGAATCCGGCATGTTCCAGGCCATTGCCGCCGGTTTCGCGCTGCTGTCTCTGGCGCTCTTCAGCGGCTTTGTCTTCGTCGACGACTTCCTTGCCCAGCACCTGGTGCACAAGGCGGTCCTGTCGTGCCTCGCGTGGGTCGTGTTCGCCGTCCTGCTCGCGGGACGCTGGTATCTCGGCTGGCGTGGCCGCACCGCGCTGCGCTGGACGCTCGGTGGCTTCGTCCTGCTCGGCCTCGCCTATTTCGGGACCAAGCTGGTGCTCGAAGGCATCCTCGGTCGACACTGGGGCTGAATCTCAAGGCTCCCTGACCAATCCAGTACCTTGGGCGACCTGTCCCTCCCTTTCCTGCTCGGCACCGTTTTTGTCCTGGTGCTGCTGTCTGCGTTCTTCTCCAGTACGGAGACGGCGCTCATGAGCATCAACCGCCTTCGCCTGCGGCACATGGCGAATGCGGGCAGCCGCAGCGCCCGATTGACCGAACAGCTGCTGAAACGCCCGGATCGCCTGATCGGCATCATCCTGCTCGGCAACACGCTGGTGAATTTCTCCGCCGTCGCGATCACCAGCGTGATCGCGCTGCGCATGGGCGGCGAGCCGGCACTGGCCATCGCCACCGGCGCGCTGACGATCGTCGTGCTGATCTTCGGCGAAGTCGCGCCTAAGACCTACGGCGCCCTGTATCCGGAACGGTTGGCTTTGCCGGCAGCGTGGATCTATGCAGGCCTGGTGCGACTGCTGTATCCGTTCGTGTGGAGCGCCAACCTGATCTCGAACGGCGTGCTGCGACTCCTTGGCGTGTCGCCCGACAAGGTCGCCGCCCGTTCGCTCAGTGCGGACGAACTGCGCACAGTGGTCGCCGAATCGAGCACCGTCATTCCCCACACCCATCAGCGAATGCTGATGAGCATTCTGGATCTCGAGACGATCACCGTCGACGACATCATGGTCCCGCGCGCCGATATTGGCGGGATCGACCTCGACGACGACTGGGACGACATACTGGAACAGTTGCGCTCGAATCCGCACACGCGCCTGCCAGTTTACGAATCGAACCTCGACAGCATCCTTGGCATCCTGCACATGAAGAAAGTGGCGCAGTCACTCGCACACGGCGAACTGACGCGCGAAGAACTGCGGCGCATTGCCGTGGAACGCGAAGCTTTCTTCGTTCCCGCCGGCACTACGTTGAACACCCAGCTGCTGGCGTTCCAGCACCAGCGTCACCGCATCGCGCTGGTGGTCAACGAGTACGGCGACGTGCAGGGACTCGTGACGCTGGAAGATATCCTTGAGGAAATCGTCGGCGAATTCTCGACCGACCCTGCCCTGTTGCACCGGGACGTCCACCGCGAACCGGATGGCGGCTATGTGGTGAATGCGAGCGCCAATCTGCGTTCACTCAATCGCAGGCTTGGCTGGACGCTGCCGACGCTGGGCCCGCGCACGCTGAATGGACTGATCCTTGAATACCTGGAGACCATCCCTGAGCCAGGCACCAGCCTCAAGATCGACGGCTATGCGGTGGAGATCCTGCAGACTGCGGGCAATGCAGTCAGGACCGCGAGGGTCATCCCGCCCGGCACGGCCAAGTAACAAGTCAACCGTGAAAACCAGTGGCGGCAATCACGTCCTGCAGCCGCTCGACACCGATGACTTCGAGTCCGTCGATGGGCTTGCGCGGCACATTCGCGGCAGGAACGATGGCGCGCTCGAAGCCCTGCTTCGCGGCCTCACGCAGTCGCTCCTCCCCATAGGGGACCGGGCGTACCTCACCGGCAAGACCGACTTCACCAAAGCTCACGAGGCCGGTCGACAGCGCCTGATCCCGATAGCTCGAGTACACCGCAAGAATGGCCGGCAGGTCGGTGGCCGTCTCGTTCAGCCGCACACCGCCGACGATATTGATGAACACGTCGTAACCGCTGGTCGCGACGCCGCCATGTCGATGCAGAACAGCGAGCAGCAGATTGAGCCGGTTCTGTTCAATGCCGACGGCAACGCGACGGGGATTCATCGCCTGCGTCGCATCGACCAGCGCCTGCACTTCAATGAGCATCGGCCGCGTGCCTTCACGAGCGACCATCACGACGGAGCCCGGCACCGGTGCAGGATGGCGCGACAGGAAGATGGCCGACGGGTTCTTCACCTCTTTGAGACCCTGCTCCGTCATCGCGAACACGCCGATCTCGTTGACGGCACCGAAGCGGTTCTTGACGGCACGCACGAGGCGATAGCGGCTGCCCGCGTCGCTCTCGAAGTACAGCACCGTATCGACCATGTGTTCGAGGATGCGCGGGCCCGCGATCAAGCCTTCCTTGGTCACATGGCCAATGATGATCACTGCGGCCCCGGTCGTCTTGGCAAAGCGTACGAGTTGCGCCGCGGACTCCCTGACCTGAGAGGTCGAGCCGGCAGAAGACTCCACGCCTTCGACGAACATCGTCTGGATGGAGTCGATGACGAGGATCTTGACCGCACGTGCCTTGGCTTCCACGAGTACCGTATCCACGTTGGTTTCGGCAAACAGCTGCAGAGAGTCGCCCGACACACCCAGCCGATGGGCACGCAGGCTCACTTGTCGCAACGATTCCTCACCGGTCACATACAACGTTTCGGCCGCACGGCTCAGCGCCTCACCCGCCTGCAACAGTAGCGTCGACTTGCCGATTCCGGGATCGCCGCCAAGCAGCGTCACCGAGCCCTGGACCAGACCGCCGCCCAGTACCCTGTCCAGCTCATCGAGTCCGGTGGCAATGCGCGGTTCATCGGCCTTGAGCACGTCGGACATCAGCCGGACCGGGGCACTGCCAGCCACGAGCGCTGAGCGGGCACCAGGCCCGGTTCGCGCCACCGTGACGCTCTTGAACGTCCCTACTGCCTTGCAGGCAGGACAGGTCCCGAGCCACTGCAGGCTTTCGTTCCCGCAGTCGTCGCAAACATAGACAGCACGCGATTTCGCCATCGGTAACCAGGATCGAATTGGGGGAAAGTGCCGGAGGTACGTCACACCCCCGAGATTCCGCATCCTACCGGAGGAGCGAAGGCACCGTCAGCCTGTGACGGCCCCGACAATTGGCCATAACCCCTTCGTCTATACTCGCGCGGGTTCTAAGTCAGGAAACTCGATGCGCGTGGTGAAAGCAGCCCCTCAACTCAACCGGTACGGCTGGCTTCTGGCAGGGGCTGCGACGGCCATCGTCCTGCTTTTGGGCCGGCTGGGGCTGGCAGACGCGACCGGCGCATTGGAGGACCTGTTCCGGGACTGGGTCGTCTCGGGCGCCCCCTACGACCGCCCCCTGTGGGCGGTCTTCATTGAAGCCTTCACCGCCGTTATCGTGGTCGCCTTCGCCGGCGCGGTCTTGCCCCGCAACAGCCGCAAGACTGCCATCCTCGCCTCCATGGGGCTGATCTGGGGCCTGCTGCTGCTCGAGATCGCGCTACTGAGCTGGCTCGGGACCTGGACGCGGCTCTTGCTCCCCGTGATTGCCTTGCTCACCGGCCTTGCAGCCTCAGTGGCATGCAATGCCCCGATCCGGCCTGCGGCCCGCCCACTTGCCGCAACACCTGCCCGAAAATTCACTAACGTCTCCGGCGAAAACCTCGCCGTAATGGCGCGCAACCTGCAGCGTCAGGGCCAATTGGACCTGGCCTTCGAAACTTACCGGCGCTGCCCGGCCTCGCCGGAAGTCCTCGATGCGCTCCACGGGCTCGGCCTAGAGTTTGATGCCAGGCATCAGGGCGCCAAAGCAAAGGCGGTCTTCACCTTCATGGCCGAGCGGGACCCCAAGTACAAACCCCTGGCGGATCGCCCGGTCTCGGAAGACCCCTTGCCGCCCGCGCGTCTGAAGCCCGTTCGCCCCAGCGCCTCCATCGACAAGCCCGAGGCTCGCGACCGCTCCACCGCGACACCGAAGCGCACGCTCGGTCGCTACGAAATCGAACGCGAACTGGGCCAGGGCGCCATGGGCACGGTCTACCTGGGGCGGGATCCCAAGATCAACCGCGTGGTCGCGATCAAGGCCATCTCGCTGGCACAGGAATTCGAGGATGCCGACCTCGACGAAGTGAAGTCCCGCTTCTTCCGCGAAGCGGAGATGGCCGGACGCCTCAACCACCCGGGCATTGTCACCGTGTACGACGCCGGCGAAGACCAGGGCCTCGCCTACATCGCGATGGAATACCTGAAAGGCCGGCATTTGAGCCATTTCGCCGAGGGCGAGAACCTGCTGCCGCCACTCAAGATTCTGGATCTAGTCGCCAGGCTGGCAGACGCGCTGCACTACGCACACCGCCAGAATGTGGTTCACCGGGACATCAAACCGGCTAACATAATGTACGACCTCGACGCGGACGAACTCAAAATTACAGACTTTGGTATCGCCCGCCTCACCGACACGAGCAGGACGAAAACAGGAATTGTCCTCGGCACCCCCTCCTTCATGTCACCGGAACAGCTCGAAGGCGGCGCCCTCGATGGCCGGACCGACCTCTTCGCACTGGGTGTCAGCCTCTACCACCTGCTCGCCGGCCAGTTGCCGTTCCGTGCCGGCTCCATGACCCAATTGATGCACAAGATCGCCAGCGAACCTCATGTCCCGCTGCGCTCCATCCGGCCCGAACTGCCCGAGTGCGTCGAGAACATCGTGACGCGCGCGCTCGAGAAGAACCCCGAGGACCGCTACCAGACCGGCGCCGAACTGGCCGCCGCCGTGCGTAGCTGTGCGCAGGCGCTGGACCACTGATGCCGACCGTCCAGAACCTGCGCGGCAAGATCCGCTCTGTCGGTGCGACGGACGTCGGCAAGGTGCGCGAACACAACGAGGACACCATCGGCGTCGATGCGGACATCGGCTTGCTGGTCCTTGCCGATGGCATGGGCGGCTACAACGCCGGCGAAGTGGCGAGCGGCATCGCCGTAAAGACCGTCATGAGCCTCGTCAAGGAAGCCATCGAGCGGCAGGACCTGACGGCAGACGACAAGGAATCCGGCCTGTCGCGTCCCAGCATCGTGCTCAGGGACTCGATCATGCGGGCCAACAAGATCATCTACCAGACGGCCAAGACCCAGCCCCAGTGCGAGGGCATGGGTACGACCATCGTGGCCTGCCTGTTCTTCGACAACAAGGTGGCTATCGCCCACGTCGGCGACTCCCGTCTGTACCGCTTGCGTGCCAGCCGCTTCGAGCAGATGACGCTCGATCACTCCCTGCTGCAGGAACTGGTCGACCGTGGCTTCTACTCCCAGGAAGAGGCCGCCCGCGCCAGCAACAAGAACTACGTCACACGGGCCTTGGGAGTAGAACCATCCGTCGAGGTCGAAATCCACGAGGAACCGGCCCTCAAAGGGGACTACTACGCCCTCTGCTCCGACGGCCTGTCGGACATGGTCGAAGATGAAGATATTCACTTAACGATCAGCACCTTTAGTGCTAGTCTTGAAACCATCGCTAAGCAATTGATCCAGCTTGCGAACGACAACGGCGGTCGGGACAACATCTCGGTGGTGCTCGCCCAGGCGGTCGAAAGTTTCGCCGCCCGCAAGGGCGTGATGGACCGGTTGCTCGGCTGGTTTGATTAGGGACTTGAGGCGTGCGGGTTCATAACGGAGTCGAGGCAGACACATGGCACGGTTAATCCTGAGCCTGGACGGTCAAGTTCTGGCCGAATACACCATGAACAAGGAGCGGTACACGGTCGGCCGCCTCCCTGACAACGACATCCGCATCGACAACCCGGCGGTCAGCGGTCATCACTCGTTGATCATCAACATCCTGAACGACTCGTTCCTGGAAGACCTGAACAGCACCAATGGCACTTACGTCAACGGCAAGCTGATCAAGAAGCATGCCTTGCAGCACGGCGACGTGCTCACCGTCGGTCACCACCAGCTGCGCTTCGTGGACAGCCAGTCGGGTGAGACGGAACCGGACGAGTTCGAAAGGACCATGGTCATCACGCCGGGATCGGCCATGGCCGCACAAGCCGCCCAGCGCGCCTCCGATGTGGGCCAGCCACGCCGTGCAGCTGCGGACGCTACACCGACTCCAGTGGCCCTGATGAAGGCAAAACTGCAGGTCTTGAGCGGCGCGTTCGCCGGCCGCGAACTGGAACTGAACAAGGCGCTGACCACTCTCGGCCGACCTGGCGTGCAGGTCGCTGCGATCACCCGCCGTGCCGATGGGTATTTCATCGTCCACGTTGACGGCGGTGCCGACGAGATGTTCCCGCTCGTGAACGGCGTGGCGATCGGCCAGCAGGCCCGTCGACTCGAAGACAACGACGTCATCCAGCTGGCCGGCGTGAAGATGGGCTTCTTCGAGGCCTGAAGTGACTAGCGACTAGCGATTGGAATCGGAAAGGAAAAGGGCCAGCAATGCTGGCCCTTTTTTTTGTTGCAGATTCTGATCAGTTCGTGCCGGTCCTGCCGAGCCAGCGATTGAGTTCGGCCATCGTGACCACCCGGTTGTCGGCAGGGTAGTGGACGGGGATGATGCGCTGCACGTCGAGCTTCAACCGCTGAATGTTGTCGGCGAGGCTGAGCGTGTAGGGACTCGATGGGCGCGGCGGCGTCGCATTCACGGCTTGCGGGTTGTAGCCATCGGCCTCGAGCAGCACTTTCTCCTTCGGCAGATAGGCCACGAGCATGCCGTCGTGGTGGAGGAAGTCCTGCAGGCGGTAGAGCTCGACCACATGTGTGCCGTCCGTGAGTGTCTTCCGGTCACCCATGCCTTCGACGATCGGCTTCTTACCCAAGCCCTGCGCCTTGTCCGGGTTGAGCGAATGCGGGCGCGACAGCAGGGTCTTGAGGTAGGCCTTGTTGGAATCGTGCGTGAGGATTGTGGCGCCCTCGGCGACAAATGCGCGAAGCCCGCCGGCGTGGTCGAAGTGGGTGTGGGTGTTGACTACGTAGCGAATCGGCTTGTTCGGAATCAGGCGCTTGGCTTCGGCGATGACGTCGAGCGCGCGCGCCTCACTCTGCCCCGATTCAATGAGCGTGATGTGATCCGTGAAGTCGATGGCAATGACGGAGTAGCCGCCAGTGATCAGGTAGACGCCATCGCCGAGCTTCTCGGACTGAACCGGGGGATTGGCTGCTACTGCGGCCGGGGCCCCACCCGCGGGCGGCGGTGCGGCGGTGTTGACGGTAGCGTTTACTTTGACGTCGGTCAGGTGCAGGTCGAAGATCGGATGCCCGCCCTGCGACTGCACGATATGCATCGGGAACTGGACGCCGCCGCCGACATCCTTGTAGTCGTTGTAGACGACGTCGAATTCCATGTCGCCCATCACGGGGTGATCGATCCGTGTTTCGATGCGAGTGATCAGGCCCCGCTTGTCAAGCGTGGCAGTGACTGGCGCCCTATTCTCGCCGATGAAGCTCACAGTCTTCCCGCCGCGCCCCACGGTCGCGCCGCGGCCCGCCGCCGCCCGCACGAACCCGTGCGGCATCATCAGGATTTCGAGCTGCTGCACCCAAGGCGAGTTCCTGTCGACGACGTTGACTTGCGTCTGCTCGCCGATGACGGGCTGCTGCCCGCCGCCACGAGGCGGGTTCTCACCCTGTATGCGCACGCGGTCCACGCGCGAGGCCGCAGCCTCAAAGTCGATCGCGCGTGTGTAGCTCTTTTCAATGAAGCGCGGCCACGGCGCCTTGCCGTTCGGATTCTGGCCGAGCACGAAGTCGAATCCCGTCGCGGAGAACTGGACTGTTTGCAGCGCTCCCGCACCCAGGGCTTTGGATGTGCCGTCGATGACAGCCTTGGCGTCCTGCGCGGATGCGGCTCCGGCGGTTGCCAGGACTATTGTTAACGCAAAAAGGCATCTCAAGAGCATGATTTTCTCCAGAGTGAGTGACGGGACGTTGTCGGGAAGTACAAGACGTATAGACGTCCTGATGGTCGTTGGCAATACGTCGGACTCAAGCCCGGTAAGGCCAACGGTGCCGGATCATCACGCCTGGATCGGCAATGGCTGCGCAGACCGCACAATGCGCCTCCACCGACAGCCACCGGTAACAACAAAAAAGGGGCCAGCGATGCTGGCCCTTCTTTTCGTTCCTTGTACGCGGCAGCGCCCAGAGCTCAGACGCCCGAGTACTCCATCTGCACGCGCTGGCTGACGCCGCACACGAGTTCGTACGGAATCGTATCGGCGTGCAACGCCAGTTGCTCCGCGGGCAATCCTTCGCCCCACAGCACCACGGGATCGCCGACCGCGGCCGGCGCGTCGGTAATATCGACGGCAATCATGTCCATAGACACACGCCCCGCAAGCGGAACCGAACGCCCGTTCACCAGCACCGGTGCACCGCTGCTCATGTGCCGAGGATAGCCGTCTCCATAGCCCACTGCCGCAATGCCGATGAGCGAACGCCGCGCAGCCTTCCACGCAGCACCGTAACCGACGCCCTCGCCCACCGCGACTTCACCGACGGCAATCAGTTTGGTCGTGAGCGTCATGACGGGCTTGAGACCGAAGTCTTGCGCAAGCTCGTTCGGGAACGGGGAGATCCCGTACAGCGAGAGGCCCGGCCTGACCCAGTGCCCACGGGACTGTGGCCACGCCAGCAGCCCGGCGGAGTTCGCGATGCTGCGCTCCGCCGCACCAGCACCGGGCAACGTGGCTACGGCTTGCTCGAACTCGCGCACTTGCTGCAGTGTCCGCGGATCATTGCGCTCGTCCGCAACCGCAAGATGTGTCATCAAGCGCGGGACGCCAAGTACACGGTTGGTGCGTATGAGTCGCTCCCATGCGGACAGGCTTTGCTCGAGACGGAATCCGAGCCGGTTCATGCCGGAGTCGATCTTGAACCAGACCCGCACTTGCCCTGCACCCTGCCATTGCTCCAGCAGCGCAAGCTGGGCGCGGGAGTGCACGACGATCTCGCAGCCGCGTTGCGCAGCCGCCATGAGGTCCTCGCCACTGAAGACCCCTTCGAGCAAGACAACTGTCTGGGTGAGTCCGGAATCGCGCAAAGCGAGGCCTTCCTCGAGCCTTGCCACGCCAAACGCATCGGCGCCGGACAGCGCACGGGCTGTCGACACCAGGCCATGGCCGTAGGCATTCGCCTTGATGACAGCCATCACGCGCGCACCGGCCGCACGCTCGCGGACAACCGCAAGGTTGTGCCGTAGCGCCGCCGTATCGATGAGTGCCCTTGGACCTGAGCTCATCGCTCGGGACTCAGCGATACGAACCGTAGGCTTCGGGCGCGAAGTTTTCGAACTTGGTGAACTCGCCGAGGAAGGTCAACTGCACGTCGCCGATGGGGCCGTTACGCTGCTTGGCGATGATGATGTCGGCGATGCCCTTGCGCGTGGTGTTCTGGTCGTACACCTCGTCGCGATAGATCATCATGATCAGGTCGGCATCCTGCTCGATGGCGCCCGACTCGCGCAGGTCCGACATCACGGGCTTCTTGTCCTGCCGCTGTTCGACGCTGCGGTTGAGCTGTGACAGCGCGATGATCGGCACTGCGAGCTCCTTCGCCAGCGCCTTCAGCGACCGGGAGATCTCCGAGATTTCCGTGGCGCGATTTTCCTTGTTGCCATGCACCTGCATCAGCTGCAGGTAGTCGATCACGATCAGGCCGAGGCCATGTTCGCGCTTCAGGCGCCGCGCCCGGGCGCGGATTTCAGTCGGCGTCAGCGCACCGGTGTCGTCGATGAAGATCGGCGCGCTCTTCATCAGGCTGATCGCGCTGTTGATGCACGACCACTCCTGGTCACCGAACAGGCCGGTTCGGAGGTGCGACTGGTTGACGCGACCGAGCGACGAAATCATGCGCAACGCGATCTGCTCGCGGGACATTTCCATGCTGAATACCGCGACGTGGGTATTCGAGCCGATTGCGGCGTTCTCGGCAATGTTGATCGCAAACGTCGTCTTGCCCATCGAGGGCCGGCCGGCAACGACGATCAGGTCGCCCGGCTGCAAGCCCGCGGTCATCTTGTCGAGCTCACGGAAGCCGGTGCTGACACCCGTCAGCTCACCCTGGTTCTGGTGCCGCTTGTCGAGCAGGTCGATCGTCGGGCCGAGCACCTGGACCAGCGGGACGAAGCCCGACACGTTCTTGCGACCACTCTCGGCAATCTCGAAGACGCGCCGTTCGGCGTCATCGACGAGTTCAATGGCCGAGCGCCCTTCGGCTTCGTAGGCGCTGGCCGCAATCTCTCCGCCGACGCGGATCAGTCGCCTGAGCTGCGAACGCTCACGGACGATGTCGGAATACGCACGGATATTGGCTGCGCTCGGGGTTTCACGAACGAGCGTCGCCAGATAGGCGAGACCGCCGGTGTCACTCTGCTTGCCCTGCCGGTCGAGATACTCGGCCAGCGTGACGGCATCGCTCGGCTCGCCGCGTGCGGCAAGGTCGGCGATGGCGGCGAAGATCAGCTGGTGATCGCGCCGGTAGAAATCGTCGGACGTGATGCGATCGGCGATCGCATCCCACGTGGTGTTGTCGAGCATCAGGCCGCCGAGGACGGCCTGTTCCGCTTCCACGGAGTGCGGGGGGACGCGAATGGCTTCTTCAGCAGATACCACTCGCGACCGCCGCGAGAGCCCCTGTTCGCCATCAGGCACGGGCAGCGCCATGATGCTGGGCCCCTTTACACCGGTTCCGCTTACTCTTCGCCGACGATGGTCAGGCTGAGCGCGGTCACAACGTCGGCATGTAACTGGATCTGCACGCTGTGCTCACCGGCCATGCGAATCGGGCCTTCGGGCAGACGAACTTCCGAGCGCTCGAGCGCAAGGCCGGCCTTCGTTGCGGCTTCGGCAATGTCGGCCGTGCCGACGGAGCCGAACAGCTTGCCTTCGCTGCCCGCCTTCGCGGTGATCGACAGCTTGAAGCTCGTGAACTTGGCAGCGCGGGCCTCTGCCGCAGCCAGCTCTTCCCGGGCTGCCTTTTCAAGCTCGGCGCGACGCGCTTCGAACTTGGCCTTGTTGGCAACAGTCGCCAGCGTGGCCTTGCCATGCGGCAACAGGAAATTGCGGCCATAGCCGGACTTGACCTTTACGAGGTCGCCGATGTTGCCGAGATTGGCGACTTTCTGCAGGAGTATGACTTCCATCGTGACACCTTCACCTATGCAAAACTAAAACAGAACCTTTTCAGCCCGCGTCCGCCTTCGCACTCAGGCGCCCGCGACACCCTTGAACTGCCGCCAGTTGTCGGCAGCACCCCAGGCTGCGAGTAGCGTCACCATGACGAACGCCGACAGCGGCACAATCAGAAACACGTAAATCGCGACCAGTCCGCCCTGCCCCAACTGCTGCGCCGCCTTGCGCCGATGCGCTGCAGCCAGCCCCTGGTAGGCCAATGCACTCATGGCAATCCAGGACAGACAATCAACCAGCTCGATATCCGTGAGCGCCGCAGCCACGATGATGACGATGGCTACCCCGCCCAGCGCTCTGCCCAACCGCAGCTCGCGATACTCATCCCCGAACCCGCCGGGCGCTTCGAGAAGCGATTGCCACCAGCGTGCGAGGAACAGCGAACTCAATGTCCCGAGCAGCACAAGCGCGGCATACGCGCCCCACATGGTGCGTGCAAATCCGGTGATGATCTCCTCCGGATTTGCGAGAACGACGCCGCCGTCCTTCAACGACTGCACCGCCTCCCGCAGCAGCTGCTCCCAGACCGCACTCGGATTATCGAGCGCACCATAAATCCCGACCAGCAACACCGCCATGCCGAGCACAGCGAGCTGGAAGCACAGCGTCAGCGAGCCCGTGCGCTTCAGCAGTACTCCGAGTAGCGCCGGCACCAGAAACGCGAGCGCCGCGAGCCCCGCAGCCACGATGACTGGCTGGCTGATCGACAGCAACGTTCCCGTCGCCACCGCGAAGCCCACCACCGCCACCGTCATCCCCCGCGTCACCGTGCCCGGTGAATCACCGAACAGGATCACCAGGATGGCGGCCGCCGAAGCGACCAGCGCGAAGGGTGAAAAACCCTGTGGCGACAACGCCGCACAGCAAGCGCCTATGAAGAACGCCCGCCAAGGTTGCCCGACCAACCAGGCCGCAAACCTGCGATGCATCGCTCGCCACCGCTCCCACCGAATCAGACCCAAAGCCCCAGGGAAGCCCGAGACGGCCGGCCCTGACCGGAAACCGAAAGACTCAGATCAATGCTGATCCGTATATGGCAACAACGCCAGGAACCGGGCACGCTTGACCGCAACCGCCAACTGACGCTGGTAGTGCGACTTGGTGCCCGTGATCCGGCTCGGAACGATCTTGCCGGTTTCCGTTACGTAGTTTTTGAGGATGCCGAGATCCTTGTAATCGATCTGGACAATCTTTTCAGCAGTGAACCGGCAGAAACGGCGCCGGCGGAAAAAGCGTGCCATGAGTTAACCCTCGAATGCTTGAAGTGATGCTGGAGGACGGAGGCGCGAGCCGTGAGGCTCAGCGGTCCGACATGCCGGGACCGTCGTCATCGCCGTCATCAGCGAAGCGTTCGTTTCGTTCGGCGTCGTCGCCGCGCATCATCGGCGACGGCTCGGTCACGGCGGCATCCATCTTGATGACGAGGTGACGCAGCACGGCGTCGCTGAAACGGAAGGCACCGGTCAGTTCATCGAGCGTCTTCTTGTCGGACTCGATATTGAGCAGCACGTAGTGGGCTTTGTGCACCTTCGCGATCGGGAAGGTGAGCTGGCGGCGGCCCCAGTCTTCAAGCCGGTGAACCTGACCACCGCCTGCGGTGATCATGCCTTTGTAGCGTTCCAGCATGGCCGGAACCTGTTCACTCTGGTCAGGGTGGACCAGAAACACGACTTCATAGTGTCTCAACATATCGATACATCCCTTTGGATAAAGCCTCCCGTCAAAGCGGTGAGGCAAGGAGTTGTTGCTTGCCGAGATCGTCCCCGGAAGGCCGTCAATGGTAGCGGAGCGACCCGGCCCGCGCAATCAACGATTTGCAACGCCGGCCCATGGCGCCCGCCCCGCGACTACCGCTTGCCGACTGTTCCCGGCAACCGTCTCTGCCGGGTGGCCTCGAACAGCAACACCCCGGTCGCCACCGACACGTTGAGGCTTTCAACCGATCCCGCCATCGGGATCCTGACTAATGAATCGCAGTGCTCACGGGTCAGGCGCCGGAGGCCCTCCCCCTCGGAACCCATCACTACGCCCAAAGGCCCTTTGAGATCAGCGGCATAGACATCCATGTCGGCTTCGCCGGCCGCGCCCACGATCCATAGACCGCGATCCTTCAAATGCCGCAATGTTCGCGCGAGGTTGACAACGTGGATCAGCGGGGTGGTTTCGGCCGCCCCGGACGCCACCTTGCGGACCGTTGGATTGAGGCCGGCCGCCCGGTCCCGAGGCACGATCACGGCATGGACGCCGGCCGCATCCGCCGTTCTTAAACAGGCCCCCAGATTATGGGGATCCTGAACGCCGTCGAGGACAAGTACGAAGGGCGCCGGCCCGGCCTTGTCCAGTAAGTCATCCAGCGCCCCCTCACCTTGGGGACCCGCCGCTTCCAGCCGGACCAGGGCACCCTGATGGCGCGCATTGCCCGACAGTTGGTCGAGCTCACGAACGTCCCGCCGTTCGACAGCAATCCCTGCCGAGCGGGCCAGCTGCTCGATGGCATCGATGCGCGCATCGCCGCGTCCTCGCTGCAACAGCACACCGGCCACTCTGCCCGCCTGGTTCTCGAGCACCGCCTGCACCGCGTGCAGGCCAAACACCATTGCTGTCTCCGTCACGATCGCTTGGGTCCCTTGCGTTCCGGTCGCCCACCGGAGCGACGTTTGTCCCGCTGCCACGGGTGGCGATCCTGCTCGCTGGCCCGTGGTCGCTCGGCGAGCTCGAAGTCGATCTTGCGCTCATCGATGATGACGTTGATCAGGCGCACCTTGAGATGGTCGCCGAGCCTGAACACCCGTTTGCTGCGTTCGCCGACCATCCGATAGCCGGACTTGTCGCGGCTGAAATAGTCTGAGCCGAGCGCACTGACATGAATCAGGCCGTCGATCTGCACGCCGGCCACTTGCACGAACAAGCCGAAGTCCACGACGCCCGTGACCAGAGACTCGAACTCCTCGCCAATCTTGTCCTGCATGTATTCGCACTTGAGCCAGGACATGGCATCGCGCGTGGCTTCATCGGCACGGCGTTCCTTGAACGAGCATTGCTGGCCGAACACGTCCATGGCGGCAAGTGACGTGGGCAGGTCCTCCGCCGTGCCATTGCGCAAAACGTGCCGGATGCCCCGATGCACGATGAGGTCGGGATAGCGGCGGATCGGCGACGTGAAGTGCGCGTACTCCGTGAGCGACAGCCCGAAGTGCCCGATATTTTCGGGCTGGTACACGGCCTGCGGCAGTGTGCGGACGACGACGGTCTCGATGAGATGGCCCTCTTCCTTGCCCGCGGCCTGCTCAAGGACCGCACTCAGGTCTTCCGGTGTCAGCGGGCGACCGACGGGCAACTCAATCGCGAACCCCTTCAGGAATTCACGCAGCTGGTCGAGACGGTCCGACTCGGGCTGGCCGTGGACGCGATACAACGTCGGGATCTTGTGCTTCTTGAGGAAGCGCGCCGCCTGCACGTTGGCGGCGATCATGCATTCCTCGATCAGCCGGTGGGCATCGTTGCGCGCTTGCTCCACAAAGGTAGCAATTCGCCCGCTCTCATCGAAGCGGGCCTTCATCTCCGGTGCATCGAAATCGAGCGCGCCGCGCAGCTGCCGCTGCTTGTACAAGGCCTGGAACACGTCGTAGAGGTTCTTGATCGGCTCGCCGAGCGCAGGATTCTTCGCAAACGGCTTGGCCGGTTGTGCGAGGTACGCCGCCACTTCCGTGTACGTCAAGCGAGCCGCCGAGCGCATCAGTCCTTCGAAGAAGCGGGCCCTTGTGACCTTGCCATTGTCGGCGATACGCATTTCGCAGACCATGCACAGCCGATCCACCAGTGGGTTCAGCGAGCACAGTCCGTTGGACAGCGCTTCCGGCAACATCGGGATGACGCGGTTAGGAAAGTACACCGACGTACCCCGATGCAATGCTTCCTGATCGAGTGCGGTGCCGAACCCGACGTAGTGCCCGACGTCGGCAATCGCCACCAGCAGCTTCCAGCCGGTGCCACTGCGCTCGCAGTACACGGCATCGTCGAAATCACGGGCGTCTTCGCCGTCGATCGTGACCAGCGACAGCTCGCGCAAGTCTTCCCGTCCGCGCTTCGCAGCAGGCGACACGGCATGACCGAACACCGCGGCTTCGGCGATCGCTTCCGGGGGGAACTCGAACGGTAACCCATGCGAGTGGATCGCAATCTCGGTTTCCATGCCGGGCGCGGCATGCTCACCCAGCACCCGGGTTACCGAGCCGAGCGGTTGCGCCGTGCGACTCGGCTGCTCGGTGATCCGGACCAGCACGACCTGCCCCGGCAATGCGACGCCCACCTGCTCCCGCGGGACCAGCACGCGATGGCTGATGCGCGGATTGTCCGGCACCACAAAATAGATACCCGACTCCTCATAGAGCCGGCCGACGATCTCGAGCGTGCCCCGCTCCAGCACCTCGACGATGACGCCCTCGGCTCGACCGCGGTGATCAACCCCGGTGGAACGCGCCGCTGCGCGGTCGCCGTGCATGACCTGCTGCATCTGCCGGTTCGACAGATATAAAGCAGCCTCCGTCCGGTCGTCGGGCTGCAGGAAGCCGTACCCGTCCTTGTGACCGCTGACCGTGCCGACCGTGAGACCCAGCCGCTCCCGCAGGCAGTAGTGCCCACGGCGGTTGCGGATCAGCTTGCCCGCGTGGATCAGGGTCTCGAGGTGCTCGGCCAATTGCGGCTGCGCGGCGGCTTTCACGCCGACGCGGGAAGCCAGGTCGGCGAGCGCCAGAGGTTGCCCGGCGGCCTGCAGGGCGGCCAGCAATTCGTCATCGGCGAGTCGGGGAGAACCGCCCGCGCGGCGCTTCGGCGTGCCCGTGGCACCCGGTTTTCCGTTACGTGTCGTCATATGGACGCGTTTGTAACACAAGGCGGCGCCCATTGACCGCTTGTGTGACGCCCGTGGGCAGGAACTTGGTTGACACTGCGGGGGGGGCTGAGTACATTGGCGCGCCTTTCGCGGGTCCGCCCGCAACCTCACCTTGCCCAGGTGGCGGAATTGGTAGACGCACTAGTTTCAGGTACTAGCGGGTAACACCGTGGAGGTTCGAGTCCTCTCCTGGGCACCATCCTTGGCGCATTCCGTCTTCGGGCTACCCCTTCCGGCTAGTCGTAGTACGCCGGCGCCTTCTTCAGCTTCCGATGCGCAACCAGGTCGTGCTGGATCCACAGGTGCGAGCCGGTCTGCTTGAGGAACCCGTCCAGCACTTCCCGTGAGCGGCCGGTCTGCGCCTGGTCGAAGTCGGCAGTCGGCAAACGGTTGAGGGTGCGCTCCTCGGGATAGTGATAGAGGTCCCCGGCCAGTACCACGCCGCCTGTCGTCGCCAGCTTCACGTACAGCACGCTGTGGCCGGGCGTATGTCCCACGGCCGACTTGATGACGACTGTCCCGTCACCGAACACGTCGTAGTCGTCCGTGATCAGCGTGGTCTTCGCGTTCAGCAGCGATGCAAAATTCGACGGCTGCGGTGGCTCGGCCGCCGGCTGCGGGAACATGCCGTCACGCTCGATCTTGCGCACCAGCCACGTCGACTTGGCGAAGGCATTCGCATTGGCCACGTGGTCCCAGTGGTAGTGCGACAGCGCAAGATACGTGATGTCCTTGGGCGCGTAGCCGATCTCCTTGAGTTGCCCCGTGAGTGACTTCGCAAGCGTCACATCGCGGTCCGCATTGTTGGACAGCACGAGGTGCCGCGCCTGCGGGCGCTTTCCCGGTGTCCAGGTCTCGTCCGAAATCGCGCCGGTGTCCCACAGCAGCGTGCCCTTGGGATGCACGATCAGGAACGCCGCGACAGACAGCTGCGAGGTCTGGACCTCGTCAGGTTTCAGCCGATACCGGGCTGGATCGGACTCCAGCACGCCGCCGTCGAGCACATACAACCGGATGGGCTGCTCGGCAGCCTGCGCTCCCGCCTGGAGAAGGGTTGCTGCTACCGTAACCAACGCGAACAAAGCTTGACGCACCATTGCTTCTCTCCCCTCTTAGAAACGATTGACCGGCAGGATCATGATCTCGGCAATCTGCACATGCGGTGGCTGGCTGATGGCGAAGGCCACCGCGCGCGCCACGTCTGCAGGCTCCAGCGCCATCTGGAACTGGTCGAAGTAGGCCTTTTCCTTCTCTTTGTCGCCGCGATACCGCGTCACGATGATGTTGGTCTTCGTGAGGCCCGGCTGCAGCTCAGTGACGCGAATCGCCGTCTCGGCCAGCTCGCCACGGAGCGTCTCCGTGAACATGTGGACGCCCGCCTTGCTGGTGCTGTAGGCCGTCATGTCCGGGATGATGCGCACCGCGTTGATCGAGCTCACGTTGACGATGTGGCCCGCGTTGCGCTTCACCATATCGGGCACGATCGCGCGCGTCACGCGCATCAGGCCGATCAGGTTGGTCTGGATGATGTTGGCCCAGTCATCGGGCGAACCCTCGTCAAAGCGCGTCCGGCCGCCGATATCATGGCCTGCATTGTTGATCAGGATATCGATTGGCTTGAATGCATCCGGGACGAGTTCGAGCAGCCGGTCGACTCTCGCAGAGTCGGTGATGTCGAGCTGCAGTGGAAACGCGCTTGGGCCGATCTCCTCCGCCTGCAGGTTCAGGGCTGCGACATCCCGGTCGACCAACACTACGCGGTACCCGCTGCCGACCAGCTGGCTGACGATGGCGCGACCGAGGCCACCTGCCGCTCCTGTAATGAGGACCGTTCCGGCTGTTGCTTGAGTCATCGACTGTTTCCTGGCTGCAGGGATGGTAAGTGTCAGATTGCGGACCAGCCGCCATCGATCGGCAGCATCGTACCCGTGATGTCCGCGGCAGCGTCACTGCACAGGAACACCGCCGCGGCACCGACACTGCGAAGCGACACGAACCGGCCGCTTGGCTGCCGTTCCTCGAGATAGGCAGCCGTCGCCTCCTCGGCTGACTGGTTCTCCTTTGCGGCGATGGCTGCAATGCGCGCCACGATGGCAGGCGTCGGCAATGTGCCCGGTCCCAAAGCGTTGCAGGTCACGCCGGTTCTCGCCATTTCCACAGCCACTGCGCGCGTCAGTCCGACAATCGCCGTTTTCGTGGTGACATAGTCGATGCGATTCTCCACGCCGCGGGTGGAATAGATCGACGCCATGTTGATGATCCGTCCCCAACCGCGCTGCTTCATCCCAGGCAAGGCCAGCCGCGTCAGGTGAAATGGGGCCGACAGGTTGACCGCCAGTGCCTCATCCCAGCGTTCAGGAGCGAAGTCCTCCACCGGCGAGAAGTGGCGAACCACGGCATTGTTGACCAGGATGTCGATGCCGCCGCATCGCTCGATCAGCGAGGCCATCATTGCCTCGATGGTGGGACGCTCTCGGAGGTCGGCGGCCACGGTGAGGGCCTGCACTGCGTGGCGCGCCTGGATACGATCACGCGCCTCCGGCTGTGCATCAAGGTCATGCAGCACGACATTGGCGCCGGCCTCGGCGAGACAGTCCGCCACCGCAAAGCCAAGCCCGTCGCCGGCTCCGGTCACGAGCGCCCACTTTCCCCGCAGGAGGGTTGCGTTGATCACTTCGACGAGTAGACCGGAGGCACATCGAGCCGGACGACAATGCCCTGCAAGTCGGGCGACGGCGCCGGATAGCGCTGCATCACGAGCGGGTCGTGGCCCGGCACGACGTGGTCCTCCGAGTCCGCAAGCTCGCGACACACTCGGTAGCCCTCGAACATGTCGGCGACGTTGTAGACCACCGGAAACGGGGCACCCCGGTCGATATTCGCGTACAGGTGCGTCGCATCCGAGGCCACGACCACCCAGCCGCGCTTGGTCCACACACGAACCACTTGCAGGCCGGCAGTATGTCCGCCCACATGATGCACGCTGAATCCCGGCGCCAGCTCCTCTGCTCCGTCGTGAAACGTCACTCGCCCGGCATACAGGTGGCGCACCACCGACACAATGTCTTCGACATTGAACGGCTGGCGGAAGAAGCCATGGCACATGCAGCGCCCCGTCGCGTAGGCACTCTCCTTGTCCTGCAGGTGGAAGCGCGCACCGGGAAAGGACTCGAGCGTGCCGGCGTGGTCATAGTGCAGGTGCGTCAGGATGACGTCCGCGACCTGCTCTGGATCGATGCCGAGCAGCTTGAGACCCTCCGCCGGCATCCTGAAATGCTGGCGGCCCCGAGCCGAGGCTGCTTCGGGTCCAAAGCCCGTATCGATCAGGAAGACCTGCGTCCCCCGGCGAGCGACCCACACGAAGTAATCGAGCGGCGACCCCTCCTCATGGAGGTCGCCATTGATGAAGTTCTCGTGCTGTTTGCGCGGCGCGTGATGCGCATAACGGATCGCGTACAGCTCGAACGGCTCGATCGCCGGATTACCTGGACCTGACTCCATGAGCTATTTCTCCAGTCCGAGCTCGACAAACACTTCGCGGGCGTTGCGGAACGCATCGACGCCGGCCGGCACGCCGCAATAGATCGCCACCTGCAGGAAGACCTCG
>CAISDJ010000057.1 GCA_903884105.1 uncultured Pseudomonadota bacterium | reverse complement strand
GGCTCCCCGGCCTCCGCCCGCTTGAGGTAGCCAATGATCTGGCTGTCCTTGAACTTCGATTTTTTCACTGGAATCTCCTCGGGTTACATTACGAGAAAATTCCACTTCTGACCTCAGCTGTTTTGTGGGGGGATTACCCTCTGGCTGCGCGCCCTCAGCGCAATTCGGACCTCGCGCAGCGATACAGCGAGCGACTCTCATCCGGGACAGGCATAGCCCGCTGCACTCCACCGTACTCCATAGAACTTGGATGATCGTAGTGATTCTCCACTGGCCCCTCTTTTTCCACACTCCAATTTCCTGTGCGGGTGTGATATGCGGGACATATGGCAGGTGATCGCGTAACGCCTTACGCGATCTTGTTACGCAGCTCAGGAGCAACAAGTGAAGTCGACAAGTCAGCGCATTTTGCGGGTCAAGGAAACGCAGGCCCGCGTCGGATTGGGGAGGGACTCCCTTTATCGAATGGTGAAGAACGGCACATTTCCAAAGATCGTCAAGATCGGAGCACGTGCCAGCGGCTTTTTGGAAAGTGAAGTGGAGGCTTTTATCGCGAGTCGAGTTGCTGCCCGCGATAGTTCTAAGCAATGAGTAATTCAAGTGGCTGGCCGGCATACGCAGATTGGCCGAAGGTGAATCTAATGGATCTTGAGCACCCACCTCCCATGAATGCAATGAAGGTGTTTTTGTCATCGAGCTCGTCCTGGAGGGCCAACGTCCAATTGCGGAGGGCTCTCGATCGGGGAGCCCATGGCCGTGGTGTTCAAAAGGACTGCGTCGGGAGATCGGCCGAGCGAGAACCTTGTGATAGTCCTTCCCCAGTGTCACGGGAGAGAAGACATCAGACTTTGTCGGTAGGTGCTCAGGTCCGTGAAGGCGCGGAGCCCAGGGATCAGACGAGTTCGAGTTTGCTCTCGGCGAGTGCTCATACGCATGCGCAAGGCTTGAGCATCCGAAACAGCGAATTCCTGCATCTCCTGGCGGAGTCGATCCATCCCGATCAGTGGATGTGGACGACCGCATTCGCAGGCGATCCCAACTCATCGGCAGCGAAGTGGTACGGGCGACCGTACGGCGGCAGGGAGGATGAGTCCGCGGTCATCAACCGCTACACCGGGCTGAATGCGTACTTCTCCGTTGCGTCGCTGACGGTCCTCGAGGGCGAGCAGACACCACGCAGGATGCGAGCAAACTTCGGGCGGCTGCTGTCCCTGGTTATCGACGACGGCCTTCCCGATAACGTAAACGGTATTCCCACCTGGGTCCTCGAGACGAGTCCGCAGAAGTTCCAGATAGGATTCCGCATCGATCGCGAAGACGGGGACGCAGCTGATAGGCGTCTCGTCGAGGCGGTCATGAAACGCATGGTCGACCTGGGCCTGATCGGCGGCGACCCATCCGGCAACAACAGCGTCCGCTATGTCCGCCTGCCAGACGGCGAGAACCACAAGCCACGCGCCACCGGCAACTTCATCTGCCGGCTCAGGCAGCTCAACAGAGACGCTGTCTACTCGCTCGCTGACGCGGCTGCAGCGATCGGCATCGACCTGGACGACGTGCGCAAGGATCTCGCGTCGGCACCAGCAGAGTCCGCGCAGACCGGTGAGCAGGATGAGAAGCTGGCCACGGCCGCATCGAACATCATGCGCGGGCAGGGCCTGCACGAGGGCGCGAACATCATCGCGGCCAGCCTGATCGCATCAGGCGCACGTCCTGGCGCGGTCGTGAACATGATCCGCGGAATGTACGAGGCGAGCCTCGCACCACGCGACGATCGCTGGCAGGCACGATACGAAGACATCCCGCGTGCAGTGGAGACCGCCTATCAGAAGTTCGGTGGCGTCACGTCAATCGCATTCATCGATCCGAACACCGGCGAGGTCGTGCAGAAGCCCCGCTTCATCAGCGCCGACGAGATCATGGCCGGCATCAAGGCGGTCGACTTCCTGGTCGACGGGTACCTCGAGATGGACGCACTGTCGCTGCTCTACGGGCCGTCAGGCCTCGGCAAATCGTTCATCTCGTTCGACCTGGCGTGCTGCATCGCTACCGGGACACCCTGGCACGGCAAGAAGGTCAAGCAGATGCCCGTGTTCATGGTCGTCGGCGAGGGTGCGAACGGTATCGGGAGGCGCCTGAAAGCCTGGGAGACGTACTTCAAGGTCTCGCTCAAGGGCGCACCGCTATTCATCAGCACGAAGGCAGCCCGCCTGACGGATCCGATGGACGCGATGAACGTCAGCGAGCACATCGATCGGATGGTCGAGGGGGCGGGGCACAAGCCCGGCCTGATCCTGATCGACACCCTGGCGCGCAACTACGGCGAGGGCGACGAGAACACTGCCAAGGACATGAACAAGTTCATCGACAATATCGACGTCAACCTGCGGAAGAAGTACCAGGCGAACGTGCTCATCGTCCACCATTCTGGGCACGACGGTGAGCGCGCCAGGGGCTCGAGCGCCCTGAAGGCGGCAATGGACCAGGAGTTCGCCCTTTCGGGCGTTGCCGGCCGTCTCAAGCTGGCCTGCACGAAGATGAAGGACGCGGACGTCCCCCAGGACATGTACCTGACCATACGCCAGGTCAGCCTGGGGCTGGACGCGGACGGGGTGGAGATCGTCTCGGCGGTCGCTGACAACGCAGGCCTCGGGCTGGACTTCCAGGTGGGCGAGGGGCCGAAGGGAGAGAAGATCAGCGCCAGCGACGTCCTGAAGGCGTTCGTGGCGCACATCAAGAGCTACCCCAGCCTGGCCACCCACTTCGCGGTCGGGCAGCGCCAGGCGCGGACCATGTGCGACAAGATGGTCGCGGCGGAGTTGCTCGTGCGGCGGGGCCCAGGGCAAACCTGCGAGCTATCCGACAAGGCCATCCAGCTGGCCCGGACTTGTGGGCTGATCACGGACGACAGTTGGGTCCCCTGAGGACCAAAACGATGGGGCCGCCAGTTACTCAAAAGGTGACTAAAAACCCTGACGTTTTGGGGCGTCAGGGTGGGGGTCCGAACGGGTCTACCCTGACGGGTGACGTTTCTACGTGTCAGGGTACCGTCAGGGTGTGTCAGGGTTCTCTCAACTCAAGGACTTAAGGCGTCACGGTTTTGTCGCACGTTCTTGCCGGCCTGACACCCTGACACCCCGCCCCCCCCTATAGGGGGGGGCAGGGTTGGGACAGGGAGGGGTGTCAGAGAGGAGATAGGACGCCAGTTATACGCTTAGGAGAGACCAGCAATCGAAGATCGGGCGTCTAAACACGATCCAACTTCTCTTTGGTGGCCTCTTTGTCAGGGACGAGTAAAGAGCTCGACGGGGTATCGTCTTTTGGCGCAATCCGAAGGGGAGCTTGAGGCGCCATGCGGATTGGCTGACTCTCCTCCAAGCAGACCGATCATGGCCTGATCAGTCTCTGGTTCTCTCCACTACAGCATGGAAGAAAATGCTCTGATGGCTAGGCTGCTCGCAGTGATCGCTGGATGTGAGAGGAAACAGGTAACGCGGAACCCTCGCGAGTGCATCCGTACCTCAGTCATTGGCGGATACCCCAAGGGAAGGACCTGAGGATTCCCGTAGTGGGGACGGGTCCGAATCAGGTGTCTCGTCCTGTGGCGGCGTACTGCGCTGCGGCATTCCGGAAACTCGAGCCATTCTTGCGCGTTCCCAGGTGGATTGCTCGCCACATTGCCGATCAAGACGGCCCCATCGAATGGGAGTCAAGCGGCCAGCAGAGGGGAGTTCTTGACTGAAATATACAATGCACGCCGCATGGCGATCGAAAACCATCTTGGATCGATGGGTCCGAACGCGGTTTGCCCGGCATGGCTGTTCGTGGATTGAGTGCCGCCGTGCGCCGTGGCCACCGCGGCAGGGCCGGATGGCATGGGTGAAGGGAACGTCGAGGGATTGCTCCCTCCATGAGTAAAGATGCGGAAGGGGGACTCGCACGACGGTGCTACACTGTAAGGCATCCATTTCGGCGCCGACCTCATGCTTTATCTACTGTGCGGGTGGCAATGGTGTTCGCACTTCATTGTTCGGTACGTCGTGATGTCTTGCGGGATGTTGGTTGAACTGTCTTGCCACGAGGTGAACTTGTGAAACGCCCTATAATTTTCGGACTCGTCGTCTCTTTTCCGTCGATGCTCCTGATGTCGACTTGGGTCGGCGCGCAATCGGCAGCCCCGGTGCAGCCGTCCGCCGCAGCAGTGGTCAACGTCCCCGAGATCCCTTTCGACGCTGACACCAACTTTCTCAAGTACTCGCCAGACATGAACCTGGGCGAGGTCCTGGGTGTGGCGATCAACTCGAAGGGCGAGATCACCGTGCTCAATCACCCGGGCAGTGCCAACGGTCCCATTTACGGGAACGCCTCCACGCAATTGTTCCAGTTCGACAAGAAGGGCAAGTTCATTCGCGAGATCGGCAAGAATGTCTATGGTCTCGGCTACGCCCACAGTGTTCGCTACGACAGGTTCGACAACTTGTGGGTGGTGGACAAGGGAGTCCACACTGCAGTGCGGTTCAATCCCGCCGGGTACGTGACGATGAATCTGGGACGACGGCCTGAAGGTCCGGATGAACCGCAGTACTACAAGCCTTTCGCTCCCGATGCGGCGGGGCCAAAACATGTCGACGGGTATCTTGGCGGTCCGACGGATGTCGCCTTCGATTCCGACGACAACATCTACATCAGCGACGGCTACGACAATTCGCGCGTCGCGAAGTACGACAAGAACGGCAATTGGGTTGGAACCTGGGGTGCCCGCGGGCCGAGTGGTCCGCAGGCTGACCAGAACCCGTCCAGGTTCAACACGCTGCACAACATCGGCATCGACCGGCAGAACAACGTGTACGTGGCAGATCGGAACAATCGGCGTATCCAGGTGTTTGATCGTGACGGCAACTTCAAGCGATTCATCCACCTCAACGCGGCGTACGACAAGAAGCGTCATCCTGTACTGGGTGATCTGACAGCCAGCAGGCCCGATCAGACGCAGCCTTGGACCATCTGCATCACCAACACGCCAACACAGTACCTGTACACGTCTGACAGCGAGCCGGGGCGAATCTACAAGTTGACACTTGACGGAAAGATCCTCGGCACGCTTGGCGAGTCGGGTCGTGGCGAGAAGCAGTTCAACTGGATTCATTCGTTGGCATGCCCATCGGAAAACGAGCTCCTCGTTGCCGACATGAACAACTGGCGGGTACAGAAGCTCACCCTGCACCCTGAGCGCGCGAACGGTGCAGCCAGCAAGCCGTGATCGAATATCCGCAGTTCAAGCAGCTTGCACGGGTGGTTTTCCCGTGCAGGCTTTGATTGCACGACAGGTGCCGGGCGCGGCCGCAGGCCGTTCCAGTCGCATGCTTCCTTCACGTGACCACTTGATGACACGCCGTGTCACGCCATGCAGCAGCGCTCGTGACATTCGATGCGCTTGCATGACGGCCAGAACATCGCGTTGACATTGCGTGGTTGCCAGATGGTTGGGCAGCTGTTGGCCTGAGGCGCGGCACACAGACTCAGAAAGACGATCGGAATCGGGGACCTTAATAATGAAATGGAAGTTGCTCCAGACGGTCGGCATGGCTGTCCTTACCGGGGTGCTGGGAGCATGCCAGACGGCGCCTTCCAGGGTGGTCGACGGGGAATGGCGCTCTTGGGCTGGCGACAAGGCGAGCACCCGATATTCGCCGCTGGATCAAATCAACCGGCAGACCGTCAAGAACCTCAAGGTCGCCTGGCGCCAGTCGGCCATCCCCGATGCACTCACCAAGGCCCTGCCGGCGCCACGTCCGGGCCCGAACAACTACCAGAATACGCCGCTCATGGCGGACGGCCTGCTTTACATGAGCAGCGGCATCGGCACGGTCGTCGCGCTGGATCCCGGTACGGGGAAGGTTGTCTGGTTCGAGCAGCCGCCGGTTGATGGTCCACCAGCGCCGACGAGCCGCGGCGTGGCTTACTGGAAGGGGGAAGGCGAGGGCAGAATCATTGCAGTGGAGGGCACCCAACTTGTCGCGCTCAACGCCAGGACGGGTCAGCGAGTCCGCGATTTTGGTACCGACGGAGCAGTGGACCTGCGTCTTGGCCTGAGCCGGCCGTTTGAAGCCTACGGGTGGCGTTCTGCGCCGCTCATCGTGCGCAATGTCATTGTGGTTGGCAGTGTGGTCACCGACATCAACAGCTCGGCGCGGGTTGTCCGGAAGGAGGCATCGCCGGGTGATGTCCGTGGCTATGACGTCCGCAGCGGCAAGCTGCTCTGGACTTTCCGGACGATTCCGCCCAAGGGAGAATTCGGCAGCGAGACCTGGGAGAAGGACTCCAACGAGTATTCGGGGGCTGCCAATGTCTGGGCGACGATGAGTGGCGACGAGGAACTGGGCCAGGTTTACCTGCCGGTCACGACGCCCACCGATGACTGGTACGGCGGCCATCGGCCTGGCGCGAATCTGTTTGCGGAGAGCATCGTTGCGCTGGATGTCACCACCGGCAAGCGCGTCTGGCACTTCCAGAGCGTCCACCATGGCCTCTGGGACTACGACTTCCCCTGTCCGCCCATCCTGGCAGACATTACGGTCAACGGTCGCAAGATCAAGGCGCTTGCGCAACCGTCGAAGCAGGCCCTCCTTTATGTATTCGATCGCACGAATGGCAAGCCGGTATGGCCCATCGAAGAGCGCCCGGTGCAGAAGGGCGACGTGCCGGGCGAGTGGTATTCACCGACGCAGCCCATGCCTCTCGATTCGCATGGCAAGCCGTTTGCCTATGACCAGATTGGTGTCACCGTCGACGACCTCGTGGACTTCACTCCGGCGCTGCGCAAAGAAGCGATCCGGATCATGAACGACTATGCGTTCGGACCGCTCTTCTTCCCCCCGGTGGTTGCAGGCCAGGGCATGGCAGCCGGCAAGAAGGGCTCAATTCATGTCCCCGGCACCTACGGCGGCACGAACTGGCCCGGGGCTTCCCTCGATCCTGAAACCAACATTCTTTACGTGCCTTCGCACCATTCTCCGATCATCGTGCAGCTGGTTCCGCCGCCGGAAGGATCCAACCTGAACTTCGTCCGGCGCGGCTGGGAGCCGGTGGTGGGGCCGCAGCAACTGCCGATGTTCAAGCCGCCCTATGGCCGCCTGGTCGCGATCGACCTGAACAAGGGCGAGATCAAATGGACGGTCGCCAATGGCGACGGCCCAAGAGATCTGGCGGCCATCAAGGACCTCAAACTGCCGCCGCTCGGCAATCCAGGTCGCGTCGGGCCCACCGTCACGAAGTCGCTTGTGTTCATGGGCGAGGGCTTCAACACTGCGCGCGGCGGTGGTCCGCCTTACGGGGGTGGCAAGAAGTTCAGGGCTTTCGACAAGAAGACAGGTGAGGTCGTGTGGGAGATGGAGCTTCCCGCCGCTCAGACCGCACCCGCGATGACGTACAGCTGGCAGGGCAAGCAGTACATCGTGATGGCGACTGGCTGGACCGACAGCCCAGGTGAGCTTGTCGCCCTCGCTCTGGAGTAAACATGGGCACCAAGTGGATATCCCTGTGCTGCGGAGCGGTCCTCGCGGTTGCGTCGGGCTGCGCGGTAAGTCCGATTGGCGACAATCCTGTCACGGACAGCGACTGGCGCTCTTATTCGGGCGACAACGGCTCGACCAAGTACGCGCCGCTTGCGCAAATATCAAAAGAGAACGTGGCGGGGCTGCAGATTGCCTGGCGGCGTCCATCTTTGAGTCAGGAATTCAAAGCCGCGAACCCCGACATCAAGGCGCTCAACAACTTCCGCGCCACGCCGATCAAGGTGGGCAGCGTGCTGTATGCGTCGACCGGGGTTGGACTCGCCCAGGCCTTCGATCCCGCTACGGGAAAGACCCTCTGGGAACAGAAGTTGCCGCCCGAAGGCGTGCGCGGCAGTTCGTCCAATCGGGGCGTCGCGTATTGGCAGAAAGGATCTGAAGGCCGGTTGTTCTCGTACACGAACAATTTCCTTTACGCACTGGACCCGAAGACGGGGGAGCCCCTGGCTTCCTTCGGCAAGGACGGCCGCGTTGATCTGAATGAGGCGATGGGCGGCGCGCCTTTTCGCTGGAACTCTCCGCCGCTTGTCGTTCGAGATGTCGTGGTCATCGGGTCGGCCATGGTCGACCAGGATTCCGCATCGAAAAAGGAAGGCGTTCCCGGGGATGTCCACGCATACGACGTCCGCACCGGAAAACTGCGCTGGACCTTCCGCATTGTTCCGCGTCCCGGCGAAGAGGGGAACGAGACCTGGAAAGAGGGTTCGTGGGCGTATTCCGGTGCCGGAAACGTCTGGGCGCCGATGAGCGGCGACGACGAGCTGGGATACGTGTACCTGCCGACGACAAGCGTCACCAACGATATGTATGGCGGACACCGCCCGGGCGACAATCTGTTCAGCGACAGCGTCGTTGCCTTGGATGCAGCCACCGGCAAAAAGGTCTGGCATTACCAGATCGTTCATCACGACCTGTTCGACTACGATAATCCCGCTGCGCCGATTCTGGCCGACATCAATGTCGATGGCCGCCGGATCAAGGCGCTCGTGCAGATCACCAAGCAGTCATTCGCGTACGTGCTCGATCGCGTGACCGGAAAGCCCGTCTGGCCGATTGAGGAGAGGCCGGTGCCTGCGTCGACGGTTCCCGGAGAACAGGCATCGCCAACGCAACCCCATCCGATGAAGCCGCCCGCATTCGACAGGCAGGGGATCAGCACCGATGACCTGATCGATTTCACGCCGGAACTGCGTGCCGAAGCGTTGGAAATTGCCAAGAACTACGTCATTGGGCCCTTGTTTACTCCGCCGTCAGTGGTTGGCCAAGGACCCGGCGCGACGAAGGGAACGATCCAGCTGCCGGGCTCGGTGGGTGGAGCGGACTGGACCGGCGCCGGGTTCGATCCCGTGACGGGCTATCTCTATGTACCGTCGATGACAAACCCGTTCATTGCGAACCTCCTGCCGACAACCCCCGACGAAACCAACCTGCGTTATCGGGCAGGGTCACGCGCGCTCATTCAGGGGCCCCGTGGCTTGCCGCTGACCAAACCGCCCTACGGCCGCATCACGGCGATTGATCTGAGCAAGGGTGACATCGTCTGGACGGTAGCCAACGGCGACGGACCTCGCAACCACCCCGCGATCGCCCACCTTAAACTCGGCCCGTTGGGCAATGCGGTGCGCGCGGCTCCGCTGGTCACGAAGACGCTGCTGTTTGTCAGTGAAGGTGACCAGATCAATGTTCGGACGCCACCCGGCGGCGGGGGCAACAAGTTGCGCGCGTTCGACAAGGCCACCGGAGATGTGGTGTGGGAAACGACGCTTGATGCAGGAACGACGGGTACGCTGATGACTTACATGCAGAAGGGCAAACAATACATCGTTGTGGCGATTGGCGGCGCAGGGCACGATGGGGAATTCCTGGCTTATGCATTGCCGTAGCGACACGTTCTGCCGTCCGGTAGTCGGGAGGAGTTTCGTCTCCGCATTCGGATTGTGGCTGCTTGCGGTGCCCGTGACGCTGTTCGCCGATGAGCCGCGGGCGTCGAGCGCAGGACCGGATCCCGCACAGCTCGCCGCGGAGCTCACGGCGCATGTGGAGATCTGCAGCATGTGTCACGACGCCAACCTGGTTGCCGGGTTTCTCCGCACCCCGGCAGAGTGGGACGAGGTCGTGGCCCGGATGCAGTCGTACGGGACGATTGCATTGCCCGCGCAATTTTCCCTGGTACGCAACTATTTGCTGCGGAGCTTTGGGCGAGTCAACATCAACACGGCTCCGGCAGCTGACCTCGCACCCGTGATGGATGTGCAACCCGAGAGTGCGGAGGCAGTCGTCGCCTACCGCAAGGAGCACGGCGACTTCAAGTCGCCCGACGACCTGAAGAGTGTTCCTGGCATCGACCCCGCAAAGATAGATCAACGCAAGAACCGGTTGGTGGTGACCCCATGAAGACTATGCGCAGCTTTGGATTCCGTTCGTGTCTGCTCGTCGCGTCCCTGGTCGCGGCCGGGAGTTCCGGAGCGCAGACGCGCGTCCCGTCCACCGCAACCGGCGAGTGGCCGACCTACGGCGGTGACCTTGCAAGTACGAAGTACTCGCCCCTTGATCAGATCTCGGGGGCCAATTTCAGCTCGCTGAAGGTCATGTGGCGGACGAAGTCGCCGGATAACCTGCTGAGCGTGACGCAGCCGGGCGGCGGCGAGTGGACGGCAAACTCGAAGCTGGTGTTCGATCAGCTCCTGCTCGACGACCCGAATCGCTGGCGCGACGGTGCACCCCCGCTCACTGGCAATTTCAAGGCGACTCCTTTGATGGTGGGTGGTGTTCTGTACGTGAATTCACCAGCCTCGGTGGGGGCTGCCGTCGATGCACGGACGGGCGCCACGCTGTGGGTATACAACCCGAAGAGCTATGAGGCCGGGACCACCACCATGAGCTTGCGGTGGGTACAAAAGGGTGTGGCGTGGTGGAGCGACGGCAAGGAAGAACGCGTCTTCTGGGGTACGGGCGACGGGTATCTCGTGGGCGTGGACGCGAAGACGGGACGGCCATTGCCGGGATTCGGCAAGAACGGGCGTGTGGATTTGATGGAAGGCCTCCCCCGTGCCCAGCGTGGCGCGCGCGACTATCTGAACGCGCTGACCTACTCGGTTCAGTCGCCCCCCTTCGTGGTCGGCGACCTGATCATTACGCCCGCGTCGATCTCTTCGCTGATCATCAACAAGGAACAGATACCGGGATGGATCCGTGCCTTTGACGTGAGGACGGGTGCCGTCAAGTGGACGTTCAAGACCGTTCCGCAACCCGGCGAATTCGGCAACGAGACCTGGAAGGACGGTTCGTGGGCGTACGCCGGCAAGGTGACGGCGTGGACGCAATTGAGCGCAGACGTGGAACTCGGCCACCTCTACGTGCCGACCAACACGACGGCGCCGGACTACTACGGCGGCCATCGCCTCGGGGACAACCTCTTTGCCGAAAGCATCCTCGCACTCGACCTCGCGACCGGGAAGCGCCTCTGGCATTTCCAGACCGTTCACCACGGCCTGTGGGACTACGACAACCCCGCTGCACCAAACCTGATTGACATCACCGTGCGAGGCAAGCCGGTCAAGGCCATCGCGCAGATTACGAAACAGGGATTCGTATACACCTTCGACAGGGTAACGGGTAAGCCCATCTGGCCGATCAAGGAAACCCGCGTGCCGGACTCCGACATTCCCGGTGAGGTCGCATCGCGCACCCAGCCCATCCCTAGCAAGCCGGCACCCTTCGAATATCAGGGCGTCACCGTCGACAGCCTCGCCGACTTTACGCCGGAGATTCGCAAGGCGGCGCAAGACGCGGTTGCACCGTTCCGCATCGGTCCGCTGTTCACGCCGCCGTCCACGGTAGGAACAGTCATGCGACCAGGCGCAACCGGGGGTGGCAACTGGAGCGGCGCAGCCGTCGATCCGGAGACGGGCATGCTCTACGTGCCGTCTCGCAACGCCTTTTCGATTGCTCGGGTGATTCCACAGGATCCGAAACTGGGTGGGAACTTGAGGTATATGCAGGTGCCGGCGGAGCGTACTCCCGCCATTCCCGGTGGCATTCCTTTGCTGAAGCCGCCGTATTCCCGCATGACTGCCATCAACATGAATACGGGTGACCATGCCTGGATGGTTCCGACCGGCAATGGCGATCGCATTCGCAACCTGCCGGCGCTGAAGCCCTTGAACCTGCCGCCGCTCGGAGGTGACGTTACGATGAGTGGGCCCTTGCTCACCAAGACGTTGCTGATTTACGCGCTGACGGCTGGAGGCAGCAAGGGCGGGCCACGCCTTGTGGCCTATGACAAGTCGACGGGCAAGGAGCTGGCATCCGCTGATCTTCCGGGCAGCGCGATCGGTACTCCGATTACCTATCAGCTGGACGGCAAGCAGTACATTTCGCTTACCGTGAACGGCCCGCCTGGTGAACAGCCGGAGTTGGTTGCGTTGGCATTGCCCTAGCGTCCACGGGGATGTCGGCAAGCCCGGGCTGGTCCGGATCTGTCCGCGACGAGCAGGGCAGTGCATGCTCCTTGAGCAAGCGGGATGTCGGCAGCCGGGAAGTGGTCAATGCGGTTCGTATTGGTCGACTTCGTTGCAGAACACTGTGCTAACCAGATTGCCTGTCAAACCATGGGTCACCAGGGGGCCTTCGTGGGCACTGCGGGAAAAGGGAAGGGTCGGCTGCTGACGCGGGACGACTGGATCGAGGCGGCCGTGGACCTGATGGTGCGCACTAGCGTCGAGCAAACGCGGGTCGAAACCCTCGCCAGGGATCTCGGGGTATCGAAGGGGAGCTTCTATTGGCATTTCAGGACTCGCGACGACCTGCTTGCCTGTGTGCTTGAGTGGTGGAAACAGACGTCCACAGCGGATGTCGAGAGCGAGCTGGACAGCGTGCCGAATTGGGTCCCGCACGTAGAGGCTTCGACGACCGCGACTTCAAGCGTTGGTACGAATTCGGGATATTGCCCGCATTCGACCTCACGCTTTGGAGGAGACTAGAAAAGAGTGGCTATACGGATGCATCGATTGCAAATGCTATTTGGCCGGACGGAGCTAAAGATGCTCCGGATGTTGTCATTAGTGAACGGTTTAGAAAGGTAACCAAGCCATTATTGTCGAGCGTCTTCTCTTCAGTGGAAGTTATGCGATTCATGAGCCAACATGAGCTTTCAAGATCTATAGCAGCCACGGTAGCTCGGGATCAAGCGGAACGAAATTAGGACAAAAGCGTTCCGGAGTGGTTTCTAGGAAAAGCCATCCCTCGAAGAAGTATCTAGCATGCACTCACAATCACGCCACTGACGCGGCAATTCGCTGCGTCGCTTACCAAGAGGTAGTGCGCTGTGAACCAGTTTATTCGTCTTACTGAGCCCGATGTTCTCGTGGCGGCCGGTACTCCATTCAACACGACCTATAAAGCGCGCTGGGCTGAGCGGATGGCCCGGACCAACCAGAACGGCCTAAGGGGAGCGTTCGTTCGCATTGGGAGGAGCGTGTACCTGGACGTAGACAGGTTCCACGAACTTATTCGAGAGCAGTCACCTACTCGAAATGCCGGGGCCGTCAAATGAGTGCTACAGCTCACCCCGTGTGGGCAAACCTCATGGCAGGCGAAATTGAGTATGCCAATAGGTCCACTCACTGTGTGGGGTGTGACATCGACCTGCGCGGTCCAATCGCGTCAGAGGTCCTCTTGGCCTTTGAAGGCCGAGGCATAGTCAACGTATATGCAGTGAAAGTGTGCCTGAAGTGCGCCATGCGGATGACAAGCTATCCGGCCAACAGGAAGGTGCGGGACGCGGTTACGCGGGCGATTCACGGCGCAGTAGGAAAGATGGACCATGACCGCGCCGGGCACTGAAGATCTGCTTCAGCAGTTCTCCAATATCCCTGATGCCATGCGCAGGGCTTCGCGTTGGCTTGTGTGGAGTTCGGAGCCCAATGACGTACCAGGGAAGAAGCCGGGAAAGGTGCCGTGCTATGCCAATGGGCGCCGACGCGGCAGAACCGATACCGACGAGGATCGGGCAGCTCTCGCGTCTTTTGAAGACGCAATCAAGGCGCTTGCCAGCGGCAAGTATGACGGCCTTGGTTTCGCCTTGGGGCCTGATGGCACGGCCAACCACTGGCAGGGCATAGATCTTGACGACATCCCAAGTCGCCCGGGGCTTCAGCTGATTGCTGAAGACCTCCCGGGATACACGGAAGACTCGCCCAGCGGAAAGGGCAGGCACGCCATAGGCTATGGACGCGTGTTCAGCGCACTGAGCTCAAACAGCACCGGCATAGAAGCTTACAGCGGTGGACGGTTCTTCACGGTCACTGGAGAGCGTTCGGGCACGGGCGAGATTGTCTGTCTGGCGGACTACGTTGAGGGCGAGCTATCGGGTAGGCACAACAAGCACGGTCCCGGCGAGCACACAAGCGCGGCTACGTCGGACGCGGAAGCCCTCGTAGCTGTGTCGAAAGAGGTTCTAGCAGACCTTCGCAGTGCCCTTGCCCACTTGCGCTCGGACGACAGAGACCTGTGGGTTAGCATTGGCCACGCATTGAAGACTTTGGGTGAAGCGGGGCGCGGTCTCTGGTTCGAGTGGAGCCAGACATCAGAGAAGTACGATCCAATTGATGCCGCTCGTAAGTGGGATTCGTTCAAGCCCACTCATACCGGCTACCAGGCTGTCTTCGCCGAGGCACAAAGACAAGGCTGGGTGAACCCGCGGTCACGCGTTGCGAGCTACAACGACATCATGGCGAGCTCGAATCCGGACGCGGAAGGGAAATGTCCTCCTGGGTTCAAATTCACACATGCACGAGAACTCACTTCTCAGCCAGTACCCGTAGAGTATCTGATTGATGAATTGATCGAGGTAGAGTCGCTATCGCTAATTTTCGCACCAACTAACGTCGGAAAGTCGTTCATTGCCATATCCATTGCGGCGTGGCCCTGCTAAAGCTCGGCAATTAGACTGTTCATGCCTTAACGCAGACGCAGAGTTTTAGTCGCTTTGTCGGGTCTTCCTCCGTAGAAGATCCAAGTGGTCGGCCCACTCCTGCATCATCTTTCGGCGCTCAGTAAGTCGTTCTGCACGGTTGTATGCAGCGCGAACCTTGTTGCGCTCCTTGTGGGCGAGCTGAAGCTCGATCACGTCTGGTGCCCATCCGAGCTCGTTTAGGGTGGTTGATGCGAGGGCTCGGAAGCCATGCCCGGTCATTTCTTCTTTGGTGAAGCCAAGCCTGCGTAGAGCCGTGTTGATGGTGTTTTCGCTCATCGGACGGTCGTCACTCAATAGCGATGGGAACACGTGCTTGCCGCTGCCGGTTAGGCGTTCGACTTCCCTGAAGAGCTTGAGAGCCTGCTTCGAGAGCGGGACCACATGGCTCGTTCGCGTCTTGGTTCGCTCGGCGCTGATTCTCCATTCCGCACGTTCGAGATCAATCTCCGACCAAAGTGCACCCCGAAGCTCGCCCGGCCTCACAAATAGCAGGGGTGCAAGGCGCAACGCAGCGTGGGTGACGGGCTGGCCGACGTAGCCGTCGATGGCCCGAAGGAGGTCGCCAATCTGAGCCGGGTTGGTGATCGCTGCTCGGTTTTTCGTGACGACCGGGGAAAGTACGCCTCTGAGGTCCTGCGTTGGGTCTCTTTCGGACCGACCCACTGCCACCGCATACCGAAAGATCTGTCCCAGTCGCTGCTTTGTGCGATGGGCGGTTTCATGGGTGCCGCGAGCTTCAATCTTTCGCAATACCGTCAGGATGTCCTTCGGTGCGAGCTCGGCAATTGGCTTGTGCTCGAGATCCGGCAGCACAAATCCCTCGATCATCCATTTCAGCTTTGCCAACGTGACCGAGGCCAGCTTGTGCTCGTGCTTGCCCAGCCACTCCAGATACAACGCGCCGAAGGTATTGTCATCCGCTACCTTGCTGGCCTTACGTTCCGCGCTTGGGTCTTTGTTTGCCGCTACCTGCTTGCGCGCATCGTCACGGCGTTCTCTTGCGAGCTTCAGCGGTACGTCGGGGTAAACGCCAAACGAAAGGCTGTTTTCCTTGCCGCCGAAAAAGTACCTGAACCGCCACCATTTGCTGCCGTTGGGATTGATGAGCAGGTACAGGCCGTTGCCGTCCGAAAGCTTCCTGGGCTTGTCCGTCGGCTTAGTGTTGCGGATGAGCGTGTCGTTGAGCTTCATATCTCTGTGCTTCCATGGGCGCGCAGAGGGTAGAACTGGGTAACCGGGACTCACACTGATGGTAGTTACCCAGATAGTTGCCCAGAGGAGCCCTCGGCTGTCAGCGGACAGTATCGGACGGCAAAAGACAGAAATTCAAGGGAAATCAGCGAGTACCGGCCTTGGATCGGACGGTATCGGATGTCTTCAGAGGGGTATCTGGTGCCGGAGGTCGGACTCGAACCGACACAAGGTTGCCCTTGGCAGATTTTGAGTCTGCTGCGTCTACCAATTCCGCCACACCGGCAAGTGCGAGGAGGGGCGGAAGTATAGTGGGATGGGGGCCGGGGCGAAAGCCGGGAGTGCGCTGTCATGCATGCAGGCAAGGGTCCCGGCGATCCTGCACCCATGCCGATACCCGGAAAGTTGGGGCATCCCATGTGAAAGCCCCCCCCGGGGGGGGTAGACAGTTATTCCCGGTGAGGCGCCAGCGACGCTGTGGCGGGAGTGTGACGGGCCCAGAACGCAGTAACGGTCGTGACAGCTAATGAGACGGGGTAGTAGCCCCATACTCATCTCCTTGCCATTCCGCTAGTCTCACTTCAGATGGCACAACCAACTTTAGCTCAACTCATTCCGGCAAGGGCTCGGCAAGCTTGTTGGTGGCCCTAAGCCTGTTAATCGGCGTCGAGGGTTGACCACCTCCGGCGTCCAATGTTGACCATGTGACAACGCAGCAACAGAATGATCAGAAAAGAGAAATGCCTCTTTGAGACTGGTCACCCTAGGACGCCAGTTAGGCCAAAATCCTGGTCAAACTTCAATGCCTGTTCAGAGGCCTCCAGAGACTACCAATCGAAATGACAATCGAGCAAGCGCTGGCAACGCGCATGGCATCCCTACTCGAAGACGCAGGGCACCTGCGGAGAGGTAACGAGCATGGGCAGGTGCGATCTGACGAGCATCTTGAGGAATGCGGTGGCTGGATCGCAGCCGCCCTCAACGTTGTGCAGATCGCTTGCCCGAATGAAGGGAATGCTTATCGTAAGAGAGCCGAAGCGATTGCCGCGCGTCCAATCGGCTATACGGTACAACAAGAGGTCGGTGAGTTTTCCGCATTGTTGAAAAATCTAGTCCGGGACATAGAAGCCGGTTTGCTTACATCCATTGCAGACCGTGCCAGAGCAGAAACGTTTGACGACTTTCTGGACCACGGAAGGGCCTATCTTAGTGAAGAAAAAAAGCAGGAGGCCGGCGTAATCTGTGGTGTTGTTTTTGAGGACACGCTTCGTCGAGTATGTCGGAAGCACGAAATTGACGATAAAGACGTGAAACTAGACACTTTAATCAGCGCTCTCGTAAAGATCGAGGTGCTTTCAGACACGAAGGCAAAGCGGGCGCGCGGCGACGCGCACGTGCGCACTAAGGCCACTCATGCGCAGTGGGATGAGTTCGACTTAAAGGACGTCGCAGCCACGATAGACATCACGCAAGAGTTAATCAGTGCAGAGCTCGACAAGTAGGCCCAACAATTCATTGGAGCGGACGCCTGACGGCGCTGCACAATTCAGACGTTAGCCGCCATCATGACGCGTCTCCCTAAGGTCATCGTTCTTGTTCTTCTTGCCGGTTGCACCCGGTCGCCTCAGTTAGCCCAGTAGAGCGCCACTGCAGCCGATAGCGCGCCTTGCTAGGTGAGCGTCAGCGCGGCTCCGCTTGACGTTCAGCCGATTGGAAAAAAAACGAAGGAGCAAGAAGGCAGCCACAACATAGAAGGGTGGTCATCGCGGCGCTTCTTGATGTGCTTCCTCAGTCGCCAAGTCGCAATTCCGGCAGTTGGCGATGTATCTCGATAACAATCGACGAAGGTACCGTCCACAAGCTCAGCGCCCCCTTACAAGGAACGGGTGCTATCAGCGGAGTGATATCCGCCAATACCCACCCATAGTTCGATGTTCCATCAGTTGGGCGGAAGAACCATTCGGAGTCGCTATCAGATGTGACTCCTACGACTCTCGCCACCCCACATATGGCGGAGTAAGGAAGTGTTGCCAAGTCTGGAACACTAATGCCATGCGGATAGCGTGCTTTTCGTTCCGGTTGTCTTGAAGCGTGGAGCGCCAACCATCCTCGAAAGTTGGTTTGCCAAGACCGATTCTCAACGTCCTTTCCCGCGTGAAGAATCGCATGAAGCCACGGTTGTCTGATGCTTAGTGCTTTCATTTCTTGACGGCTAATGCGGTGCATACTCCAAGCCTCAAGCATACCGTGAAATCCTGTTCAATTTTGTAGCCAAAGAGATACAAGGCAAAATTCGTTTTCGACGAACTTTGCCGTAAGAATCTTCCCATCGCCTGACTACAATGAGTGAGCTGTAATCAATATCACTTTGGATGTTGTGCGGCCCTTATTCGGTCAGAGTGCAGTGCGAGTGTTGCTCCACTCTCTGGTCCGTCTGAGCGCCAATACTCAACGAGGGATCAGAGATGTTAAGGAAACTATGCGATTGCTCGAATTTCATCCGCTGCACGACTTGTGACGAGCCGAACAACACTCTTATGCCTTCAAGGAAGGCCGCTCGTGTGTTCGGAGACGAGTTCCAAATCGATGGCACGCACTTTCTTGCGGACAATCGACGGGGCTACCACCCGTTTAGGGCTCCGTTCATTCGATCTGAGGGTAGGGTTTGGTACACGCTTGCTGCGCTGAACAGGCTGCTAGCGTCCGAAAAGACACGGCGTATGTGCTGACAACCAAAGGGACGCCATACATATGCACAACACAGGTTTAGTTATTGCATCACTAATGCAATCTGAAGTGGGTGGGGCTTCCGTTATCCAAAGGAAGGAGGTGGTTGGTATCAAGAAGCGGGTAGTTATCGGTGCGGGGGCAGAGTATGACGCCTATGACTATTCGATGAAGCTAGATACGTTGGAGCTTGATGTTGAATTGGCAGGGGGAAAAGATGGCAGAGCGGGTACAAACTTCGATTCCGTGCAATCCACGATTCAAGACGCTGTGGGTACCAAGTGCTGGGTGAGACCAGAGCCGTCATTGGGCGAAAATGCGCGATCCACGAATCGCTTCTTGATAGCGTTTCAGGATCCAGATTTGCGAACATTGCGGGCTGCGCAGGATGCGCTGAGGGACGAGTATGGGTTCACCCGCTACCCCACTATAGGGCAGATCGAGATCGCGCTTGATATGAAGCCTAAGCCAGGGAGGGATGCTGAGACTGCACTGACTGACGCAGTGCTTTTGCTGAGACAGCATTTTTTTCCCCGGATTGGCTGGGCCCAAGTATCAGACCGGCATCTCGCCCGCATCTATGTCGAAGGCGCTGGCGTGCATAGGATGAATTTGAGCTACGAGTGCCGGGGATCAGCTTCAATCAAGGACTATCCGGACGGAACTTTCTATGTCGGACAGAATGCGTCTGATATGCCCCACTACAAGATCTACCGAAAGCGTCTTGATGGAGTGGTTCGGAAGGGTGATGCCATCACAAGCCGGACTGCCATTCCGGTGAGCGAACAGTTCGTAAGGCTAGAGGTGACGTTAGGGCCGCCCGCAATTGCGAAGACGTTTGGCGGATTGACTGTGGAAGACCTGTTATCGAGCAAGCTTGGGAGCCTGCGGAGGTATTTTCAGTTTGCCGCTCCATGCGTTCCCAGTTGGGAGCATAGACAAGGGGTATCTCGGGCAGTTGGGAAGAAGTACTCAGAGCTAGTTCAAACTACCTTCTCGGAGAAGGGTGCGTGGTGGTTTGCTGCCAATGCAGCCCAGACCTGTCGAGACAAGCGACTGAAGGGTGGGAAGCTTGTGATTCATGAGACTCTGAATGCGAAAGCAAGGAACGCCTTTCGTAAGCTCAGGTACCAATTGGATCGTGAAAGCAAACTGTTGGATGAGTAGTATCTAGACGCTGGGGCAACGGATCAGATGGCTTGGAGTTCTTCCCATCTGATCTATTTAGCCCTAATGCCCTATGAAAGTGACAGTGGGATGGCCATAAGAACTAAGCAGTGAGTACCTAGGCCAAGCAACTCTAGTTCCCTTACCTAGTGGCTATAGCTCTAGGAGTCTTCTAGTTATTAGGGCGAGGGGAGATTTTCGATGAATCTCTATGGCCCATAAGGGCTGAACTGGCATCACCTTCGTCATATTTTCTGAATGCCGTCGGAGTGGCTTCCAGCCCACTACCGTCGATAGAAGCTTGAGCGGTTGCAAGTCGCGAGCGGAGTGGGGCTTCTCCAAGGGTGACGGGGCTGACTAGGAAAATCCCCGATTGATGCTCTTGGCGTTTCTCTGGATCGTTCTAGGACTTCCACCCCTCGAAGGGCAAAAAAGTATTACTTTGGCATTACCTGTTTGTTACCTCATTCGCGCTTGGCTACCCCCGAAGGACGTTTCTAGCAGGGTCGAGTGCGCCCGGTGGGGCTGCTGATCGACGAGAAGAGCGCTTCAGCAGGGCCCTTCAAGGAGGTCAGCGCGCATGCCTGCTGAAATGTCGCCAGACTGGTTATGGCTGGTTTTGGGCAGTCCAGCTCTTTGGAGCTACCCCAGAGTCGCTTTGCTTGGGTCGTGGCTCTGGCGAAGGGAGCATGGCTTTGGCGAGATCCCCTCGACGGAGTGTCGAGGTGGCTGGAAGATCGTGATCAGAGGCGGGATTTGGACCGCGTTTGGGTTGCTGGCAACCCGTGCTAGGCGGCAAATACCTTGTCCGCCATTCTCTCAAGCACGTTCGCGACGTGTTTTTCACTTAGGTGGGAGTAACGCTTCACCATCGCGAGCGTCTTGTGCCCAAGTACCTCCGCGATTTCGCCTGACGTAGCCCCATTCATTGCTAAATAGGACGCGCAGGAGTGACGAAGATCGTGGAAACGGAGGTCCTCTAGGCCAGCTGAGCTGACAGCAGAACCCCAAGCGTCATCGATGGTGGCTGGACTGTCGGCATTGATCATTGAAAAGATGTAGGTGCTGTTGATTCGGCGAACTTTGCCGTGACTTTCAAGTGCATCCCATGCAGGACGGGCTAGAGGTAAGGTAATCCCCCCACAAAACAGCTGAGGTCAGAAGTGGAATTTTCTAGTAATGTAACCCGAGGAGATTCCAGTGAAAAAATCGAAGTTCAAGGACAGCCAGATCATTGGCTACCTCAAGCGGGCGGAGGCCGGGGAGCCGGTTCCGTCGTTGTGCCGGGAGGCGGGCATCAGCTC
>CAISDJ010000056.1 GCA_903884105.1 uncultured Pseudomonadota bacterium | reverse complement strand
TACTAGAAAGTTATTTCTCGCACGATTCGATCTGCAATCAAGCGCCCCACTGGAGTCAACAAGACGCGATCATCACGCAGTTCGATATATCCATTTTCACGATAAGTCCCCGAGGAACCACATCGTGGCTATGAAGCTGAGTGAGTGTCGCAAACTCGGGGGCGGTGCGTTTGCCGGCCTGCTGCTCGGGTTGCTGTTCAACGCCCCCGCGCAGGCGCAGGTCACCCAGCTCGGGTACTGGCTGCCGATCTATCACGAGGACTTTGACGAGCGGGTGCCTGGCCCGAGTGCGGGCGACTACGCAGGGTTGCCGATCAACGATGCGTTGCGGATCCGCGGCGACACGTGGGACCCGAGCCTGCTGACGGTGCCCGAGCACCAGTGCAAGCCGCATCCGTCGACGTACGGTTTTCGCGGCATCGGCACGACGCGCATCTGGGAGACCCGCGATCCCGAGACGCAACAGCTGATCAAGATCGAGACCCACATCGAATGGGAAGCGCAGCATCGCACCATCTGGATGGATGGCCGGCCGCATCCGCCCGCGTCGGCGCCGCACACGTGGCAGGGCTTTTCCACCGGCAAGCTGGAGGGCGACGTCCTTGTCGTCTATACGACGCACCTCAAGGCCGGCTGGATTCGCCGCAATGGTCTCGCGCTCTCCGACCAGGCGACCATGACCGATCGATTCTACCGGCACGGCAACCTGATGACGCACGTGTATGTCATCGAGGACCCGGTCTACCTGAGCGAACCGCTGGTCCGCACGAACGGCTTCAAGCTCGTGGACAACGGCACGATGGCGCCTTATCCCTGCCGACCGGCCGTCGAGATTCCGCGACCGAAGGGGGAAGTGCCCCATCATGACCTCGGCGATACGGCTGCCAGCCAGGAATATGCCAAGCAGTACAACCTGCCTCTGGAGGCGGTACGCGGTGGTGCGAACACGGCGTTGCCCGAGTTCATGAAGCAATTCCGGCCCGCTGCGGCCCCCGCCGGACAGCGCTAGCAGGAGCCGACATCATGCATCACATCCAATCCGTCTCGATTCGGACGGCCGTGCGGTTGTCGCTCGCCGCTACCGGCTTGGCGTTGTGCGCGGCTGCGCTTGGCGCCCAACCCGCTCGGGGCCGTCAGGCACCGCCGGCGGCTCCAGCGCAGCCTGATTTCTCGCAAGTCCAGGTGCGGGCAACGCATGTCCAGGGCAACGTGTACATGCTCGAGGGTGCGGGCGGCAACGTCACCGTCCAGGTTGGCGAGCAGGGCGTCCTCGTCGTGGACACCCAGTTCGCGCCGATGGCAGACAAACTACTGGCGGAAATCCGCAAGCTCGCCGGTGACAAGCCGATCCGCTTCGTCATCGATACCCACGGCCATCCCGATCACGTGGGTGGCAACGAGCGCATGCGTCGGTCCGGTGCCGCGGTGTTCGGCGGCAACGTGCGCAATGACGACCCCCGCGGCGAGCAGGGTGCCGTCGTGATCGCGCATGAAAACGTGCAGTTCGCCATGATCAAGGCCGAAGGGACGCCGCAGGCAACGCCGGATGCCAACTGGCCGACCGAGACCTACACGGGCGACCAGTACGACCTCTTCTTCAACGACGAAGCCGTGCAGCTGCTGCACCAGCCGTCCGCCCACACGGACGGCGACACCATGGTGTTCTTCCGCAAGTCCGATGTGCTGAGCACGGGCGATGTCTTCGTGACCACCGGCTATCCGTTCATCGACCGCGCCAACGGTGGCACCATCCAGGGCATCGTCAATGCGCTGAACCGCATCCTCGATATCACGGTCCCGCGCGACAAGCAGGAAGGCGGCACGATGGTGATCCCGGGCCACGGTCGCATCTGCGACGAGGGCGATGTCGTCGAGTACCGCGACATGATCACGATCATCCGTGACCGCATCGCGGCGATGGCGGCCAAGGGCATGACGCTCGAGCAGGTCAAGGCAGCCCGGCCGACGCGCGATTACGACGGTCGCTACGGAGCTACGTCGGGCTTCTGGACCACGGACATGTTTGTCGAGGCCGTCTACGCCGGCGTGCGTGATGGCGCAGGAGCAGCAAAATGAACCCCGGAACTTACGGATCCTCGCTGCGTGGCCGCACGTGGATTGTCATTCAGACAGCCCTTGCGGGAGTCGGGCTTGTCGGACTCGCACCGGCCTACTCGGCGCAGGCGGCCGCTCCGCCGGCTCCGCAGACGCGGGACAACCTCACGCTTGAAGGGATCCGCGTGGCGCAAGCGCAGGGACCGGCGGCTCAGCAGACGCCGAAAACCAGTGCCCCGATCGATCTCACGGGGTACTGGGTTGCCATCGTGAATGAGGAGTGGCGCTGGCGCATGGTGACGCCACCCAAGGGCGACTACGCGAGCGTGCCGCTGAATCCCAATGGCCGCAAAGTGGCCGATACATGGGATACGTCGCAGGACGGTTCATGCAAGGCGTACGGCGCCGGTGGATTGATGCGGATGCCGACGCGCGTGCGCATTTCATGGGAAGGCGATGACGTCCTCAAGATCGAGACGGATGCGGGTCAGCAGACTCGCCGTCTCGTCTTCGGCAAGCCGGCCCCTTCCGGCATCGCACCGAGCCTGCAGGGCTACTCCGTCGCGCAGTGGAACCGGACCCTGGTGCCGCTCGGCAACATGGGGTTCAACTTCGGCCCCCCGCGCCCGAATCCTCCCGGCGGCTCGATGCAGGTGGTTACGACGAACCTGACCGACGGCTGGCTGCGCAAGAACGGCGTGCCTTATAGCGCGAACGCGAAGGTCACCGAGTACTTCGATCGGTTCCCGTCCACGAACGGCGACGAGTGGTTCATGGTAACGACGGTCGTCGACGATCCGCAGTACCTGCTAGAACCGTTCGTCACCAGCTCGCACTTCAAGCGCGAGAAGGATGGAGCAAAGTGGGATCCTACCGCCTGCAAGTAGGCGGGACTTGGGCGCAGGAGAGGGCTTCTGTTCGCCGGGGAGGTCAGACGCAAGCGCAGGGCCGAGCGCTTCGCGAAATCGGTATTACGTTACCTTGCGGTTTGAATCGTTGATTAGGAAGGGGGTACCCGCATCCAACGCCATTCAGGCTGCATCGAGGATTAGTCGTCAGATCGGCCCATCAAGCATACAAACTCAAACCCGAATCCTCTCTTTCTTCCCTCCACGCTTCGAATATCGACGTCGCGCGTCGACCGTTTCCGGCTCAACTTCCACACTACGCCCACCGTAAACCTCGGCCTTGACCAATTTGAGTTCCGAAGCACGTTCAGCGACGATGAAATCGCGCACCTACACCTTCGCTTCCGCGTTCCATCAATAACCTCGCCCCTTCAGCTTGTCCTTGGTTTCGAACGGCGAATTGATCGCGGCTAGTCGATTGCCGCCCGATCCACCGCCGCCCATTCCGCCTCCCGCCGATCAGGACCTGCACCTGGCGGCGATTGCCGCGTTGGTAATCACTCCCACGAGCGACCTTGGCAATCTTCACCCTGCCGTCAAGCGAACGGCACTGGAGCTAAGGCGTCCGTGGCGGGGCTCCTTGACCTGGGCGCGTGGTGAACGCTAAGGGCCCACCATCGACATACGTGTTTCTGAATCCAGCCACGACCGGGCCCTTAGGCTCGCCGACTCATTGCTCCGTTTTGCCGATCAGCTGGGGTGGAAACTCGTGGCTCCTGCCCCAGCCAAAGAAGTCGCCCGCTACCGAGACTATCGGCCTCCGGGTCCGTCTGGCGCACCCCTCCTCGGCCACTTTGACGTCGCAGGCGAGGCGATCGGTATAAGCATCGAGGAGCGCTACCGGCAAGTCGAGCATGTCCCCACAGAGGAGCAAAAGCGCGACCTTCGCCTTGGGCGCCATGTCTACATGCCCCGCTGGGATCACGAGTACCGCGGTGAGCTACGCGTTCGCCTGACCAGTGTCGAACATCGATACCAATCAAAGGACTTTTCGGACTCGAAGTCTCGAAAGGTGGAAGACCGCATTCAGCAGATGCTACGCGCCCTCTGGGGTCTGGCGACGGCCCTAAAGCGTCAGCGCGAAGATGCAAGGCTCCATGAGATCGAGCGCCAGCGCGAGGAGCGCCTCCAAAGGGAACGTGCTCAGCGCCGGGAGGCACACATCAAGCTCGTTCACGAACTAGAACGTCAGGCGGGAGCTTGGCAGCGGGCAAGGATGTTGCGCGCCTACTTGCGGTCTGCCCGGCGGGTGCTAGGCAATGCAAAGCTGTACTCAACACTGCTAGGCGAGAAAGTCGACTTTCTCGATTGGGCTGAGAAATACGTTAATCAGCTGGATCCATTGCACCCGTCAGCGAGAAACCGAGACCTGGAAAAGGGGCACAGCTACTACACGCCGATGGAAGAGAAAATGGAAGCGGCGCTGCTCAGGCTGATAGGTGAGGAATGGGAGGCCACTCCCAAACTGGCCATCGAACCATCACATCAGTCAGATTAGGGGCAGTTCTGAGCATGCTAAGGCCATAGAACATGTCGATCAGGTCAAGTGCCGCCCCTAACCAAGCGATCGTCCGTTTTCGGCCAGAAGCGGAAGTCGGTGGCAGCGGTCGGCCTGGGTTTCCAGCTCACGCCGAAAGTCCGCGGCATCTCAGCCGCTTGCCACTCTCATGCCGGCCTGAATGCTTCCAGCTTGCTATGGGTCCTCAATAACTTATCCCCAGCATGTGACTGTCGACTCGCGCCCGCGGCCTGAACCAACTCCTCGACCGCCCGGCTCGGCAAGGGCTTGCTGAAGTGATACCCCTGGTATTGGTCGCATCCAAGCTCTTTAAGAATGGCCAGTTGCTCCGGAGTTTCCACTCCCTCCGCAATCACCTTTAGCTTGAGGCTATGGGCCAAGGAAATAATCGCCTGAACGATGGACGTCGCTTCCTGGGAGCTGCCCAGATCCTTGATGAATGATCTGTCAATCTTGAGCTTGTCGATCGGAAAGCGCCGGAGATAGCTCATGCTGGAGTACCCCGTACCGAAATCGTCGATCGAGATGAGAACACCCAGTCTACTAAGCCGCTCAAGGATGAGAGCGGATTCCTTGGAGTTGGACATCACGCATGTTTCGGTCAGTTCCAATTCCAGATGGCGAGCGTCGAGCCCCGCATCATTTAGGGCGCTGCTGACGACATCAAAAAGCCGCTCTTGGCGGAATTGCAGCGCCGACAGATTGACAGCCATTCTTGTAATTGGCATGCCGGCAATCTGCCACGCACGCGCTTGCCGGCAAGCTTCCCGCAACGCCCATTCACCGATCGGCAAGATAAGGCCGGTCTCTTCGGCCATGGGGATGAACCGATCCGGGGGAATCATGCCCATCAAGGGGTGTCGCCACCGGATCAGGGCCTCCGTACTACCGATGATCCCGGTCTGGACGTCCACTTTGGGTTGATAGTGCAGTTCAAATTGCTGCTGCTTGATTGCGATCCGCAAATCGCTCTCGAGCTGTAGCCGCTGGGAGGAAAACACATCCATTTCTGGAGTGAAGAATTGATGGTTGTTGCGCCCTTGCTGCTTGGCGAAGTACATGGCCTCATCAGCGTGCATCAGAAGCGCACCGGCGTCCTCGCCATCGCCCGGATAGAAGCACACACCGATGCTCGGCGTGGTATGCACGATGACCGTCTGGACGTCATACGGCAAACTGATCGCATCGACGATTCGGCGGATGACCTGCTCGACGCTCGCTTTGGAGTCCGCGGATTCGAGGACGATGACAAACTCATCCCCACCCATGCGTGCAATCGTATCCTGCTGTCGCACAGCACCACCAAGCCGGCGCGCCACCTCGCGGAGGAGCTCATCGCCCGCGCTATGGCCCAGGGAATCGTTGATATTCTTGAAGCGATCCAAGTCCATGGCGAGTACCGCGAACCCTGACTTCTGTCGCTTGGCGTTGAGTGCACAGCGATCCAAACGGTCGAGCAGCAGGACACGGTTCGGCAGACCCGTGAGTGCGTCATGCGTAGCTTGATGCTGCAATTGCGCGTTACTCCTCTCGAGCGTGGAGGTGTGTAGCTGCTTTTCCGTCTCAAGCCGGCCGTCATAGATGGTGGTAATCGACGCGATCGCGACCATGCCCAGCGAAAGTACGCCAATCACGACGGCGATCCAGGTGTTATCGAGGGCGACGCCGCCGACGCAATATGCATCGGGACCAAACTGAGAGGCGGCCATGCCGATGTAGTGCATGCCCGCAATCGCGAGGCCCATCACGACGGCAGCGGCGACCCGAGCGAGACGCAGCATCCATGTCTTCCCGGAGCGAAGCCGAAAGGCCAACCACAGTGCAGCGAAAGATGCACCGAATGCGACGAGCACGGAAAGCACAAGCAAGGGACGCTCGTACGTGATCATGGGCACCACGCGAATGGCGGCCATTCCCGAGTAGTGCATAGCGCTGATGCCCGCGCCCATCACGAGGGAGCTCACCGCCAATCGACCGAGGGTGAGAAAGGCGCCACTCGCGATCTTCAAGGCAAACGCTGACGTAACGATGGCAATCTCGTACGAGCGTGTCACGAAGGCACATGCAGAAGTATCTCGGCGGGATTGAATTCCGATTCAATCTTCTGAAGGAAATTTCGGAGGCGATGCTTGATCGGCTGATTCAGGCATTCTAGATGTCCCGCAGACTAGCCTGTCACAAAGTCCAGCTTCGCCTTCGGACAGATGCCGTTCGCGAAACGCTCAATCTCCAGTAGATTTCAAGCTTTGCGCAAACTTACATGCTTCACCTTAGAGACAGATTTTGTTTGCATCCGGCCGCAGTTCTAAGGCCAGGATTCGTAGGCAATACCTTCCCATCTTCCTTGGACACAAAAACAGCCATACATTCAAAAAGATGCTCTTCAGAAGAGCAAATACGATCTGCCGCTGGAGAGCCAACTATAACCTCTATGTCTCCATCAGAGATTGGGTACTCTCTGCTTCTGAACAGAAATTCGTCGTCCCAGAACGGAACGCCACGCGTCACACCTCGGCATACCGCTACTAGCGCGTATTCTGAGGCATACGGATGCATTGGGCCTGTGCCTCCAACCGATACTCGGATATACCCGTCGCGCGACTGAATGCCTCGTATTACGTGCATGCCACGGCGAATCGAATCGACCCGGACATCAACTCTGTCTATCCAAAACGTCCAATAGCCCCACCACACAGCAGCACAAATCCCTATCGCCGCTGGAATTACAACTGACAGGTGCGAACGCTGTGCCTCCGCCCTTCCCGCAGCTGGCAAGAGAATTTTCGAAGGTACCGCTGCAGGAACGAATCTTTGCTTCGCGAATAGCCAAGCCCAATACCCAATTCCTGCGACTGCACTAGTCACGAATAAATGCGCCAGCCACAGCGGCATGCTTGGAATGCTTGCTGGCAGCCCTACCATCAGTAGTTCCCAGCAAAACATGAATATGTGTGCGCGCACATCTTCATGTTAACCCCCTACCCCATACGTGCGCAAAAGGGGATAGATGCGGATCCATCAGTTAGTAGTCGCTGAAAATTCGAGATCTCTATTGTTACTGGACCGCCTACCGCCAGGCCATTGGCACTATCCGCTTTGAGTCACAAGCCGACCAGGCCGCCCAGAACAAGGGCCAAGCCAGTAGCCATCACCCTTGACCAAGGTCTCAGCAGCAGGTTAGTGTCCCTCCTGCATCAAGAGAAGGGCGCTGCCCTCGCCAACCTGCTGTCCCGGCAAGGTGGTTTGTTCGTTAGGAACAGATGTGGCCCACATAGGCAACGAAGCGGACGCGAACCCCGCCTCGTGCGGGGTTTCGCTTTTCTGGGATGGTCCACCTGACGGACTGGGTGATTTCAACCGAATTGCGGGCCCGGGATTTTCCCACCACCGCTAAAGAGGAGAAGATAATGACCGAGTCATTCGACGGGATCGATCTCGATTTCCGCCCCAAGGCCTACTTCTGGCCCATTGCTGCCGAAACCCACTTGCTCGCGACAATCAAAGGCGCCGCCCGCCGCGCGGAGGCTGCTCGCCTGATTGCCGCGGGGGCGTTCAACATGCTGGACAGCTTCCTGGCTGCCTCCGCTTTGGACGAAGAGGACCGTAGTTCCTGGGGGCGTATCCATCCCTCCCTCATGGGCGGTGAATATTTGCCAGATCGGGCCAAAACCGAAATTGAAGTCGCCAGGATCAGTATCGCGTCAACAACGGGCGACGTGACCAGCGTGTACGCCCGCAGGCAAGCAAAGCGCATTTCCTATCGCGTTGTGGACGAATACGAAGGCGAAACGCTGAGCACTCGGACCCAGCGGACCTCGATCCACCCCCTCACGCTAGGCCAGCTTACGGACTTCTTCCTCACGGCTTGGCGGCTCGACGAAGTGCTGCAAATGAACGAGCTTGACCGGGATGGTGCACATGACTTCGTTAGCCCGTCGTCGGCCTTCTATCCCCAGTTCGATGAATTGGTTCGAGAGCGCATTGATGAATGGATACCACTCAAGGAGACTCAAGAAGACGAGTAGCAGCAAGATTGGTGGCGGAGACATGGTGCCGGAGCAAACTTCGGATTTCTGTGGACAACGTGTGCCGGAAAGGCACGATGCAGGGGCATCCGCTATGGGTCAATCCGGCAAATCCAGAATCAAGCAGTATCTAAATGGACGCTTGCCCTTCACCTCAAGTCCCAGCTTCCGCATAACTTCTGAACGAAGTGGTTCCGCCAAGCAGCTTGGATCGACCGCCGTCTTGTGCAATAAGATCGTGCTTTCGCCTTCCGCCCTCTCGCGTAACAACCTGCGAAAGGCTATCCACTCGGCCGCTTGCTGCCCTAGGGACTTCTGCTCCATGTTCACTTCCTACGTTTTCGATTCGGCACGAAGACTTGACGCGCCACCGGTACCAACCTATACGAGTCCCAAATGACTTATGCCCAGCTGGCTCGTAAAGATGCCCAGATTGATTCGTCAACAAGCGGATCCTTTAAGCGCTAGTACCCATGAATGCGTAGCGAATGTAGCAGGAATAGCTGTAGCAACGTCCCCCAAGTAGCTAAGCCCTCGGCGCCCAGAGTGGCTGGAAATCAAGTACCAGCGCAAGGAACCGTCTCCGCCACTCGCCTCTTACCGATCGACTATCAGAGAATCACGCCACCGATACACCCACTGGGCACGGGCCTGCCATGGAGTCGGCACTTGGTAACGACCGCGGCGAATCACTTGCGACCATACGGGCGTACGTCTCGGCCGGCGTCAAGGCCATGCCGGCCTTGGTCACCGCCTTCGCACTACCCGTCGTGGTACGCTCAACCTTCCTGGTGACTCCATACAGCTCAGGCAACGCCAAGGCCGCCGCCTTCATCGCCGTGGCAACGCCGAGTTTCAGACCCTTAGCATCGCCGCGAGATGCAGCCTCGAAGCCCCATTCGACGGCCTGCTCGGTCAGTGTGTGTGCGCGCAGCAGGTTGTATGGCCTCATGCGGGCTATCAGGGCACCATCGGCCTTGATCTTGGCTCTTAAGCTGGGTCCAGTTTCATCAGGCGTCAGGCCCAGTGACTCGGCGATCTGATTGAACGACTCGCCCTGCGCCCAAAGACCGAACACCCGATCCCACAAATCATTTAGCACGGCCTTCGCCTTGCCGTGTTTGCTGTGCGGTGGTGGCTTCTGTCTGCTCATAGCAGTAGTCGAATATCACGATTCAAGCGGGCTCGCCAGGTCGAGGATCTGCATGCCAGCGCGAGTCTGACGTGATAGATACACCAGGGCGGTATTGACGCATTCGGCGTTGCTCCCAAAGCCCCATTCGCGCCTGAGGTATATCAACGCAGCAGCCGCGTCGATTCGCAGAGTCATGCCAAGCTGACGGCGGCCATTGGCCGCGCGATACCTGCGCATGGCCTCCTTCTTGTCCCGCGGTATCAGACTCACACACCTACGGTTACTGCCCTGGCTACCCTTTTGCATACTCACAAAGCACCTCACGGGTGGCTACAGTTACCAAATATCGCTCGAGATCTTGAAGTCGATGCCGCATCTCGGCACTTGACGATTTGCCGAGAGATCAATGCACTCTCTTCGGTATCCACGCATCGCAATACCAACCAGTGAATGGAAAGATCGGCGGCCTGCTATCCGGGCTGGTCCTCCCCTCGGTGCATCCGCCAGGCATCTCCAAAGCACCCCAACTTGCTCGGTGCATCGCAGGCATGGAGATGTAGTTCTCGCACTCACGGCAGGTAACGATTCTTCTGGACGAGATTCGCTCGGCCTGCAGGAGGTCAAGAATTTCCGGTTTCATCTCGGTAAGTGCTTGGCGCATTTGACCGGACAGGACCCCCGGAGGAGCGAAGCATTTCAGACGCCCCGGCTCTCCAGGTGAGAGCTCCACCCCCAGCTCACGGACGTGCTTGATCAGCTCTTTCGGGGTCATAGCTCGGTCTCCTCGACTTCTCCGTTTCGCCGCGCTGCTACAGCTACGCCCGCTACACTTGCTACACTTTCGCTGCGTCCACCTCCGATCGGCGGGCTCTCTGTAGCAGATGTATCAGCTGTAGCAGTAACAAAGTCGCTTAGGGAGGGATTTCGCACAAGGGTTTTCTGCCTACCCTCAATCTGGACTCGAGCTCGACCGGCATCTTCCAGCAGACCAATCGCCGCGTTCAGTCGCTCTTTTCTGCGCAATGCACTGGGTCCCTTTTGCAGCACCTCCCGGGTTGAGTGATCTCCCTTCGCTGCAAGCCACGCATCGAGCAACCGAGCGTCCGACAAGGCTTGGAGCTCATCCGCTAGATCCATGACCCGAAGCGCCTCTTTGAGGTACCAACCTGCGACGGCGGCAGCACGACGCATTGTTTCCGCCGATATCGCTCCTTGCGCACCTTCGAACAAATGGAAGCAGGCGGCGATACGAGCGGCGTTGTCGGCGCTTTTTGCGGCGAAGTCGCAAATCGCATGAAGCTCTCCCAGCTTACCCAGAGCGCGCTCAGTGCTATCGTGATAGTCCCGCCAGACGGAGAACGCCCCATCCGAAAGCCGCAACACCGGCGGGGTCAAGCGACCCTGGTCGTCTACCGGCAGGTCCGTGTCGAGGAGCTCGGTGATACGTCGCTGGAACTCGCTCAGCTTGGGTTCATTCTTAGCGGGAGGCGAGTACAGCCGCTCGCCCATCGTGGAGCGTGGCTCGGAGACAAGGTACCGAGCCAGAAAGCCGCTGCCCCGACTCAACCCTCCCCCACGCTGCATGAGGTCTCTGAGGACCGCTGGTTGGATCATCAACCCGACCGTCAGTCGGCGACCCTCTACATGCACGGACAGGGCCTGCTTGCGATCTTGGTGAATTTCTCCACCGTCCCATAGCCTGTTGAGCACAGCAAGATAGCCTAGGAAAGAATCATTCCCCATTCCATGACTGCCGGTCACCATACCCCCTTCGTCACTCCACAAGGCTGCGGAGGGGTGGCCAGTCGCCAGCATGTACGCCAACGACTGTGGGTTGACGTCTTCGTACAGCATCCGCGGCTCAGCAATTACCTTCGGCTCGGCG
>CAISDJ010000055.1 GCA_903884105.1 uncultured Pseudomonadota bacterium | reverse complement strand
GAGCTCGATGACGCTCCTTCGTAATCACAACATGGCAGGACCAAGTGTCCAGAGGGGGCTATTTCTAGCTGCAAGCTGTCGGTACCGGGCGGAAGTAGTTTCGTAAGATCGTAGTCGCCCGGGCCGCAGAAATGCAGCATCTTTGTGTTGCAGTCCAAGATGGCGCGGTTGGTGGTCAGCGCGGTCAATCCGAGCAGTCCTGGCACGTCCGAGCCTGGAATGGCCGGAGTGACGAACTTGCCGGACATGACCTTGTCGCCTTCTACTGTGCGCATGGAGATCGGTAAGGCTAAGTCGTGTTCACAACTTTGGGAACCTTTTCCGACTCCCTGCACATTGAGCACTCGAGAGCGCTTTGTGTAGGTAGGCATTTTCCCTACCTTCTTGGCTGCATCTGCTACTGACCGTGCCCACGTTTCTCCGCAAAGGTTGCCCACGGATCCTGGGTCAACTAGGAGTGCGGGGCGTCCGTCGGCCAGGCGTGTCAAAGCATGGTAGGTCGGCAGAACGGTGTCGGTGTCCACCACGGGGAAGCTGCTGGGCCCTCGGTGCGAGCCCGCCGGAGATACGCTTCTTCGCGGCGTGCTGGCGCCGGAACCCGGCGGCGTGATCCCGAAGTGGCTGGGCGGCGGTTCCAGTGGTGCGCCGTGCTGCGCGATCATCGCAATTTGCGGGTCGTCACCGTAGTCAATCCGCTGCGTGAGGAGATCCGGGTCGACGTATTCCCAAACTGCTATCATCGCACCTTGTCCGCGGCAGTTCGGGCAGTCGTCCCGGAACGGGTTGCCTGAGGCTTCGTTTCGCGTGCCAGCGATGCGCATCACACGCTCCCAGCAGGCGCTGTGGAACATGTGTCGGCATCGTAGGCGGCAGACCCGTTCTCCGTCTTCGAATCTATCGTGGCAGATGGAGCATTCTCCTACTTCGTCGTAGAAGTGGGGTGGCGGATCTTCTCGTGGAGCCAGTGGTGCGGGAGCCGGTTGTTCTGGGCCAGTCCCGCCCATGCCCGGCCGTGGTGCAACGAAGGGTGCTGATGCCGGTCGGGCTGCTACGAGGTCGGTGATGGCCTGCCGTGCTTCCTCGGCCATTCGTTCGAAGTAGTCTGCCTGGGCATCCATAATAGTAATAACGGATGCCGGAGAGGTTCCTTGCTGAATGGCGGCGGCCACATCGTATGCAAGGTCGGCGAAAGCCGGCGCCGATGGGAACCTCATCTGTGCTTGACTTGCCGTGGGCTGCTGTCCAGCTCTGAAGGCGTTGGCAACAGCAATGGCATTCCGGATATTTGTTAGGCTGTCGGTAACCCGGTCTGCCGAGACCGAGTTGGCGATAGCCGGAATGCCTCTTGTCAAACCCTGTGGCCCTGTAGGATACGCTGGCTGCACTAGTCGCTCGGCGGGGACGGCAACTCTCTCGCTGAGGGACTGTAGTGGCAGCATCTGGCGCATGAAGGCTGGTACGAATACCTCGCCTTGCCTAGGCCGGCGCATCATCGACGCAGCTTCCTGTACGGAGGTGAATCGCTCCAGGTCGGCCCGGCGAAGCTCTTGGGTAGCTTCTGCTGCGGGGAACAAGGAGGTGTGCACAGGAGTGCGCGTGGGTCGCCAGGCTTGCTGCTCTTGCGGCAGAGCAGCCTCGGGCCTGTATCCTCGAACCAGAGCGGCTATGGCGTCTCTGCTGAAATCGGGATTTTGTGTCGGCGGCAGTCGGAGGTCTGGGCCTCCTGGCGGCTGGGGTCCGTTGCCGGAGGACGACGCCTGTGAGAGCTCGTCGTCTCCGTATCGACCTCGGCCGTAGACAGGCATGG
>CAISDJ010000054.1 GCA_903884105.1 uncultured Pseudomonadota bacterium | reverse complement strand
GGGACAGTCGGGTGTGGCGGCGGCAGCGCCGGGAGAGCACATCGTGGTCCGCCGGCCCGGCGCTGACGTTGAACTTGGCGAGTTCACATTCAAGCGGTTGGTGGAGACCACGACGGGGCGGGAACTCGTGCCGGTGAGCACAAATCCGGTGCACAGGGCGATCGCGCTGGCTGACGGGGACGAGGTGGACGGAGTGGCTCGGTTTTTGGGGGTGGTCGATGGGTGACCGTTCTATGGTAGACTTAGGGTCCGAAAACGTGAAGGCGACTGAAGAAGAGGAGAATGGCTGATGCCGCAGTATTATATAGACTTTGACCTACAAATTATCGAAACCAAGGCTGCACATTGTGGCTTCAACACCGGCATGTGGAAGTTTGCTGTGCTGGCGGATGTGGTGTACCGCGATTCTTTGAAAATTTGGATTGCAGACTATTCTGATCTCACGACGAGGCGGATTTGGATCTGTACAGGGAAAACTCTTAGGATTACTCTCAGTTCGAACCATGAAAGACCGGATACCTTGCGCTGTATAGACCTCGTTCGACTTCAGCCTGGAGACGGGACCGGCGGGGTCAAATTCCAAGTTCCGGGACCGTGGAAGCTGTTTCAAAAGGGCGTGCCTGTGCCTGACCCGTCATGTTCGATTCGGGAGTACTTTGCTAAATGTGCGCGCCCGGCTCAACCGCGGGCGCAAGCGGGTTTGGTTGCGTTCGGACCCGTTGTGCCCTTGGTGCGCCGTACCCCAATAGTAACTGAAGCCAAAGCACCTCATCGGAACCCTGAGGCAGACGTTCAAAAACCGTTGCCTACGACGCCGCCAACAATCAACATGGGCGTCACGGCCCCTGCGCCGGTCAGAGGCGTCGACACGACTTCGTTTGGATCCGGCTCACTTAAACACAGCCCATTTGTTAGTCTTGTGACACCGGGCGTGAGCAGCGGCGCAAGTGGGATAGGCGCTGCGAAATCTATCGTTCAACCTGCTTACAATCCGCCCCCGCCTATAGCGGTCGCCGGTACGGTGAAATCTTCTGGGGCATCTTCGCAGCGGTCCAATCCTGCAGCACCGTTCATGCCAACCTCCCAGGAGGACAACCAGCGGAACGCAACGGCGGCAGGCGTCGCCTTGTCCAGTTCCGGTCGGGTACGAAACGACGTTCGAGACTGGCACTCCCTCGCCACAGACCTGCTGCTCGAAGCTGATCCCACCCTAAGAGGCATCCTCGACACATCTGACCCCCGCGCCACCCGAGAGCAGCAGATCAATAGGTTGGGAGATGAGATCGCTCGACTCCGGGTCCGGCTCAATAACGTGCCGAGTGATGAGTGTGTGGTGACTGCAGAAGCCAAGCGCCGGACTGTGACTGACTTGGGCACTGTTCTTCGCCCCGTGCCTCCGGCCCAGATCTACTGTGAGAGTTTACAGTATCTGGAGGACACCCTGTACTGTATGAACACTTCGGCTGCGAGGAACCTGCCGATATGGTCCTTTTCCAGTGCTGAAGGCCAGAGCAGAGAAGATGCGATGATTGCAGTGCTTGGGGACAAACAACTTCTACAGCGCTTTGCCGTTGCGCTGGACTGGGTCGCTAGGACGTTCAGCGGTGCACCGCCATCGAACTTGTTGGAGTTGCCGCCGCCCGCGGTCCGGTCTGATGTGATCGATCAGGAGCTTGAAGCCGCATGGCGCCGCGCTGAGGCCCTCGCAGCGGCAACCACCGCACTACCTCCCAGCTGCCAGGATCTGTTCCGCTTGGTGTCGCCAAACGAAACTCTGGAAATAGCAAGTCAACTTGGTAAGTGGCACCGTGCGCTGCACCTAAGCGCATTCGCTGAGATGGTCGCCGCACTCGCGCAGGCTGCGGATGTGGTCCATGCGCTCGCCGCACTACCTAAGATCGACATAGTTACTTCATGTGGTGACGAGGATCGAGCTGATCTTAAAGAGGCGGCTACATTCCGTCTGGCGCAGAAGATGCTGCTGAATTTGGCGAGCGTTCCGGTGGAGCCAGGGTCTGCCATTGGGCAGGTATCTGCCTCGAAACGCACTCATCCTGTTGTCAGGCCGCTCGAATTCGGACACGTCGTGACGGACGATCACGGGCGCGTCGGCCTGCCCACTGTCTTCGTCCCTCCGTCGGTAGAAGGTGAAAGATGCGTATTCCTTGAGCTCCCCGTGCGAGTGATGGCAGATCTTGTGGCTACCACCGACCTAGTGGTTCTGGTCACGTCCACTACGATCGACGAGGTGCCGCCGGCTCCCGGGTTGCCGGACGGCTTGAAGCTAATCAAATTTGGTGAACGTAAGGCGTTGGAGTGGACGCTGCCTGCTGATCCGCTGCGCTGGCGCCAGATCGAGACCTCGGGGCGTTGGGGTAGGGAAGAGGTGCTCACGGTGCCCGTAACCCTGGGGCTTGCTCAAAAGCTTCGAAGAGTAGGTGAACTAACCGACATGTCTCTGAAACTGGCAGTTGGGAATGAAAGTTCGCAACTGACTTTTTCAAAGTTCGCGACGACTTTGCCCGCTGGAACCATGGGTACGGGGGTTGGCTATCTGACTGCCAGCCAATTGGTCGTGAAACGACCTCTTGGGGCGCAGATGGCGCATGTGAAGTTGGAGGGCATAGTCGCGGAGGGGCGGAAGTCCTTCATGGTGGTGGCGCCGCGCAGGTTCGGCAAGACCATTTTGTTCCAACATCTCGCGGAACACGCTACCGACGCTGGGCATCATGTGATTCGGGTTGAGGGATGCCGCGCGCTGAGTCCGGAGGAGGCCGCCAAGGCTGTTTGGGATGCCATCCAAAACAGTTTGGTAAATACGTGGAAGTCTGCCCCACCGCAGTGTAATGCGCCGACAAGCTTAGTTAGTGACTGGCGTGCCTGGGAACGCATTCAGGAGTTCGTTGGCCAACGCGGAAAGCGATCAATCGTTCTGCTGATCGACGAGGCGCAGGACCTCGTGCCTCGCTGTGCCGGGCCCCGCTGGGGAAATCAGTTCAAGCAGTTGGTGGACAACTTGCTCTTCCAGTCGGTCGCTGGGCGTGCCATTGTTCAGATTGCACTTTTCGGGACGGTCGACCTTAAGGTCCGTATGGGGCAAAACTGTGCCACCTTTTTGCTGCAGCACGGCTCCGCTCGTCATGACTTCGACGAGACGTCTCTGGCCCGCTATCTGCGGGAAGTCGGTCAGGGTGCAATAGACAGCAGCAGGGCTGCGCGTCTGGAACTTGTCGACTGGGCCAATAATCTCGTCACGCTCGAAGAGGTAGTTAGCCGAGTCCGCGAGAACTTGAATGGACGCCGCCTGTTCATACTTGACAGTGACGTGAAGAAGAGTATCGAGGGCTTGTTGGGCGTCAGCAAGGAAATACCAGAGGATCTGTGGAACTACGCGCGTGCTGAAATGAGCTTTCACGATGAACCTTGGGATCCCGTCGATGCGTTTCCGCTCGCGGTTGCCTGGGCGCGATATGAAGTTCAAGATTTGGGCGTCGAGGAGCGTCTTGATGCCTCTCTCACTTGGCTCAATGCCGAGCTTCAGTCTATGAAGGTGCAGGCAACGGTGCCCGTGGAGCGATGTAAGCAGGCGCTCGCTGACCTTCGATCGCGGGGCGTTATCAGTAATGAGGGCCCCGAATTCCGTCGCCCTCTTCTACGTGAACTCCTTCGTCGAAAATCTGGAATGCTTCGCACCGATGACGCAAGTCAACTCGCGCTCATGAGGCTTGCTGTCGATACCGTCGCCTGGCCGGATGGGTTACAGGAGCGCGGCGGAGGGGGCCAAGCCAAGGTGTTCCTCTCCGAGGATGGAGCCCAAGCCTATCGAGCCTGCCAGCTCGACACCGACGACTCTCGGAGGGGGTTCGCTCGCACTTGTGCTGCCATTCGCACGATTCGTGATAATCCGAATAGTTTGCCTAGAAACTACCATCTACCGCGAGTTTCGCAATGTGCGGGAACAGGCGGGTGTATGCCACGTTGAACGCCTCCTCAAGATGCCCAACTTCATATTCCGCAGCACCGCGCACAT
>CAISDJ010000053.1 GCA_903884105.1 uncultured Pseudomonadota bacterium | reverse complement strand
GCCCGGACCTGATGTACTCGCTCTGCGTGGTGGACGTACGTGAGGGCCCGGTTCGCATCCGCGCCCCGGCAAGCGCGCCATACACCTCGGTCTCCGTGTTCGCGGGCAACAGCGACAACATCTTCGTGATGAACGATCAGGCGCTGGCGCCCGGCGCGGATTTTGATATCTGGGTCGGCAAGCCGCGCCAGAAGGTGCCGGTGAGCGCGCCCTCGGCACTGCTGCGCTCGGATCGCGGCATCGTGCTGATACGACGCGTGGTAACAGACGCGGAGCAGGCTCAGGCGGTGGATGCGCTGCGGCGCGAGGCGCGGTGTGAGCAGCGTTGAGATCTGAAGAAATCGCGGGCATGGCCCGCTCCTACCCGGGAATCGGCGCAGGAGCGCGGCATGCGCGCGACATGACAGTCACGCCGACTTCAACGTCGGGATGCCGGTGACATCCACCTCCCTCTCAGCACCCCACAAGTCATACGCCGCCTGCATACTCATCCACAGCTCGGGGCCGTTGCCGCACAGCTTGCCGAGCTTCACGGCCGTGGTGGGCGTCACCGGCTGGGTTCCCGCGAGAATGGCGTACAACGATTGCCGCGACATGCCGAGCAGTCGGGCGAGCTCTGCCTTCGTGCGGTCCAGCGCCGGCAAAACGGTGTCATTGAGCAGCGCGCCCGGGTGTGTGGGGCGGCGCTTGCGGCTGCGACGGGCGGTAATGTCGGTCATGGCGGGTTCTCTCAGTGATACTGCTCGAAATCGACGCGAAGCGCATCACCAGCCGAAAACTCGAACGTGATACACCACGGCCCGTTGACGTGAACGCTGAAACGGGTGGGATCAAAACTCTTCAGTGGATGGAAGTCGAATCCGGGGACGTTCATCTCCTCCGCGCTACCTGCGGCATCGAGCGCATCGAGCCGCTGCAGGATCCGCTTGTGGAGTCTGTGGTCGATACGTGCTCTCGTTCCTGCCCAAAGAGCTGCAAGTTCCTTGTTTCTGAAGGTCCTGATCATGGGTGGAATGTCTGACAAGGGCCGATATGTGTCAAGTGAAACCTTACACATCGTGATGTCCGACATCGCAGGCATATCGCCGATTCCGGCGTAGGAGCGCGCCACGCGCGCGACATGCCAATCAGGCAGACTGCAACGTCAGATCGTGTCAGGCCTCACCTGACATCCGGCGTCGGCCTCACTCCAACCTCACCACCGCCTCCCCGATCCCCACCTCGGCCTCGATCTTGGCAGGGCCTGAGCCGGTCCAGTTTGATTCCTTGCTGACCAGCACGCGGCTCTCCTCGCGCGAGCCGCCCGTGGCGCGCAGCGTGAAATCGCCCACGCCCACCTCGCCCGATACACTCCCATAGTCGGCGGCGGCGCCTTCGATCTTCAGTTCACCGATACCGAGTTCCACCTTGATATCGCCTTTCATGCCCTTCATCACGGCCTCGCCGATACCCATCTCCAGAGCAATTGCCATGGCCGGCGGCACGCGCAGGGTCCACCGTTCCTTGTACTCGTCGTCGACCACGGAAAGGCGCAGCGTGCCGGCGTCCTGTGCCACGTCGAGTTCGGCCTTTTCAACGGTCGTGGGTCCGTCGACCCAGCCGTCGCGCGGGCAGACCTCGAGTTGC
>CAISDJ010000052.1 GCA_903884105.1 uncultured Pseudomonadota bacterium | reverse complement strand
CATCGGCGAAGTGGGCTGGCCGTCCGACGGCCGCACGCGCGAGAAGGCCGTTGCCTCGCCCGCCAATGAAGCCCTGTTCCTGCGCCGCTTCATCGCACGCGCCAAGCAGGAGAAGTATGTCTATTACCTTATGGAAGCGTTCGACCAGCCGTGGAAGTCGGCGATCGAAGGGTCCGTCGGCGCGTACTGGGGCGTATTCGACGTCAACCGCAAACCCAAGTTCGAGTTCGTCGAACCCATCATCCGCATTCCGGAGTGGCACGTCCTTGCAGGCGTGTCGGTGGTGATCTCGGGCTTGCTGCTCGGCGCGATCTACATGTTCAGCGGCTCGCTCGGCACGCGCGGACGGAGTTTCCTGGCGGCCGTCGTGTACGCCACCGCCACGATCACGGTCCTCATCATCTACGACTACTCGCAGAAATACCTGACGATCACGGGGGTTCTGGTCGGTACGTTGCTGATCATTGGCATGCTAGGCCTCGTCGCCGTCATGCTCGCAGAGGCGCATGAATGGGCCGAGGCCCGCTGGGATACCGGCAGACGCCGGCTGCTGCAGGTCAACACGAGCAGCAACGCGGCTGTGGCGGCGGCGGCGGCGTCAGGCTCGGTCCGCAAGGTCTCGATCCATGTGCCGGCCTACAACGAGCCGCCGCAGATGCTCAATGAAACGCTGGATGCGCTCGCGCGCCTTGACTATCCTGACTTCGAAGTCCTCGTGATCGACAACAACACGAAGGACGAGGGCACCTGGCGACCTGTCGAGACGCACTGCCTCGCGCTCGGTCCCCGCTTCCGCTTCTTCCACGTGAGCCCGCTGGCCGGGTTCAAGGCGGGCGCGCTCAACTTCGCGCTGCGGCAGACGGCGCCCGACGCCGAAGTCGTCGCCGTGATCGACAGCGACTACAAGGTCGAACCCACGTGGCTGAAGGAACTCGTGCCGGGGTTCGACAATCCGCGCACCGCCATCGTGCAGGCGCCGCAGGACTACCGCGATGCCGATGACAACCTGTTCAAGGCCATGTGCCACGCGGAGTACCGCGGCTTTTTCCAGATCGGGATGGTCACGCGCAATGAGCGCAATGCCATCATCCAGCACGGCACGATGACGCTGGTCCGCCGCAACGTGCTCGAAAGCGTCGAGGGCTGGGCGGAGTGGTGCATCACCGAGGATGCGGATCTCGGCCTCAAGATCTTCGAAGCAGGGTATGAAGCCACGTACATTCCGACGAGCTACGGCCGCGGCCTGATGCCGGACACTTTCATCGATTTCAAGAAGCAGCGCTTCCGCTGGGCCTACGGGGCGATGCAGATCCTGCGCGCCCACGTCGGCTCGCTGTTCTCGCGCCGCGACAAGCGCCTCACCGCCGGACAACGGTATCACTTCATCGCAGGCTGGCTGCCCTGGGTCGCAGACGGACTCAATCTGCTGTTCAATGCGCTCGCGATCGGCTGGACCCTCGCAATGATCATTGCGCCGGCACGCATCGAGCCGCCGCTCCTGATGTTCTCGGTGCTGCCACTCTCGCTGTTCACGTTCAAGCTGGTGAAACTCATCCACCTGTATGTGACGCGCGTGAAGGCCAACCTCCGGCAGACATTTGCCGCGGCCCTCGCAGGACTCGCGCTGTCGCACACGATCGGCCTTGCCGTCGTGAAAGGTCTCGTCACCAAGGACGAACCGTTCTTCCGCACGCCCAAACAGGCCCAGCCGCACGCGTTCGCCGCCGCCGTCGCCGCCGCGCGCCAGGAATCCCTCCTCATGCTTGCATTGTGGCTGGCCGCGCTCGGCCTGCAGACGGTGCCGGAAGAGCTGAGCAGTCCGGACCTGTCCGTGTGGACAGCAGTGCTGCTGATCCAGTCCATTCCCTACGCGGCTGCGCTGGCCGTCTCGCTGGTCAGCGCGTTCAACCTGCCGGCGCGGTGGCTGGGTTCATCGCCGTCGCAGACGGTCGGCGGCCCTGCCGAACAGGGCGGCCAGTTCTAAGGTTTTGCTTCAGGGTACCGCGAGCACCTGCTGCGCGAGGCTCGTACCGCTCGACCACGCGGCTTCGGCGCGCGCGTCCAGGCACCAGTCGCCGCACAACCCGAAGCGCAACTTCGCATCCCAGACACAAGGTGCCCCGAGCGGCTGTTCTACGCGCGCGTAACGCCACAGATGGGCGGCATGGTATTTCGCCCGCGCCTCGAAGCCCATGCGCTTGCCGAATTCGGCCACGAGCGCCTCAGCCACAGTCGCGGGTGGGTCGTCGATGTGCTCGCGCGTCCACTCCGAAGACGCATGCAGCACCCAGCAATCCTGTGTCGACAGCCGCCCCGGCTTGCCGACATCCCTCGCCGCCCACGCCAGCATTCCTTCCTGGTCGGTCAGTACATCAGCGTGCACATCGAGCCGGTCGGCATAGGCCACCATCGCGGCCCAACACGGCGCCATGCGCACATTGCGCAGCAGGATCTCGACGTCGAGGGCGCTGGTAAAGTCCCGCGTCAGTTCGACAGCCTGCGGCGCTGGCACCGCCAGCAACAGTACGGCGAACGGTCCGAGTTCATCGCCCGACTCGGTCTTGAGGTACCACTCGCCGTCACGCCACTCGCACTTGAGCACTTTCAGGCCGCGCTTCACGTCGAGTCCGGCTGCCAGCGGCTTGACGATCCCGCTCATGCCCGGCACTCCGACGTGCCACGGCTCCCGCCGCGACATGCCGGGCGCTGCGGGCAGCCATGTCGCCGCGTATCCGGTGGCGCTCGCGAGATCGATGTAGTCGCGAAATCCGGGGTCGCGTACGACAAAGTATTGGGCCCCATGGTCGAAGGCGAGCCCGCCCACCCGCCGGGTGGCAATGCGCCCGCCCAGCCCGCGGCTCTTCTCAAGGACCGTGACCGAGTATTGCGCTCCTACCAGCGCCCTCGCGCAGGCGAGACCGGCCAGGCCCGCGCCCACGATCGCCACCGTCCTTTCAGTCATTGCATTGCCTCCTCGTCCGCATCTTGACCGAATCGAGACCCGGGCGTCGATGTCCCGCACGAATTGCCACGCCGTGCCCCACTATCGCCCACCGTCGCCGAGCGTTACGCTCTGCTTCTCTCTTCACATCGACCGGAAACCTCATCCCATGCGTTGGCAAGGTCGCAAGCAGAGCGAGAACATCGAGGACCGTCGGGGCAGCCGACTCTCCCGTGGTGTGGGCTTAGGAGGCATCGGCACTGTTGTCGTCATCTTGATCGCGCTCTACACGGGCCAGGACCCGACCACGCTGCTGCAGAACGTCGAGGAGATGACGGGCGGCGGTCAGACGCAATCCGCACAGGGCCCGTATCAGGAGTCCGCTGCCGAAGCACAGTTGCGAGAGTTCACGGGCTTTGTCCTCGCCGACACTGAGGAGACGTGGAATACGCTCTTCAAGGCAGCCGGCCGCCAGTACGTGGAACCCACGCTCGTGCTGTTCAGCGGCGCCGTCGACTCGGCCTGCGGCCATGCGCAGTCCGCCACGGGGCCCTTCTACTGCCCAGGCGACCAGAAGGTCTACATCGACCTGTCGTTCTACGGAGACCTGCAACAGAAGCTCGGCGCGGGCGGCGACTTTGCGCAGGCCTATGTCATTGCGCATGAAGTCGGCCATCACGTGCAGACGCTGCTTGGCATCTCGGAGCGCAATCAGGCCGCCCGCCAGCGCGGCGCCAGCGAAGTCGAAGCGAACGCGCTGTCGGTCCGGCAGGAGCTGCAGGCCGATTGCTTCGCCGGCATCTGGGCCCACAACGCGGATCAGTCGCGGCGGCTGCTTGAAGCCGGCGACATCGAGGAAGGCCTGAACGCCGCCAACGCCATCGGTGATGACCGCCTGCAGCGCCAGTCACAAGGCTACGTCGCGCCCGATTCGTTCACGCATGGCACGTCGGAGCAGCGCGTCAGCCGGTTCCGTCGGGGCTTCTCGACCGGCGACATGAACCAGTGCGACACCTTTGCAGCGAAGAATCTCTGACGAGCAGACAGCCTGCGGAAGCCAGGAAGTACTGGAAGCCGGAGGCTGCCTGGCGTCACCGCCCTCCGGCTTCCTTGCTTCCTTGCTTCCTTGCTTCCTTGCTTCCCAGCTTCCCAGCTTCCTGAACTTCATTGGCTGCCTAAGGCATCACTGCCTTGATTCCCTTCGTGCCTGCCACCCTGCCGATCACTGAAGCGCTGCCGCGCCTGCTCGCCGCGCTCGAGCTTGAGCGCAACGTCGTGCTCGAGGCACCCCCGGGCGCCGGCAAGTCGACAGGCGTGCCCCTCGCGCTGCTCAAAGCAGGTTGGCTCGGGTCAGGCCAGATCCTGATGCTGGAACCGCGGCGGCTTGCCGCGCGTGCGGTGGCCGCGCGCATGGCAATGCTGCTGGGTGAACCCGTTGGCAAGACCGTCGGTTATCGCACGCGGCTCGACACCAAGGTCAGCGCCGCAACGCGCATCGAAGTCGTCACCGAAGGCATCCTGACGCGGCGCCTGCAACGCGACCAGTCGCTCGACGGCGTGGCGATGGTCATCTTCGACGAGTACCACGAACGCAGCCTGAATGCCGATCTGGGCCTCGCGCTGTGCCTCGACGTACAGGGCACGCTGCGCGAAGACCTGCGGCTGGTCGTGATGTCGGCGACACTGGATGGCGAAGCCGTGGCCAGCTTGCTCGGCAACGCACCGCGCATCACATCGGCTGGCAAGGCCTTTGCGGTCGATGCCCGCTATCAGACGGTGGCACCGACGGCCCATCGAGGCAATTCGACTCCCTGGTTCGACATCGCGAGCCAAATGGCCCGTACGATCGTGCGGGTGCTCGATGCGGACCCCGGCGATGTGCTGGCCTTCCTTCCCGGCCAGGGTGAAATCCGACGCACCGAACGGCTGCTGCTCGACTCGGCCCTGCCGGCCGGCACGCGCGTGCTGCCGCTGTACGGCGACCTCCCTGCTGCACAACAGGATGCTGCGCTGGAACCGGCTCCACCCGGACAACGCAAGATCGTGCTGGCAACCAACATTGCCGAGACGAGTCTCACCATCGAAGGAATCCGTATTGTCGTCGATTCCGGCCTTGAGCGTCGCGCCCGCTTTGATGCCGGGACTGGCATGAGCCGTCTCGAGACCGTTCGCATCGCCCGCTCCGCCGCCGAGCAGCGCCGCGGCCGCGCAGGCCGCTTGAGCACGGGCGTGTGTTACCGGCTGTGGACCGAGACTGAACAGGCGGCTCTGGCGGCGCAGACTGCAGCGGAGATACTCGATGCCGATCTCGCCCCGCTCGCGCTGGAACTGGCACTGTGGGGTATCGCCTCACCGACGCAATTGCGTTGGTTGGACCCACCGCCAGCGGGCAGCTACGCACAAGCGATCGAACTGCTGCAGTCGCTCGGCGCGATAGCCAGGGACGGACGCATCACTGCCCATGGTCGCGAGATGTCCGCACTGGGCACGCATCCCCGCCTGGCTCACATGCTGCTCAAGGCGCGTGCCGCTGGGGCGGCGCGCCTCGGCACCGAGCTTGCCGCGTTGCTCGCCGAGCGTGACTTGCTGCGCTCCCGTGATTCCACACGCGATGCGGACCTCCGACTCCGTGTCGATGCGCTCCGCGAACGCAGCAGGATGCAGCACGGCATAGAGGTCGACCAGGGCGCGCGCCAACGGATCCTGCAGGCAGCAGGCCTGCTCGCACGACAGCTGGGCGAAACCGCCGATCGCGAGCGCATCGACACCGACACGATGACCGGCGAACTGCTTGCGCACGCCTATCCGGATCGCGTTGGCCTGGCCCGCGCCGAGTCGCAAGGAGAGTCCGCGCGATATCTGCTTGCTGGCGGCCGCGGCGCCATGCTCAAGGATGCGCAGCTCCTGGGACGCGCGGAAATGCTCGTCGTGGCGGAGCTCGACGCGGGCGACCGCGAGGCCCGCATTCGCCTGGCCGCACCGATTACGCGGCAGCAGGTCGAGACCGTGTTCCGCGATGCCATTCTGGACACGGAGCGCATCGAATGGGACAGCCGCTCGAACAGTGTCCTCGCGCGCAAGGAACGCTGGCTCGGTGCACTAAAGCTCGATGACCGCGCACTCACCACAAGCGATCCCGAACGCATCCGCCAGGCGATGCTCACCGGCCTCCGCGAACTGGGCCTGGACGCGCTGCCTTGGTCGAAGGAGACACGGGTCCTGCAGACGCGCATCGAGTTCGCGCGACAGAATGACACGCACGCGCCAAAGCCGTGGCCGCAGGTCGACGACGCCCACCTGCTGTCGACGCTGGACGACTGGCTTGCGCCGTGGCTGGACGGCATCTCGCGACGGGATCATCTGTCCCGACTGTCGCTGACACCGGTCCTCGAAGCCCTGCTCGACTGGCAGCAACAGCAACGCTTGGCCAGCGTGGCGCCGACGCACCTCGACGTTCCCAGCGGTTCCCGGATTCCGATCGAATACACCGCCGAAGGTCCGGTACTGTCAGTCCGGTTGCAGGAAGTGTTCGGCATGACGGAGACGCCGTTGCTGGGGGGCGGCAAGGTCCCCGTCACGATGCAGCTGCTGTCGCCGGCTCGAAGGCCGGTGCAGGTTACCCGCGACCTGAAGAGCTTCTGGGCACGGGGCTATGCCGACGTGAAGCGCGAACTGAAAGGCAGGTACCCACGTCACTACTGGCCGGATAACCCTCTCGAGGCAGAAGCTACAGCGCGGGCCAAGCCACGCGGGACGTAATGGAATCCTGAAAGGCTCGGCGGCCGGGTGATTGGAACGGTGCGCTGCCGCAAGCCGGTCCATTCAGTATGAGTTCAGCACGGCTGAGATAAAAGTAGCCTACACGCAGAACCCTTGAGGCCACGGGCGTGGACTCAAGGCAGTGTTCAAACACGAGCCTAAGTGGAGCCACGAACATGAATACCCGTATTGCCAGTGCACTTTCTGCAAGGGCTCCGCTGAGTGGGGCCGTGGCGACGGCCGTCGTCGCGGTGGCCATGGTCCTCGGGTCGACTTGCGTTGCTGCGGCGGAGACGGCAGCCCCGAAGAAGGATGCCAACAGCTGCATCTTTGCCGGCACGATCAATGATTGGCGCGGGCTCGACTCGCGCAACCTCGTGATCTGGGCGCCAAACGGCCACATGGCCTACCACGTAACGCTGGGATTCGCCCTGACCGATCTCAAGTCGACGGAAACGCTGAACGTCGTCGACGGCAATGGCGATGGGCGCCTGTGCGGCTATGGCATGGACCAACTGGTGATCACCAGCGGGCCGTATCCGGAGAAATCGACCATCATCGGCATGACGAAGCTCGATGATGCTGCCCTGGCCGAGCTTGGAGACAAGTACAAGGTGAATCTGTTGCCGAAGAAGAAGGCAGCCAAGTAACCTGCCCAGCAGCACAAGTCCTTAAGTGCCACGCGGTTCCGCGCTTGCGAGCGCGAGCCGCGTGCACCTATCCTGGGTCCGTTGTGCAGGCTGCGCGCCTGCGATTGCCCTCCCAGGAGCGAGTCATGCCTTCGGCCCTGCATCAACGCCTTGAGGCCCTGCACGTCGAACTCGACGGCACCACCGCGGTCGATGCCAGTTCCCGCCAGGCACTGATTGCCCTCCTCGGGGACATTACCCGCCTGCTCGACAAATCTGCCCCCCCGGGCCCGCCCGAACAGCCCGTTGCCGAGCGCCTTGAGGCATTGGCCTTGGGGTTTGAAGCCAAGCACCCCGCCCTCGGGACCACCATCCGGCAGGTGGTCGACGCGCTGGGCAAAGCCGGCATCTGAGCGGGCGATCGCTCCGGCAGTTCAAGCACCACTCCCACGTCGCTCAAGAACTGCGGAAGCCCCCCACAGCGGGTAGACTGCGGCCATGAGCTACGACAACGGCAATGTCTTTGCGCGGATCCTCCGCGGCGAAATCCCCGCACACAAGGTCTTTGAAGACGAGGCGACCCTGGCCTTCATGGACGTGATGCCGGAGTCAGACGGACACACGCTCGTCGTCCCGAAGGCGCCCGCCGAGAACCTGTTCGACCTGTCGCCCGCCGATCTCGGCCAGCTCATCCAGGCCACGCAGAAGGTGGCGGTTGCGATCCGCACCGCGTTTCAGCCGGACGGGCTTACGCTGATGCAGTTCAACGGCCCCGAGGCAGGCCAGACGGTGTTCCACATCCACTTCCACATCGTGCCGCGCTACGCCGGCGTCGGACTGCGGTCGCATTCGCGGCAGATGGCCGACCAGGTCCTGCTGGCCGACCACGCACAGCGAATTCGCGCGGCGCTTGGCAAGCCTTGAATCCCTCAACCACCTATCCGCTTAACCGCTTAACCGCCTCGCCCTTACCATGAGCCAGAAACTCTATAGCGTCCCTCCCGCCTTCGCCGCTCGCGCCCGAGTCCAGCGCGCGGACTACGACAAGCTGTATGCGGAATCGATCAGCGACCAGGAAGGCTTCTGGGCCCGCATGGCGAAGCGGATCGACTGGATCAAACCGTTCACGAAGGTCAAGGACGTGAGCTTCGCGGCGAACGACCTGCACATCCGCTGGTACGAAGACGGCCTGCTCAATGTCTCGGCCAATTGTCTTGACCGGCACCTCGCCACACGGGGAGACAAGACAGCGATCATCTGGGAAGGCGACGATCCGCTCCTCTCCGAGCACATCACGTATCGACAACTTCACGAACGGGTGTGCCGCTGCGCCAACGCGCTGATTGCGCTTGGTGTCCAGCCGGGCGATCGCGTCACGATCTATCTGCCCATGATTCCGGAAGCCGCAGTGGCCATGCTCGCGTGTGCCCGGATCGGCGCCGTTCACTCTGTCGTATTCGGCGGTTTCTCACCCGATTCTCTCGCGGGCCGCATTGCAGACTGCGGCTCGGCCGTGATCATCACCGCAGACGAAGGCATTCGCGGCGGCAAACGCATCGCACTCAAGAGCAACGTCGACCTCGCACTGGCGAGCAAAGGCACTGAATGTGTCAAGCACGTCGTTGTCGTCCGCCGCACGGGCGCCCGCGTGCCGATGTATGTCCCGCGCGACCAGTGGTTCGAAGAACTCGTGCGGGATCAATCTGCGGTTTGCTCCCCTTTCGCCGTTGGGGCCGAAGACCCGCTCTTCATTCTGTATACGTCAGGCTCGACGGGCAAGCCGAAAGGCGTGCTGCATACCAGCGGCGGCTATCTCGTCTACGCGGCGATGACGCATGAGATGACCTTCGACGTACGGGAAGACGACGTCTACTGGTGTACGGCCGATGTGGGCTGGGTCACCGGCCACAGCTATGTTCTCTATGGCCCGCTTGCGAACGGTGCGACAACGCTGATGTTCGAGGGCGTGCCTAATTATCCCGATGCGGGACGGCTGTGGCAGACGGTGGACCGGCACGGAGTGACTGTGCTGTATACAGCTCCGACCGCGATTCGCGCATTGATGCGAGAAGGCGAAGAGCCGGTCAAACACTGGTCGCGCAAGACGCTGCGCCTGCTCGGCAGCGTCGGCGAGCCCATCAATCCGGAAGCGTGGGAGTGGTATCACCGCGTCGTCGGCGATGGCCGCTGCCCGATTGTCGACACGTGGTGGCAGACGGAGACCGGTGGCATCCTGATCACTCCATTACCGGGCGCGATCGACCAGAAGCCAGGCTCCGCGACAGTGCCGTTCTTCGGCATCGAGCCGGCGATTGTCGATGCCGAGGGCAAGGTGCTCGACGGCGCGTGCGAGGGCAACCTTGTGATCACGGACAGCTGGCCAGGCCAGATGCGCACGCTGTTCGGCGATCACGACCGCTTTGTTGAGACGTACTTCAAGACCTTCCCGGGGTCGTACTTCACGGGCGACGGCGCGAAACGCGATGCCGATGGTTACTACTGGATCACCGGTCGCGTCGACGACGTCCTGAACGTCGCCGGGCATCGCCTCGGGACCGCCGAAATCGAAAGTGCGGCGGTGGCGCACGCGAAGGTGGCGGAAGCGGCTGCAGTGGGCTACCCGCACGACATCAAGGGTCAAGGCATCTACGTGTTCGTCACGCTGGTGGCGGATGCGGAACCGACGGAAGCACTGCGCCTGGAACTGCGCGACTGGGTACGGAAGGAGATCGGTCCCATCGCGACTCCGGATTTCATCCAGTGGGCACCGGGCCTGCCGAAAACGCGTTCGGGAAAGATCATGCGCCGCATCCTGCGCAAGATCGCCGCCAACGAGTACGACCAGCTGGGAGACATCTCGACGCTCGCCGATCCCGGTGTGGTTGAGAGCCTGGTGAATGAGCGGATGAATCGCTAGGCGCGCTTGACCGAGGACAGGGTGCCGGCCGCTTGGCGTCACCCGAGACTCCGATGGGCCGGCCCGTGAGATCAATTCACTGCCCGACGTGAAAGCACTTCCGGCACATCACACGCAGCTCTTCGCTCCACAACCGAGCAGTACCCCACGCTCACCGACCCTAGCTGGTGCCTGCCTGACGGTCCCCACCTTCCATCGCTTTCATCAGGGCAAGTCCTTCTCGACGAACGCCCGGAACCCGGCTAGTCTCCCCGCCCATTGCGCAATGCCTGCCGGAACTGACTGAATTGCAAAGAATTGTAAAGAATCCAGGAGCCCGTTCCCACGGGATTCTGGCTCTGGCCATCACGCTACTGGTCGGGCTTGCATGCCCCGCCACGTCGATTGCGGCAGAGGCGGCATCGGCAAAGACCTTTGCGATCGTGCGGATTCCAGAGGCCGATGCCCCCAAGATCGATGGCCACCTCGACGAAGCGGTGTGGCAGCGCGCCGCCGTAGTCAGCGACCTCGCGCAGTTCCAGCAGAACATCGGTGAACCGACCGAGCGCTCCGAGTTCTACGTAATGTACGACAAGGACATGCTGTACATCGGCGCCCGCCTGTTCGAATCGGAGCCCGACAAGGTCGAAGCCAAGGTGCTTCGCTCGGGCGAGCGCCTCAACAACGAGGACAAGATCGCCATCATCCTCGATACGTTCAACGACAAGCGCAATGGCTACCGCTTCGAGGTGAACGTCAACGGCGTGCGCGATGACGCCCTCTATCTCGACACCACGCAGACGCAGTGGGAATGGGATGGAATCTATTTCGCCGATTCCGCCCGGGACGAGAAGGGCTGGACATCAGAAATGGCGATTCCCTTCAAGACGCTGTCGTTCGATCCGGCGAGCGGCACGTGGGGTATCAACTTCGGCCGCTTGATCTCCCGCAAGAACGAACGCGACGGCTGGGTCCACCGCAACCGCGCGCAGAACCCGAGCAGCTCGGGCGAGATGACCGGCCTCCTCGGCGCGGACCAGGGCCTGGGGCTGGATGTCGTGCCCTCGGTGAGCCTGCGACGCGACAGGGAGTTTGTTGCAGGCACGACGGAGGACAGCGTCGAACCCTCCCTCGACATGTATTACAAGGTGACGTCGGGGCTGAACGCTGCACTGACCTTCAACACCGATTTCTCTGCCACCGAAGTGGACGACCGGCAGGTGAACCTGTCGCAGTTCAGCCTGTTCTTCCCGGAGAAGCGCGGCTTCTTCCTGCGCGATTCGGACATCTTCGAATTCGGCAGGCTGAAAGGCGGCGACATTTCCTTCAGCATCAATCCGACTTTCTCGCGCGCGGCACTCGAGAACGGCAGGCCGTTCTTCTCCAGGAGCATCGGCCTGTCCGCGACGGGTGCTCCGGTCGACCTGCTGGCCGGTACCAAAGTGTCGGGACGCATCGGCGGTTTCAACGTTGGCGCACTGGCCATTCGACAGGACCAGACGGACACCGTTGATGCGCAGAACCTGTTCGTCGGTCGCCTGGTCGCCAACGTGCTGTCCGAATCGAGCCTTGGCCTCATCGCCACGAAGGGCAATCCGAGGTCCAATCTGGACAACTCCGTGGTCGGTACCGATTTCCGCTACGTGAACAACCGCCTGCCAGGCAACCGCAGCCTCGAAGGCGAACTGTGGTACGAGAAGAGCGATACGGAAGGCCTTGCAGGCGACGATGCGGCCTATGGCGCGCGCCTGCGCAGCCCGAACAACACCGGCTGGCGCGGCGGCCTCGGGTTCAAGGAACTGGAAGCCAACTTCAACCCCGCGATGGGATTCGTCAATCGCAAGGGCGTCCGCAATTACACGGCGGAAGCGGGCTATACGAAGCGGTTCCCGACGGGAATCACGCAGGGGTTCTACAGCGGCGTCGACTTCGAGCAGTACACCCGCACCGCGGACGACAGCCTGCAGAGCCGCCTCGTGACGTACCGGCTCATGGATTTCTATGGCCGCAAGAACGACCAGTTCAAGGCACGCATCTACCAGAACGAGGAAGTGCTGCGCACGCCTTTCCTGATCTCGCATGGCGTCCTGGTGCCGGTGGGCGACTACAAGTTCAACGAGTATGAACTCGAACTCGAAAGCACCGGTTCAAGGGAACTGTCGGGCAAGGTGAACTACCGTGTCGGCGACTTCTATTCCGGCGAGCGTTGGCGGGCCACTGGCAAGGTCCTCTGGAAGGCCAATCCGCATTTCTGGTTCACCGGGAACTATGAATACAACGATGTCACCTTGCCACAGGGTGAATTCATCGTACGGCTGGCGTCTGTCCGCACGGACATCATGTTCAATGCGCAGTGGTCGTGGACCACATTGGCCCAGTACGACAACGTGTCGGACAGCATCTCCGCTCACAGCCGCCTGCACTGGGTGCCGAAGGCCGGTCAGGACTTCTACCTCGTCTTCAACCACAACCTGCTTGACGAGAACGAGGACGGATCCTTCCGCTCGATCCACGCCGATGCCACAGCCAAGTTGAACTATACGTTCAGGTTCTAGGAGTTACGGGCGCTCCATTGGCCGGTCGCAGTCCGCAGATTTGGGCCTCCAGGCTGCAACCCCACCCCGGCGGCCCATGCCGCTCTGCTACCATTGGCGCGCGGTTTCGGGCCCCAGACGGGTTTCCCGGCCGTTTTTCTTGTCATGTCCTGGAAGATGTATGAAGAACCGCATTGGGACGACCGTGCCCCGCCCCGCCCTGCTGCGCCTGAACCTCGCCGGTGTCCTGGCCTTTTGCCTGGCGTCCTTCGCGCTTGCGGGGGCGGCCGGTGCGTCGGAGGCTCGGCTGACGAGCGCCGCGATCAAGCGCATTGAAGTCATCGAGGCGCCCAAGATCGATGGCCACATCGACGATGCCGGCTGGCAGAAGGCCACCGTCATCGAGGACATCAGGCAATTCCAGCAGACCGAAAATGCCGATCCGACCGAGCGCACGCGGATCTATGTCATGTACGACGCAGACACGTTGTACGTCGCCGCAAAGATGTGGGATTCCGCGCCGGCCCAGATCACGTCCAAGATCCTGCGCCAGGGGGAGCGCCTGAACAACGAGGACAAGTTCGCCATCATCCTCGACACGTTCAACGACAAGCGCAACGGCTACCGGTTCGAAGTGAACTCCAACAGCATCCGTGACGATGCCCTGTATCTCGACACCTCGCAGCTGCAATGGGAATGGGACGGCATCTATGCCGCCAAGGCCGTCCGGGATGCCGACGGCTGGACTGCCGAAATGGCCATCCCGTTCAAGACGCTGTCATTCAACCCCGCCAATGACACCTGGGGCTTCAACTTCAGCCGCCTGATCGCGCGCAAGAACGAGCGTGACGGCTGGACCTACCGCAATCGCAACCAGAACCCGAGCAGCAGCGGCACGATCACGGGCCTCAAGGACCTGAACCAGGGCTTTGGATTGGATGTCGTACCGGGCGTCAGCTTCCGCCAGGAGAAGGACTACGTCGCGAACACCAGCGAGCTCAAGGTGGAGCCATCGCTCGATGTCTACTACAAGGTCACGCCGGGCATGAACGCGTCGCTCACCTTCAACACGGATTTCTCCGCAACCGAAGTGGACAACCGGCAGGTCAATCTCTCGCGCTTCAGCCTGTTCTTCCCGGAAAAGCGGGGCTTCTTCCTGCGCGAATCAGACATCTTCGAGTTTGGCCGCCTGAAGGGCGGCGATGTGTCAGGCAACATCAACCCGACATTCACGCGACCCACGCTCGAGAACGGCCGGCCGTTCTTCTCACGCCGCATCGGCCTCTCGAGTACGGGCAATCCGGTAGATCTCGTGGCCGGGGCCAAGGTCGCTGGGCGTATCGGCGGCTTCAACGTCGGTGCGCTTGCCATTCGCCAGGATCAACAAGCCACCGTCGATGCGCGCAACCTGTTCGTCGTGCGCGCTGTGGCCAACGTGCTCTCCGAATCGTCGCTCGGCTTCATCGCCACGAGTGGCAACCCGAATTCGAATCTCGACAACACACTGGTCGGCGCGGACTTCAAGTACACGGACAATCGCTTCGCCGGCGGCCATTCACTCGAAGGCGAAGCCTGGGTGCAGCAGAGCGACACCGAAGGCCTGAAGGGCGACGACATGGCCTGGGGCGTGCGTTTGCGCAGCCCGAACAACACCGGCTGGTACGGGGGCGTGGGCCTCAAGGAATTGCAGGCCAACTTCAATCCGGCACTCGGCTACGTGAATCGCAAGGACGTCTCGAACTACGCGGCAGAACTCGGCTACACGTTGCGTCGCTCCGGGAAGCCGTTGCAGACCGTCCGCGCTGCAGTCGATTTCCAGCAGTTCAACGGACTTAACGACGGCGAGTTGCAGAGCCGTGTCATCACGTGGCGCACGCCCGAGCTGTTCAATCCGCTCAATGACCAGTTCAAGCTGTTCTTCATCCAGAACACCGAAGTCCTCAGAACCCCATTCCAGATTTCAAACGGCATCTTCGTGCCGGTAGGACGCTACGACTTCAACGAGACCCAGATCACCTTCGACACCTCTGGCAGCCGCGCGGTGTCGGGCACCCTGACGCTGTCGGACGGCGCCTTCTACACGGGCGATCGCTGGAAGGCCGGTGGCGACATGACGTGGAAGATGTCCTCGCATTTCTGGTTCACGGGTGCGTTCGAATACAACGACGTGAAGCTGCCCGAAGGTGACTTCATCGTGCGATTGATGTCGTCCCGCTTCGACGTGATGTTCAATGCCACGTGGTCGTGGGTGACGCTGATCCAGTACGACAACGTCTCGAACAGCATTGCCGCCCACAGCCGCGTGCGGTGGATCCCGGAAGCCGGTCGCGAGATGTTCATTGTCTTCAACCACAACCTGGCAGAGGAGCTCCCGAACGGCGGCTTCCGCTCGCAGCATGCGGATGCAACGGTGAAGTTCAACTACACGTTCAGGTTCTGAGAGGCAAGAGAACAACCGGCCGATTCCTGCCCCGTTCAGGGTACTGATCGGCAAATGGCCTGATGGCAGGCCAGAAGCGGATCCGAGGCAACCACCCGGGAGCAAGGTTCCAAAAAGCGGCCCGGAAGGGCCGTTTCTTTGGGATTACGGGATGTTGTGGGTGCGCAGGTTCGAAGCGTCTCAATAGACTTGCCGCCAACCGGAAACCTGGAGTCCCTGTGATTCGCCCCTTTTCGCGGATGCCTGCCCTGCTCAAGAGCGCTCCTTCCATTGCGGCCCTCGGTCTTGCAGCTGCGCTGCTGGCACAGGGAGCCCTGGCCGCTGCGCCAGCAGCCTTGAAGAGCTTCGACATCGTGCGCATCAGCGAATCGCAGGCGCCGAAGATCGACGGACGACTGGACGACGCAGCCTGGCAGCAGGCCGTCAAGGTGGACGAATTCAGCCAGTTTCTGCCGAACGAGGGGCAGCCCGAATCACTTCCTACCGTCTTCTACGTGATGTACGACAAGGACGCGATCTACATCGGTGCGCGGCTCTCCGAGCCTGATCCGTCGAAGTTCACGGCCTCGATCCTGCGCCAAGGCCAACGGTTGCAGAACGAGGACCGCATCGCCGTCATCCTCGATACCTTCAATGACAAGCGCAACGGGTACCGCTTCGAGGTCAATGCCAACAGCATCCGTGACGATGCGCTCTACCTCGATACCACGCAGACCCAGTGGGACTGGGACGGCATCTTCTTCGCGAAGGCCGCGATGGGAGAGAACGGCTGGACGGCGGAAATGGCGATTCCATTCAAAACACTGTCATTCGGCACGGACAGCAAGACCTGGGGCATCAACTTCACGCGCTTCAACGCGCGCCGCAACGAAGGCGACGGCTGGGTCTTTGGCAACCGCTCGCAGAATCCCGGCGTGTCGGGAACAGTGAACGGGCTCGAAGGCATGGACCAGGGACTCGGCCTCGACGTGGCCCCGAGCGTCAGCTTCCGCGAGAACAGGAACTTCGTCGCGGACACGAGCGAGTTCAAGGTGGAACCCTCGATCGACGCGTACTACCGTGTCACGCCCGGGCTCAATGCTTCCATCACGCTGAACACCGACTTTTCCGCGACGGAAGTCGACACACGGCAGGTGAACCTCGACCGATTCAGCCTGTTCTTCCCCGAGAAGCGCGGCTTCTTCCTGCGCGAGTCGGATATCTTCGAGTTCGGGCGCATCAAGGGCGGCGACACCAACGCGCCGACCTTCTCGCGGCAGTCGCTGGAGAACGGCAAACCCTTCTTCTCGCGCAGCATCGGCTTGTCGTCCACCGGCGAGCCCGTGGACCTGATTGCAGGCGGCAAGCTGTCCGGCCGCATCGGCGGCCTCAATGTCGGCGCGCTTGCGATCCGTCAGGACGAGTTCGCAGGGATCAATGCGCAGAACCTGTTCGTCGGTCGCGTCGTCAAGAACGTGCTGTCGCAGTCGAGCCTCGGCTTCATCGCAACGAAGGGCGCACCGCGCTCGAATCTGGACAGCAGCCTGCTCGGCGGGGACTTCCGCTATCTCAACAGCCGGTTCCCAGGCGGCCGGACGCTCGAAGGCGAGGCCTGGTTGCAGCAGAGCGACACCGAGGGGGTGCAGGGTGACGACATGGCCTATGGCATGCGGCTGCGCAGCCCGAACAACACCGGCTGGAAGGGCGGCATTGGCGTCAAGACCCTCGAAGCCAACTTCCGTCCGGCCATGGGCTTCATCAACCGCACCGGCATCCACGACTACACGGCAGAACTCGGCTACACGCGGCGGTACCGCACGGGGTGGATCCAGGCCGCCTTCGCCGGCATCGACGCACAGCAGATCGATGGCATCGACGGCGGATTGCAGAGCCGCGCATTGACGATACGTGCGTTCGAAGTGTCCAACCGGCAGAACGACCAGTTCAAGATCCGCTACCGCCCGCAGACGGAAGTGCTGAGCGCTCCGTTCACCATCTCGCGAGGAGTCGTACTGCCCGTCGGCGAGTACTCGTTCGATGAAGTGGAGTTCGACTTCAACAGCGCGAGCTTCCGCCCGGTTTCCGTGGTGCTGAACTACCGCGTGGGCGACTTCTATTCGGGACAGCGGTGGCGGGGAACAGGGGAGCTCGCATGGAAGGCCAGCCCCCACTTCTGGGTCACCGGCAGCTACGAGTACAACGACGTTTCACTGCCGCAGGGCGACTTCATTGTGCGTCTGGCCTCGACACGCTTCGACGTGATGGTCAACGCCGAGTGGTCCTGGGTGACGCTGGTCCAGTACGACAACGTCTCTGACAGCATCGCCGCCCACAGTCGCATCCGCTACATCCCGCAAGCCGGCCGCGAGATGTTCATCGTCTTCAATCACAACCTGCTGGATGAAAACGAGGACGGAACCTTCCGCTCGACGCGGGCAGATGGCACGGTGAAATTCAACTACACGTTCAGGTTCTGACCCCCTCAGGGGATCGCACCCGCCGACAGCAGTCAGCGCAGTGCCGAGCCCACCTGGTAGCCGGCCTCGACGATACGCTCTCGCAGCCGTGCCTTGCGGGCCTGCAGGAACAGCACGAATACCAGCAGCAAGCCCCCTTCTACCAGCAACGTACGGTTCGCCCCCAATGAAGCCGCAAGGACGCCGGCTATCAGGCCGCCTACCGCATCGAAGCCGAAGCGCGCGGACGTGAAGAAGGACATGATGCGGCCACGCAGCGGCGTGGGCGTCACGGTCTGGAGCAGCATGTTGCAGCCGACATTGCAGACCGAGATGCCGAAGCCGAGCACCGCCATCGATGCCATTGCCGGCAGCAGTGCCGAAGCGGCCGAGAACGCGAGCAGACCCGCAGCGCTGAGCAGCACGCCGAAAGCGACGGACCCAACCAGGCCAGGCAGAGAACGGCGTGTGGCAAGAAAGATTGTTGAACCGAAGGAGCCACTGCCCGCGGCTCCCCAAAGCCAGCCCAGCGTCGTGGCATCACCGCCGAACACGTCCTTCGCGAAAATGGGCAGCAAGACGGTGTAGCAGGACGCGGTGACGTTGAGCCCGACCAGGATGGTCAGCAGCATTCTCACCTCCCAGGTCTTCCACGCGTAAGCGACGCCCTCGCGGAAGACTGCCACGATCGAACCCGTCGCCCGCTCATCGGTACCTCCCTTGATCAGGAGCAGCGCCGTGATCAGCGCGATGAAGGACAGCGAGTTGACGGCAAAGCAGGCCGCTTCGGAGGTGAACGCCAGCAGGAGACCGGCCACCGGCGGTCCGATGAATCGGCCGGTGTTGAACAACATCGCATTGAGCGCGAGTGCGTTGGGCAGGTCAGCGGGACTGCCGACAAAGCGGCCGATCAAGGATTGCCGCAAGGGAGCGTCGAAGCTGTTGACCAGCCCGAGCAACAGCGACATGACCACGAGCAACGACGGAGTGACGAGGTTCTTCATGGTG
>CAISDJ010000051.1 GCA_903884105.1 uncultured Pseudomonadota bacterium | reverse complement strand
GCTGGCGCGGCAGACTGGGCTACTGCTTACGCAGGTAACAAAACTCCGAACCGAGAGCCCGGAACCTCATCCAGACAGCCAATCGCCCTGGTCAATGTTGGGCGCCGATAGCTGGTCAGTCTTGGACGCCGGTTGACAGCGATCGCATCAGAGAGTTTGTCCGGATGGCCCGGAAACACGAATTCGGCTGCGAAGAGTCTGCTCATGAGTGGGCTCCGATGGAAAGTCTGGCGGCATGGTTGGTGACGGCCTTCAGGTCCGCCTCGTTGACGTTCGCGCCCATCAATGCGACAGCGAGGTTCACCTCGGTGAGCGTGCCGTGATGCTCGCCGGTGGGTTTGCCGACCCATCCATCGGTAATCAGCAACGCACGGCGCACCCGGTTTTCGGCCATGTGCTCGGCGACACAAGCGATGTCAGTGCCTCCCGTCGACTTGCAGAGTCCGCGGCGGAGGTCTGCGAGGCTGTAGTTGGCAATCTCGGTTGAGAAGAGATGGACCGTGGGATGCACGAGCGCCTCGCAATCGAGCACCGCACCGTAAAGCGCGCTCCTGACCTGATCCAGGCTGCCGGAGACATCGAGGTAGACATGGACGCGTTCGCCCGACCGGACGGCATGACGCCATGGCGCGTGTCCCGTATGCAGTAGAGGCTCGTAGCCAAGCGCGCGCAGCACCACCGACCGACGGCCGAGGCCCGGCATCGGCGACTGCGCCTCCATCTGGTCGGTGCGCAGCCTGTATATCGCGCCGGCGCTGCTGCAGCCGGCCACCTTGCGGATGAGGCCGCGAAGCACGGCGCGGTTCGACGTCAGGCGGCGTGGTTCGACGCGGGTCGCATCGAGCACGTCAGCAAGCGAGCGCCCCCGGATCGGATCCGGCGGTTGGGGCCATTGCTCGACGAGGCCGCGCACGACATCGAACAGCACCGGCGAGCGGTGCTCGAGTTGGCCGTCCGGCGCGCTGTCGTCGCCATGGCCGCCGAGCAGCGGAACAGCGCCGATCGCCTGGTCGTGCAGCAACGTGGGCAGCGCGTCGAACACTTCCTTATAGGTCGCTCCGGCCAGCGAATAGAGCGCCTGGTGAACCTCGTTCACCAATCCCCTTTGCGGTTCGGGAAGAACTGCAATGCCGTGCGCCATGTCTGCCCCGTCCGGCCAGCCCGGCGGCGGGCGCAGCAGGCATTGCGGAAACGAGTCGGCGCTGTAGTAGTCCGTGAAGAAGGCGGTGTGGTCCTTCCCGGGAAACATCCGGCAGACGAGGCCGTTGATGACGGCATCGAAGACGAAGTTCTGGACCTTGGTCACCCGTGGAAACATCGTGGTGTGGCCGAGTAACACGTGGTGCAGTTCGTGCATCACGAGCATGAGCAGCGTCTCGGCAGTATGCGCGTGCCGGGCCACGAACTCGGGATTCACCAGCAGGCGCGGTTGCACTCGGCACTCAACCGCCGCCGTGGGCACGTCCGTACTCTCGACGATGTCCATGAGCCGCAACAGCGCCGACAGTGCGTAGGAGCCGCTCGGAAAGGCATCGAGGATTCGCTCGGAAAGCGGCTCACGCGGCAGCCGGGGCGACAGTGAGGGTGCAAGCGCGACGTTCATGGGGTCATCTCCGGAAGACGGTCGGCGAAGCGTGGCGGGACGAGCAACGTAGCCTTCTGGCGCACGAGGGCGGCATGGAGCGCCGGGCTCTTGGCGCGCAGCCAGATGCTGTCTGAGCACTTGGCGAGGATCGCCAGGGCCGACAGCGCATCTGTCCAGATGAGGCGATGGCTGTCGACGGCCGGGATCACGACGCAGCCGTCTGGCAGTGGCAATTCGTTGGCGCGCGTATTGATCAGGGCAGCCAACTGCTGCTCGGGGTCGGGCCGAGGCTCGATCTGCAGATGGCGCAGGAGATCGCCTGGAGATTTGCCGACGAGGTCTGGCGGGAGGACGAAACGGACTGGCGTGCCGAAGACACCGGTGCACTTGAAACCGACGCTGCATACGCCCGAGCCTCCCGGGCCGATCTGGGTCGCAAGGCCTGCAAGGCCTGAATACTTCACCACCGTCTTGGGCGGGGCCGACATGTTGTGCAACAGCGGGCGCCGGGCAGGCAAGGTCATGCTGCCCCCAGCCGGACTTCGGTCGCGGCATAAGCCAGGAAGGCCTCCTCGGCATCGGCGGGCGTAGCGAGTTCCTTGCGCGAGTAAGCGGCAGCGATCGCATTGGCGCGCAGATGCGCACGAGGCTCGGCTGGATCGAGCCGTGATAGCAGGTCCTTCACTTTCGACCAGGTCTGAAAATGCACGTTGGCGGCGTGAACGGTTACCGAGAACTGCGGTGGCGTCGCGACATCGCGGTAGATCCCTGCCGCTTGCCCTGCGACCGCCGCATTCAGGCGCCCGACCGCACCGGTCTCGAAGAGGTGCACGATGGCCGCCTCTCGCGCCCCCGGCCGCAGTTGAGCCAGCACGTCGGCAACCACCCGGGAGAACTCACCCTTGGGCAGTGACGACGTTCCGACGGCGAGTCGCAAGCGCTCCACCGGATCGGCTGCGCACAGGATCGCCTTGAGCGGATCGTCCTGACGAATGTTGGCAAAGCGCCATGCATCGCGGTGCGCGGCAAGGAGTTTCACGTCTGGCACTGCAATGCCCTGCGCACGCTGCGGCAACGCGTTCCTGACTGCCAGCAGCGCCGCGTCGGACGCGGTCATGCCAGGGCTGATGGCGAGGGCGGCAGCATTCACCGCCAGCACCGAACGAAACAGCATGCCGGCGCGGCGCGGGCTGAGCACGATGTTCGCCTGGGAAAGCAGCGCAACGAGAGTGCGGACGTAGGCAGCCACGCCTTCGGCCAGGTTGAGGCGGATGAGTGGCAGGTTGGCTCGTGCGCGCGCGAGCGCATCCATCAGGCACTTCGCATCAGCTGGCGCGACCGGGGCGTCCTCCGCCTTGATGATCGCCAGTTGCTCGGCTTCAGTCAGTCCCGCCCAGCCGGGCATTTCGACGACAAAGGCGAACCGGTCGGCGAGTGCGGCGTCGAGGGGCTCGGACCCGAGGTAGCCATTGTCGTCCTCTTCGGTGGAAGGCGGGTTCATCGCCGCCCACCGGTAGCGCAACGCATCGAGTGCGATGCCCTGAACCTTGCGCTCGTGGATGATGGGAAAAAGCTTGTTCTGGATCTCCGGACGGCAACGGCTGATCTCATCGAAAATCACTGCGCCCGCGCCCCACACTGCGGCAGGCGTCCTGACGTACTCGAGGCGCCCGTCCTTGCCCGGCAAGGGAAACCCGACCAGGTCGTCGAAGTTGAGCAGGCTCGCGTTGTAGTGACGGAAGTCCAGTCCGAGGGCTGCGGCAACCCGGGTTAGAAGCAGGCTCTTGGCGGTGCCGTGCGGCCCAATCAGCAGCAGCGGTTCCTCTGTGGCAAGGGCTGCCACCAGAATCGGTGCAATCCCCTCGAGCCCGTGCAAACCGAGTCGCTTGAAAGGACTGGTCCGTGTGGGAGACGGCGACTCAGCGAGGCGTGGCTTCGGCTCCTCGGCGAGTACGACGACAGCGGTCTTGGTGGACCTCTTAGCCATGAGCCACCCCCCGCATTGCAGAGGGCACGCGCAAGTCGCGGCTGTCATGAACGAACATGATGGATCTCCTGTTTAGCCGCTTTGGCAATGCGCCGGGGGTGGCAAGCTGGATCAAATCCCCCTTGGTCATTCACCTTTCGGTTGGCCGACCAGCCAGCGATGTCATCTCAGTAGAATCAACTGCGGTACGGCATCGGAGCCGCTCCATACGATCGCGTTCTGTTCAAACTGCACTCCCAGCGTTTTGGCCGCGTCGAGTGCCAGGCCGAGGACCAGGAAGCTGGCCTCGCCGAGCCACTGATTGGAGGGGTGTTGGCCCATGCCGCCGATGTACGGCAGGGCACGGCGCTCGAGTTCGCCCGCAAGGACGTTTTGTGAATCGGTATTGAACCGTTCGCTGAGAACCTGGCTGTAGGGGTTGCAGGCTGTAATGAACGCGCTGCAATCGACGCGGTGCGCCTGATGCAACTCGGCAAGCCCGGAGCAGAATGTCCCGACCCGCAGTGTCGCCGGAGCATCGCCGTGGACGTGGTAGCCCGTCTCCAGGTAAGCCTGGATCGTCAGGCGATCGATTTGAGAGTCCAGAAACAAAAAACCCTCCAGTGAGGAGGGTCGACGCTTCCCGCTTAGTTGCTCCCCTTGGAGCCACATCCGCTTTCGCGATCCACCTTGCCCGGGAAGGGTAGGTTGGAGTGGGCGTCGACCCAACTCAAGATGTCAGCGCCAAGCATACGGAAGGTTTCTGAACTTTGCCAGCACTGGATTGCGATCGGCTTGACCAGCGCAGCGGCGATGGGTACCGCAGTTTTTGGGTCTGATTCGCGAACGCATTGCTGAGTGGATCTCATCTCCAGAGATCGATGAAAGAGGAGGATTGAGCACGGCGCCAAGGGCCGAATGACTGGCGAACTTCAGAAGAAAAATGCATTCGCTTGGGCCCTTTGTGAAGAAGTGTCAGTGCATCGCGGCGCTTGCGGTAAATGAGTCGCTGGCGTTCGCAGCACCCTGTCTGCTACCTTCAAGCGCAATGACGAGTTTGTTTCTGTAGAAATGCAGTACAGATGACGATGCGGACAAAAACAATTAAGTAGGGAGATGAGCCGCTCTTAGGCCTGATTCCGAACATGGACAAGTTCGACCGGGTCTACCGGCTCCACAGCATCCTTGCCGGTCGTAAGACGCCGATCTCGCTTGATGAACTGATGGAGAGGGTGGAGGGTTTGAAGGCGGAGCGAGGAACGTGAGCGAAGAGCTCGCCGTTCTGCGCGACGCGCTCCGCGAGTTTGCGGAGGAGCGCGACTGGGATCAGTTCCACTCTCCAAAGAATCTTGCGAGCGCTCTCGCTATCGAAGCGGCCGAGTTACTTGAGCCGTTCCAGTGGCTGACTGACGAGCAGAGCAAGAATCTGACGCCCGCCCAGTTCTCCGCTGTCCGAGAGGAGATGGCAGACGTTTTGCTTTATCTCATTCGACTCGCGGACAAGCTCGATGTGGATCTGGTGCAGTCTGCGCAGCAGAAGATCGAGATCAACGCGCGCAAGTATCCTGTTGCGACCTCCCGTGGCTCGAACAAGAAGTACACCGAGCGCTGAGGCCAGGGATGATCGTCTATCAGTCCACGAAGGCGAAGTTCCTGACTGATGTGCACTCGAAGGACATCGAAGAGGTCATTCTCGCTGCCTACAAGGAGCGCACCGGCAGCAAGGTGGCGCCGGCAGAGATCAAGTCCTGGAAAGCGTCGCTGACGGAAGTGGCGAAGGTTCTGTATCCGGATGAGATACCCGGCGACTGCGGTGTCGCGATCGAGTACGGCATCCCGCAAACCTCCAAGCGCATCGATTTCCTGCTCTCGGGCCTGACGAAGGACCGGAAGGACGAGCTGATCATCATCGAGTTGAAGCAGTGGGACAAGGTCAAGAAGACCTCCAAGGACGCCATCGTCAAG
>CAISDJ010000050.1 GCA_903884105.1 uncultured Pseudomonadota bacterium | reverse complement strand
TGGACAGGTACTGAGCCGGGGAACAAGTCCGAAAGCAACGAGATCAGCCGAAACGACAGATTCTCGTCAAACAGCAGTTTTATGCATTACCGACCAACTGGTGGCGTTCCCGGTCCGCCGCATAGGAGAGGCAGGCGCGATCGAGGATCCGGCAGTGATCAAGAAAATCCTCGCTCATCTCGCGCGGCAGGCCGAAGCCGCGACGCCAGCGTTCAGACCCTTCGCCCGCGCGCCGCCGCAACAACAATTGCCGGGCCTAACGCAACTAGGCTGACGGCAGATCTCTCTCTGACGCAGGGACGCGAGGCTGGCCTGACACCCGGTTCGGTGTCGCTCACGCCCGGCCCACCAGACGCTCGATAATTCTCGGCAGCAAACGCTCTAAGCGAGGGACCAGCGCTATGGTCCAGTGAAATTCAGGGGATCAATGGCCCCGTAGGCGCGGTCACGCCTCTCGACGGTGCTCGAACCCATCCCCGGCGGCCCTCGCTATCCGTCGAATAGGGCGGTTATATTTCCTATCCGCGATTCCCCGCTAGACTGACAGCGGTGGCCTACGACTAATCCCCAGGGATGTTTCGAGCTATGGGCACTTCCGATCTCGACAGGTTTGCTAGACAACTTGCCGCTGCGCGCAGCTTTGACGCCGCGCTCGATCTGCTGGCGAACGAGGTGCGTGAACTTGGCTTCGTAGGCGTCGATTACGCGGTGCTTCCGGCGGCACGCGTACTCGATGGGCGCTGGGCGGCAGGTCCCATCTTCGAGCGCAATTTCCCGACCGGCTGGCGGACCGGCTGGCGCCTTCGCGGCCGTAGCGATCCCATCCTGCCGACCAGTTACCGCAAGGGCCTGCCGGTCGACTGGCAGGTGATTGGGCGCGACACACGGCTCACCGCCGCCGCGCGCGAGGCGCTGGACTTCCTTGCAGGGATGGGCTTTCCGGGCGGGATCACGGTGCCCATCCACCTGCCAGCAAACCGCTTCGCCTTCGTCAGCGCGGTGTCCAGCGCGGTGGACGAGGAGTGGGAGGGCTTGAGCGCGCGCGCGATGGCGCCCTTGATGGTGCTTGCCCATACCTTCCACCACGTCCTGGCGGTGTGTCAGGGAGCACGCCACGCCACGGCCAGCGTGCTGCTGACGAGGCGCGAAATCGAATGCCTGCAGGCGGCCGCTTGCGGCCATAACGCCCCGGCCACGGCGCGGCTCATCAATCGCTCAGTGGACACGGTTCGACTCCATCTGAAGAACACGATGGCGAAGCTTGGGGCCAGGACCATCGCGCAGTCCGTGGCGATCGGCGCGGCCTGTGGCCTTATCGACGTTGGTGAACTTACCTCGCTTCCGGAACTACCCGACATCGATTGCAGGCGCCTCCCCGCGAGCAAACCTACCTGATCTGGCAGTGGTGCTGGGGCACCCGCACTTCGATCATCTGCTGAGAGGTTTGCCGACTGGACAGTCGGCCGTCCTACACGCGGAAATCACGACCGAAGGGGAGCAAAAAAGCATGTCCAGAACTAGCGCCAGCCCGGGGCAGAAAACCCCGGTCGCAGTAGTCGGCGGAACCCTGATCGACGGCAACGGCGGCCCGCCCCAGCCGGACAGCGTGGTGTTGATGGAGCAAGGGCGCTTCAGCGTCGTGGGCCGGCGTGACAGCGTCACGCTGCCACCGTCCACCACGGTGATCGATGCGTCCGGACAATTCGTCCTGCCCGGCATCATGAACGGCAACGTCCACCTGCTGGATGCCATCATGATGATGGGCAAGGGCGGTGCCGAGTACCTGGC
>CAISDJ010000049.1 GCA_903884105.1 uncultured Pseudomonadota bacterium | reverse complement strand
TCCGAAGATAGCGAAGTCCTCGCACAACAAGGAGTCGCACTTGGATGTCGGCAAGAAGATCATGGAGAACATCATGGACGCCGACAACGAGAGCACGGCTGCAGGCTCCACTGTGGCAGGCTCCACCGCGACAGGCTCCAGCGCGACTAGCGAGACGTCGAGGGCCTCTTGGACGACCGCAATGTGGACAGCAAAGTACGCGGAGACGAAGGCGATGAAGCCCATCCAGGAGTCCGACGAGCTGGTGTCTGCCGAGTTGGATGTGGATTTCGGCGGCGACTCCGACAAGGAGGATGTGAACACAAAGGCCGAGTCGAAGAGCCGTGAAAGCTCGCATCGCTCAAGTTGCACGGCATCGAGGGGCACGAAGGCCAGGAAGCTTGAGAAGATGAAGGCGTACAACGAGAAGAAGGCAGCGGAGCGGGGCGAGGAGTATGTGTGGGAAGATATGGAGCACCAGTACCTGGTCCCGAAGGAGGAGAGGGAGAGGCGTGCGGAGGCGGCCTTGGTCCCGACGGCGCCAACGGAGCCACCTCCGGGGCATCAGAAGGTTGCTCCGAAGACCGCCTTCGTTGCGATCGACCATGCGACTCTCCGCCAGATGAAGGACGAGGAGAAGGCGGCATCGGAGATGTACGGTGCCATTTTGGAGAAAGGCACCCAGCTCAAGTTCACGCAGCAGGAGCTCTTTATTAAGGCGGCGGAGGAGAGGGCAGCGTGCTTCGAGCCCCACTTCGAGTTGGTCCCACAGGACCTTGCTGCGCGTGAGTTGTGCCACCGCCGCCACTTGTCACACCGCAGCTTTGACGCGTGGAGCTCAGGGTGGTGGTGCGAGTTGTGCGGCAAGTGGGCCGATGATGCCCACGCCATGTCTGCGGTCCACAGGGTGCGATTGAACGAACAGGCCGCTTTGGACGAAATGGTCGGCATGTGCTGCTCTATGAGACGATGGTCACCGACTCCAGGGTTGATGCACCTCTCGGTTCGGAACTTCAAGCTGTACTGGGGGAGCCGCATCACAGACCTCCCGGGCATCTTGATGGACCGCCTCCGCAAGGGCCATCAGGTGGCAGTCCGCTGGTCCAAGTCGGGCAAGCCGAAGCTCCTCTCCCTCGGCGACGTGGAGAGCGTTGGGCTCATTGCGGTGTCATTTTACCCTGGACAAGCTGGGAAGTACAACCAGGGCGTTGGCGGGGGCTTAGAGGACATTGCTGTGAGGTGGGAGGACCTTGTGGAGTCCGAGCGCGACGAGTTCCAGATGGACGAGGGGGAGCTTGCTGGCAAGTTCGAGCAGCTGATCGACCCCAACCTCGAGGCGAAGCTGGAGCGCAAGCAGCCGCCGGAACACGGTTGGTGGCCTGCTGTGCATGTCCAGTGGAAAGGGCAGCCTGCCGATTTCGAGCGTGACCGGGCGGGCTACTTCCAGGCCATTGCCTCTGGAGACGCCCCTATTTGGGCACCGTGCGGCTACCAGATCTGGGACGGCTCCGACGTCATTGATGCGTGGCCCATCCGCATCACGCGGCCGTCGCGCTTGTAAGCGCCGTTGCCGTCCATGCTCCGTGTAGGTACTTTTGAATATCATTTATTTTATAGCTCTTCTCTCTCTCCCGCGCCGATCGTCCGACTGGATGATCGCCGGGCTCTCTCTTTTATAGCGTATTTAGTCACGGAGCACGGCGAGCACAAGAAGGTACAGTGCCCTTGAATCCTTGTGCGGCTCCCATTTGTAAATCGGACTTC
>CAISDJ010000048.1 GCA_903884105.1 uncultured Pseudomonadota bacterium | reverse complement strand
TGTTGTTTTCTTTGTACTGGGTGGAGTGTTGTACTTTAGCGTTCCAAGTAGTGCGGCCGCTGGCAATCTGCATTTATTCGTTGGTGCGTTCTGCATCATCTTGAGTATGTATGGCGGAGGCTTTGCCACTGTCCCGGCATATCTTGCAGATTTATTTGGCACGCAGATGGTTGGCGCAATTCATGGCCGCTTGTTAACGGCTTGGGCGACCGCCGGCATCTTGGGTCCAGTAGTGGTGAACTACATGCGTGATTATCAATTGAGCCTGGGCTTACCAAGAGCTCAGGTTTACAACCAGACTATGTACATCCTGACGGGCATGTTAGTAGTTGGGTTGATTTGTAACTTGATGATTCGCCCAGTGGCTCATAAGTGGTTTATGACAGATGCTGAGTTGGCAGAAGAGAAACAACTGGCTCACGAGAAGGCACTTGATTCAGTTGTAAAGGGTTCAGGCGGTCAAGAGCGTACCTCTGGCGCCACAGTTCTCTTGGCTTGGGCCGCTGTAGGAATTCCTTTGGCTTGGGGTGTTTATAAAACATTCATCAGCGCATTAGAGTTATTTTGATAACAAGATCATTGGTAACGTTGGTCACCCTTCGGGGTGGAGTGTTTAGCCTGTGGGCTGCCAGCCTTCCGAGTAGGAGGCATGATCGCCACGCCCATGTGTCACGGCTTCCCGTGCGTCCCGATTCAGTGAGGCACGCATGACCGCGTTGGATAGATCGATCCTGCATGCCCTCGAGAACAGCATGTTCATGTTCCCGGAGTTGCCTGGACGCTGGGAGCTCCCGGCTTTCCCGGGTATTCGAGCACATGCCACCCCTCAGGTGTCCCATCCGATCGGCAATCTCGTCGGCGTATCCACCCTCGCGGAAGAGAATGCGGACGCCGTCATCGTGCAGGTGCAGGACTTCTTCGCTAAACGCGGTCACATGGTCGGTTGGTGGCTCAATCCATCGTCCACGCCGCTCGATCTCGGCACCAGGCTGGAAGCCGCCGGGTTCTCGAGGGTGATCGAACAGGCCGGGTTGGTGCTGACTGACATGCAGCGCGACATCCGCTGCAACCCGGCGGTGACCGTGCGAAGGGCGACCAGCGCGGATCGGGATGACGTCATCGGTCTTTACATGGCCGGCTATCCCTTGCCCGAGCAGATGGCCGCCGTTTGGTGCGACTTGTTGCCGCTCGTCGAGTCCGGAAGTCACTATATTGCGTTTCTGGACGGCGTCGATGGCCCGGTGTCAGTCTCCAGCATGTTCTTCCCTCCAGACAGCAGCATCGCGGTGATGCAAGGTGCGGCCACGCTCGACGAACATCGTGGCCACGGGGTCTACAAGGCGATGATGGCCAAGCGGCTGGCGGATGCGCGTGGCATGGGCAAGGACACGGCGGTGTTGCAGGGCGATCGCAAGACGTCCGCGCCGATCTGCGCCAAGCTCGGATTCAAGGAAGTTTGCGGCATCGACGTCTACGCCTGGGGCAACGCCTGAAGTTGGCTGTGGTGCAGCTGGCCTGCTGCCGGTTCAGTAGATACCACCTTAATCTAACTGCCGCTGTTCTTCATAAGGTAGGCTGGTCAGTTGTCTTGTGGGCTTGTTGGACTGGGCATATTTAGTACGCCCATGGAATGATTCACTGGGCCAAAGACGGCCGCTCTGCTTCAAGGATATAAGCAGCCGAGACAGCCGCGGAAGGCGGCGCCGATCGCGATGTGTTCAGTGCGAAAGCCATGATTCAGTCTTGCGGACAAAGAAACGTAGTCATTGAAACAGACTAACTACCTCTCGCGCGTTTAGCTTCAAAAAAACCGTTTTCGGCACCGATTGCCTTGGCTCAAGGCGAACCTGGGGGAGCGTCATGGATTGCTACGTCAGGACCGCGATTGTGCTGGGGCTTCTCGCGGTGCTTTCGGCCTGCACAGGCGGTAATCGGAGTGATGACCAAGCCGGGAGTAGCCTCACGACGCCTGATCCTTATGCCGACGTGATCGGCGCGAACGACAAGGCCATGTTCGAGGCCGAGGCCGCTGCTGCTGTAGCCGCTGCCGACGAGCGGCCTATCGAGATCTTTGCGGAGTTTGACGGCGCGACGTACGGGCTGGTTGGGGATGGACGAACCGACAATACCGTGATGTTGCAGAGTCTGCTGGCCGAACCAAACCGGCGCGTCACCATTCCGCCAGGCGACTATGTGACGGGCGCGCTGACGATCCCGAGCAACACCATCCTGGTGTTGCAGCCGGGAGTGACCCTCCGCGACTCGGGCAGGCTCGGAGAGCACCAAAGGCTGATCAACATTCTCGGCGAAAACGTCCGGATCACGGGCCGTGGTGCGCGAGTGATCGCAGACCGGGGCGCGTACACGACGGGGGAGCAGCGGCACGGCATCTTCATCTACGGCGCGCAACATGTCCTGATCGAGTGGCTCGAATCTTCCAGTCACGGCGGCGACGGCTTTTACATCGGCGGGGACGTGGGCAGCCCGGCCTCGGACATTGTCATCAAGGGTTGTCGCGCGGACGGCAACCGGCGGCAGGGGCTCAGCATTACCTCGGCCCGGAGGGTGTGGGTCATTGACTGCGAGTTCACGCAGACTCAAGGGACGCTCCCCGAATTCGGGATCGATATCGAGCCCGATCTGCCCGGCGAAGTGCTGGACAAGCTGCGCCTCATCCGGCCACGTACCTGGGCCAATCGGGGTGGGGGTATCCAGATCGGCCTGCACGATCTCAGGCCGACGAGCGAGCCTGTAGACATCGTCGTGGTGGATCACTGGAGCCTGGATGAATCGCCACGGGTGCATCTCCATCTGGACGACTCCGGACAGATCCCCGGAAGGGTCCTGTACGATTCCGAATAAGGCAGCAGTCACGCCAAAGTGCCAGCGCCATATGATCCGCGCACGCGGATAGGGCCTCTGCCAGACGAGTTCCTCGTGCAGATGGTGGCTCAGGGAGCCGGCACTGTGGGCGAGAGGTCCCTGCGCCAGAGTTCGCCTCATGAAGTCGCTTGACCGTCAACAGGAGCAAACGTTGACCAGCAACCGGCCCCCAAGTTTGAACAATTCTGGCATGGTGTAACGTGCAGAATCTCTGTATTTCTGGGGGCATGCGGACTGGTCAGCCTGCGACACTGGTTCGGCGAAAGAGCTGGTCAACTGTTCGCGGCTTTTTCATAGTCAGGCTCACTACGCAATCCTCGCAACGTAGGCACATGTATGAAAACGGTCTGGATCATTGATGCCGCATATCTCTTCAAGTATGGCAAGGCACACCCTTTTGACTACCTGAAGCTCAAGAGTGAGATCGTCAGGCTGAACGGTGGGCCAATCTACGAGAGCTACTACCTCAACTCCACTCCAGACCCGGCGACCGACGCACAAAATGCATTCCACACCTGGGTGAAGTCTGCAGCGCCGAAGGGGCCGAAGTTTCGAGTGCAGCTCTACAAGTTGAAGGATACGCACAGCACTTGTCCGGCCTGTAACCACCAATTCGACCGGCAGGTTCAGAAGGGCGTCGACGTGGGAATCGCAACTCTAATCATCAAGCTGGCCGCACAGAATGTGTATGAGCGCCTCATCTTGTCTGCTGGTGACGGGGATTTTGAAGACGCTATTTCCTATGTCAAGTCGGAGCTTCATAAGGAAGTGTGGGTCTCTGGATCGCAGGCAAATCTCTCCGCCGATCTACAGTCGTACGCGGACAATGTCCTGTGGCTGGAGGATATGAGTGCCGTGATTGATAAGTGAACTGGCCCCGTCGTGCATCGAATCCTGAGGATGTTGCGTTCTCTCGTGGCCAGCATTGGACGCCGGTTAGTGACGTCCCGCCGCTTTCAGTAGCGCACAGCTTTGGAAGCGTCCGGTAGTGAACGGCCCTGGTGGCCAAACAGCCTGTGGGCTGCCAGCACTTCCGCAGTGCGCTCCTCAGGATGTTCCGCAGCAGCTTGTCTGCCTCGATGGCTCCGCGCACTCCACTCGCATCAGGCTCTCCCGGGAGCGCCAGTCCAGCCGGTGACAGGGGGCAGGCCAGCTTCCACCGTTTCAGGTGCGGCACAAGGTAGGCGGGCAGGGGGATCGTACGCACACTGCGCTCGGTCGTGGTGGCAGCCATCTTGCCCTTCCTGTTGACCGACTGCTCGACATGCAGCCGCGCGCT
>CAISDJ010000047.1 GCA_903884105.1 uncultured Pseudomonadota bacterium | reverse complement strand
CCTTCGGCGCTTCAAAGCTCCAACCGAACGGCTGGACGGCATTCCTGCTGAGTGCAGCGTTGCGTTCGCCGCCTTGACTGCCTTGGCAAAGGACCCGAACTGCATCGCAGCCAGGCAGAAGCTCGATGAGCTGAGGGCCGGCCTGTCAGAACCCGAGACCCACTGGCAACATCGTGACCCCCCGTCCTTGGAAGGGGCGGCCAGGTATGGCGAACACTTGCCGGATCAGTCGCTGTCGGCCTCGCAGGCTGAGGTCGCACCCATGCGGACCGCCGACCAGGTCAGCACCGATGCCGACGTCCACATGATGGCCGACGGTCGCAGGTTGCCTGCCTCCCGCGTCGGTACGAACAAATGGCAGTTCATTGTGCCAGCCAATACGCTTTCACTACGGCTGTGCAGCCGAGCGATGCGTCCCGAAGGGATTGCCGGGAGCGCTGATCGGAGGATGCTCGGGCTGTGCGTGCGGGCTATTGATGTCGATGGCAGCGACGGAAGGCAGCGTCTGGCACTGGATCATCCAGCTTTTGTGGTCGGCCTGCATCCAGTGGAACGTGACGGTCCCCGAATCTGGCGCTGGACCAATGGCAATGCGGTGCTTCCGATGAGCCTGCTGGGGCGTGGCCCCATGCTGGTGACGGTGGTTGCGGAGTCTCTGCCGCAATATCGGTTGGAGGACAACTACGGGTCCTTCTGACGCTGTGGATGGCGAGTGCGCTTGCAGCCCTGTTCGTGTAAATGGATGCCATCCGGAGACCACCAGCGGGGCCCGCTCGGATCGCCCTACCCTTCTTCTTTGCCCAAGCCGTCAAGCGAAGGTAGACGAGGAAACAGCACGATCTGGCGATTGAATTCCTTAATTGCCGCGTCTGCTTGGGCGATGCCGGTTTGTTTGAGAAAAAGATTGGGTGTCATCTCCCGGTGGTAGTGAAGAATGCGTGGTGCTACGTCTGGAAGCTCGGCCGCGGGGAGATGGGTAGGATAATTCCAATCGACAGATAACGGCGTTACCTTGGCACCCAATTCCCGAAGCGCCAAAGCGAAGCCCAGTTGATCAGAGTTACGCAAATGCCTCCCCAGGATTTCGCCCTGGTCCAGACACCATAGTGCCCATTTGCGCCACAACGGTCGGAGGCTCGAGAGCACGGACCGATCGAGAATGTAGACGCCACCATTGCAGTTATTATGATCGGTTTTGCGACGACCACCGGCGAGAGGAGGACCCACCTCCACCCAGTCCGGTTCACCCAACCGCGCTGCCTGAAATAGCTTGGCGATGGCTTCTTCCGGAGGGTTCGGACGATCGACGACTTTCGCGAACATGGTCGAATTGGAGCTCACCGGGGGAAACTCCATGGGGCCAACCCAGGCGGTATCACAGTCCATCAATACAACGCGCTTAAAGAGACCGTGCTCAAACGTATCAAGTTGGCAGATTTTATTGCAATGAGGACTGCGCGGGTCAAACCGAGCGATCGGAACGACGTTGACGCCGAGAGCAGCAGCCCAGCGGAGAAGCGCGGACTCATAGCCAGCCGGCGCATGCACGAAAACATTCGGTGCGGGGATCGCATGCAGCCGAAGCATGCAGTTCAGCCAAATATAGCACTGAGCTGCGATTGTTGGGTCGTCATCCACCACGCATGAGAACGCCACCCCGTCGACAGCCGTCGGGGG
>CAISDJ010000046.1 GCA_903884105.1 uncultured Pseudomonadota bacterium | reverse complement strand
GGCATCGATGTCCAGGCCCGAATCCGTTTCATCGAGCACCGCCAGCCACGGCTGCAGTACGTGCATCTGCACCATCTCGTTGCGCTTCTTCTCGCCGCCCGAAAAGCCCTGGTTCACGGCGCGCTTCATCATGTCGAAGGGCAGGCCGAGCTTTTCGGCGGCGGCCTTGGCCAGCTTCATGAACTCGGCGCCCGAGGCTTCGGCTTCACCGCGTAGGGTGCGCTGGGCATTGAGCGCTGTGCGCAGGAACAGCAGGTTCGACACGCCAGGGATTTCCACCGGATATTGCAGGCCCAGGAACAGGCCAGCAGCGGCGCGTTCGTGCGGTGCCTTGGCCAGCAGGTCCTCCCCACGGAAGGTGACGCTGCCACCGGTCACTTCATAGCCGGCGCGGCCGGCCAGCACATAGGACAGGGTGGATTTGCCGGCACCGTTCGGCCCCATGATGGCGTGCACTTCACCGGCCGGCACCTCGAGGTTCAGGCCCTTGAGGATCTGCTTGCCCTGCGCAGCGACGCTCAGATTCTTGATGTTCAGCACTAGTCGTTACTCCAGAAAACGTCTTTCTCAGGCCTCAGCCGACCGAGCCTTCGAGGCTCACGGCGAGCAGGTTCTGCGCTTCCTCCGCGAATTCCATCGGCAATTCCTTGAACACCACCTTGCAGAAGCCGTTCACGATCATGTTGATCGCGTCCTCAGCCGAAATGCCGCGGCTCAGGCAATAAAACAGCTGGTCCTCGCCGATCTTGGAGGTGGTGGCCTCGTGTTCGACGCTGGCCGTGTTGTTGCGGATTTCCATGTACGGGAAGGTGTGCGCGCCGCATTGATCGCCCATCAGCAGGGAGTCGCACTGCGTGTAGTTGCGCGCACCCGCCGCACTGGGGAGCACCTTGACCAGCCCGCGATACGTGTTCTGGCCGTGGCCGGCCGAAATGCCCTTGGAGACGATCGTACTGCGCGTATTACGGCCGATGTGGATCATCTTCGTGCCGGTGTCGGCCTGCTGGTAGTTGTTGGTGACGGCGACTGAGTAGAATTCGCCCACCGAGTTGTCACCGGTCAGGATGCAGCTCGGGTACTTCCATGTGATCGCGGAGCCGGTTTCCACCTGCGTCCAGCTGATCTTGGAATCGGCACCACGGCATTCGCCCCGCTTGGTGACGAAGTTGTAGATGCCGCCTTTGCCTTCCTCGTCACCGGGGTACCAGTTCTGCACGGTGGAGTACTTGATCTGGGCCTTCTCAAGTGCGACCAGTTCGACCACGGCGGCGTGCAACTGGTTCTCGTCGCGCATCGGGGCCGTGCAGCCTTCGAGGTAGCTTACGTGTGACCCGGCTTCGGCGACGATCAACGTGCGTTCGAACTGGCCGGTGTTGGCCGCGTTGATGCGGAAGTAGGTGGATAACTCCATCGGGCAGCGTACACCCTTCGGAATGAAGACAAACGAGCCGTCGGTGAAGACGGCTGAATTCAGTGCCGCAAAAAAGTTGTCGGTGTAGGGCACGACGGTACCGAGGTACTGCTCGATGAGTTCCGGGTATTCGTGCACGGCTTCGGAGAACGAGCAGAAGATGACGCCGGCGTCCTTGAGTCGGCCCTTGAAGGTTGTCGCGACGCTGACGCTGTCGAACACCGCATCCACTGCAACGCCCGCCAACCGGGCCCGTTCGTGCAGCGGGATGCCGAGCTTGTCATAGGTTTCGAGCAGTTTCGGATCGACCTCGTCGAGGCTCTTCGGTCCATCCTTCCTGGACTTCGGGGCCGAATAGTACGAGATGGACTGGTAGTCGATCGGTGCCACGTGCAGTTTGGCCCAATGCGGTTCGCGCATCGTCTGCCAATGGCGGAATGCCTTCAGTCGCCACTCAAGCAGGAAGACGGGCTCGTTCTTCTTGTGCGAGATCAGCCGGATGACGTCCTCGTTGAGGCCGGGCGCGATGGTGTCGGATTCGATATCCGTGACAAAGCCGTGCCGGTACTTCTGGGCAACGAGGGCATCGAGATCGGTGGGAGTGGTGGACATGATTGTGCTTCAGTCGCCGGGCGTGCGAACGCTGCGCGAGGGGCGGAACCCTGGCGGATGCAGGCCGATGACGGACTCATGGGGCCCCTTAGGCTTGCGGTCGAGGCCCGCAAGTTCAGCCAGTGACACATCGGTCAGGGCTTGATGGATGGCGGAGTTCACCCGTTGCCAGGCATGACCGACGCCGCAGGTGGACTCGATGCCGCATTCACTGTGCTTGCCGCTGCACTCTGTCAGCGCGAAAGGTCCTTCGATGGCATCCACGATCGCGGCTGCCGTGATCTCCCTCGCGGAGCGGGCGAGCTCGTAACCGCCGTGGCTGCCTCTGGTCGAAGCAACCAGGCCCGCGCGGTGCAGGTTCTTGAGCAGCTTGCTGACCGTCGGCAGGCCGAGGCGTGTGCGTTCGGCCACTGCCGAGGCCGTATGCACCTCATGCGGATTCGCCGCCAGGAAGGCGAGAATCACGGTGCCGTAGTCGGTCAGTTTGCTGATTCGCAACATGGTCGGTGTCTTGGGAGCAACGTGGTGGCGGTAGCCGATCAATTGGGACTATTCTAGTCCCATTGGGGAGCCTCTGTCACCGCCACAGTTGCCGGTGATGGAGGGAGCCGCTCGGGAAGGCAATTTGTTATCCTAGCGGCCCTTGCAGCGTTGGCAGCCAGCGAACCTGCAAGTGGCTGGTGAGGCACAGGAATCTTGATGAGTTGTCTTGAAATCGCAGCGGTCGCGCCGAACGGGGTGCCGGCAGGGCACCGCTCTGGCGTTCCCCTTGCGTGGAATGGCGCCCGCCATTCAGACCACATTCATCCGGTCAGGGGCATCCTTGCGCTCCATATGACCACACGGGCCACTGCGGTTGCCGGGCGCGCGACAGCGCGATTCACGACGGTTTCACATGGGGTTGGTGGATGACCGCGCCGTTCGGTGGTCGGGGATCGCCGTCTGACGGTACCCCTGTCGACAACCTCGTTGAAATCTCGGACGTCCACTACTCGGTGGGGGGGCGTTCGATCTTCTCTGGCCTGGATATCACGATTCCCCGCGGGCGGATCACCGCGATCATGGGCCCGAGCGGTACAGGCAAGACCACGCTGCTGCGGCTGATGACAGGGCAGATTCGCCCGAACCGCGGTCATATCCTCGTCGACGGCCAGGACGTTTCAAGGCTCTCGACGTCTGAGTTGTACCGACTGCGCCGGCGCATGGGCATGCTGTTCCAGAACGGCGCGCTGCTCACGGATATCGACGTTTTCGAGAACGTGGCTTTTCCGCTGCGTGAGCATACCCGGCTCCCGGAAAGCATCATCCGCAACATCGTGCTGACGAAGCTGCAGGCCGTCGGGTTACGGGGCGCCTGGTCGCTGTATCCGTCCGAGCTGTCGGGTGGCATGGGGCGGCGCGTGGCGCTGGCACGCGCCATGGCGATGGATCCGGACCTGTTGATCTATGACGAACCCTTCGCGGGCCTCGACCCGATCTCGCTCGGCGTGATCCTGCGGCTCGTCAAGCAGACGAACGATGCGCTTGGGCTCACGAGCATTGTCGTGTCGCATGACGTCGATGAAATCGCCACGATCGCTGACATCAGTTACATCCTGTCGGCCGGCAAGGTCGTTGCGTCGGGTGCCCCGATGGCGCTCAAGGACAGCAATTCGGAACTGGTGCGGCAGTTCATGAACGGCCTGCCGGACGGACCCGTGGCATTCCACTATCCCGCGCCCGACTATCGCGAGCAGCTGCTCTCCGGGGACGACTGATCATGCGTCTCGTCGATGACCTGCTGACCTCGCTCAAGAACTTCGTCTCGTCTGTCGGCGCGCTGTCGATTTTCTTCGTGCGAGTCCTCGGTCAGGTGCCGGCAGCGCTGCTCAAGCCCCGGTACGTGATTGCCCAGATCCACAATGCCGGCGCGCTGTCGCTCGTCATCATCATGACCTGCGGCCTGTTCGTCGGGGCCGTGCTGGGTCTGCAAGGCTATGATCTGCTCCAGCGTTTTGGCTCGGAAGACTCGCTCGGTACGGCAGCGGCGCTCGGGCTCATCAAGGAGCTCGGGCCCGTCATCACGGCATTGCTGTTTGCGGGTCGGGCGGGAACGGCGCTGGCATCGGAAATCGGTTTGATGCGCGCGACGGACCAGCTGTCGGCGATGGAGATGATGGCGGTGGATCCGATCCGCCGCGTGGTCGCGCCGCGCTTCATCGGCGGCGTGATCGCGATGCCGTTGCTGAGTGCCATCTTCATCTCGATTGGCATCTACGGGGTGCACCTCGTCGGTGTGCAGCAGCTCGGCGTCGATCCAGGCTCGTTCTGGTCGCAGATGATTGCGAGCGTCGAGACCGGGGACATCAACGAGGGCATCCTGAAGAGTTGTGTTTTCGGCGTGGCCTGCAGCCTGATTGCCGTGCACGAGGGCTATACGGCCCAGCCCACGGCCGAAGGGGTTGGCCGGGCCACGACCCGTACGGTGGTGATCTCCGCCGTGCTGACATTGATCCTGGATTTCATGCTCACGGCCGTGATGCTGTGACAATTTGAGTTGAGGTAACCACATGCGTCAGTCCAGCGCGACCGAAATCTCCACCGGCCTGTTCGTCCTGCTCGGCTTCGCGGCCTTGCTGTTCATGGTCACGCAGATCACGAGCAGGGAGTTCTCGCTCGGCACCGGGTCGAATTACCGCGTCGAAGCGCTGTTCGAGAACATCGGCGGACTGAAGACGGGTGCGCCCGTGTCCATGTCGGGCGTCACGGTCGGTCGGGTCGAGTCGATCACGTATGACCAAACGGCCTACAAGGCAAAGGTCACGCTGCGTTTTGATGCGACTTTTGACCGGATCCCCGACGACAGCAATGCGGCCATCCTGACGTCCGGCCTGCTCGGCGGCCAATACGTGGGCATCGCGCCGGGCGGTGCGGATGGTTTCCTCAAGGACGGCAGCAAGATCGAGTTCGTGCAGGATGCGATCGTGCTCGAGAACCTGATCAACCGCTTCATGGCCAGCATGTCGTCCAAGCCCATTGACGGGGCGTCCGGGCCGGCAAAGGAGTAAGGCACATGACCAAGATACAACTTCGAGTGGGCCTGCGCGGTGTTGCGCTCGCAATGCTTGGCGGAGTGCTGGCGTTCGCGCCCGTCATCAGCACCGCTGCCGAACCTGCCGCCACGGCTGAGGCTGCTCAGAATCCGCGCGATTTGATCAACGGCGTCGCACAGCAATTGCTGCAGGAACTGCAGACTCGCCGCGAAGAACTCAAGAAGGACCCCGTGGCGTTGCGCAAGCTCATCGACGAGACGCTGCTGCCGCACTTCGATACCCAGACGGCCGCACAGCGCGTGCTTGCGGTCCACTGGCGAACGGCGACGCCCGAACAGCGCCGGCGCTTCATTGATGCCTTCTACAAGTTCATGTTGCAGACCTATGGCAACGTGCTGGTCGAGTTCACGCCGAACCAGGTAGACGTGCGGCCTTTCAAGGGGGATCCAAAGGCGACGACTGCGACGGTCGAGACATTCGTGAATACGGGCAGCAGCAAGCCGATTCCGGTGAACTACTCGATGCGTCTGACGCCGACGGGCTGGAAGGCCTGGGATGTGACGGTCGAGGGCATCTCGTACGTGCTCTCGTTCCAGAAGGATATCGGAGCGGAGGTCAACCAGAGGGGCCTCGATGCGGTGATCGAGCGGCTCGAGTCAGGGAAGCCCGCCCAGCCCGGAAAGGCCGGCACTTCCGCCAAGTGACCGTCACCGTGACAGCCACCGCAGCGCTGCGCCAGGTCGATAGTGGTCAGTTTGCCGTGGTCGGTGAGCTCGGTTTCGATACCGTGGGGGGCTTGCTGGCCTCGAGCGGGGCACAGTTCGCGGCGGCGGGTACGCAGTTCGAGGTGGACCTGTCGGGTGTTACCCAGAGTGACAGCGCGGGGCTCGCGCTGTTGATCGAGTGGCTGAAGGTGGCCACGCTCACCGGCAAGACTGTGCGGTTTACCCGCGTGCCCGACCAGCTGCGCGCACTCGCGCAGATCAGCGAGATTGACGGCTTCCTGCCTCTATCGGCCTAGGGCGCGACCGGTGCCGCAGGGGCCACCCGTTCGTCGTCCAGTGGTTCATCATCAAAAGTGGGCTCGGGCGGGCTGCCGTCGAAGATCATGTACTCGCGGCGCTGCGCCCAGGCGTCACGAAGAAAGGCATAGCGATCGAAGACGTTTTCGATCTGCGCTTCCACGGGCAGCAGGTCCGCCCGGTAGCCGATGACTTCCACTGCCCGGACCGACCATTCTGCCTGCCAGCGCACATCGACATAGCGGGGGACCCCGGTGAAGTAGTCTGCGATGCGCGAGGGCGCATCACGGAGGTTGGACGGCCCGAGCAGCGGCAGGGTGACGTAGCGACCGGATGGAACGCCCCACACGGCAAGAGTCTGGCCGAAGTCTTCTTCGTTGGCGGTGAGGCCTGCAATCGAAGCCGCATCGATCAAACCACCGACGCCTGCGATGGTGTTGATGAGCAGCCTTCCCGTGTCCTGGCATGCCATTGCCACTTTCCCCTGCAGCAGCTGGTTCAGGATCGTGGTGGGGTAGCCCAGGTTTGCAAACAGGTTGCGGACGCCTGTCTGCATCCAGCCGGGGGTCACCTTCGCGTAGGCCTTGGCAACCGGCTTCAGCGTCGCGCGATCAGCGACGTCGTTGAAGTGATTGATCCGGCGATTCAATCCTTCCCAGGGGTCGTTGGAGGTGGTTCGTCCGGGGGCGGTCGCGCAACCGCCCAGCGCCAGACTCATGGCAAGCAATGCGAGGATGCGGGTTCGGATTCCGTTCTGGGGCATCAACACGTCTCAGGCTGACTTAACGACGTATCAATTCTAGCAGCTCAGTCGAGCGGGAGGTCCTACCGCGAGCCGTTGCCACCGCTGGTTGCGAGCCTGCCGCGCTGGCGCTTGGGCAGCGCCGCCTGGACCTCTTCCATTCGCGCCTGGAACTTGGCCCGCTGGACCGACGTCAGCTCCGGCACGTCGAGGGCCATCTTCAGCTGATTGATGGCCAGTGGCAGGTCACCCCCCATCAGGTGGTACTCGGCCATGTAGTAGTAAGAATCCGCGACATCGCCGGCCGCGTTTGCGGCCCGGGCGATCAACCGCGCCTGTTCAGGTGTGGGTGGAACTGCATTGAACAGGTCGAGCAGAACCTGATGCGCCTTGCGCGAATCGCCTTGCTGCATCAGGGATTCGGCATAGCGGACCGTGACGGGCACGTTCCGCGGGAACAGGTCGCGTGCCCGATTCAATGTGGCCAGGGCTTCCTTGTCATTGCCTGCTTGCTGCTGTGCCTGTCCGAGTGCAGTGTGGTACTGGATTATGGTCTGATCTGCCCCGAGCAACGACACGAAGATCGGCGTAGCGGCTTCCGCCCGGCCTGCCGCCATCAGGGCCAGCCCCTTGCCGTAGCGCTGTGCAGGGGTTGCATCAGCTTCGTTGGCAATGGTGGCAGAGTAGTAGTCGAGGGCCGATTTGCCCGCCGGCGTTGACAGGACGCGCATGCGCTCGCGTGTGAGTGAGTAACTCAGACTGTCAGGAGTGTACGGCCCGTTGTACTGCTGGGCGCGGCTGCGCGATTCCGAGATACGCGTGGTACTCACCGGGTGGGTACGCAGCATCTCCGGAATCATGCCTTCGCTGGCACCGGCACGACGGCCCAGGGTCTCGAAGAAGGCTGGCATGGTGTTGGGATCGAATCCCGAGTTGGCCAGGAAGGTGATACCGACGCGATCAGCCTCGGTTTCGTTATCGCGAGTGAAGCTGATCTGGTTCTGGATCGCGAGGCCCTGTGCGGCCATCACGCCCGCCATTGCCATGTCACCACTGCCAGTTGCGGCGCCGAGCAGGATCGCGGCCAGCATCGCCGCCGTCGAGACCAGTCCGGAGCGACTCTGCTCGGCGATGCTGCGTGCGATATGCCGCTGCGTGACATGCGCGATTTCGTGCCCCAGCACGCTCGCGAGTTCGCCTTCGTTCCTGGTTTCGAGCAGCAGCCCGGCGTTGACGCCGACGAAGCCGCCGGGGAGGGCGAACGCGTTGATCTCGTTGTCCTTGACGACGAAGAAATCGAAGTTCTGGTGGCCTTCCTGCGCCTGGCTCGACAGCTTGAGGCCAATGGCCTGAATGTACTCCGCGATCTCGGGGTCGTCGAGGATCTGGTCGCCGTCGCGGAGACCGCGCACGATCATGCGGCCGATTCGGTACTCATCTTCGAGGGTGATGATGGCTTGCGCCGGGCTGCCCATATCCGGCAGCTCCGCAGCATGCAGGACGCCCACGGGAGCGAGGTTCGCGACCAGTGCGACGATCTGCAACCCGTTCAGCCATGCTTTCACGTTTAGGATATCCCGAAGCCTCGATGGCAGTTCGACCCGGATAGCGCGCCAAAGGTTCGATTCTGGGGGTACCCAACGCTAGCGGCAAGTCGTGCCAAGGCCGGCTTACAGTTGGTTACAGCGTTTCGGAGGCGAAATCCGCCAGCCGCGAGCGCTCGCCGCGCACCAGCGTGATATGGCCGCCGTGCACCCAGCCGCGGAAGCGATTGACCACATAGGTCAGGCCCGTGGTGGTTTCCGTGAGATACGGCGTGTCGATCTGGGCGATATTGCCCAGGCAGACCAGTTTGGTGCCGGGGCCAGCGCGGGTGACGATGGCCTTCATCTGCTTCGGTGTGAGGTTCTGCGCCTCGTCGAGGATGATGAACTTGTTCAGGAAGGTCCGGCCGCGCATGAAATTGAGCGAGCGGATCTTGATGCGGTTGCGGAGCAGGTCATTGGTAGCTGCACGGCCCCATGTGCCACCTTCCTGGCTGTGCGTGAGGACTTCAAGGTTGTCCATGAGTGCGCCCATCCACGGCTCCATCTTTTCCTCCTCGGTGCCGGGCAGGAAGCCGATGTCCTCGCCAAGCGGAATCGTCACGCGCGTCATGATGATTTCCGTATAGCGATTGAGCTCGAGTGTCTGCGACAGGGCAGCCGCAAGCGTCAGCAGGGTCTTGCCCGTGCCGGCGGGTCCCAGGATCGTGATGAAATCGACTTCCGGGTCCATCAGCAGGTTGAGCGCAAAGTTCTGCTCGCGATTGCGCGCCGTGATGCCCCAGATGCTATGCCGGTCTCCGCGGAAGTCGCGCACGAGCTCAAGCACGGCCTCGTTGTCAGTCAACGTGCGCACGACGGCTTCGAAACCGTTTGGCTGGTCCTGGTACAGGAACTGGTTGACGTGCCAGTCACGGCTCATCGGCCCCTTTACGCGGTAGTAGGTGCGTGCATGCTCCTGCCAGGACTGCATTCCCTTGCCGTGCTTCTCCCAGAATGTCGGCGGCAAAGCCTGGATACCGGTGTACAGCAGATCCGCATCTTCAATGGTCTTGTCGCTGTAGTAGTCCTCCGTGTGGACGCCGATGATCGACGCCTTGATGCGCAGGTTGATGTCCTTGGACACCAGCGTGACGCGCGCAGCGGCGAAGGCCTTCTGCAATGCCAGCGCCTGCGCGAGGATTTCGTTGTCGGCGCCATGGCCAGGCAGCGTGTCCGGCAGCACGGAGGACAGCTTGCGGGTCTGGAAGAAGAGGCGGCCGATTGGTGCCTTCTTGCCGCCGTTGCTCATCTTGGCTGTCGGCAGTTCCAGACCGGCATCGATTTTCGCCTTGCTGGCGCCTTCAATGAGTTCATCGAGGAAGCGGCTGACCTGGCGGACGTTGCGCGCGGCCTCCGAGACGCCTTTCTTGCCGGCGTCCAGTTCCTCGAGCACGATCATCGGGATGTAGATGTCGTGCTCTTCGAAACGGAAGATCGCCGTCGGGTCGTGCATGAGCACGTTCGTGTCCAGCACGAAGATGCGCCGCTTCGACTTGGGCTTGCTGGTGGCCTTTTTGCGGGAAATCATTGGCGGCATCAGGGAGCGGCTACAGGGCCTTGGTGGCGGCGAGCACTTCGGCGACGTGGCCTGGAACCTTCACCTTGCGCCATTCCTTGCGCATTACGCCCTTCTCGTCGACCAGGAACGTGCTGCGTTCGATCCCCATGAATTTGCGCCCGTAGAGGCTCTTTTCCTTGAAGACATCGAAGAGCTTGCACGCCTTCTGCTCGGTGTCGGCCAGCAGCTCGAACGGGAACTGCATCTTGGCCTTGAACTTCTCGTGGGATTCGAGGGAGTCGGCGGAGATGCCGAGGATGACTGCGCCCGCCTTGCGGAACGCCGCGGCAGCAGCGGCGAAATCCTTGCCTTCCTGGGTGCATCCCGGTGTGTTATCGCGCGGGTAGAAGTATAAAACGAGCTTGGAGCCCGCGGCATCCTTGTTCGCCCAGGTGCCGGTGCCGGTGGAGGGCAGTGAAAAGGCGGGGACGGGTTTGTCGAGGGCAACGGTTTCGGCGGCCATGGTCCTTGGGGTCTTGGTTGTCGTTACGCCTTCAGCGGCTCGAGGATCGCGTCAAGATTGTGGTGGTCGCAGAAGTCCATGAACTCCTCGCGCAAGCTGGCGACATGCACCTTGCTCGGGATGTGCACGACCATCTGCACCGAGAACATCGGGGCGCCCGTATGCGCGGCGGCGTAGCTGCGCGTATTCACCTCGGCGATATCGATCCCCCGGGAGCTGAAGAATCCGGCGAGGTGGAACACGAGGCCCGGCTGGTCCAGGCACACGACATCGACGGTGTAAGTCATGACGTCGGTGCGGGCCGGCTTGACTTCGGTGCGCCGGATCGTCACGTTCATGTTGCCGGCGGCATCCAGCTTGGCCACCTCGGCCTCGAGCTTCGCGAGCGTGTGCCAGTTGCCGGCGACCAGCAGCATCATGGCAAATTCGTTGCCGAGCGCGCTCATGCGGCTTTCGACTATGTTGCCGCCGCAGTCGAGTACTACCCGGGTGAGATCGTAGACGAGGCCAGTGCGGTCGTTGCCGATGGCGGAGATGACAATGAGTTGTTTCATTCAGGAGCTTATCTGGGGTGCGTGATCGAGTGTACAGAGATCGGATGGCAGTGAAAATGGAAATGGACGCCGGAGCGGCATGCGATACGCCGATCCGCTCCCTGATGCGAGGTCACCATAACATCGAGCTTCCCGGAAAATTCGCGGGTTCCGCTTGCACAGGATCCAATCGCGCCAGTACGATCACACCCCCCTATTGAGGCCTCGGGGTTCCCATGTTCAGCGGTAGCATCGTCGCACTCGTCACCCCCATGCGCGCGGACGGCGGGGTGGATTATTCGGCGCTCGACCGGTTGGTCGACTTCCATGTCGCCAACGGGACGGATGCGATTGTCGCCGTTGGCACTACTGGGGAGTCGCCGACGCTCGATGTTGAGGAACACATGGCCGTCGTCCATCGGGTCTACACGCGGGTGGGTGGGCACATCCCCGTCATCGCCGGAACGGGAGCCAATTCGACTCGCGAAGCCGTCGAATGGACCGTGATGGCCGAAAAGATCGGTGTGGCGGGGTGCCTCGTCGTGACTCCGTATTACAACAAGCCGACGCAGGAAGGGCTCTACCAGCACTACAAGGCCATCGCGGAGGCCGTGACACTGCCTCTGATCCTGTACAACGTCCCCGGCCGGACGGGGGTCGACATGAAGCCCGATACCGTAGTGCGCCTTTCAAGCATCAAGAACATTGTGGGCATCAAGGAAGCAAGCGGTTCGCTTGAGCGCAATCGCGAGCTCAAAGCCCGCTTTGGCGATTCCTTCCTGCTCCTGGGCGGCGACGACGACATCGGCTGCGAGTCCGTCCTGGCCGGATTCAATGGCGTCATTTCTGTCACAGCCAATGTCGCGCCGCGCGCCATGCATGACATGTGTGCCGCTGCGCGTGCCGGTGATGCCGTGCGGGCCCGCGCCATCGATGCAACATTAAGTGCATTACATAAGTATTTGTTTATAGAGTCAAATCCTGTGCCTGTGAAGTGGGCGCTGGCGCGGATGGGATTCATCGGGGACACGGTGCGCCTGCCGCTGACGCCGTTGTCCGATGCCTGCAAGGCGCCGGTGCTCGAAGCGCTGAAGCAGGCGGGTATCGCATTTGCCTGACGGGATGCCTGACACGTTTGCCTGACTCCGGGCGGACGTGTAACCTGCGCGCGCCTCGTGGCCAGCTTCAGGGCTCATGCGAGACTCAAGGAATTCGGAGAGGTGGCCGAGTGGTCGAAGGCGCTGGACTGGAATTCCAGTTACATCTTCACGGGTGTACGTGGGTTCGAATCCCACCCTCTCCGCCACTTACGATCGTAAGTGGTTGTTTGTAAATAGGAATGGAAACGGACTTCCTTTCTGCCCACCTCATGGGCTTTGTTGCCCTGCTAATCGATCGCTGATCAGCGCGGCCTGATCGCTCAGGTCAGTCCGGACTGTCCTGCCTACGTTGCGCAGACTGACCCCACCCCCGGGGTGCCCCAGTCAATGCAATCCTGACGAATACGGTCGGGGTTCGATCGCAGGCCCTCATCGACCGGAAAGGCCGGCCGCCGACCACGCCAAGCACCGCCGATAACGCGCACCGACTGGCGTGCCGCGCACTGCGCGGCGGTGGCGGGAACAGACTTACTGGCAGATTTTCTCACAGGCATCCTTAGCAGTCTGGCGGTTAGTGCCGTACCCGTACCCGTACCCGTACCCGTACCCGTACCCGTACCCGTACCCGTACCCGTACCCGTACCCGTACCCGTACCCGTACCCG
>CAISDJ010000045.1 GCA_903884105.1 uncultured Pseudomonadota bacterium | reverse complement strand
AGGCTCTGATCGACCTGATCATCCCGATCGCCAAGGCACACCCGACTCGACAACACGATTAGAGATCAAGGGGACTGACCAATGGACCGCATGACCGCGCTTGCCCGCCGCCAGCTGCTGAAGATGCTGGCGGCGAGTCCGATCATCGCGCTGGTGGGCGGATTCAGCTCATTCCCGCAGCAGACCGCGTTCGCGCAGGCCAGCGACCGCAGTGCCCGCATCATCCTCGTGGCGGGCGCGACCGGCACCCAGGGCGGCGCGGTTGCCCGGGAACTCGCGGCCCGTGGGTATCGGGTGCGTGGCCTGACCCGGAATCCCGACAGTCCCGCGTCGCAGGCACTCGTCGCGCTCGGCATTGAGCCGGTCCGCGGTGACTTCGATGACGCCGCGTCACTGGACCGCGCGTTTGCGGGTACCTATGGGGCGTTTTCCGTGCAGCAATATCGCGGCGTCGGGACCGATGTCGAGATTCGCCAGGGCAAGGCGTTTGCGGATGCGGCCAAGCGCGCGGGCGTGAAGCACTTCGTCTATACGTCCGTTGCGAAGGCGCCGCTTGGTACCGGGGTGCCGCAGTTCGAAAGCAAGCTTACGATCGAGAACTACGTGCGGTCGCTGTCCCTGCCATTCACGATCATCCGGCCGGCGAGCTTCATGAGCGGCTTCGATGAGTTTCGCGCCGACGCCGAACAGGGTGAGTTCAGCGGACCCCTGCCGCCGGATCTCGCGCGCGTGTACATCGCTCCGCGGGACATCGGCCGGTTCGCTGCGGAGGCCTTCGATCATCCGAAGGAGTGGCTGGGCCGTGCAGAGACCATTGCCGGCGAGCAGATCAGCTACGCCAGTGTCGCCGCTGCAATGGGCCGCGTCCTCGGCAAGCCCGTGCGTTATCGCCAGATTCCGTGGGAAGAGTACAAGGCAACCGCCACGCCCACGGCCGTCGCGCGCGAAGAGTGGTACCTGGAGAACAGCGATCCCGTCGATGTGGCAGCACTGCGCAGGCAGTATTCGTGGCTGATGACCTTCGAGGAGTACCTGGTGGGCGCCGGCTGGGGCAAGCCCACGCGCTAACCCAATCGTCCCACTTCGGCTTCGAGCAGGCTCCAGCCGCGCGGACCGATCTTTTCCTTCCAGCTCGCATACAGGCCGGACAAGCGCCGGCGAAACGCGGCCTGGTCCACTTCGTGGAACGTGATGCCCCGCGCGGCCAGGGTGGCCTTGAGCCCCGCATTGAAGGCTTGTTGCTCGGCACGCTGCCGCTGCACATACAGCGTCGCGTTGCGCGTGACGACGGCGCGCAGGTCGTCTGGCAGTGTTGTCCAGGTGGGGCGATGGGCCATCAGGTTGAAGCCGGACCAGATGTGGTTGGTCATGCTGATGCGCTGCGTCACCTGATACAGCTTGAAGCCCTCGATGACCGCGAGCGGATTCTCCTGCGCTTCGACGCGTCCCGATTGCATCGCCTCGAGAATCTGGTTGGCCGTGGTGCTCACGGGTTCGGCTCCGAAGGCGCGGAACGTGTCCGCGATCACCTGGCCGGGCGGCACCCGCATGCGCACGCCGACGAAGTCTTCCGGCTTGACCAGCACGCGCGACACGCTCGCCACCTGTCGCATGCCGTTGTCGAAGCTGCAGACGGGGAACAGATGGATGTTCTTCGCGGCCAGCGACTCGGCGATATAGCGGCCGAACGGGCCGTCCATGGTCTTGTGCGCCTGCGCCGCCGAACGGAAAGCAAACGGCAACTGCTGCGCCTCGGCAATGGGGCTCACCTGGCCGAGGATGCCTCCCATCAGCGTGAAGAACGCGATCTCGCCGGACAGCAGCATCTTGAGCGCGTCCTGGTCACCGCCGGCAATGCCGTTGTTCTCGGCGTAGACCTGTGCCACGAGACGGCCGTTCGTCTCTCGTGCGATGGCTTCCCACATCGCAACGAGGTTGCGATGCAGAGGCGTATCGACGGCCTGGTTGTGGTACTGGGCGAACGTGAAGTCCGCAGCGCGTGCGCGGACGGCCAACATCGCGGGCACCGCGACGGCAGCGGTCAGGAGGGAACGGCGGGTCAGATCGCAGCGTGGCATGGTTGTGAGCACCCCGGAGAGGAGGGGCGTGAGCTTAACTCCGCACCGCAATCTTGTCCCGGGTCGCGCTGAGTCGATGCAGGCACCGCGGCAGCATCGGCTGCACCGCAGCAAGTATCTGGCCGTGACCCCGAAGGGCAATGCTTGCGCTAGTATCGCCGTGTTCTCGAGAACCTCTGATCAACAAAGATGGAAGGATGGGGTCGTCATGCGGAGTTACGCTCGTTGGGTAAAAGCGGTTGCCGTCGTGGCGGCGGTGCATCTGGTCGCTGCGGTGAGTCCCGCTGCCGAGCCGCAAGTGGCCAACGCGGCCAACGAGTGGCGTACATACGGGGGCAACCTCGCGAGCCATCGGTCCCGGCCGTTCAACCAGATCAATCGCGAGAACTTCAAGGATCTTGAAGTGGCTTGGCGGTTCAAGACCGATGCCCTCGGTCCGCAAGCGGAGTTCAACCTGCAGTCGACCCCCTTGATGGTGGGCGGCGTCCTGTACACGACGGCGGGTACGCGTCGCTCGGTTGTGGCGCTCGACGCTGCTTCCGGCGAGCTGCTCTGGGTGCATCGTGAAGACGAAGGCAAGCGGGGCGAGGCTGCACCGCGTCGTCTGTCGGGCCGCGGTCTCGCGTACTGGAGCAATGGCAAGGAGAGCCGGATCGTCTATGTCACGCCCGGTTACCGAATGGTGGCTCTGGACGCGAAGACCGGGGTGCCGGTACGCGGCTTCGGCGACAACGGCGTGGTGGACCTCAAGCTCAACGACGACCAGGACATGGATCTCGTCACCGGCGAGATCGGGCTGCATGCCGCGCCCGTCATCGCGATGGACGTGATCGTCATCGGCGCCGCCCACTTGCCGGGCAGCGTGCCGAAGAGCCGTATCCACGAAAAGGGCTATATCCGCGGCTTCGACGTGCGCACGGGCAAACGCCTCTGGATCTTCCACACGCTGCCGCAGAAGGGCGAATTCGGCTACGAGACTTGGGAGGACGGTTCGGCCGAGTACACCGGCAATGTCGGTGTGTGGGCCCAGATGTCGGTGGACGAAGAACTCGGGCTCGTCTACCTGCCCGTCGAACTGCCGACCGGTGACTACTACGGCGGCCATCGTCCGGGTGCCGGCCTGTTTGGCGAGAGCATCGTGGCGCTCGACCTCAAGACCGGCAAGCGCAAGTGGCATTACCAGCTGGTCCACCACGGCGTGTGGGACTTCGACGTGCCTGCGGCTCCCGTGCTTGCGGACATCACCGTCGACGGCCGGAAGATCAAGGCGCTGGCACAGCCGACCAAGCAGTCGTGGCTCTACGTGCTCGACCGCGAGACCGGCAAGCCCGTGTGGCCGATCGAAGAGCGCCCGGTTCCGGCCGGCGACGTGCCGCTGGAGAAGTATTCTCCGACGCAGCCGTTCGTGACCAAGCCGAAGGCCTTCGACCTGCAGGGCATCTCGAATGACGACCTCATCGATTTCACGCCGGAACTGCGTGCCGAGGCGTTGAAAGTGGTATCGCGCTACAAGATGGGGCCGCTGTTCACGCCGCCGCCGGTGAGCAAGTGGGAAGGCCCGTTGGGTCTGTTGATGGTGCCGTCGTCGACGGGCGGCGTGAATTGGCCTGGCGGCGCCTACGACCCGGAAACGCATCGTTTCTTCGTGTACTCGTTCCGCAACCCGTCGGTGATCGGTCTCGTACCCGGCCCGAAGCCGTCCGAGTTCGCGTACGTCAACGGTCAGGCGACCGATCCCGCTGCGAAGGCTGTGACGCCCGTCGTCGGGGCATCGTCAGGTGAAGCCACGGGTGCGAACGTCACTGTGCAAGGCCTGCCGCTGCTCAAGCCCCCTTACGGAACCATTTCGGCGATCGATCTCAACCAGGGTGAGATCGTCTGGCAGGTCGCCCATGGTGAAACACCGGATGCCATCAAGAATCATCCGGCGCTGAAGGGCCTCACGATCCCTCGCACCGGCCGGGCCAATGGCCGGACGGGGGTACTCGTGATGGGTCCGCTCGTCGTCTCCGGTGAGCCCGGCTTTGGCACGACGCCCGGGGGACGTCGCGGTTCCATGCTGCGGGCTTACGACAAGATGACGGGTACTGAAGTGGGCGCCGTGTACATGCCGGCCCCACAGACGGGATCGCCGATGACGTACATGCTGAACGGCAAGCAGTATCTCGTTGTCCCCATCTCCGGCGCGGGGTACAGCGGCGAGTTCGTCGCGTTTGCGCTGCCCCAGGCTGCGGGTCGCTAGGAGCCAGCCTTCATGTTGACCCGACGCGATGTTCTGAAGGGGGCCGCGATGTCGGCCGCACTGTTGCGGACCGGCATCGGCCATGCCAGTGCCTCGCAGCCGCGCACGGCGGTGTCCTTCGATGTGCCAGCGGGCGCGTGCGATTGCCACACCCATCTCCTTGGCGATCCAGCCCGATTCCCGTGGTTCGCGGGGCGCGTGTATACGCCTGAGCCGGCATCGCCGGAAGAGATGTCAGCGCTGCACAAGGCGTTGCACATCGATCGCGTCGTCATCGTCAATCCCAGCGTCTACGGTACCGACAATTCGGCAACGCTGTTCGGCATGCGCGCACGTGGCAAGAACGCGCGGGGCGTGGCCGTCATCGACGACAAGACCACCGAGAGTGAACTCGACGCGTTGGCGCAAGCGGGCATCCGCGGCATCCGCATCAACCTGTCCACAGGCGGCAGCAACGATCCCGAGGTGGCTCGAAAGCGCTTCCTGGCGGCCGTGGAACGGGCCAAGGCCCGCAATTGGCATGTGCAGCTCTATACGAATCTCGAGGTGATTGCTTCTCTCGGCGACGCGGTCGCCGCAGCGCCTGTGCCCATCGTCTTCGATCATTTCGGTGGTGCCGATGCCGCGCTTGGGACGGGGCAGCGCGGGTTCCCGGATCTCGTCGCGCTCGTCAAGTCAGGCAAGGCGTACGTGAAGGTGTCGGGCGTCTATCGTGCGTCCACGAAAGCTCCGGACTACGCGGACTGTGCCCCGCTTGCAAGGGCGCTGATCGCGGCCAATCCAGGCCGCGTGCTGTGGGGGACCGACTGGCCGCATACCAACTCGACGACTCCGGCAGGCCGCAAGCCCACGGAAGTGACGCCGTTGTTCCAGATCGACGATGGGCGCGTGCTGAACCAGTTGCCTGTGTGGGCGCCGGACGCCACGTTGCGACGGCAGATCCTCGTCGACAATCCGGCGCGGCTGTACGGCTTCACCTGAGCGACCGGCCAGCGTCGCGGCGTTTTCCTCTAGCGCTTGTTGAACAGTTCCGTGAGCGCGGCCACCTCTGCGCGTATCGCGCCCTTCAACGTAGGTTCGAGCAGGGGCGCCCATTCTGAAGAATGCGGTGCCGGCAGTGGAATGCCTGTCTCGCGCGACTGCGCCAGATCGGCCGCGTCGACAGCACCGATGTGCAGCAGGGCCGACGGCACGCCGGCGAGTCCGTACTCCGCAAAATCCTCCGACGTCATCTTCTGCGGCATCTCGACGACCTTGTCGCTGCCCAGTTCCCGCCGTAGCGTAGTGACGAGGCGCGTTGTCAGCGCAGGATCGTTGTAGACCATGGCATTGCCCTTGTCGGGCGCATCGACGCGCGGCTCCGTCGGTGCATTGGCGGCAATGGCTTCCCCGCGCACGACGCGGCGAATGGCAGCCAGCGTCCTGGTGCGGACCGCGTCCGAATACGTGCGGACCGACAGCAGCAGCCGCACTTCATCCGGAATCACGTTGCCCTGCGTCCCACCCTGGATGGCACCGACCGTGATGACGACCGGATCCACGGGATTGTTCTCGCGCGACACGATGGTCTGCAGGCCAAGCACGATGCGCGATGCGAGCACGACCGGATCGACGGTGTTGTGGGGCATCGCTGCGTGTCCGCCCCGGCCATAGACAGTGATGGTCACCGCATCGGACATCGCGCGGAACAGGCCTGCGTGATAGCCGATGGTGCCGGCCGGCATGGTGTCATCGTCATGCAGGGACAGGGCGTAGTCCGGTTTCGGAAAGCGCGTGAACAGGCCATCGGCGAGCATGGCCCGCGCGCCACTCAACGATTCCTCCGCCGGCTGGCCGACCATCATCAGCGTGCCGTGCCACCGAGTGCGGTTCTGCGCCATCACGGTGGCGGTGCCGAGCCACGCCGTCATGTGCAGGTCGTGACCACAGGCGTGCATGACGGGAACGGTCTGGCCGGTCGCATTCTGCGCTGTCACGGTGCTCGCGAACGGCAGGCCGGTCTTTTCCGCCACCGGCAATGCGTCGATCTCCGTCCGCATCATCACCGTCGGGCCGTTGCCATTCTTCAGGAGCGCAACCAGTCCAGTGCGGCCGACGCCCGTGGTGACTTCGAAGCCGAGCCTCCGCAACTGCTCCGCGAGCAGCGTGGCGGTGCGGGTCTCCTGGAACGCAAGTTCGGGGTTCCGGTGCAGGTCGACGTAGAGCGCCTGCAGCGCTGGATACAGCGCGTCAATCTGGGCAGCAGGCATTGCGGTGCGCGGCGCATTGCCCTGCGCATGGGCGGCCGACAGGCTCAAGGCCGTCAATCCCAATGCATACCAGCGAACGTTCATGCGATGACTCCGTGCGGGCGGGGACCCGACATCCCCGTTTGAGGATCGACATTCTAACGGCGTCGGCGGAGAGTGCGATGTCCGTCTGCCAGTTCGCTCCGGCGTCATGCCGATCGGGCGCCAACGTCTGGCCAGGTTGCTGGGCGATGTGATCTGCGCCTGCGGGGGAGAGGCGCTGTTCGAGCGCATCGAGCACATTCGGTCGACTTCGGTGAGCCGCTACCGCGGCACCACTGATGCGGAAGCGCTGAACCTCGGCCTGGAGGCGCTCACTCTCGACGACACGCTCTCGTTTGTCCCCAGCTTCATGCTGTTTTCCAAGCTGGCCAACCTGGCCGAGGACCGGCAGGGACAGTGCAGGGCCGCATTCGCATTACCGAGCAGGGCGAGGTGATTGCGGCCAAATAAGGCACGCGCGACACCGCAGCCAGCAACCTGGAGGCCGTGTGTGCCGCTACGGTACTGGCATCGCTTGAAAAGCCCTCGACTGCGGCTGCGGGTGCAACGCGGGTTGCCGAAGCGATGCGCGGGATTTCGGCCTCGGCATTCGGGCTCTATCGCAACCGGCTCCAGGTAGAACTCATCAGGCGCTATCGCGGCGCCGAGACGGATGCGCGCGTCCGTGAAGGCCTGCAGCTCTCGATCAACGCCGTCGCCACGGCGCTGCGTAACAGCGGGTAGCAAAGGTCGCGCAGGTTTGACGGCTTTCTCTGAAGAATCGCGGCGTACTTTGTGTAACCTATACCACTGCCGGATTCTAATAAAAGT
>CAISDJ010000044.1 GCA_903884105.1 uncultured Pseudomonadota bacterium | reverse complement strand
AGTTGTAGCCTGCAACCCGAAGTCAGTGAACTCTTCATGGCGGACCGCAGTCTGCAATTGCAATGATTCCAGAATCGGCACCTCCACTTCCAGGAACACGGCTCTGACCTGACTGACATAGGTCGCGTCCTTGCGCACCGGAGTCGTGATATCAACGTTGTAGTTGAGTCCAACGTTCGACAGCGGATTGGCAAACTCATCGTTGATCGTGTCGCGCCACTGGTAGCCCGTTGCCATGGAGACGGTGCCCGCAGGCAGATCGAACAGCTCACCTGTGACGGTGAACTCCGCGATATCCAGGTAGTCCCGGCTGCCAGTCAGCTTGATCGGCTCATACATCCAGTCCATCAACTCCCGCGTGTTGTTGGTGACGCCTTCCTTGTAGAAGGGTGAGCGCGGATCGGAGTTGCCGAAGGGGTTGAACCATTGATTGCCGGAGGGGCCGCCCTTGCCCATCAGGGCAAGCTGCAGCTTCGACAGATGCAGAGTACCGACCTTGGTGCGCGAGCGCGAGGCGCGCTCCTGCGTGGAGTAATAGGCATACCCCGACCAGGTATCGGTCAGATCAAAGGATGTTCCGAGCTTGATGCGGTTGGAGTCGGTATTCGTGCCTCCGGAGGTCTCTCCGAATTCGTTGATCCCGGGCGGGGTCACACCCAGACCGGACGAAGGGCGCCACAACCACGGCGTCACATCGAAGCCGAAGGTATTGGCGGGATGACTGGCGGGAATGAACAAGACGTTGCGATTGTTCGGATTCAAGGCGGTGACCACCCCCATGGAACCCTCGTTCATCAAGTAGTTCAAATTGGCGGAAATTTCGAAGCGCAGCCAGTCTGTGGCTTCCCAGGTGAGATTCTGATACAGGTTGTATTCACTCATCCCTGTCGCATAAGGATAGGTATGGGTGTAGTTGTACCAGCATGTTGCGTTGGCGCCAGTGCCAGTGATGATCCCGCTGGGGATGGAGCCACGCTGGGTCCGATCCTCCAGCCCCTGATTGAAGGTCCCGCAACTCGGGTCTGGCAGGTTGCCTCCCACAGAGCGGCCACCGTGCAGTCCGCCCAGTTTCGGCGTCGCGCCTGTCACACGCCGATAGGTTCCCGGGTTGCCGGAGCCGGACGAACCGTCGGCCATCTCCCACTCACGAGGACGCTCGTAGTAGCCCAGTCGCGTGCGCTTGCGGGCATCGAATGCGCCCACGTAGTTGATGCCATTGTCGAAACTTTTACCCCAGAGAATGGCGAAATTGCCCTCTTCCATGCCGCCCTCTTCCGGCGTCTGATAATAAGCACGTGCGCGCACCCCATCGAACTGCTTGATCGGAATCATGTTCACCACACCAGCGACCGCATCTGATCCGTACAGTGCCGAGCCGCCATCCAGCACGATCTCGACGCGGGCAATGGCGATGTCCGGAATCATGGCGGTCACGGAGGTGTCAATGGCGCGCAGTCCGTCCACCATGCTCAGGGTGCTGTTCTCGCCAAGGCCCCGCAGATTGAAAGTCGT
>CAISDJ010000043.1 GCA_903884105.1 uncultured Pseudomonadota bacterium | reverse complement strand
CTCCTCAAACCTGGCCGAACCAAAAACCGTGATGCAGGGCCCGACAAAGTGCAGGGCGCGGAATCCAGCGAGAAACTCCCGCGCCACGCCAAAGATCTGACCCAGTTCTTTCAACCGGCGGTTCGGGCCATGCAGCAGGGCGCGATCCACAAGCTGCCCGCTGAAGGCCGCGTCCTCACGCCGTTCCTCAGGCGTCACCACTTGTGATCCGGTGACTGGCATGGGGCCGGAAGGAGCGTCGCTGTTCTTATCCTGGAGAGGTGTGGTGGGTACAGGCATGGCGAAGTGTTCGACAACTCGGGCGGTTAAGATTCAAAATCAATGCCGCTGCCAAAATGTTTTCCGACGCAGCCGCCCGCAGCAGGCAGTCAGTGATTGACTTCTGCACCGCCTTCCACACCATCCGCGCCATGGGACTCTTCGACATCCTCGCGAAACAGGCACTTGGCAGCCTTGCCGGCGGCAGCGGCAATCCACAGGGCGATCTGCTTTCCAGCCTGCTCAGTCAAGCGGGCGGTCTGCCCGGCCTCATGGAGAGGTTCAATCAGGCCGGTCTGAATGAAGCCTTTGCCTCATGGGTCGGTCCGGGCGCCAATCTGTCCGTGCAGCCCGATCAACTCCATCAGGCACTCGGCTCCGACGCCATCACCGGACTTGCCGGCAGGGTCGGGCTCGAGGTGAAAACCGTGCTCCCACTGCTCTCGCAATTCCTGCCTCAAGTCATCGACAAACTCACGCCCAACGGCATCCTGGATAATCCGAACCCCAGCGCAGACCAGCTTCAAAAGGTCATGGCCAGCGTCCTGAAGGGCGGCCTGGGAAGTCTCTTCGGCGGCAACAGGTCCTAAGCCATGTCGGCAGACGTCCAGATCACGAAGCGAAAAAACTTCCTCCCGCTCACGGAGGAGATGGAAACCTATCTCGACCAGTTTGGCCGGCGTTTCTCCCTGCCGGCCACCTACGAGGACCTGCGCAACTTCACCGAAAGCTATCCGCTGGACGACAAGGACGGCAATCCAACCCACTGGTCCAGCGTGCTCTATCCGCGGGAGGTCCAGCAGGATCTCTTTCCGCGCCTAACCAGTATTTATTCACTGCTCCGCACCGGTGATCTGCAGGCGGTGCCGCATCTCTTTGTGGAGCGCGTGGACTTCTGCGAGTTTGGCAATTCACGTCCCTTCCGCATCCGCGTGGTGAATCAGTACAATGACAACTACGACCACTTCTACGTGAAGACCGCAGACGCCTCCCGTGTCTATGGCCTGGAGTTGGAACACCTGCTTTCCCCGAACCGCATCAATTACCTGGCCCATGGTGGCACGCTCGTGGAGGAGCACATCGCCGGCGTGCCGGGTGATGTTTTTATCCGCGACTACCTGGACCGCCCGGACCTGAACAAAGTCCGCATCGCCAAGGAGTTCGTGAAATTCAGCGAGCGCTGTTTTATCCGCCTGCTAGGGGACATGCGCAGTTACAACTACGTCATCGACATCACCCCCGACTTCGAAGACGTGCAGTACCGGGTTCGCGCGATCGACTTCGACCAGCAGAGCTACGAGGGTCGCCGCAGCCTGTATTTGCCGCAGTTTTTCAAAGAGAACAACGCAGTCGTCTGGCTCTGCTCCACCTGCCTGAACCTGCCCACCATGAAGCAGTACCAGGAAGAGGAGCGCAGCCTCATCGCCCGCCGCTACATCAGCGAGCATCAGCGCATCACCGCCCTGCTGACCTGCATGAAGGCCAATCCAAGTGAACCGGTGGAAAAGGTGCAATTGCTCGCCCAGGAACTCGCCGAGTACCATCACAGCGACGCCTTCGACAACTGCGACTCCATGGGCAGCATCGTCGAGCGCAATCTCGAAATCATGCTCGGCCGGCACACGGCTTAGGCGGGGTTGGAGCTTTCAACTCTCAACGTTCGACGTTCGACGTTCAACGTTCAACGTTCGACGTTCGACGTTCGACGTTCAACGTTCGACGTTCAACGTTCGACGTTCAACGTTCAACTCTCCGCCCTCCCCCTCAGCAACTCGTCGGCACGCGCTGGGCAAGTTTCACCGCGTGGGGGATGGCGCCGAGCACAAAGCTGAGGCACTCCACGGCGCCTTGAGGTTTTCCGGGCAGG
>CAISDJ010000042.1 GCA_903884105.1 uncultured Pseudomonadota bacterium | reverse complement strand
GGCACGCTTGTGAACCGCGCTGCAGTTCATACAACCGCAACGTCTCCGTCATCAACGCGTGATGCTTCGTTGCTGCACGGGTGGCCGTTCACGACGGCGTATCACACCCGCTTTCCAGAATACATCCGGGCTCGCTTCGCCTTTCCGCTCTCGTGGACCTACGGCTTCCTGCGCTGGTTCCACGGGCCCGCGAAATCCGTGATAGTCCCGACGAAGGTCGTCAAGCAGGACCTGGATGCCGAGGGATTTGAGTGCGTGAAGCTCTGGTCGCGCGGGGTCGATCACACGATCTTCCGCCCGCGGCGCTGCGACCAGCTGCAGACCACGCCGCCGATTTTTCTCTACGTAGGCAGAGTAGCCGTCGAGAAGAACATCGAGGCTTTTCTCGAACTGGACCTGCCGGGCTCAAAGTGGGTGGCCGGCGTTGGACCTGCAATGAGAGGACTCAAGGCCCGCTTCCCCGAAGTCAATTTCCTTGGTGTGCTGAATCAGGAGGAACTATCGGAAGTCTATGCCTCGGCCGATGTGCTCGTCTTCCCAAGCCGGACCGATACCTTCTGCCTGGTGCTGCTCGAGGCCAAGGCGTGTGGATTGCCTGTCGCGGCGTACCCCGTCACGGGACCGATCGACGTCATCGAGGACCGGCAAGCAGGAGCGTTACGCGAGGACCTGCGAACCGCGTGTCTGCAAGCCATGCAACTGAACCGGGATGAGGTGGCAACCTATTCGCAGCGCTTCTCGTGGCGTGCAGCGACCGAGCAGTTCTTCGCCACTCCCCATCCTCGCAGCCATCATGGTGCGAGCGCACCGCAATTCACGGCGCTCACTCCAAGCCTTGGATCTTCAACTTCAGTACCGCCGCCCGTTCCGCTCAATTGAGGACCCGCTGGGCGGGCCACTCGTCTGTGAGCAACAGCGCCTATCCGGTGATGCTCCGTTCGGCCTTGGATTGGCAGGCCACGGGAGGTACCCTTGCAGTCTGCCGCGCAACCGGGGAACTGCCGGCATGGCGACACGGTCCTACCGGAGCGAAATGCATCTGGTCTCATTCAACTGATCGAGGGGAAAGTCGTGACTTCAACACTCAGGAAAGCCTGCATCGCCGTCTGCCTGCTCAGCGTCGCCGCGAGCGCCTTTGCGCTGCCACCTGACTTCATGCAGAAAATGAGCGCCGAGTCCCGTCCGATGGAAGACCGGATGCGCGACGGCGCCCGCCGCCCCTACCAGGTGATGGAAGAACTGGGCGTCAAGGAAGGCATGACGGCGCTTGACGTCGGCGCCGGTGGCGGCTGGTTCACTCGCGTGCTCTCGGCCGCAGTGGGCCCCAAGGGCAAAGTGGTCTCGCAGTTCGGCCCGCGCGCGCTGCAACAGAACAACGGGCAGGGTCCCAAGGACATGGCTGCGTCGCTCGGCAACACCGAGGCGTTCTTCGGCAACATCGCCGAGCTGCCTGCCAACTCGGTGGACGTCGCGGTCACCGCGCTGAACATGCATCACGGCAATGCGGAACGGAACGTTCCTTACCTGAAGGAGATCCTGAACGTATTGAAGCCCGGTGCGCAGGTTGCCGTCATCGATCACCAGGGCCGCATGGGCCAGGAAAATGCCAAGGTCCATCGCATGATGGATACGGACGCAAAGAAGTGGCTGCAGGACGCCGGCTTCGAGATCGTCAAGGATTCAAACATCCTGCGGCAGAATGCGGATGACCACACGCTCGCGGTCGACGATCCCCGGCTCGCCCGCTCCACCGACCAGTTCATGTTCATCGCACGGAAACCGGCGAAGTAACCACGGTCCCGGTTTGCGCCCCGGCTGCGGGGTAGCGGAAGCTTCGAGAAGCCCTACCCTGCGTGGGGCTTTTCTTTGCCCATGTCCATGACACCCGGGCAACGGCGCGCGGCCGGGCGAAGCGCGATGCGCGCAGCGATGCGGCATACTTGTCTCCATGCAATGCCGCATGGCGGGCCAGAAATGCGGAGCACCCATGACCCTGCCGTTGATCGACGACCTGCATTACTACGACCCCGCCGTGGGCCACGGCCTCGCGCATGATCCGTTCAACGCGCTGGTTGCACCCCGCCCCATCGGCTGGATGTCGAGCTGCGACAAGGAAGGTCGGCTCAATCTCGCGCCGTACAGCTTCTTCAACGCACTCAACTACACGCCGCCGATCATCGGCTTCTCGAGCCAGCGCTGGAAGGACACGGTCAGCAACATCGAAGCGACGGGCGAATTCGTGTGGAACCTGGCGACGCGTCCGCTCGCGGAAGCCATGAACAAGTCTTCGCTCACCGTTCCGCAGGGCGTGAGCGAGTTCGAGCTCGCCGGACTGACACCGATGCCTTGCCGACAGGTGAAGGTACCGCGAGTCGGCGAGAGCCCTGTCGCAATGGAGTGCCGACTGCTCGAGATCATTCGCTTGAAGGGACTCGATGGGAAACCGGCAGACGGATGGCTGGTACTCGGCCAGGTCGTCGGGGTGCACATTGACCGCGCCCTCATTCGCAACGGCGTGTACCAGACGGCGGAGGCCCATCCGATCCTGCGCGCCGGTGGACTCGGAGCCTATGCAGAGATCAGCCCGGACTCCATGTTCGACCTGCCCCGCGTGACCGCGGCGTCGTGGTCGAAGTAGCGGGTGCGGCTCCGCTTGGGTATCGCCGGGCATGCCCGGAGGATGGCTAGGGAGTGCCGACCGTTACAGGGGTATGTGTGCCGCGCATTGCATGCAGCGTGGCGTACCCCGCGACCAGGCCGATGCCGAACAGGCCGCTCAATGCATAGGCGTGCAGGTGCTGCAGGGGATTGAGCGCCGTCTCGACAATCGACATGAACAGGCCGTGCGGGTTCGTCACCACGTCCCAGCTGTTCCACCGTTGCACGCGTCCGAGATACACGCCGTAGCCGCATGCGAGCAGGGCCACCACCGCGACACTCCAGCCGAAGCACCGACCGAACCGGCGCTCAAACAGTTCATGCACGTCGAACAGCGACGCATAGCCGATCAGCAGTCCAGTGCCTGCGCAGGACAGCACCATGCCGAGGTCGTACCAGTACAGGTGCGAGCCATCGGGATGCAGGTGCACGACGTCGGTCAGGATGTAAGGCGCATTTGGCAGGAAGAGCAGCCACAACGCCAGCATCGCGAGCTGCACGAGATCCGTGGCACTACGGTCAGCCGCCCGGCGCAGCAATGCGGAAGCCAATAACGGCACCCCAGCCAGAAACAGGTTCCACAACAGGAAAAGGTAGTAGCCCGAATGGGTCCATGTCGCGCGCAGCAGCACGAGCGCGACCGACCAGACAAGCAAAGCGCCGAGCAGCGCGGTGCTCTGCAGCTTGCTCCCCGTGATGTCAAACCCTGTGGTCATATGTCCCGACGCCCGATTGCGCGAATTGCCCTTCCATGAAAATAGCGCAGGGAAGCGGTCGAGTCTGTGAACTCGCCTGAGTTCTGGTCAGGGACTCTCGCTTTGAACTGGCAGTTCCTCAGGTCCCGCAGTAAGTCCGAAAAACCTGCTGGTCGGGTTGCGGCGGCAGGGCATAGCGCGCCCGCCCAGGTTGCTCCTGATGGGGACGCGACAGCACCTCGACCAGCTCGGCAAAGGGCGCGAAATCCCCTTCCCCTATGGCCGCGGCAATGACCTGTTCGACCAGGTGGTTGCGCGGGATATACAGCGGGTTGGCCCGCCGCATGGCCTGCACACGTTCGCCCGCCGGCACCCCTTCGGCTTCCAGGCGGCGACGCCAGTCGACGCTCCAGGCATCAAAGGCTTGCGGGTCCTGGAATAGTTCCCGCACGGGCTTCGCGGCGGGCTCGTCGGCCGAATCGCAAAGCCGCCGGAATGCCAGCGTGAAATCCACGTGCTGGTGATGGAGCAGGGTGAGGAAGCCCTCTCCGAGCGCGAGGTCGCCCTCTTGCTCCTGGGTCAACCCGAGCTTCGTCCGCAGTCCTTGCAGCCAGTGACCCCGGAATCGAGTTGCGAAATGGGAGAGCATGCCCTCCGCCATCTCGACCGCGCGCTCCGGAATCGGGTCGAGCAGCGGCAGCAGCGTCTCTGCAAAGCGGGCCAGGTTCCATTGCGCGATGGGCGGCTGGTTCGCAAAGGCGTACCTGCCGTTCTGGTCGATGGCACTGAAGACGGTTGCGGGATCGTAGGCATCCATGAACGCGCAGGGCCCGAAATCGATGGTCTGCCCCGAGACGGCCATGTTGTCCGTGTTCATCACGCCGTGAATGAACCCGACGTGCATCCACTGCGCCACGAGCGACGCCTGCCTCTCCACGACGAGTCTGAGTAACGCCAGCACCGGATTGGCTGCGCCGCGCGCTTCCGGGTACATCCGCTCGATCACATGATCGACCAGTGCACCCATCACCTTGATGTCGCCTTGCGCAGCCGCCATCTCGAAAGTGCCCACACGCACATGGCTGGTTGCGACGCGGGTCAGGATGGCACCCGGCAGCGGCCCTTCGCGCTGCACGAATTCCCCGGTGGTCACGGCAGCGAGCGCGCGCGTGGTCGGAATGCCGAGCGAATGCATGGCTTCGCTGACCAGGTACTCACGCAACACCGGACCCAGCGCGGCGCGTCCATCCCCACGGCGGGAAAAACGGGTTCGTCCCGACCCCTTCAATTGAATGTCGTAGCGAGTGCCGTCGCTCCCTTGAGCCTCCCCCAGCAAAATGGCGCGACCGTCGCCGAGCTGCGGCGCGAAGCCGCCGAACTGGTGCCCCGCATAGCTCATCGCGATCGGCACTGACCCCGAAGGCAGGGTGTTTCCGGAAAACAGGCTGGCGAGCGCCTCTACGTCGAGCGCTGCCAACGGCAGCTGCAGCTCGGCAGCCAGCGCTTCGTTGACCCGAATCAGGCCGGGCTGGGAAACCGGCGTCGGCGCCACTCGCTCATACAAGGAGTCCGGCAACAGTGCGAAGCTGCTTGGCAACAACGTGACGCGGGACTGCGCACGTATCGGGGTGGAATCATTCATGCAACAGTCCGGGTGCGGTCAAGGCACTGCCCGCCGTGGCCGGCGGCCCCCAAATCGGCTATGGTGGCCGGATGCTACAGGACTTTGCAGCGTTGTCCCCCTAAGCACCCCGGACCCCGATGAACCGCCACGAACCGCCCCTGGAGATGGAACCCCGCCAACGGATCCTCGCGATCGTCGGCGCCTCGTCGGGCAATCTGGTCGAGTGGTTCGACTTCTATATCTACTCGTTCTGCGCGATCTACTTCGCGCCTGCCTTTTTCCCGAGCGGCAACCCGACGACGCAACTGCTGAATACGGCCGGCGTCTTTGCCGCAGGCTTCCTGATGCGCCCGATCGGCGGCTTCCTGTTCGGCCGCGTCGCCGACAAGCACGGCAGACGCACCGCGATGATGATCTCGGTGCTGATGATGTGCGGCGGATCGCTACTGATCGCGGTGCTGCCGACCTATGCCGTCGTCGGCACAGCCGCGCCGCTGCTCCTGTTGCTCGCGCGGCTGCTCCAGGGCCTGTCTGTCGGGGGCGAGTACGGCACGAGCGCGACCTACATGAGCGAGGTGGCCCTGCAGGGTAAACGTGGCTTCTACGGTTCCTTCCAGTACGTCACCCTCATCGGCGGACAACTGCTCGCCGTGATCACCGTCGTGATCCTGCAAGCGTTCCTCTCTGAAGCCGAACTCAAGGCCTGGGGCTGGCGTATTCCGTTCGTGATCGGCGCGATCGCCGCGCTGACGGCGCTTTACCTGCGCAGTTCGCTGACGGAAACCTCCACTGCCGAAACGCGGAGCAGCCGGGAAGCCGGCACGATCGCAGGCCTGATCAAGCACAAGCGCGCGTTCCTCACGGTCATCGGCTTCACCGCGGGCGGCTCGCTGTTCTTCTATACGTTCACGACATACATGCAGAAGTACCTCGTCAACACGTCGGGCATGAGCGCTCGCACGGCCAGTGCCGTGATGACGTGGGCCCTGCTCGCCTACATGCTGATGCAGCCGCTGTTCGGCGCCCTGTCCGACCGGATCGGCCGGCGCAATTCGATGCTGTGCTTCGGTATCCTGACCGTGGTTTGCACGTTGCCGATCATGCACGCGCTGGCCGACGTCACGAGCCCGTATGCCGCGTTCGGACTGATCATCGTGGCACTGGCGATTGCGAGCTTCTACACATCGATCAGCGGCCTCATCAAGGCAGAGATGTTCCCGACGGAAGTGCGCGCCCTCGGCGTCGGTCTGGCGTATGCCATCGGCAATGCAGCGTTCGGCGGCTCGGCGGAATACGTGGCGCTGTGGCTCAAGTCCATTGGCTCGGAGGAGAATTTCTACTGGTACGTCTCGGCCGTCTGCGCCGTGGGCCTGCTGGTGTCCCTCGGCATGCGCGATTCGGGCCGCGACGGCTATCTGAAAGACACACCCTGACGGCGTGCCCCCGGAAGGCACTCGGAGCCGGGGCTCCCTAGGCGGTTACCTACAGGCGATTGCCAGACCTCCCTATGGCGGGACGGGCAACTGCGTCTTAGGCTGGGACCAGTCCCGCCATGTGCTCTGCCAGAGGAAAATCCCATGACCGCGTATTCGAAAGTTGCTTCGCAGCTGAACAAGGAGCTGCATTCCTTCGTGCGAGATACCGAGGACCTCCTCGAGGCGACCGGCGAGATGGCGGGGGACCAGATCGAAGAGATCCGTTCGCGCGCCAGCAAGTCGCTGAAGTCGCTGCGCAAGGGCATGAACGCGCTACCCGGCGAGATTATCGAACGCATTGAGGATGTGGGCGAAGCGGCCGGGAAGGCCATCCGCCGCAAGCCGCTCCAGTGGGTGGGGATCGCGGCCGGCATCGGCCTGATCGTGGGCATGCTCGCCATGACCCGCTCGCGAGACTAGGCCGGCGCAGGGAATCCCCAGTCATCTGGGGTTCAGCTTGCCGCGGCTATCGTGCTGCAATGGGATCGCACGCCGCGATCACCGCAGACATGTACATCGAGGATTCGCAACCATGATGCTAAGGACAACCGGGCTGGTCATTCTGGCGTGCTCGCTCGCAGCCTGTGCCGCGCCATCCCCCGGTGGGACCTATTCCCGCCGGGACGTGCAGCGAGCCTGGACGGTCGAGCAGGCCACCATCGCCGACGTCAATGAAGTCGATATCGAAGGTCGACGCACCACGGGTATTGGCCAGGTGGGCGGCGGTGCCATCGGCTGGTCGCTGGGACGTACGGTCGGCCATGGTGGCGGCCGCGTGATCGCGAGTGCCGTCGGTGCGGTCGCAGGCGCCGTTGCCGGTGAACAGATCGAGAGGAACGCCCGCAAACAGAAAGGCTATGAGATCGTCGTGGATCTCGACAAGGGGGGGTCGATCGCCATCATCCAGCCGGCGGACCAGCCCTTCGCGGCGGGCGAGCGGGTTCGCGTCTATACCCGGCGAGATGGCTCGGCCCGCGTCGCTAAACTTTAGTTTTAGTAAACATTATTGACGAGTTGCCGCTGCTGACAATCCGTGAATTGAAAAAATCGGAACTCTGCTAGGCCGCTTTCCCGGGCGAGTCGGGCTGCAGCGGTTCGTTCAGCGGCACCCCTAGCGACTTGGCCACAGCCGGGTGGGTAATCGCGCCGGCATGGACATTGAGGCCGTTCGCCAAGTGCGAATCGCGGGCCAGCGCTTCTTTCCACCCGAGGGTTGCAAGGGCCTTCACGTACGGCAGCGTGGCATTGGTCAGAGCCAGCGTGGCGGTACGCGCCACGGCACCCGGCATGTTGGCGACGCAGTAGTGCACCACGCCATCAACCAGATACGTCGGGTTCGAATGGGTCGTTGGCCGACTGGTCTCAAAGCATCCGCCCTGGTCGATCGAGATATCCACCAGCACCGCACCCTTCTTCATGCGGCTAACCTGTTCGCGGGACACGAGCTTCGGCGTTGCCGCCCCCGCGACGAGCACCGCGCCCACGACCAGGTCCGCGTCCAGGACCAGCGCGTCAATGGCGGCCGTCGTGGAATACACGGTCTTGATGCGTCCTGCGAACTGCGAAGACAGCTCGCGCAGCCGCTTCAGTGAGCGATCGACCACCGTGACATCAGCATGCAACCCGACGGCCATTTCGACCGCGTTGGTCCCCGCCACGCCGCCCCCCAGGATCACCACCTTCGCCGGCGGCACGCCCGCGACGCCGCCGAGCAGGACACCCATCCCGCCGTTGGCCTTCTGCAGACTCACGGCCCCCACCTGAATCGAGAGCCGGCCGGCCACTTCGCTCATCGGTGTCAGCAACGGCAGCGAGCCGTCGGGCGCGGTCACGGTTTCGTATGCAATTGCAGTAGCCCCGGACGCGCACAGTGCGCGGGCCTGCTCAGGATCGGGGGCCAGATGCAGGTAGGTAAACAACACCTGTCCTCGACGCAGCAACGCAAGTTCGACCGGCTGCGGCTCCTTCACCTTGACGATCAGGTCGGTCGTTGCAAACACCTCCGCGGCGGTCGATACCACCCGCGCACCCGCTTCGCCGTAGGCCGCATCGTCATAGCCGATGCCCGCCCCAGCCCCACTCTCGACGACGACTTCGTTCCCGAGTTGCACCAGCTCACGGACACCCGCCGGCACCAGACCGACGCGGTACTCGTGGACCTTGATCTCTTTGGGGACTCCGATACGCATGGGGGGCTCCAATCAGGCGTCGATAACGCATTGATTCAACTGTAGTTGCTTAAGTTGGACGCAAGATGCGGATTTACGCTATAAATACCCATTCCTGCGGCGACTTCCACCGATATTTTATTATAAAAAGAAGGATTCTTGCGTCATGATCCTGGACAGCCACGACCGCGCCATCCTGAAGGCGCTGCAACTCGACGGCCGACTCCCGAACAGCGCGCTGGCGCAGCAGGTGAGCCTCTCCGAGTCAGCGTGCCTGCGCCGCGTCCGGGCCCTTGAGGAAAGCGGTCTCATCGAGGGCTACACGGCCCTGCTGAGCCAGCGGAAGGCCGGGCTTGCGACCAATGTCTTTGTGAGCATCACGCTCGACCGGCAGGACGAAGTCGATCTGCGCGCCTTCGAGGCCGCCGTGCAGACGCTTCCCGAAGTCATGGAGTGCTACTTGATGACGGGAGACTTCGACTACCTGCTGCGGGTGGTCGTGGCGGACATGGACGACTTCGAACGCGTGCACAGCAAGCACCTCACGCGGCTGCCCGGCGTCGCCAGGGTGCACTCGAGCTTCGCTTTGCGGACGGTGCGCAAATCACGCGAATTGCCGATCCGCTGAGCGCCGCGCCTAGCGCGGTCCGGCAGCGGTGAAGGCAGCAAGATCCGGATACACGTTATCGCGGCCGAGCGTTTCGATGACTCCGGCGCGCTCGAGCTTGCGCTCGACGGTGGGTTGCAGTTCGCACACCACGACGCGCACATGGCGCTTCTGGAAGCGCTCGATGATCTGCGCCAGCGTCTCAAGGCCCGTGGCATCAACGAAGGGCACGCGCCCCATGCGCAGCACGACCGTGGTCACATGCGACTGCACCCTGTCGAGAATGCCCTCGAGCTTTTCGGCTGCGCCGAAGAAGAACGGCCCGTCGATGCGATAGACCATGACATCGCGCGGCATTGCCGCCGCGTGCCCGTCCGCTGCAACTCCCCCACCGCCATGCTCGCCTGTCGCCGGAACGTCCTCTTCCACATTGACGGATTGCGCCATCCGCCGCATGAAGAACAGCGCCGCCACGACGACGCCGACGTTCACGGCCACGACGAGATCCACGAACACCGTGAGCGCAAATGTCAGCAACAGCACGGCGACATCGGCGCGAGGCGCGGTTCGCGCAAGGCGCCGGAAATGCCCGACGTCGCTCATGTTCCACGCCACGAAGAACAGGATGGCCGACAGCGCGCAGAGCGGAATGGACGCGGCGTACGGCGCGAACAGCACGATGACGAGAATCAGGGTCGCGGCGTGCACGATGCCGGCAAGCGGGCTCGAAGCACCGTTGCGGATATTGGTGGCCGTACGCGCAATGGCGCCGGTGGCCGCGAAGCCGCCAAACAGGGGCGCCGCCATGTTCGCGAGGCCCTGGCCAATCAGTTCCTGGTTGGAATTGTGCCTCGTTCCGGCCATGCCGTCGGCGACCACTGCCGCGAGCAGGGACTCAATTGCGCCCAGCAACGCGATGGTAAAGGCGGGCCCGACGAGTTGCAGCACCAGACTCAACGACATCGCCGGGAACTGCAACGAAGGCAGCGACCGCGGGATGCCGCCGTATGCAGAACCAATCGTGGCAACGGAAGGATAGTGACCTGCAGCCTGGATACCCGTCGCGACCAGCAGCGCGATCAACGGAGCCGGAATTCGCCGCAAGCCGGGTATCCGTTCAAGGTACTTGCTGCCGGCGATCAGGATGCCGAGCGAGATGAGTGCGATGACGGTGGTGCGCGCATCGACTGTCGGGAAGGCCTCGAAGAGATGCAGCAGCTTGTCATGGAAGTGGCCGTTGTCCGGCCCGGGCTTCAAGCCGAAGAAGTCTTTCCACTGACCAACCCAGATGATGACGCCGATCCCGGACGTGAAGCCGACGATGACCGGATCGGGAATGTACTTGATCACCGCGCCCATCTGCGCGATGCCCATGATCAGCAAGATGACCCCCGCCATCAGCGTCGCCACCTGCAGGCCTGCAATGCCGTACTGGGCCGTGATGCCGGCGAGCACGGCGATGAACGCGCCGGTGGGTCCCGAAATCTGCAGCCGCGTGCCGCCCACCGTCGTCGTCACCAGGCCTGCGACGATAGCGGTATAGATCCCCTGCTCAGGCTTCGCACCTGACGCAATCGCGAAGGCCATGGCAAGCGGCAGCGCGACGATGCCGACGATGACACCGGCCACCACGTTGTTGAGGAGGTGCGCACGCTTGAAGAGGCCCGCGCGATGCGCTTCGAGCAGGGCGATCATGGCAGCGGAGCGCGGTAAGGCGGGTAAGCGGATAAGCGGCTAGGCACGACAGGCTCGCGAGTGGCGAAAGAGAATCTGCTCATCTATGCGTCATGTCCTCAAGGCCGGCTATGCGGAACTCCACCTACCGAATCCTCAGCCCTCGGGCTTCCCAGCTTCCTTGCTTCCTTGCTTCCTTGCTTCCTGCCTTCCCTGCTTCCGGGCTTGTCCGCCTTTCCGCCCACCGTCACTTCATCGTTGGCATCACGAAATCGGAAGCGCCCTTCTGTCCCGTTGGCCACCGTGACGTCACCGTCTTCAGGCGCGTGTAGAAACGGACGCCATCGGGCCCATGCACATGCAACGTGCCGAACAGCGATCGCTTCCAGCCACCAAAACTGTGGAACGCCATCGGTACCGGGATCGGCACGTTGACACCCACCATGCCCGCCTGCACTGCTTGCGAGAATCGCTGTGCCGCAGCACCGCTCGCCGTAAAGATGGACGTGCCGTTGCCGAATTCATGGGCATTGACCAGCTTGAGCGCTGCCTCGAGATCAGGCACGCGCACGACGACCAGCACCGGCCCGAAGATCTCCTCGCGATAGACCCGCATCGACGCCGTGACGTGATCGAACAGGCAACCGCCGAGAAAGAAACCGCCTTCAAAGCCCGGAATCGTCTTGTCGCGGCCATCGACCACCAGCGTCGCCCCTTCCTTCAGCCCAAGCTCGACATAGCCGCGCACCTTGTCGAGGTGTTCGCGAGTGACGAGTGGCCCCATGTCCACGTCCGCGGCAGTCCCCGCGCCCACCTTCAGTGCAGCCACACCGGCCTTGAGCTCGGCCACCAGCGGATCGGCCACGTTGCCGACCGCAACGGCCACGGAGATCGATTCCGCCACCGGCGTCGAGCCCACGAAGCTGACGGCGGCGACGTCCGGATCGTCAAGCAGCGTATCGACGGCCTCGCGATCGCCATTCACGACGTTGAAAACGCCGGAAGGCAGCCCCGCCTCGGCAAGCAGTTCCGCGAACCGAAGTGCACATCCCGGAGCTTTCTCGGAAGGCTTGAGCACGAACGTGTTGCCGCAGGCGATGGCGACGGGAAACATCCACATCGGGACCATGGCCGGGAAATTGAACGGCGTGATGCCGGCGCACACGCCGACCGGCTGCCTGAGAGACCAGCTGTCGATGCCGCTGCCAACACTGTCCGAGAACTCGCCTTTGAGCAGGTGCGGGATGCCGCATGCGAACTCGACCACCTCGGCGCCGCGCGTGACTTCGCCGCGCGCATCGGCCAGGACCTTGCCGTGCTCGCGCGTAATGATCCCGGCCAGATCGTCCGCATGGGCATCGAGCAGGGCCTTGAAGCGGAACATCATGCGGGCCCGTTGCAGCGGGGGCGTCGCTGCCCAGCCAGGGAGCGCAGCCTTCGCGCACCGGATGGCAGCCTGGGTCTCGTCTGCCGACGCAAATGCGACGGTCGCCTGCACCCGGCCGGTTGCGGGATTGAACACCTTGCCGGCTCGCCCGGCCGCACCGTTTACGCGCCGACCGTCCACAAAGTGACCGTACCGCGGGGGACTGGATTCCGACTCCGTTGCGTCGTTGGTGTTCATGACGTGTTCCTTGGACTGGGACCGATTCTAAGCGATGTAGACGCCCCCTGCGGCGATCCGGTTCACTGCTTGCGTTGAGTGCGCTATGGTCACTCCCATGGGCAACAGCGCTAAATTGAGCTTGCGGGTGGACCTGTCAGCGCCCGAGGCGGGCCGGATCGGCCCCGGCGAGAGTGGCGGCGGCGCCGAACTGCCCGCGGTTGGCGAACAGATCGTGCGGGACTACCGTGATCTGCAGAAGGCAACACAGTCCGCCGCCGGGGCTCATCTCAAAGCCCTGCAGCAGCTGGCCGGCCGATGAGCGTGGGAAGAGCCGAGTTCCTGGTATTCAACAGCCCATGGAGCACAATCCCGGGCATCATCCGGCTGCGCGCGATCGACGGCCTCGGTGCCGACGAAGCGTCGCGGCTGTTGCTGAGCGGCGAACTGAACAAGCCGTACATTCTTGAAACGTCGTCCGAGCGGTGCCTGCACTTCACGCATAGCGCCGTGCAAAGCCGGATGCGCCTCAAGGACCCGGACGCACTGGTCAATGACTACACGCGCAAGATGATGTCGTTCCTGCTGTTCAACCCGGAGCCCCAGCACATGGTCATGGTCGGATTGGGCGGCGGCTCCATCCCGAAGTTCTGCTATCGCCACTTCCCCCGGATGCAGATCACTGCGATCGAGATCAACGCAGATGTCATTGCCATGCGCAACGAGTTCTGCATTCCGGCCGACGACGAGCGCTTTCGTATCGTCCACGCCGACGGTGCCAAATACATCTCGCGGCTACCGACGCCGGCGGACGTAATCCTGATCGATGCCTTTGATCCGGAAGGTATTGCTCCCGCACTGGCGAAGTCGGACTTCTACGCACGCGCTGCTGCAAGCCTGACGCCCGACGGCCTGCTCGTGATGAACCTCTCGGGCCGCCGGGATCGCTTCACTCCGCACATCGAGCGGATCCGCGAGGCATTTGACGGCAGCGCAGTGCTCGTCCCGGTGCCTGCGGACGACAACATTCTGCTGTTCGCTTTCAAGGACCTCGTGCCGCTTTCCATGACGACTGAATACGAAGCTCGCGCCCGGATGCTGAAGGCGAAACTGTCGCTGGAATTCCCGAATTACTTGCGCCGCATCAGCCAGGGCGAGATCCTCTCCTAAACTACTCCGCCAGCGCGACGCTCTTGACCAGTGCCCAGACGCGAGTTCCCGGCTGCAGTTGCAATGCAAGCGCGGACTTGCGCGTGATCCTCGCGAGGAGCGGATGGCCTGCGACATCGAGTCTCACGATCATCTGCGCCGGCTGGCGGGGCGCGACGACAAGCTCGCTGACATTTGCCTCAAGGACATTGAGAATGCTGACGGCACCGGGCGCCGACAGTGCGAGGCTCACGTCACGAGCGGCGATCTGCACACGATGGCTCGACCCCACGGGAGCGTCCACCTGCGACAGCCACAACGTCGTGTCTGCGCAGCGGATCCGCGTCAGGCCCATTTGCTCGTCATGGCCCTCGATGACGCCGTCGAGCAGACTCTCCGCTTCGTCGAGTTCCGCGAAGGGGAGATGCACATCGGTCAATACGTCACGGGCGTTGCCCTGCGCCACGACCTTGCCGCGCTCCATCCACAGCATCTCGTTCGCGAGCCGCGCGGCCTCGCGCAAGTCGTGGCTCACATAAATGGACCGCACGGCAAAGCGCTCGAGCACCTGGCGCAGATACCGCAAGACGTCGGCGCGGCCCGCCACATCGAGCGCCGACACCGGCTCGTCGAGCAACAGCACTTGGGGACTACGCAACAATGCGCGCCCGATCGCAACCCGCTGGCGCTCGCCGCCCGACAGGTTGGTTACACGTCGCGATAACAAGGCCTTGAGTCCGAGCCCGTCCACGACGTCATCGAGCGACGCCCTGCGCGCGGAGTCCGCCAGTCGCTTGGATCCGTACAGCAGGTTGTCCTCGACGGACAGGTGCGCGAACAGGCTGGATTCCTGGGTGACATAGCCGATCGACCGTCTTTGAGGTGGCACGAAGACGCGCCGCTTCGCATCGAACCACACCTCGTCCCCTACGCGGAGCATCCCCGCCTCAGGCGTTTCGAGCCCCGCAAGGCACCTGAGCAAGCTGGTCTTGCCTGCACCTGACGGCCCGCACAGCGCAGTCACGCCCGGCCCTGCAGAATCAAAAGCGGTGTCGAGCAGGAAGGTGCCGCGGCTGAGCCTGAAATGGCCGCTGAGCTGTGTCACAAGGCCACCTTCCTGCGGCTGTTGGTGAAGTGCAGCACGGCGAGCACCATGAACGAGAACGCGACCAGGCCGGCCGACAGTGCATGCGCCGCCGAGTACTCGAGCTGTTCCACATGGTTGTAGATGGCGATCGACAGCACCTGCGTTTCGCCGGGAATATTGCCACCCAACATGAGCACGACGCCAAATTCACCGAGCGTGTGCGCGAATGCCAGTACCGCAGCCGCAAGGAATCCCGACAGCGACGCGGGCACTGCCACGGAGAAGAAGCGGTCGACCGGGCCCGCGCCGAGCGTCGCCGCGGCCTCGAGCTGCGGCCGCGGCACCTTCTCGAAGACCCCCTTGAGCGGATACACGACAAACGGCAGCGAGAAGATCACCGAGCCGATGACGAGGCCGGCGAAACTGAACACCAGCCTCACCTCCACCAGCGCCCACAACCAGGCCAGCGGGCCGTTCGCCCCCAGCAGCTGCAGAAGATAGAAGCCGAGCACCGTCGGAGGCAGCACGACCGGCAACACCACGAGCGCCTCCACGAGGAACCGGAACCGCGAGCGGCCGTGCGCCAGCCACCAGGCAAGTGGCGTCCCGATGATCAGCAGGATGATTGCCGTGACGGCAGACAGCCGTAGGCTGAGCGCAAGCGGAGTCAGGTCGAGGGCAGCATTCACGGGGCCGAAGCGTACCCGGCGGCAGCGATCATTGCTCGACCTTGCGGACTGCTGACGAAGTCGAGGAACCGCCCGACGGCTGCATTGGCCGCCGACCGCTTCAGCCGGACGGCATCCTGCGCGAGCGGCGCATAAAGGCGCGGGTCAATCTCGAGGACTTCGCTTTCGATGCCAGGCTGTGCGTTCGCTTCCTTCACCTGCGACAGAGCGATGAACCCGAGCTGAGCGTTACCCGTGGCGACGAACTGGAAAGCCTGCCCGAGGCTCTCCCCCTGAACGACGCGAAACGGCGGTGCCGTCCAGAGGCCGATCTTCTCCAGCACTTGCTGCGCTGCGGCTCCGTAGGGGGCTACGGCGGGATTGGCAATCGATACCACTTTCACCAGCGGATCCTTGAGCGCTTGCTCCACCGTCCCGCTCCAGGCCCGACCAGGCCGCCACAGCACCAGCTTGCCGACCGCATAGGTATATCTCGACCCGGGCACCACGAGGCCGTCCCGTTCAAGGCGCTCCGGCCGCTCCTGGTCAGCAGAGAAAAAGACGTCGAACGGCGCCCCTTGCGTGATCTGGCTGTACAGCAAGCCACTGGCACCGCTCGTCACCACCGGCGCTAACTCTCCGGTTTTTCTGGAGAATTCCGCTGCGAGTCGATCAATGGTCTGCTTGAAGTTCGCGGCCACGGCCACCCGCACCGGCTCGCTCGCTGCCCGCGCGACCGGGCCAGACAGGCAGAGCCCCACGCCAACCAGCAGCAGGGAGGCTCGCGAGAACAGCAACAGCCGGGCAAACAAGGCAGGCATTCCAACGACTCCGGATGGCGCAGCGGCGGGATCCAATCAGATCCGTTATATACGCCAAAATTTATCGACGTCTACCGGGGTGAGGCAGTAGCCAAGACTTTACCCGCGCGACTAAGATAGAACTTAAGCCAAGAATGCCGGTCTGCCGATTGCAGCGGATGATTGCTTTATAACCACTCTTACAAGGTTACCCAGGGGATTTCGAACCATGAAGAACGTTCTGCTTTCGCTGACGACGCTGGCCGCCCTCACGCTCTCCGTGACCGCCGGCGCCGAGTGCATCTATCCGAAGGCGACGGCCGAGATCCCGAACGGCTCGACTGCCAAGCAGGAAGACATCGTGACCGCCATGAACGCGGTCAAGAAGTACAACTCGGATATCAACGCCTACATCAGCTGCCTGGAGATGGAGTCGGAGTCGCAGATCGCTGCGATCACGGACCCGAAGCCCGAGCAGATCAAGCAGATCAAGAGCATCCAGACGTCGAAGCACAACGCCGCTGTCGATGAGCTGGAAAAGTACGCCACGCACTTCAATGCGCAGCTCAAGGCCTACAAGGCCAAGAACCCCGGCTGATCCCTCGGCTAAGGGGACAGATCTATTTCCCAGGTCTGTCCCCGATGTCCGAAAATAGATCTGTCCCCTTATCCGCCCGGCCCTATGCTTTCTCCGCCTGAGGCCGAGGCGGCCATCGAGAGGCGCGTTCCTGCGGCCCCGCAGGCAACGCTGCCCCTGACCGACCTCTCGGGCCGGCTCCTGCGCCAGAGCATCGTCGCCGAACGCGACCAACCTCCTTTCAACCGCGTTTCAATGGACGGCGTGGCCATTGCGAGCAGTGCGTGGGATCGCGGTCTCCGCGAATTCGCGATTGTCGGGACGCAAGCGGCAGGCGCGCCGCAGTCTTGCCTGCCTGATCCATCGGCGTGCATCGAAATCATGACCGGCGCCGTGCTGCCCGAGGGCTGCGACTGCGTCATCCCGGTGGAAAGGATCACGAACCTAGGTGAACGGATCCGCGTGGCCGGCGACGTGGTCGCGAAGCCATGGATGAACGTGCACCGCCGTGGGAGCGACAGCCTTGCGGGCGAGACGCTCCTGATGCCCGGTTGCGTACTGGGCCCGGCCGAAGTCGCCATCGTCGCGTCCGCCGGCCTCGCAACCGCCGAGGTCGCGGCGGAACCTCGCATCATGGTGATCTCGACCGGCGACGAACTCGTCGAACCGGGACAGCCGATTCGGGACTGGCAGATCCGCCGCTCGAACGCCTACGCGGTGGTCGCCGCCCTGCAGCGTCGCGGCTATCTGCAGGTCGCACACGATCACCTGCCAGACGACCTTGAGGTGCTGCGAAATCGACTGCGGGCACACCTCGATACCCACGACGTCCTGGTCTTGAGCGGCGGCGTATCGATGGGCAAGTTCGACTTTATTCCTCAGGTACTCGCGGAACTGGGCGTCGAGACGGTTTTCCATAAGGTCGCGCAGCGCCCGGGCAAGCCCATGTGGTTCGGGGTGCGCAATCCGGGGAAAGCGGTCTATGCTTTGCCCGGCAATCCAGTGTCGACGCTCGTGAGCTGCATCCGGTACGTGATCCCGGGACTCGCTGCTTCGCTCGGCATGGCACGAACGGCGCCGCTGCAGGTCGTATTGGGCAGTGACGTCAATGTGCCTTCGGACCTCAGTATCTTCATGCCCGTGACCCTTGCCCAGGATGGCAGCGGCAGGCAAGTCGCCACACCGAAGCCGACGCGGGGCTCGGGAGATTTCGTGTCGCTCACCGGAACGGACGGTTTCGTCGAACTCACTGCGGGACCGCGCACGGCGCAAGCCGGGACGCTGGCCCCTTTCTACGCCTGGTAACACCATGTCGGATGTCCCTGCAGTCGCCACGTTAGCCGCCAAGCCCAAACCGAGGGATACGCTCGGCCGGCCGCTGCATGACCTGCGCATTTCCGTCATGGACCGCTGCAACTTCCGTTGCCCGTACTGCATGCCGCGCGAACAGTTCCACGAGAACTACCGCTTCCTGAAGCCCGCCGAACGGCTGTCGTTCGAGGAAATCCTGCGTGTCACGCGCGTGTTCGTCGACCTCGGCGTCCGCAAGGTGCGGCTGACCGGTGGCGAGCCGCTACTGCGGCCCAATGTCTCTGAACTCGTCGGCGAACTGTCTGCGCTCGAAGGCGTGGAGGATGTCGCGTTGACGACGAATGGCGTGCTGCTCGCCAAACATGCGGCGGAACTCAAAGCCAATGGCCTGAAACGCGTGACCGTCAGCCTCGACTCCCTCGACCCCGCGGTGTTCGCCAAGATGAGCGGCGGCTTTCAGGGAATCGAACAGGTGCTCGAGGGCATCCAGGCCGCCGTCGACAGCGGCCTCACGCCGCTGAAGATCAATGCGGTCGTCGAGCGGGGCATGAACGACCACACTGCCCTCGACCTCGTGGAGCGTTTCCGCGGCACGGGCGTCATCGTGCGCTTCATTGAGTACATGGATGTCGGCAACCGCAACCACTGGAGCCTGGACCGCGTCATGCCGTCGCACGAACTCATGCAACGGATCCATGCGCGCTGGCCGGTCCACGCTGCCGCCGGCAACTACCGCGGGGAAGTCGCCGAGCGCTACGTGTTCGACGACGGCAGCGGCGAAGTCGGCTTCATCTCGTCGGTCACGCAGCCCTTCTGCGGCGACTGCTCGCGGGCGCGGCTCTCCTCGGAAGGCGTGTTCTATACCTGCCTGTTCGCGGCGTCCGGCACAGACTTGAAGGCCCCCCTGCGCGACAGCGCGAGCGATGCGGAGCTCACCGACCTGATCCGGAACGTGTGGCTGGGTCGCGCGGACCGCTACAGCGAACAGCGCTCGACGCAAACCGAATATCCGCTGCGCAAGATCGAGATGTACTACATCGGAGGATGAGAGCGGGATGGTGGTCAGTGGTCAGTGGTCAGTGGCCGGAGGATGAGGGACTGCGACTGGCGAATGGCCATCCCCGCTCGCGCGCCAGAGAGCCTTTTTCGATTACTCTCCTGTCACGAACAGCCAATCGTCGACCACTGACCACCGACCACCCTGCTCTTCCAGCCACCGGCCACTGACCACCGACCACCCTTCCATGTCCTCCTTCTCCCATCTCGATTCGCAGAACCAGCCGACCATGGTCGACGTCGCCGACAAAGCCGTCACCAAGCGCACTGCTGTCGCCGAAGCGCGCGTGTTGTTCCCGGCCAGCGTGGCCGAGGCGCTGCGCGGCAACGGCTTCAACAGCGCGAAGGGCCCCGTATTCCAGACCGCCATCATCGCTGGCGTGATGGCAGCCAAGCGAACGCACGAACTGATCCCGTTCTGCCATCCCCTCGGGCTCGAGAACTGCAAGGTCCAGATCGACATGCACGGCGACGAAGCCGTCATCCGCTGCACCGCCACCGTCACCAGCAAGACCGGCGTGGAGATGGAAGCGCTGACGGGCGCCAGCATCTCGGCGCTAACGATCTACGACATGTGCAAGGCGCTCTCGCACGACATCGTCATCACCGGCACCCGTCTGCTCGAGAAGAGCGGCGGACGCAGCGGCGCATACGCGGCTGCCGGGGTCGGGAAGGCAGGAAGCTAGGAAGCTAGAAAGCTAGAAAGCGGGGAAGCGGGGAAGCCAGCGATCGCAGGAAGGCTTGTTTGGCATCCTCGCCTCGATTGCCTTTCTCAGGCTTCCTCGGACTTCCTCATCTTCCATGGCTTCCTTAAGGCTTCCCCGCACTGACAGCCCTTGTCTCTGCCCAGCCATCCCCTTAACGTACCGCCCCATGACTTCCTCTCCTCCTCCCGTTTTCGGCCTGATCCTGGCCGGTGGCATGAGCCGCCGCATGCAGACGGACAAGGCTGCGCTTGAGATCCACGGCAAGCAGCAGCTGGAGCGGGCGTTCGAGCTCGCGAGCAGCGTCTGTGCCAAGACTTTCGTGTCGGTTCGGGCTGACCAGCTCACTGACCCGTTACGCGGCCGTTTCCCGACAATCGCGGACCAGCATCCCGGCCTGGGCCCCATCGCCGGCATCGCGGCGGCGCAAGCCACGTATCCGGAAGCCGCGTGGCTGGTGCTCGCCTGCGACCTGCCGTTCCTGACCACGGCGACGCTCAAGTTCCTGCTGGAGCATCGCGACCCCGCGAAGCCGGCCACGGCCTTCATCAGCACCAGTGACGGGTTGCCCGAGCCGCTGTGCGCCGTGTGGGAGCCATCGAGCCGCGAGGCCGTCGCCGCTTGGATTGCGGCCGGCAAGCAGTGCCCGCGCAAGTTACTGATCAATTCGGCTACCCATCTGCTCAAGCAGCCGGATCCGCAGGCACTCGACAACGTGAATACGCCCGAAGAGTACAGCGCGGCCAGCGCGCTTCTCGGGGCCACCGGCCACCGGCCACCGGCCACAGGTCCGGATTTGGGGTTACCTGGCCTGGCTGCAACCCGTAGCCTGCCGCCTGAAGCCCAGATCAAGACTCTGCGCATCCAATACTTCGCGCTGTTCCGCGAGCAGGCGGGCCGCGGCGAGGAAACGCTGGAGTCCACGGCAGAGACGCCCGCGCGGCTGTACGCCGAGTTGCAGCGCCGGCATCCGTTCAAGCTGCAGAAGGAACAGCTGCGCGTGGCGGTGAATACCGATTTCTGCGACTGGCAGACCTCTCTCAAACATGGCGATACGGTGGTCTTCATTCCACCGGTGGCGGGCGGATGACCCTCTTTCGTTTCAGCGACGTGAATCTCGATCCGGCGGCCGAGCGACGGCTGCTTGAGGATCCGGCGTGCGGCGGCTTCGTGAGCTTCGAAGGCTGGGTGCGCAACCACAACGAAGGCCTTGAAGTGCGGCGGCTCGAATATGAAGTCTTCGCGGCACTCGGGATCAAGGAAGGCGAACGCATCGTCGCGGATGCCATCAAGAAGTTCGGCGTGGAACGCGCGGCCTGCGTGCATCGCGGCGGCTCGCTCGAGATCGGCGACCTCGCCGTGTGGGTGGGCGTCAGCTCAGGCCACCGGGGTGAAGCCTTCGCCGCCTGCCGCTACATCATCGACGAAGTGAAGCACCGCGTGCCGATCTGGAAGAAAGAGCACTACGTGAATGGCGACTCGGGATGGGTGAACTGCGAGGCCTGCGCCGCGCCCGGCCATGATCACGAGCATCATGAGCATCATGAGCACGCCCATGCTGAAGCAGGGAAGCTGGGAAGCTAGGAAGCGGGGAAGCGGGGAAGCTGGGAAGCTGGGAAGCTGGGAAGCTGGGAAGCTGGGAAGCCAGCATCGGCCGAGGCAGGTGGTGCCACCGTTTCCATTTCGGCTTCCTCGCTTCAGTACTTCCTCAAGGCTTCCTGTGCTTTCCCTTCACTGCGCGGCCTGCGCCTGGTCGATGCGGATCACGAGGTCGATGCGGCGATTGCGGGAACGGCCATCGGCGGTGTCATTGCTGGCAACAGGACGCGTCTCGCCGTAGCCGATGGACGTGATCTTTTCCTGATCGATCCCGAAGCTCGTGACGAGGTACTGCTTCACCGCATCTGCGCGGTCCTGAGACAGGATCAGGTTGGCCGAATCGCTGCCCTGCGAGTCCGTGTGGCCTTCGACCACGATGGACGTCACGGGGAACAGCGCGAGCGAGTCGCGCACCTTGCCCATCAGCGGCTCGTTCGATGCATCGATATTGCTCTTGCCTACCGGGAAGCTGATGCCGAGCAGCGAGATCGTGACGTCGTCGCCCGTCCTCGATACCCGAGCCTCTTCTGGTTGGAATGTCGTCTCCACCGTCGTGAGATTCGCGCGCAGTCGTGCCTGGGAATCCACTCGCCGCTGCAAGGCTACCCGCTCCTGCGACACGCCGCCCAGCCGATCTTCCAGCCGCTTCACTTCGCTGTTCAACGCCGTGATCTCGCCTTCGCGGTCCTCAGCTTCCTGCTTCAAGCGGGCGAGCTCCTGCCGCCGCGCCTGCACCGTTTTCAGCATGTCGTCGAGTGGCTGCTGCACGCCGGCGTCAAAACGCGCCTGCAAGTCCATTGCCGCGGCCAGCCGTTCGAGCGGTGGCTCCAGCCCAAGCAGCAATTCCTCGAGTACATGCTGGTCCTTCTTGCGCTCGAGCAGCGGACCGATCAACCCGGCGAGATAGAGCGCGTGCCTGGCCTGATACGCTGACTGCTCCGCGAGGTCGCGCGGCACAGCGACGTCGTAGCGATTGCGATTGATTTCCTGGTCGGCCTGCGCGAGCAGCCGCTTGGCTTCATCGAGTGTGCGCGGTGCGAGATCCGCAACCTTCGCGAGATCGGCCTTCGCGATCAGCGCGCGGGAATCACCGAGGAGCCCGCCCTTGATCGCGAGCAGCTCGGCATCGCGCAACAGCACTTCCGCTTCGGCAGCCCGCTTCTGCGCGCCTTGCTCGTCACCGCGCTCGAGACGCGCAGCGGCATCGGCAAACCGTTCGGACGCACGGGCCCAGCCTTCCGGCGCATTGCGCGCGGCATCGGCGGCAACGGCGTCTTCGCGGGTCTTGAGGGCAGTGGCGAGCTTGGCTCGAGCGCTGGTCGCCGCGGTCGTCGCGGCTTGCAGCGCCTGCCGGCTGGCGGCGAGCTGCGCATTCACGCGCCCGGCATCGCGGCCGCGGTCGAAGTCCTTTTCGGCGGTTTGATAGGCCGTCAGCGCCTGGCCGAAGGCGCGTGGGGCCAGGGTATCGACGAAGGCGGTACGCGCCGCTTCAAGCGCACTACGTTGTTCGCCGAACAGCGCGTCCTTCGGCGTTTGCGCCATTGCCGGCGAAGCCAGCAGCAACAGTGCAGCGAGGGCTACCGGGAAAGCGGCGAGGCGGCGGACTAAAGAGGACAGATCCATTTTCCAGCGGGCGAAAATAGATCTGTCCCCTTTTGCCTGCGAATCAGGGGCGCAGTTGGCCCGAACCATGGACGACATACTTGTAACTCGTGAGTTGTTCGACGCCGACCGGGCCTCGCGCGTGGAACTTGTCGGTGGAAATGCCGATCTCGGCGCCCATGCCGAACTCGCCGCCGTCGGCGAACTGCGTGGACGCGTTGTGGAGGACGATGGCACTGTCGACACCGGACAGGAAGCGTTCGGCGGTGGCGGCATTGTCAGTGACGATGGATTCGGTGTGAGCCGAGCCATACTTCTCGATGTGTGCGATGGCAGCATCGACCCCGTCGACGACGCGCGCGGCAATGATCGCGTCGAGATACTCGGTGTACCAGTCGTCCTCGGTAGCCGGACGCACGCGCTCATCGACCTTTTGTACGGTAGCATCGCCGCGGACTTCGCAGCCTGCATCGAGCAGCGTCTTGATGACCGGCGCGATCAGCGTGGCTGCGCCCGCCTTGTCGAACAGCACGGTCTCGGCGGAACCGCAGATGCCGGTCCGGCGTAGCTTGGCGTTGCGAACGATCTCGCGCGCCATGTTCACGTCGGCATCGCGATCCACATATACATGGCAGTTGCCTTCGAGATGGCCGATCACCGGCACTCGGGCATCCTGCTGCACGCGTGCGATCAGGCTCTTGCCGCCGCGCGGCACGATCACATCGACGTAATCCGTCATCGCCGACAGCAGGTAACCGACAGCGGCACGGTCCGTGGTCGGGACCATCTGGATGCACGTCTCGGGCAAGCCCGCCGCCTTCAGGCCCGCCATCAGGCACTGATGGATTGCGAGACTTGAACGCAGGCTCTCCGACCCGCCGCGCAGGATGACCGCGTTGCCGGCCTTAAGGCAGAGCGCGCCAGCGTCAGCGGTCACGTTCGGGCGGCTCTCGTAAATGATGCCGACGACACCGAGCGGGACGCGCACGCGAGTGATGCGCAGCCCATTGGGGCGCGTCCAGTCGGCGATGACCGTGCCGATGGGATCTGCCAATCCGATGATCTCTTCGATAGCGCGTGCCATCGCCTCGACGCGCTTCACGTCGAGCTTGAGGCGGTCGAGCATTGCAGCCGACAGCCCGCGCTCGGTGGCAAGGCGCATGTCCTCGGCGTTGGCCGCGAGGATGGCATCGCACTGGGCGCGGATCGCATCCGCCCCCGCCTGCAGGGCGCGGTTCTTGTCATGGGCGGTGGTCTGGGCCAGCACCCGTGCGGCCTCCAGGGCCGCTTTACCGAGACCGGTCATCAGGGTGCCGATTTCGTCGGCACCGGCGGAAGCAGCAATCTGTTGACTGGAGGCATTCATGGTGTGCTTGATTCTAGCAGGGGCGCTCAAAACGTCGCCCGTGCTTTTACCCTCGAATCCGGACTTCGGGCGCTTCGACCATGAACCACGCGATTTCGTTCTCGGACCGGATGCGCATATCGATCCTGGCGCTGATCCTGGTGCCATTCGCCGTCACTGCGGCCGCCCCGAACCCCGGTCAGCACCCGCTCACCGGCCGGACCTACGCCTGGCCGATGGGCGTGGCGGGGGCCGACTGGCTGGAACGGCCCGAACGGATCCAGGAGGAGCAGCCGGACAAGGCGCTCGACTACATCGGCATAGTGCCCGGCAGCGCGGTGGCGGACATCGGCGCGGGGTCCGGCTATTTCACGACCCGCCTGGCCCGCCGTGTCGGCCCGACCGGCAAGGTGTCCGCCAACGACATGCAGCAGGGCATGCTGCTGCTCATCGCGGACAAGGTGGGGCGGATGGGCCTGCGCAATGTGGAAATGGTGCTGGGGACTCCCGATGATCCCAAGCTGCCGGCGAACTCGTTGGACCTCGCGCTGATGGTTGACGTCTACCACGAGTTCTCGGCGCCGGAGCGGATGCTGGGGAAGCTATTCGCCGCACTGAAGCCAGGCGGCCGGCTGGTGCTGCTCGAATACCGGGCCGAGGACCCGCGAGTCCCGATCCTGGAGGAGCACAAGATGACTCGCGAACAGGTGAAGCTCGAAATCGAAGCATCGGGCTACAAGCTCGACCGCGTGGACGAGCGCCTGCCGCGGCAGCACCTGTTCATCTTCACCCGGCCTTGAACGGCCTCAGTTAAAATCGGGCCCACTGCTCAATCCGGAAGTGACCCATGCTGCGTATCGCCTTGCTCCTGCTAGTTGCCGGCCCCGCCCTGACCGCCGAACCGGAAGCCGCAGATCCCGTCAGCGCGGCGGTCGCGAACTGCGAGTCGTTCAACACACGGTTCGTGGATACGTACTGCGCAGCGACGAAGCAGAAGTCAGGCAGCTACCGTGTCGAGATCCGCGCCGGTACGCCCGACGCGATGCGCGTGGTCTTCATGCGCTCACTCGATGTGGCGGACTTGCTCTGCAATGCCGGCCACAAGGTGGAACTGGTGCAGCAGCTCAAGGATGCGGATGGCACCAACACCGTGCGGTGGGCGATCAATCCGAAGGAATGCGGGATCACTCGATTGCCCGGATAGGACTGTCGGAGGTTCCCTGCGAGCCCACCGCCTCGCGTCGTCAGCATCAGAATCGACTACCCGGTACGGTCCGCCGCACAGCCAGGACCTCCTTGGAGCTGCGGAATCACGGAGCAGGTGATGCAATCGTCGCCTGCGTCAGCGTTTGACGCTCCACCTTCAGGAAGCTGCCGGCCTTGTCGAACTTGTCCGACTGGATCGACAGCAGGTCAAGCACGCTGTCGAACACATCGGGCTGGCTGTATTCGGCGCGTGTTGCGATCGCAACCGGCACCGATGATTTCACGATCAACGGAATCTGAGCCTGCCCCTCCGGCAGCGCCATCCCCGGCGGCATGCCGTGGAACATCACTCCATTTTCCATCAGCGACTCACCGTGGTCCGACAGGTAGATGAACACGTAGGGCACTCCTGAGCGATCCAGCGCGCCGATCGTCTTTCCCAGCACGTGGTCGACGTACAGGATGGTGTTGTCATACGAGTTGTACAGCTGCTGAAGCGAACACTTGTCGGCCACGTCCGCATCATCGCAGGTGGGTTTGAATTGGCGGAATTCCGCCGGCACTCTTTCGTTATAATTCGGGCCGTGGCTGCCGCCGCCCAGGTGCAGGACGACGAAACGATACCCGGAGCGATAGGCTCCGAGGTTCTTTTCCAGCAATGGAATGACATCTTCGTCGAAGCACTGACCGCCGTGTCCGCATTCGGCCGTCTTCACTTCTCCGACCGCGGCGCAGTTCTCGTACAGCGTGTAGTTGACGAGGCACTCGGTGGGGATGCCGGCTTTCGAAACGACCGTTGCCAGCTTGATGCCGTCCTTCGTCAGGATCTTTGGCAACGCGTACAGGGTGGAAGCTCGCGTCGCCATGCCCTCAAGAAAATGCAAGCCACGGATCTTAGCGAGTTCCGGATTCGTCGGATTGCCGGCGTAACCGTACGCGGAAAAATTCTTCCTTCGAGAGGATTCCCCCACCGCGAGCACGACCACCAGAGTGCCCGGCTCAGCGACGCGCGCGTCGACAACGACGTCTGCTTCGTTCTTCTTGAAGTAGGGCTTGATTGCCTTGTTGGCCGCGCTGAAGGAGCCGGCGATGACATTGATGGGAACCAGCATGTAGACGATGTACTTGTTGGAGGAATTGCCTACCCGCAGGATGGCGTTGTACTCGGCACCGAGACAGGCCAACGCCAGGCAAAGCGCCACGACCGCGAGCTGCAGCGAGCCGAGCAGGTAACGAGCCCGTGGCAGGAACGAAATGCGGACGAGAAGGATGAGGGTCACCGGCAACATGACCAGGAAAAGAACGTAAGGGACCATGGTGAACGACAGGAGCTGACCCACTTCCGTCGTGTCGGTGTGAATGGTGTTCTGCACCATCGAACTGTCGATGGCCACGCCGTACTTCCGGATGAAATAGGTGGCGGCGGCACTTGCCATGACAAGAAGGATCGCGACCGGCTTGATGGTGGGCCGGTGCGCAAAGAGCGTGAAGACGACAATGAGAAGACTTACCCCGGCGACCAGATAAGCCGCAAGGGCTGCATAATCCAGTCCGTCAGCCCTCTGGAACCAGTGGGATAGCCGGTCGATCACCAGCGCATTGCAAATGACATACAGCGATAGCGGGAACGCGATCGAGAATGCCGTATGGCTGATCTGGTATCCACTTGTCGAAATGCGCAAAGGCCACTCCCCGTCCTAGACACCCCCATAGTGACTGATTTCAGTCCGTTACGGGTGTGTCCGGCCTTTTGGTGAGGCCGCCATTAGGCAGTTCCCTGAATCAGGCGAGAAAGCGGAAGAATTCGAGATTGTTTTTTGCGGTAGCGAACGTCAGACTGCGAACCCGCTTGGGACGCTGCTACCCGATGCACTACCTGAGACTAAGACGTAGCCGGATCATTCTCGGGACATTCGTCCTCTTCGCGATACTGTTCGCGGAGGTGCCCGGAATCGACTTGTATGTCGCGGGGCTCTCTTTCAATGCAGGCGCATTCGACCATGACAAGCGCTGGCAGATCTTCCTGCATGACAGCCTTAGCTACTTCCTGATCGTCTCCTTGCTTGCAGTTGTCGGGCTCTATGCATACAACCGCCTGCGAAGACGCAAGGTGTTGGGCGTCGACGGCAAGAAGGCCCTCTTCGTCTTTCTGGTCCTCTTCCTGGGCGCTGGCCTCACCGTCAATGTGGTTCTCAAAGACAATTTCGGTCGAGCGAGGCCGAGAGACATCGTCGAGTTCGGCGGATCGAAAGTGTTCACGCCTGCCTTCGTCATCAGCCACCAGTGCAAGAAGAACTGCTCTTTCTCGTCGGGCGACGCGGCCGCTGCTTTCTTCGCGATGTCCCTGGTGCGGGCCGTGAGTCGACGCCGTGCGCTGGCGTTGGCGGCCGTAGCGTACGGAGCGATCGTGTCAATCGGGCGCATCTACTCCGGCGCGCATTTCCTGTCGGATACGGTCGTCTCGTTCTTCGTGATGCTGGTGATCGGAGATGTCTTGTACCACTTCATGGTGCTGTCAGCCGATGAACGCGAAGGGATCAGGCTCGCACATGCCGGACTCAGGCCCGCGTCCGCCGCCGCGCGCTGAGACTGTCCAAGATCCGGAGCGACTCGATCCAAGGGCCGTTCGACCGAAACCGATGGCCAAAGGACGCTTGCGAATACGAACGTCGCGGAAGCCGGGTTGAGCTTATGGGCTCATTCACTTCCCCGGAAGCCTCGCATCTGGCCACGCTGAATAGATCACTTCCGTGACCGTCCCAGACACCACTTTCAGGTGGATCCGGGATTCCGCTCCGGGGTCGCACCAGTAGTGCAGCTCGCCCTCATCGACTTCATCGGGCTTACCGAGAAGGGATCTGGCCGCCTGCTCTGAAAACCCCGCACGCTGAGTCCGGGAAGCTGCGCGCCTGGTCCTGCCTTTACGTAGGACACCACCGCTTGCTGGCCGCGAACACGCGCAATCACCGCGGTTTCGCCCTTGTAAGTCAGGCGCGTCAGGGCAATAGGTTTCGTCTAATCTGCCTGACGCGCGAAGCAATGGCCGGCTCCTGTTTCGCCTCATTTCCGCCGGGATGGATACAGGGGTGTGGGCTGGCCGACTGAGGGTGATGCACTGCCGCACTTACCCAGGGAACCTCTGATTGACCTATACACGCTCGCGACGGCGAGCCATTTCGTGCAGGGCGAGGCGCGATCGACCGCCGTGTACTAAATGTACACAAGGGAGGAGCAACGCTGCCATGCTCGAAATGGATCCCGTCCCGATCAAAGTATAAATAGTCATTATAACGGGTTGCGCCTCTAATCCTCTGCTGCGTCGTTACGGACCTTGCCGCCATGTCCAATTAGACTTGGCCCGATATCGCCTGCGGCCCGATGCCTCGCAGCAGAGGATTGGAGACGCAACGCGAGTGCGTATAGGGCAATCAGAGGTTCCCTTCCCACCGACACTCACCGGCCAGGCCACACCCACGTGTCCGTCCCGGCTCCGAAAGCTCTAGAGAACTTCCGCCCCACGGAGCGATTTCGCTGCAAGATCGAGCGCAGCGTTGGCATCGAGACTCGACGCGCCCACAACACAGCTGACGAAAACGTAGGCGCGCTCACCCCGCGCAACATGCCCAACGAGCCACCGCACGCCGCGCCCTGATCGATCCAGCGTGTTGGCGGATTGCGCGCTGACGACGGCGTCCTTCGGCCAGGGCCTGGCAAAGGCGCGGTCGCCATCGGGAGTCCTGATCGCGCCAGCGGATTGCTCGAGCATCTTGCGGAGTGCGGCGACGGAGACGGCGGAGACGTCCAGCTCTTGCTGGTAGAACCGCACCAGGAAGTCCTGCTGCTGCTCGGGCGTAATGCGAAGCGTTCCGGCGGACCAGAAGGCCTTCAGGTCGCGGCCCGGATCCTTGTTGCCGTACTGGAAGAGCTGCAGGTAGACGCGTTCGCGTTCGAGGCCGAGCTTGTCGGCGACGCGCTGGAAGTACCAGTCGACGGAGTACTGCACGGCTGAGCTCAGCGAGTGAGCGCGCCGCGCGGACTCGGGGCCTCCAGGTTTGCCGTCAAATGTCATCGCCTGCGCGGCATCGGCAACGACGCCGGATTCGAGTGCGGCCAGTGCGTGCGGGATCTTGAACGTTGCGCCGGGGCTCAACGCAACGCGACAGGCTTCGGCGGGTTCACGGACCACTTCACCCACGCCGACTTCATAGAGCAGGAAGCAGGATTGCGGCGGAGCGTCGGCGGCATTCACCGGAGTCGACACTCCGATGAGGGCACAGAGCGACGCGGCGCTCGCGAGGACAATCCGATGCACTTTCATCCAACCCCCCGCGCCGAAACTCTCTGTCCGCCACCGGCCACCGATCACTCACGGCCAGTCGCAAACCGTCCCTAGCTGCCGCTGACCGTAACCACCAGGTCGTCGCGATGGATCATCTCATCGCGACCGCGATAGCCGAGCAGGCCTTCGATCTCGTTGCTCTTGCGGCCGCACAACTGCGCGGCCTCGTCGCTCGAATAGGCAGACAGCCCGCGAGCAATCTCGCTCCCTTCTGCATCGCGGACCAGCAGCGCATCGCCGCGCTCGAACTTGCCCTTCACGTGCATGATGCCAGCAGGCAGCAGGCTCTTGCCGCGCTTCAGCGCAGCGGCCGCACCTTCATCCACATGCAGCTCGCCGGCCGGCTTCAAAGCCCCGGCGATCCACTGCTTTCGAACGGTTACAGGATTGGTCGCCGGATAGAACCAGCTGCAGCGCGCACCCGTCTCGATGCGCTTCAAGGGATGCATCTCGTGGCCGATGGCGACGCACATGTGGCAGCCTGCGCCGATCGCGATCTTGGCCGCGGCGATCTTTGTCGCCATGCCACCCGAACCCACGGCCGAAGACGAGCCGCCCGCCATCTTCTCGATCTCGGGCGTGATGCCGCGAATCTCCGGAATGAACACGGCGCTCTTGTCCTTGGTCGGATCGGCGGTGTACAGCCCGTCCACGTCGGAGAGCAGCACGAGGCAATCGGCGCTGATCATCTGTGCGACGCGCGCGGCCAGACGATCGTTGTCGCCGTAGCGGATCTCGGCCGTGGCCACGGTGTCGTTCTCGTTGATGAGCGGAATGGCGCCGAGCTTCAGCAGCGTGGCGAGCGTGTTGCGGCCATTCAAGTAGCGACGGCGCTCTTCGGTGTCGCCGAAGGTGAGCAGGATCTGCGCGACCGTGAGGTCGTGCTGGTCGAGGACTTCCTTCCATGCGTGCGCGAGGCGGATCTGGCCGACGGCCGCAGCCGCCTGACTCTCGTCAAGCTTCAGCTTGCCGGGCTCAAGGCCGAGGTGCCGCCGCCCAAGCGCAATGGCACCCGAGGACACCACCAGTACTTCCTGACCACGCGCGCGCAGTCTCGCGATATCGGAGGCCAGCGTTTCCATCCACGCGCGATTGAGGCGGCCGGTGGCCTGTTCGACCAGCAGCGCCGAGCCGATCTTGATGACGACGCGGCGGGCCTGCACAAGCGGGCGCGCAACGACTTTGCGTTCGCGTGGAGTCATAAGCGATCTAGAAGGCGAAATGAGCCGCGTCAAGCCGCATCAGGTTGTCTGCGCCGCTCTTCATGGCCTCGGCATGGGCGCGCGCGCGTGGCAGCAGTCGCTCGAAATAGAACGTCGCCGTCGCCAGCTTGGCGCGGTAGAAGTCGCCTTCTGAATCCGACGCAGCGAGGTGTGTCTGGGCTGCCGCAGCCATCCGCGCCCAGCACCATGCAAAGCACAGATAGCCCGAGAACTGCAGGTAGTCGACCGCAGCAGCACCGGCTTCGTCAGGACCGGCGCTCGCCTTCGCCACCACGAACTGAGTGAGGTCACCCCACTCACGCACCATGGCCGCGAGCGGCGCAATGTACGGCTTCAATTCCGGGTTCTCGCTGTGGGTGCCGCAGAAGTCGACGATCAGGCCGGCCATCTTGCGCACCAGCTCGCCGCGGCTGCCGAGCACCTTGCGGCCGATCAGGTCGAGCGCCTGGATACCGTTCGTGCCTTCGTAGAGCGGCGTGATGCGGGCATCCCGCACGAACTGCTCCATGCCGGTCTCGTGGATATAGCCGTGCCCACCGAAGACCTGCACGCCGAGGTTGGTGACCTCCATGCCGGCGTCGGTCAAAAAGGCCTTCACGATCGGCGTGAGCAGCGCCAGCAGGTCGTTGGCATCGCGCCGCGCCTCTGCGTCGGGATGCGCGTGCGCAATGTCGAGCTGCTGGCCCGCAAAGTACGCGAGCATGCGACCGCCTTCGGTGAGCGCCTTCTGCGTCAGCAGCATGCGCCGCATGTCGGCGTGGACGATGAGCGGATCGGCTGCCTTGTCCGGCTGCTTCGCGCCCGTCGCCGCGCGGCCCTGCAGCCGATCGCGTGCATACGCCAGCGCGCCCTGGAACGAGGTCTCGGACAACCCGAGGCCCTGCACGCCGACGCCGAGGCGCGCGTGATTCATCATCGTGAACATGGACGCGAGGCCCGTGTGCGGCGGGCCAACGATCCAGCCCGTGGCATCGCTGAAGTTCATGACGCAGGTGGCAGAGCCCTTGATGCCCATCTTGTGCTCGACGGACCCGCACCGCAGACCGTTGCGCATACCGGGACGGCCTTCGGTAGTGGGCAGGAACTTCGGCACGAGGAACAGGCTGATGCCCTTGGAGCCGGCCGGCGCGTCGGGCAGCCGGGCGAGGACGAGGTGCACGATGTTCTCGGTGAGGTCGCTTTCGCCCCCGGTGATGAAGATCTTGGTGCCGCTGATCCGGTAGCTGCCGTCGCCATTCGGTTCCGCCCGGGTGCGCAGCAGACCGAGGTCGGTGCCGCAATGGGGCTCGGTCAGGCACATGGTCCCCGCCCAGTTGCCCGATGCGAGGTGCGGCAGGAACAGCGATTTGAGCTCGTCGCTGGCATGGGCATCGATGGCCAGGATCGCGCTCTCCGCCAGCCCCGAATACAGACGCCACGCGAGGTTCGCCGAGCACAGCATCTCGGCAAACGGGAGCTGGGCGCTCGCCGGCAGCTCCTGGCCTCCGTAGGCGGCGGGGGCCGTCATGCTGGCCCAGCCGTCGCTGCAGAATTTGTCGTACGCGTCCTTGAACCCGGCGGGGGTCCTGACGACCCCATTCTCGTAATGGACGCCTTCCGTGTCCCCGGGCAGGTTGGTCGGGGCGAGCACTTCCTCGGCAAACCGTGCACCCTCCTCGAGCACGCTGTCCACCAGGTCCGGCGTCACGTCATCCCGGCCAAGCGCGCGGTAATGGGCGCCCAGCTCCAGGACTTCGTGGACGACGAAGCGGATGTCTCTCAGCGGGGCTTTATAGGCGTGCATCTTGCATCCGCAGGCCGTGGCGGCGTGGACTCTGGTTTGGCTGCAGCGAGTCTAGCAGATAGCTCGCCAAGCTCCCCCCGTGCGCGGGCTTGCGGGCTGCGCCCCCACGGGGCAATCCCTGAATGGCCTGCGGCAAAGGACGATGCGGGACTGTTGCCATTGAATTGCATCGGCCTGCTAATATTCGGCCACGAGTAGTTGTGTCGCGATGCGGTGCGTCGCCCTTTTCGAGGTGTGCTGTGGGTAGAGATTACGATCCGGTGGCCGGTCAATGGTTCGAGGACCTGGAAGAGGAAGAACTCTTTCTGGTGCTGGCCGTGGATCCTGATGAAGAGCTCGTCAAGATCCAGTACGAGAACGGCGATATCGAGGAAATCGACCTCGACACCTGGCATGTGCTCGACCTCGAGAAGACCACCCAGCCGGACGGCTGGTCTGGCTCCGTCGCGGCTGACGACGACCTGGATGATGACGATGACGACGACTGGGACGAGGACGAGGACGACGACCTCGACGAGGACGACGAGGACGACGACCGGGGGTAGCCCCGCGGGATCCGGCAGCCAAAGAAGCAGCGGAAGCTAGAGGAAGGCACGGAAGCCAGAGGGTCTGCCGGACACCGGAGCGAGATATACCGCTTCGTGGTTTCCTGCTTCCTTTCGCTTCCCTGACTTCCTTGGCTTCCTTAGGCTTCCCGGTCCTCCATGGCACTTCTCGCGGGAACTTGAACCCCCCGGCGGACGTCCCAATGTCTGCTCCGTCAACTTGACGTTAAGGGACCTACTTCGATGAAACGTATCTTCCTGTTCCTGGTCACGAATCTCGCCATCATGGTGGTGCTGAGCGTGGTCCTGCGCCTGCTCGGCATCGACCGGATCCTGGACGCCCAGGGCGTCGGGCTCGATATGGGCTCGCTGCTGGCCTTCGCAGCCGTCGTGGGCTTCACCGGCTCCCTGATCTCGCTTGCACTGTCCAAGTGGACCGCCAAGCGGATGATGGGCGTCAGGGTCATCGAACAGCCCGGCACTTCCACGGAAAGCTGGCTGGTGGAGACCGTCAGGCAACAAGCGGCCAAGGCCGGCATCGGCATGCCGGAAGTCGGTATTTTCGACACCCCCGAGATGAACGCATTCGCTACCGGCGCACGCCGCAACCATGCGCTGGTGGCCGTCAGCACGGGCCTGCTGAACGGCATGTCGCAGAAGGAAGCGGAGGCCGTGCTGGCCCACGAGATCAGCCACGTCGCGAACGGCGACATGATCACGATGGCGCTGATGCAGGGCGTGGTGAACACGTTCGTCATCGTGCTGTCGCGCGTGATCGGCCACTTCGTGGACCGCGTGATCTTCAAGACCGAGCGCGGCCATGGCCCGGCATTCATGATCACGTCGATCGTCGCGCAGATCGTGCTCGGTATCCTGGCCAGCATGATCGTCATGTGGTTCTCGCGGAAGCGCGAGTTCCGGGCGGATGCGGGCGGCGCCAACCTGGCCGGACGCGAGGCCATGATCGGTGCCCTGCAGCGCCTGCAAGCCCGTCACTCGGGCCCGCTGCCCGACCAGATGGCCGCCTTTGGGATCTCCGGTGGCGGCGCCGGTGGGCTCAAGCGGCTGTTCATGTCGCATCCGCCGCTCGAAGAGCGCATCGCGGCGCTGCGTAACAGCTGACGGCGTTGCGGCCCGGGTTGAACCCGGACGCCATGAGTCTGCGAAGGGGGCGAGTCTGCCCCCTTCTCTTTAATGAGGCCCCGTGACCGCCAGCCCGCCTGCGAAGACTGCCCTCGTCTGGCTCCGCCGCGACTTGAGGCTGACCGACAATCCCGCGATTGAACTCGCGCGCACCCATGCAGACCACCTGGTCTTTGCCTATGTCCATGCCCCCGATGAGGAAGCTCCGTGGGAACCTGGCGCCGCCAGCCGCTGGTGGCTGCACCACAGTCTCGTGTCGTTGCAGCGGGACCTCGATGCACGCGGACAGCGCCTGATCATTCGCCGGGGCCCCAGCCTCACAGCGTTACGGACCTTGATCGCAGAAACCGGCGCGCAGACCGTGACGTGGAATCGGCTGTATGAGCCCGCCACGATCGCCCGCGACAAGGCAGTGAAGGCCGGGCTGCAGGAAGACGGGCGGACCGCGGAGAGCTGCAACGGTGCGTTGCTGTTCGAACCGTGGGAGATCCGCACGGACCAGGGCTCGCCGTATCGCGTCTTCACACCGTTCTGGAAGCGCTGCATGAAGACGCTGGCAGACGTCGGCAGCCCGGCGCCCGTGCCCGAGCTTGGGCCAGCTCCACCCGCTGGCGTCGCCTCTGAAACGCTCGAGTCTCTCGCGCTGCTACCGCGGATGCCCTGGGATGGAGGCTTCAAGCAGGCGTGGCAGCCAGGCGAGGGTGGCGCCCATGCGCTCGTTGACGTCCTCGCAGACAGCATCGTCGCCCGCTATGGCGACACGCGGAACCGGCCCGATCTGGTCGGCACGTCGCGCCTGTCACCACACCTGCATTTCGGCGAGATCAGCCCGCGGCAGATCGTGGCGGCGCTGGCACCGGCCGGTCACGAAGCTGCATCCGCGGCCGGCACCGAGGCCTACATCCGGGAGCTGGGCTGGCGCGAGTTCGCGCATCATCTGCTGTTCCACTTTCCCGCAACGCCCACCACGCCGCTCGACCTGAAGTTCGCGGACTATCGCTGGGAGAACAGCCCGGCGCTGCTCAAGGCGTGGCAGCGGGGCCAGACGGGCTACCCCCTCGTCGATGCCGGCCTGCGCGAGCTGTGGCACACCGGGTGGATGCACAACCGGGTACGGATGATCGTTGCATCCCTGCTGGTCAAGAACTGCCAGACGCACTGGCTCGAAGGCGCCCGCTGGTTCTGGGACACGCTGGTGGATGCTGACCTCGCCAACAACACCTCTGGCTGGCAGTGGACCGCCGGCTGCGGGGCCGATGCCGCGCCGTACTACCGCATCTTCAATCCGGTGCTGCAGAGTGAGCGCTTCGATCCCGACTGCCGTTACCTGCGCCAGTGGATCCCTGAGCTCAAGGCCTTGCCGGACAAGTGGTTACGCCGGCCGTGGGAAGCCCCGCCCGAGGTGCTGCGTGCCGCCGGCGTCGAACTGGGGCGGACCTACCCGCGACCCGTGGTTGACCTGCGCGAGAGCCGCGACCAGGCCCTGGCGGGCTACGCCGACCTCAAACGCCCCAATTGAATCCACCGGCGACGCCTTGCCGAACGGAAGGCCATGAGCCATGCCCCCCTCCACCGCACCGCGAAGTCCGGCGACCGGCCTGACTCCGCGCGGGCGGCGAGGATCTTCGCGGCCGTCGCGGGGCTATGGCTATCGAGTGGAACACCGGCCATCGCCGCAACGCTAGCGGACCTCCCACCGGTGATTCGCAACGAAGGATTCGCGCTTGCGCCGGTCGGGGGCGGTGAGCTGTCGCTGTATGGGTTCCGCGTGTACCACGCCACGCTGTGGGCGCCTGCAGGCCGGCACCAGCCCGAACAGCCCGCCGCCTTCAGCCTCCATTATCGCCGCGGCTTCACGAAGCAGCGGCTCGTCGACATCACGCTCTCGGCCTGGACGAAAGTCGGCACTGGCACGGAAGCGCAACGCAACGCGTGGACGAGGCAACTTTTGCAAATCTGGCACGACGTCGCCAAGGGCGACATACTGGTCGCAGTCGTCATTCCGGGATCGGAAACCCGCTTCTACGACGCGTCCGGCCCACTCGGCCGCATCGAAGACAAAGAATTCGGCCCAGCGTACCTCGGTATCTGGCTCGACAAGGGGACGCTGCTCCCGGAGCTGCGCACCTCGCTCCTTGGACTGAAAGGAATTCACTGATGCCAAGGCGAACCTTCGCGGCGGTGCTGGCCTGGTTCGATTCAAGCGCAGGTGCCACGACATCCGGCCACAACGACGGGGTCGACTGGCTGCGCATCATTCCGTTCGTCGGCATGCATGTCGCCTGTCTCACCGTGTTCTGGGTCGGGGCCAGCGCGATCGCCATGGGTGTCGCAGTCGGCCTCTACTTCCTGCGGATGTTCGCGATTACCGGCTTCTATCACCGCTACTTCTCGCACCGCACCTTCAAGACATCCCGCACTGGTCAGTTCGTGTTCGCGATTCTCGGGGCATCAGCCGTCCAGCGCGGCCCCATCTGGTGGGCTGCCCACCATCGGCATCATCACGCGCACTCCGATCTCGAAGGCGATGTGCACTCGCCAGCCCAAAGCGGGCTGCTCTGGAGCCACATGGGGTGGTTCCTGTCGCGCAAGCATTTCACGCCGGACTATTCTCGAGTCCGCGACCTGCTGAACTATCCGGAACTCAAACTGGTTGATCGCTTCGACATCCTGATCCCCTTCATTCTCGCGTGGACTTTGCTTGGCCTGGGCGCGCTGCTTGGAACGGTAGCACCTGAACTCGGCACCAGCGGCTGGCAGATGCTCGTCTGGGGCTTCTGCATCTCGACGGTGGCCTGCTATCACGCCACGTACACGATCAACTCGCTCGCGCACCGCTTTGGCCGCCGCCGCTACGCCACCAACGACGACAGCCGCAACAACCCGTGGCTGGCACTCGTCACGCTGGGCGAAGGCTGGCACAACAACCATCACCACTATCCCGCCTCAGCGCGCCAGGGGTTCTACTGGTGGGAGATCGACCTGACGTACTACGGCTTGAAGGCGCTCGCCGTGCTTGGCCTGATCCGCGACCTGAAGCCCGTGCCGCTGCAAGTCCGTGAAGCCCACGCGGTATCTGCCCCCCCGGTCGCCGTCGAACCGGGATGAAGATCGCCGTCGTCGGCTCAGGCATTGCGGGTCTCACCGCCGCATGGCGCCTCGACAAGGACCACGACGTCACCTTGTTCGAAGCGGCAGACTACGTCGGCGGCCACACGGCCACGGTCGATGTCGAATGGGCCGGGCGCGCCTATGCCATCGATACCGGTTTCATCGTCTTCAACGACTGGACGTACCCGAACTTCATTGCGCTGCTCGACGAACTGGGCGTCGAATGGCAGTTCTCCGACATGAGCTTCAGCCTGTCCTGCGAGCGCAGCGGCCTCGAGTACAACGGCACGTCGCTGAACTCGCTGTTCGCGCAGCGGCGAAACCTCGTGAATCCCCGCTTCCTGCGCATGCTCACGGACATCCTGCGTTTCAACCGCGAGGCCAAGGAATTTGCAGCAGAGCCGCCAGTGGACGGCGAGGCGGAGGAGCACCACACGCTGCAGCGGTTCCTGCTTGGGGGCCGCTATTCTCCACAGTTCATCGAGCAGTACATCCTGCCGATGGGCCGCGCGATCTGGTCAGCGGAACAGCGGGCAATACTCGACTTCCCGGCGCGGTTCTTCATCGATTTCTTCGCGCGCCACGGGTTCCTCAACATCAGCGACCGGCCGGTGTGGCGCACGGTTCGGGGCGGTTCACGCGAGTACGTTCGCCGCATGCTGTCGAAGTTGAGGGCGACTGTGCGCGTCTCCACGCCCGTCGCCAGCATTCGCCGCCTGCCCCACCAGGTCCAGATCCGCACCGCGGCCGGCGCCGTGGAATCCTTCGATCAGGTCTTCATCGCGAGCCACGCCGACCAGGCGCTCAGGATGCTGGACGATCCGACCCCGGCCGAGCGCGAAGTGCTCGGCAGCTTTCCGTTTGCCGCGAACGAGACCGTGCTGCATACCGATGACTCGGTATTGCCCCGTCGACCGCTCGCTCGCGCCGCATGGAACTACCACTTGCTTGCACAGCCGCAGGACCCGGTAGCGCTCACGTACGACATGAACGTGCTGCAGAACATTGCGGCCCCCGTGAAGTTCCTCGTCACGCTGAACCACACCCGCGCGATCGACGAGGAAAAGATCCTGCGGCGCTTCATGTACCACCATCCCGTGTACCTGCCCCAGGGCGTCGCCGCACAAGCCCGGCATCGCGAGATCAACGGCGCGCGCCGCACGTACTATTGCGGCGCGTACTGGCGCTGCGGCTTCCACGAGGACGGCGTCGTGAGCGGCCAGGCGGCGGTGGATCATTTCCGGAAAGACACCAGTGAAGAGCTGCCTCTACAACGGCTGGGTTAGGCATCGCCGGGCGGGGCCGCAGGCGCATGAGTTCCGCTACCGGATCTTCATGACGTATCTCGACCTCGCCGAACTGCCCACGCTGTTCTCAAGATTCTGGCTGTGGTCGGCTCGCCGCCCTGCACTCGCGCGATTTCGCCGCCAGGACTACTACGGCGCGAAAGACCAGCCGCTCGAGACGGCCGTGCGCGACCTCGTGGCGAAAGAGACAGGCACCCGGCCGCAGGGCCCGATCCGCCTGCTGACGCACTTGCGCTACTTCGGCTACTGCTTCAATCCGGTGAGCTTGTACTACTGCTTCGATGCCGCGGACACGCACGTCGAAACCATCGTCGCCGAGATCACCAATACACCGTGGGGTGAACGGCACGCGTACGTGCTCCCCGCGAGTGGCAGCACGATGGACGGCGGCAAGCTGCGCTTTAAGTTCGACAAGCAGTTCCATGTGTCGCCGTTCCTGCCGATGGACATGCAGTACGACTGGCGCTTTTCCGCGCCGGAAGACCGGCTGCTCGTGCACATGGAGAACTTCCGTACCGGCGAAAAGGCGTTCGATGCAACGCTCGCGCTCGACCGTGAGGAAATCACAGGCGCGGCGCTCGCGAAGACGCTCCTTTCCTTCCCGCTCATCACGGCGAAGGTGAGCCTGGCCATCTACTGGCAGGCGCTGAAGTTGTGGCTGAAGAAGGCGCCGTTCCACACCCACCCCGATAAACTGGCCGCAACCGGCTCCGGACAATCCCGATGACGCAGGGCAAAGCAGGCTCCATCGCCGATCTCGACGTACGCGCGAGCACCTCATCCATCACGGCGTTGCAGAACCTCGGTCGCTCGGCGCTGCTCGGGCAACTGCGGAAGCTGGCCATCGGCACCCTTACGGTGATCGAAGCGGGGCGCACCCACCGCTTTGGCGAGCCGGCAGAGAGCGCAACACTGGTCGCGAGCATCGAGGTGCTCGAGCCGCAATTCTGGGCGGATGCCGCATTCGGCGGCACGGTCGGTGCGGGCGAAGCCTTCATTCACGGGACATGGCGCTGCGACAACCTGACAGCGCTGATCCGCATCATGGTGCTGAACCGCGACGTCATGAATGGCATGGAGCGTGGCCTCGCGTGGGTGACCGCACCGACGCGTCGTGTCCTGCACTGGCTCAACCGCAATTCTAAAGAAGGCAGCCAGCGCAACATCGCCGCCCACTATGACCTCGGCAACGATTTCTTTGCGCTGTTCCTCGACCCGACACTCGCCTACTCGTGCGGCATCTTCGAGCGTGACGACTCGACGCTGCACGAGGCGTCGCTCGCCAAGTTCGACGAGATCTGCCGCAAGCTGGACTTGCAGCCCGGCGATCACCTTGTGGAGATCGGCACCGGCTGGGGTGGGTTGGCGTTGCATGCCGCCGAGAAGTACGGCTGCCGTGTCACCACGACGACCATCTCGAAGGAGCAGTACGCGCATTCGGTCGCGCGCGTGAAAGCCGCCAGGATGGAAGACCAGATCACGCTGCTGCTTCAGGACTATCGCGATCTCGAGCCGCCGGCGGGAAGTGGCGGGTTCGACAAGCTGGTTTCGGTGGAGATGATCGAAGCCGTCGGCCCGCAGTACCTCGACACGTACTTCGCCAAGTGTGCGTCGCTGCTGAAGCCTGAAGGCGCCATGCTGCTGCAGGCCATCACGATCCAGGACCAGTTCTACGAACAGGCGCTGCAGAGCGTCGACTACATCCAGCGGTTCATCTTCCCCGGCAGCTTCATCCCCTCTGTCACGGCGATCACCCACTCCGTGACACGCGCGACCGACATGAAGGTGAGCCATCTCCGCGACATTGGCCCTCACTACGCTACGACGCTGCACAAGTGGCGCGAGGCGTTCTTCAGCCACCTGCCGGAGATCAGGGCGCTCGGCCTGCCCGACACTTTCATTCGCATGTGGGACTTTTACTTCTGCTATTGCGAAGGTGGTTTCGCGGAGCGCCAGCTTGGTGACGTGCACATGCTGCTGACGAGGCCCGACTGGCGGGGCTAGGCGGATGCAAAAAGCCCGATCGGGCTGGTAGAGTGGGCTCCCGCAAAGGAGAACAGTCATGTTGTCTCGTGCCGTGCTCGTCGCGCTTTCGCTGGTCCTCCCCTCCCTGGTTGGCGCGCAGTTGTCCGTCGACCTCGCCGGCAATCGGCCCGCTACGCCCGGCGTCACCCGCACGACGCTCAAGGACGACGCGAAGTACTCGGTGACACGAGTCGTCTTCTCGCCGGGTGCCGGTGAAGTGCCGCACACGCACCCTTACGACATCATGATCGTCCCGGTGAAAAGCGGACCGGCCGTGATCATGGTCGGCGACCGCAAGACCACCTCGGTCAAGGCCGGCGAAGTCCAGTTCGTGCCGCACGACGTCGTCCACTCCGTCACGAATACGGGCACTGTGGAGTTCGAGGTGATCACCGTCGGAATCAAATGATGCGCTGCGGGCGTCGCTGACAACGCGCTCTTGTATCGCTCAATCCCCCGTGCCACGCTTCATCGCGACGGATTCGAAACAGAACAGGCAGCCCCAGGGGAACTCAAGATGCGCTCGCGAAACCTCTACATCGGCGCTGTCTTTGCAGCGGTTGTCGTTGCATTGACCATCGGGCAATTTGCACTGGACAGGACTGCGACCGCGCAAGCCCAGGCGGGGAATCAGGCACCGCGTTTCGAAGTCGACCCGATGTGGCCGAAGCCGCTGCCCAATCACTGGGTGCTGGGCTCGGCAATCGGCGTCTGGGTCGACTCGGACGACCACATCTGGATCGTCCACCGCAGTTCGGCCACGCTGGCCGTCAACGAAAGGCCGCTCGAAATGCAGACGGGCGAATGCTGCGCCGGCGCGCCGCCAGTGCTCGAGTTCGATCAGGCCGGCAACCTGCTGCGGCACTGGGGCGGGCCGGGTGAAGGCTATGAATGGCCGGATTCCAATCACGGCATTTTCATCGACCACAAGGGCAACGTCTGGATTGGCGGCAACGGCGGCCCCGACTCGCACATCCTCAAGTTCACAAAGGATGGCAAGTTCCTGATGCAGATCGGCAAGAAGGGTGCACGCCGCAAGGAAGGCGCCGCAGCCGGGAGCAATGAAGGGGATGTCTCGAACTTCGTGGGTGGCAGCAACGACCAGGTGAGCTTCGGGCGCGTGGCAAAGATCTTCGTTGACCGACAAGCCAATGAAGCCTATATCGCGGACGGCTACCTCAATAAGCGAGTGGCGGTCCTCGATGCGGACACGGGCAAGATGAAGCGCTGGTGGGGCGCGTACGGCAACGTCCCCGACGATACGCCGCTCCCGGCGTACGATCCGGCTGCCCAGCCGACACAGCAGTTCCACAATCCCGTGCACTGTGCCGACATGTCCGTCGACCGCATGATTTACGTTTGCGACCGCGTTGGCGACCGACTGCAGGTGTTCACGCCCGAGGGCAAGTTCATCAAGGAAGGGTTTTTCGCGAAGAACACGAAGAACTCGGGCTCGGCCTGGGACATCGCATTCTCCAAGGACAAGGAACAGCGGTTCATCTTCATGGCGGATGGCGTGAACGAGAAGGTCCGGGTGATCGACCGCCAGACGCTGCGCGAGGTAACGACGTTTGGTGACGGAGGACGGCAGCCCGGCCAGTTCTACGGCGTGCACAGCATTGCGATCGATTCGAAGGGCAACCTGTACACGACGGAAACCTACGAAGGCAAACGACTGCAGCGCTTCGTCAATAAGGGGCTCGCACCCGTAAAGACCAAGGATCAGGGCACCGTCTGGCCTGCGTCCCGCTAGGGAACCTCTGCACGGGTTCCCTAGGAGCAGTCTTGTCGATCAGGTCCCTCGTCTGCTACGTCGCAGCATTCGTGGCGACGCTGGCATGCGTTGCAGGGACGGCCTGTGCCCATGACATTCCGCGGGACGTCACCGTACAGACATTCGTCAAACCCGACGGGCAAACGTTGCGGGTTCTGGCGCGGGTGCCGCTTCGAGCCCTCTCCGACGTTGAGTTTCCACGGCGCGAACGCGACTTCGTGGACCTCGAACGCGTCGACCAAGCGCTGGACGATGCCGCAAGGCTGCTGCTGTCCAACAACCTCGAACTTCGCGAAGACGACACGCCGCTCGCGAGCCCGCGCATTGTGTCAGCGCGGATGTCCCTCGAATCGGATCGGTCGTTCGCCACCTTCGATGAAGCTCTGGCCCATGTGACCGGTCCTGGGCTGCCTGCCGACACCTCGATCTATTGGGAACAAGGCATTCTCGATGTGCTGTTCGAGTATCCGATCGAGTCGGACGTTGCGCATTTTTCTGTCCACGCGGCGTTCGACCGACTCGCACTGAAGGTCGTGACCTCGCTGCAATTCATTCCACCCGGCGGAACCTTGCGCGCCTATCTTCTGGAAGGCGACGCAGGGCTCGTGAACCTCGACCCGCAATGGCATCAGGCGGCAGCACGCTTCGTCGTGCTGGGCTTCCAGCACATCCTCGGCGGCATGGACCACCTGCTGTTCCTGCTGTGCATCGTCATTCCGTTCCGGCGCGCACGCACGCTCATCCCGATCGTCACCGCGTTCACGGTCGCGCACTCCATCACTCTGATCGCCGCGGCTTACAACCTCGCACCGGATGCCCTGTGGTTCCCGCCGCTCATCGAGACGCTGATCGCGATGTCCATCGTTTACCTCGCGCTCGAGAACATCGTGTCCGCGCGCCTCGGGGGCCGCTGGATCATCACGTTCCTGTTCGGCCTCGTGCACGGATTCGGGTTTTCGTTCGGGCTGCAGCACACGCTGCAGTTTGCCGGTTCGCACCTGGTGACTTCGCTGCTCGCATTCAACGTCGGTATCGAGCTCGGGCAGTTGCTCGTGCTCGCGATCTGCCTGCCGCTGCTGAGTCTCCTGTTCCGTTACAAGCAGGCCGAACGCGTCGGGACGATCATCCTGATGGTGATCGTCGCGCATACGGCGTGGCACTGGATGCTCGAGCGGTTTGACGTACTGCGGCAGTTCCCCTGGCCCACCGTCACCGCAGCTGGACTTGCGAGCAGCCTGCGCTGGCTGCTCCTGCTCGTGGTGCTGGCAGCAGCGGCGTGGCTGATCCCGCTGCTGCAGAGAAGAGCAGCTAGCGAGCCAACTGTAGAGTCGTCCGAGCGCTGAGGACGGCGCATCCGGAGCGGCTTGCCCCGGGACGAATCAGACAGCCTTTACTCAGGCTGCGACGGTCTCCACCTTTCCCGGTAAGCCGCACAACGTGAGCTTGCGAAGGTCGACTTTCTGGCTGGCGTTATCGATGTCGATACCCACCAGGTTTCCCTTGCCGTCGTAGTCGAGAACCACGCCCGCGGATATCTCGCGACTTTCGGCGCTCGCCTGCTCGGACAGGTCGATGTACAGCGAGTCGGTGTCGGAGTGATAGCTGATCTGCATGACTGGTGCCGCCGCTCTAGACAGGTCTGGAGAATTGCACTAATTGGGCACAAATGCGCGTTGTAGCAGCCTTCCATCCACGGCCATCTTCGCACAGCACGCTTGCTTTTATGTACGTACATAAAATAGAATGGAAATGATGATGCCTGCCGCGTCATCAGCCTGAGAGAGGCAAATCCGAGAGAGCAACGTGCCTAAAAAAAAGCGCAAGTTGATTAGCCCGACTCCCGAGGAGGAAGAGAGGATCAACGCGGGCATCGCCGCCGATCCGGATACCTACGAACTTTCGGATGAAGAAATCGCAGGCATGCAGCCCTTCCGCCGCGGCCGACCGAAATCCGATTCACCGAAGATCTCCGTCACCGTGCGCCTCGATCCGGAGATCGTCACCTTCTTCCGCGACAGCGGTCCCGGCTGGCAGACGCGCATGAATGCCGCATTGGCGGAATACGTCGTCAAGAAGAAGAGGGCTTAGAGAGCAGGACTGCGGGAACCACTGTGCCCGCGGACACGCCTTGCGACTACGCTCGACAGAGCCAAGACGACCCTACGATTTCTTGCCGATCCGCCGCGCCGCAACTACAAAGCCTATCCCGACCGCGCTGCACAGGACTCCATAGACCGCCCACTTCATCTGTCCGGTCATGAAGCTGCCGGGCAGAACATTGATGCCCTGAAAGAACCAGATTGCGCCGTTCAGGATCAGAAGAAACCCGACTGCGTGCAGGGTAATGCGCATGAATAGATTCCTCTTGTTGCAGGCGGGAGCGTCGCTTGGTTTGATACCACGCCTCACCATGAGACGGCAATCAGCGGCAGCGGATGGGAACGAGCGCTGCGGAAACCCGTCTTGGCGACCGCGAACGCAGCCGCTCCTGAGCCCAAATTGCTAGACTCTCTGCATGCCCACTCCCGAACTCCTCTCCCACCTCCGCTCGATCGTCGGCCCTGCGGGGTATCTCGACCAGGCGGCTGATATCGAGCCGTACCTGGTTGACCATCGCAAGCTCTATCGCGGCGCGACGGCGCTGGTTTTGCGACCCGATTCCACGGACCAGGTGAGCCGGATCCTCTCGGCATGCAATGAAGCTGGCGTCGGCGTTGTGCCGTTCGGCGGGAACACCAGTTACTGCGGGGGAACCGTCCCCAACGCAGACGGCAGCGAGATCGTGCTGTCGCTTGGGAGGCTGAAGCGCGTGCGGACGATCGATCCCGTCAACAATACGATGATTGTCGAAGCGGGTTGCGTACTCGCGGAAGTCCAGAAGGCGGCGGAAGGCGTCGACCGGCTGTTTCCGCTGAGCCTCGGATCGGAGGGTTCCTGCCAGATCGGTGGCAATCTCTCGACGAATGCCGGCGGCACGGCAGTCCTGCACTACGGCATGACTCGTGATCTCGTACTGGGACTCGAGGTCGTGCTCGCTGACGGCCGCGTGCTCGATGGCCTCAAGGGTCTGCGCAAGGACAACACGGGCTACGACCTCAAGCATCTATTCATGGGCGCCGAAGGGACTTTGGGCGTCATCACGGCCGCAAGCCTGAAGCTGTTTCCACGCCCGGCATCAGTTGCAACGGCACTGATTGCGGTTACTACGCCGCAAGCTGCGGTGGACCTGCTCGGGCGCTTGCGCTCTGCGACCGGCAGCCTGACGACTTTCGAGCTGATGCCACGGATCGGCATCGAGCTGACGCTGAAGCACATCACCGGCGTCAGCGACCCGTTCGATGCGCCCTCGCAATGGTATGTGCTCGCCGAGGCCACCAGTCCGCGAGTCGGTGACCCGCTGGAGTCGATCATGGAAGCGGCGCTGGGCGACGCAATGGAAGCGGGCCTGCTGTCTGATGCCGCCGTCGCGCAGAGCGAAGCGCAGCGGCAGATGTTCTGGCGGATTCGCGAAACCATCCCGGAGGCGCAAAGGCAGGAAGGCGCGAGCATCAAGCACGATGTGTCGGTGATGATCAGCCGGCTGCCCGCGTTCATGGAGGAAGGCGCGGCCATCGTGAAGCGCCTCGCCCCCACCGCGCGACTGGTCGCCTACGGACACCTGGGCGACGGTAACCTGCACTTCAATGTGACCGTCCCCATGGGCGGCGATGGCAAGACGTTCCTCGCCAGCGCACCCGCCATCAACGAAGCCATCCACGACCTGATCGCGGAGTACCGGGGCAGCATCAGCGCCGAACACGGCATCGGCCGCCTGAAGCGCGAAGAGCTCGAGCACTACAAGAGCTCGGCCGACCTCGAGGTCATGCGGGCCATCAAGGACGCGCTCGACCCCAACGGCATCATGAATCCCGGCAAGGTCATCTGACGGAGAGGGGGGAAGCGACCGAAGGCGGGAAGCTTGGGAAGCCAGACGCGGAGGCAAGCTCCAAGGTGGTCTCTGGATTCCGGTGCTTCTTTGCTTCCTGACTTCCCTGACTTCCCTGACTTCCATCAGGCGCTCTCCTTCTTGCGGTCCCCGCACGCGCAGACGATCATTACACCCGCCGAGAATGCCGCGGTACGGCAATTTGGGGAGCCTCCATGTCCATGTCCCAGAAGCTGACGGCGGAATTCATCGGTACCTTCTGGTTGGTGCTCGGAGGCTGCGGCAGTGCAGTGCTGGCAGCGGCCTTCCCGGAAGTCGGCATCGGCCTCGCCGGCGTCTCTCTCGCGTTCGGCCTCACGGTCCTGACGATGGCCTATGCCATCGGCCACGTGTCCGGCTGCCACCTGAACCCGGCCGTCTCGGTGGGGCTGTGGATGGGCGGCCGCTTTCCGGCCAGTGATCTTATTCCTTACATCATCGCGCAGGTGCTGGGCGCGATCGCTGGCGCTGCCGTGCTGTACCTGATTGCGTCCGGCAAGGCGGGCTTCGACCTCGCAGGCGGCTTTGCGTCGAACGGCTATGCCGAGCATTCACCCGGCGGTTACACGCTGCTTGCCAGCCTCGTGACCGAAGTCGTCATGACGTTCATGTTCCTGATGATCATCCTGGGCGCCACCGACAAGCGCGCCCCCGCCGGCTTTGCGCCGATTGCGATCGGCCTCGGGCTCACGCTGATTCACCTCATCAGCATTCCGGTCACCAACACCTCCGTGAATCCCGCCCGCAGCACGGGTCCGGCCCTGTTCGTCGGCGACTGGGCCCTGTCGCAGCTGTGGTTGTTCTGGGTAGCGCCCGTTGTCGGCGCCGCTGCAGCGGGCATCGTGTACCGCTTCCTCGAGAAGAAGGATTGATGCTCGCGTGACCGAGACTGAAGCACCGGCTCGTTCCCGGATCCTGGCACGCTGGCGCTGGATAGCCTGCGCCTGCGTGCTGGTGCTGCTCTATGCGCTTGCCGGCTTCTTCCTGGTGCCGAAGCTCGCACGCAGCGCCATCACCGACTTCGTCACGCAGAAGATCGGCAAGCAGGTGGCGATTGGACGACTCGAGTTCAATCCCTTCCTGCTCGCTGCGAGGGTGACGGGATTCAAGCTCACCGAACCGGACGGCAAGTCGCTCATCGCCTTCGACAGCCTGTACGTCAACGTGCAGGTCTCCTCGCTGTGGCACCGTGGAGTGACGTTCGACGAGATCACGCTGGCGGGACCCTCCGTCGAGGCCGTGATCGATGCAGCCGGCAAGCTCAATCTCGCCTCGCTGGCGCCGCCCGCCACGGAACCCGTGCCAGAGCCCGAGGCCGAGCTGCCCAACATCCGTATCGGCCTGCTGCAAGTTTCTGCCGGACGCGTCGCGCTCGAGGACCAGACACGCGCGACACCGTTCCGTGCCACCGTCACGCCCATCCAGTTCACGCTGAATGATTTCCGTACGACCGCGAACTACCAGAACGCTTACGAATTCGCGGGTACGACGCAGGCTGGCGAGCGACTCAAATGGGCCGGAGCCTTCTCGGTCCAGCCGCTCGGCTCGGAGGGCACGTTCTCGATCGGCGGCTTCAAGGCTAGCACGCTGTGGGCTTACATCCAGGATCAAGTGGCGTTCACGTTGCCGTCCGGGCTGATCGACTTGAGCGGCAGCTACCGCCTCGCCGTCAACGAGCGCAACGAGGTGGACCTCGGCATCGAATTGCCCGAGGTGAAGCTCAGCAACGTGTCGATCGGCCTCAAGGGGGCGGAGGACGAATCGTGGATCACCCTGCCGGAACTCGCGGTGCGCAACACCTCCTTCTCGCTGCTCGACCGTCGCGTGAAGATCGAGGAAGTCGCCGTCAACAACGCGCTCATCGACGCGTGGCGCGAGGCCGACGGCTCGCTCAATCTCGCCAAGCTCGCGAGTCCAGCGGCCGGTGCAGCGCCTGACGCGTCGGCGACGACCGCCGCAGAAACACCGGCCAACGAGAACACCACGCCGACGTGGCAGGTGGAACTCGCGAAGGTGGCGATTTCCGGCATGACGGTGAACGCCGCGGACCGCAGCGTTGATCCAGCCGTCGCCATCGCACTGTCGCCGCTGTCGCTGACACTCGAGAACGTCAGCTCGGACCTGCGACAGACCATCGATGTCAGTGCCGACCTCGGCATCAACGAGGCCGGCCGACTCAAGGTGACAGGCAAGGTGCGGCCGCAGTCGCTGCTCGCAGACCTCGATGTGGAGCTGACGGATTTCGGTCTGCCGGTCTTGCAACCCTACCTGTCGCAGTCCACGGCAATGACGGTCGACTCGGGGCGCTTGGGGCTCAAGGGTCACGTGAACTACACCGCTGTCCCTGTCGCCCCTCAGCCTGAGCTCAGGTCCACCGGCAGCCTCGACGTGGCGGACTTCGCGTCGCAGGACACGGTCCTAAAGGAGGACTTCATCAAGCTCGGCCTGCTCAGCGTCACCGGCATCGACTATGCCTTCAAACCGGACCGCCTGACCATCGACCGCGCCCTGGCCCGCGAACCCTATGCGCGCGTGATCATAAGCACAGACTCGAAGCTGAATGTCACGCAGGTCCTGAACCCGGGCGCCGCCGATGAGCCGGAGCCCGCGCCAGAGGAGTCCGACAAGACCGAATCAGCACCCAGGGTGCCTGCGAAGGCCTCGCCGCCACCGATGCCGATGCGGATCAACACGGTGGTGGTCGAGAACGGCTCCGCCAATTTCGCGGACTATTCCGTCAACCCGTCGTTTGCGACCGGCATGCAGTCGCTCGCCGGCACGATCCGCGGCCTGTCGTCGAACCCGGAGTCGCGCGCCAAGGTGGACATCAAGGGCAATGTCGATCGCTTCTCGCCCGTCGTCATCGCCGGTGAAGTGAACCTGCTGTCCGCCGCGCTGTACACTGACATGGCGCTGAGCTTCAGCAACATGGAGCTGACCACCTTCAATCCGTACTCGGGCAAATTCGCCGGCTACAGCATCGCGAAGGGCAAGCTGTCGACAGAACTCAAGTACAAGGTGGCCGATCGCCAGCTCGAGGCCGAACACCATGTCGTGCTCGATCAGCTGGAGTTCGGCTCGGCCACCGACAGCAAGGATGCGGTGCCGCTGCCGATCAAGCTCGCCGTCGCGCTGCTCAAGGACCGCAACGGCGTCATCGACATCAACCTGCCCGTCCGCGGCAGCATCGACGACCCGAGCTTCAAGATCGGCCCGATCGTGTGGAAAGCCGTCATGGGCCTGATGACACGCATCGTGACGGCCCCGTTCGCGCTGCTCGGGTCGCTGTTCGGCGGCAGCGAGGACATGGCGTTCGTCGACTTCGCGCCCGGCTCCGCGGCGCTGACACCGGATGCGACGCAGAAGCTCGGTACCCTCGCGAAGGCACTGATCGAGCGCCCGCAACTCAAGCTGGACATTCCGCTGGCGGTGCGCACGCCCGCGGATGCGGACGCCCTGACGCAAGCCGCGTTTGCCGAGGCGGTGCCAGCCGCGGCGGCGGGCGCCGATGAGGTGGCGACGCTGCAATTGCGCCTGCAGGCGCTGAAGGATGCCGCGGCACGCGTCGACGGCACGACGCCGGAACCGCCGCCGAAGCCCGCGCCGAAAGGGGCGCCACCGCCGGACGCGACTGCGTTGCGAGCGGAGGTTGCCGCACTCGAATCCGCGTTGCTGGAGAAGTTTGCCCCGACCGCGGCACAGCTCGATGCGCTCGCACGCAACCGCGCCGAAGCAGTTCAGGGTGCGTTGCTCGGCTCGGGAGAGATCGCCGCCGAGCGCCTGTTCCTGACGACTCGGGAAGCGGGCGAGCAGAAAGACCCGGCAGCCGTGAAGATGGAGCTGAAGCTTGAGTAAACGCGAAGCAAACTAAAGACGGCTCGCTACTTCCTCTGCGAGCGCAAGACTGGACGTGAGGCCGGGAGACTCGATGCCGAGGAGATTCACCAGGCCTGCGATACCGTGCGTCTCGCAGCCTTCGATCACGAAGTCCGCGGCGGCTGCGCCCTCGCCCACCAGCTTTGGCCGCACGCCGGCATAACCCGGTTGCAAACAGCCGTCCGGCATGCCCGGCCAGTACTCGCGGATCGCCGCATAGAAGCTCGGAGCGCGGGTCGCATCGACGTCGTAGTTCAGTTCGTCGATCCACTGCACGTCGGGGCCGAATCGCGTCGAGCCGTCCAGATCCAGCGTGGCGTGAACGCCAAGCCCTGCTTCGCTCGGCATCGGATACACGAGATGCCGGAACGGGCGCACCCCATGGCACGCGAAGTAGTTGCCCTTGGCGAAGTACGCCGTGCGCAGGCCCTTCTCCGGATATCCCCTGATCTGGCGCAGCAGGTTGGCGGCATTCAGGCCGGCACTGTTGACCAGGTTGCGGCACTCGAAGATGTCGGCACTGCCGTCACTGGTCACGGCGACCTCGAACCCACCCGGCTTCACTGCAACGCCCTGCAGCTCCGCGCCGTAGACCACCGTCCCGCCGTGGGCCTCGAGATCGGCAACCAGCGTCGTGACGTACTCGTGCACGTCGATCACGCCCGTGGACGGCGACCACAGACCTCCTGCGCATCGCACTTCGGGCTCCAGCTCGCGAACCTGCGCGGCAGACAGCCAGGCGAGATCCTCGACGCCATTGGCGCGGCCCTTCTGCTCAAGCACCTTGAGGGCGGGAATCTGCGCCTCCTGTGCGACGATGACCTTCCCGCAGCGGGAATGGGCGATGTCCCGGGCCTCGCAGAACGCGTACAGCAAGTCGCGTCCACGTACGCAGAGCTTTGCCTTCAGGCCGTCCTTCGGGTAGTAGATGCCGGAGTGGATGACGCCGGAGTTCCGCGACGTGGTTTCCTGGCCCGGCAAGCGATGGCGTTCGACGACCACGACTTCGCGGCCGGCCAGTGCCATCGCGCGGGCCACCGCCAGCCCCACCACGCCGGCCCCGACGACCATTGCATCGACACGGGCTGCCGTCACGTGGAAGCCTAGTACGTCAGCATCCGGCCGACGAAAATCACGGCGATCCAGTTGATGAGCGACGCAGCGCAAATGAGCCTGGCGGCCAGCGGCGCAGGTGCATCCACATTCCACGCATCAACGCTGCCGTATGGGCCGGAGTGGAAGACGATCGCCAGGATCGCCGCGAGCAACAGCAGGCCGAGCTTCGACAGGAACTCGCCGCTGCCGAGCAGTTCCGCGGAATAGGCGATGAACATGAGCAGTCCAGTCGGCACCACCAGCACGAGGGACAGCGCGGCCCAAGGCAGGCACAAGCGGGCCAGGCTGCGGACGGGAAGCGCCTTGCCGAATCCGAGGACCCTCAAGTCGAACACGGCGACGGCCCCCACAAGCATCACGAAACCCACGATGTGCAACGTTACAATGGCGGGGTAGGCGGCAGACTGCTGCAGGGCATCCGCGAAGGGGAACGTCATGACAGGAGTTTCCATACCCGGACTCTACCCGCGGTTGTCGATCACGACCAGCCGCTTTTCCGTCGAGGGGGACTGACATGACTGACTTGCAACGCGAAGGCGGCTGTTTCTGTGGTGCCGTGCGCTATGTCGCTGCGGGCGAACCGCTCTCGCAATGCATCTGCCACTGCGAAAGCTGTCGCTGGGCCGTGGGCGCGCCGATGGTCCCGTGGGGTACCTTCGCAACCTCGCAGTTCCGGGTGACTCGAGGAGAGGTGACGGAGTACGCCTCATCGCCCGGGGTCCTGCGCGGCCACTGCGCGGACTGCGGCACGTCGCTGACCTACAGCCACGAATCGAGGGCCGGCGAGATCGACGTGACACTGGCAAGTTTCGATGACGCAGCGGCACTCGCACCGACGGCGCACATCTGGGTGCAGGACAAGCTACCGTGGGTCAAGCTCGGTGACGGGCTGCCGCAGTACGCGACGACGCTGGACGATCCGAACCGCGCGCCCTGATCTTCGAAGAAAGAGAACGGTGCGCTGGGAGTGGCCTCACTTTGCGACCCCGAATGCCAGCAGCACATTTCCCGGCATGCCGCCGAAGCGGGGATAGCCGGAATTCACGAACACCATGCCGCCGGCAACGAGCGGACCCGCTCCATCCAGCGATCCGCCTGATGCCGGCACGCCATTCACGGTCGTGAAATTCTTCAGCGTGTCGAAGTCCCAGAGCAGCTTCCCATCCTCAGTCGAGAACGCACGGAAGTGGCCGTCCATCGAACCGGAAAACACGGCACCGGGCAGCACCGTGACTGCGGCGGGTTGTGCGGGACTGCAACCGGGCCGCGGAGGAGCACAGGGAATGCCAGGCGCGAACCAGACCTTGGTCCCGTCCGCGATGTTCAGCGCAGTGAGTCCGCCGCCCTTCTCCGGATCAAGCAAGGCGTTGCCGATGGGCGCCGCACCCATCGTGCCGGCGGGGCGCACGACATCGGAAACCGAGGCGTAGACAGTGCGGCCGTCGCTCGCCATGCCCCACTGGACTCCACCGTTGACACCGCCCTTGCCGACGCGCGTCTGCCACAAGAGCTTGCCGTTGTTCGCGGGATCCAGGGCGTAGACCATTCCCGACTTCTGACCGGCGACTAGCACGTCTCGACCGTCCGCCGTCTTCACAAGCATTGCCGACGCACCGAAGTCGAAATCAGGTCCGTTGTCCTCGGGACAATTCGCCCCGCGGCTGCCGCAGGACGAGTTGTAGACGTCGTTCGGCGTGGTTTGCTGCGACCATGCGATTGCACCCGACTTGAGGTTGAGTGCGATCACAGCGTCGCTGGTCGCCGTCGCGGGATGGGAGTAGTTGTCGCCTGTCGTGACGTACAGCAGGCCGCGCACGGCATCAATGGTGGGTGTCGACCAGACGCCCGCTCCCGAAGGCCCATAGGTCTCGGTGGAAACCGCTGTCGTACCGATCTTCTTCGGCTGGTCTACCAGATATGTCTTCCAGACCCTGGCCCCGTCGCGAACACGCACGGCGGTCACGCTGCCGCGGAACGTGCAGCACTTGTACGCAGGATCGATCGCGCGGGTCTCCTCCCACGACGCGGCGGGCACGAACGCCACGCCATCGTGAACTGCGAGCGAACCTGTCAGCCGGGTGGCCTCATGTTCCTCGACCTTCTTCTTCCAGCGCGATTTCCCCGTGCGCGCATCGAGCGCGTACACCCAGCCGTTCTGGTCGCTGAACAGCAGCGTCTTGCGTGCGCCTTCTTCTGCAACCGTCATCGCGGTGCGCACCGGTCCGTTCGCCTGATAGATCCAGTGGACGCAACCCGTGCTCGCGTCGAGGGCCTGCACGGCACCACCGGCGCTGCCGACAAACAGCGTGCCGTTGAAGAGCGTCGGCGCCGCGAATGCGATCACGTCACCTGCAAAACCATACGCCCACTTGAGTTCCAGCTTCCCGATATCGGCTGCTGCAAGGCCGGCGCGCTCGGTAGTCTGGAACCGCGTGTTGTCCTGCGACGGGCTCCAGCCGGTCCAGTTCCCAAGCGATGCGGCGGACATGATGGGCCGGTCTGCCTTGCAGTAGGCGCTCGCAGGCAACGCCGCTTCATCCTTTCCCTTGCCGAGAAACCGGGCAACGGCTTCGCGCTCGTTGCGCTTTATCGGATAGGCAATGCTCATCATCAATCCGAAATCGAGCGTGCGCAGGATGCGCGCGGGAGACATCTTGGTGAGGGCCTCGCGTGTGGGTATGCGCGGGCTTACCTGCTCGTGGCACGATGCACAGTATTGCGCATACACCGCTTCGCCGCCCGCTTCGGCAGCGAGTGCTGCGGTCGACCCGGCCAGCCCGAAGACCAGTGCGCTTGCGAAGAGCAGCAAAGCAGGCTGGCGGGTCCGCGGGCCTTCTATCGTTCCCGGCTCGCTGTGTTGAATGCTCACGCGCATCGATATTCCCCTGCACAGTGTGGACGCGGCAATGCGCCAGGCGATGCGACGGTCGCACACAAGATCACACCTGGTGCAGGCTGGCTATCCCGGTCAGTGATTGCCGCCGTGGCATCGCGCCACTTGAATACCGGCTCGCCGTTCACGCCGACGCTCCGTTTGTCTTCCTGGCACACGAAAATCCTGCAGGAAGTCGAACCGGCCGAATCCCGAGCTGATGTTTTAGTCGGCCGAGGGCAGGAAACCCGTGTTGCTACTGCGCGCCGATGAATCCCGTCGAGCCGTCCTCTTGCACCGGGTTGCGATTGTTCTCTTCGCAAACATACTCGAGGATCTGCTCGCCCTGCTTGCGCTTGTAGGTCCTGACCACCGTCCAGGGTTCCGTGTAGGCCTTCGGATCCGTCAGCGTGATGGTCGCTTCGAGCCTGTCCGGCGCCAGCAGGCGCAGCCGCTCGGTCACCTTCAAGGCATCACTGGTGGGAAGATGCGTCGTGTCGAGGACCGAAAGCGGGTTCATGTCGGTCGTCTCGATGACCAGCGTCGCACCTTCCCATTTTCCCGTAGAGCGGCCATTGAACGTGGGCAAACCCATCGCCGCCGGCGCCGCACCTGTCATGTAGACGCGCCGGATCTGGCTCATGTACTCATAGAGGATGTAGGTGATCTCGGGCGTCTGCACGATCTCGAAGGGAAAAGGCGATGCCATGATGCGGGGCACGCCGGGAGGCAGGCAGCCGGCCGGGGGATCCGCCTTGGGTTGGCCACGGGCGGACGCATCGAGCGCTTCCTGGTAGATCGCGGCGTACTCGGGCGTAAACGGGGCCCGGGGCTTCTGGCCGGGCTTCACCGAGGTGTCCCAGAGAACACCCTGCTCCCCTGACCAGATGCCATTCATGCCGCTGCGTGGGAGCGCAGCGGGCTCGGCGGCATTTGCCGGGGTCTGGCAGGCAAGGACGCTTGCCAGCAGGATCAACAGCGCCCGCCGCTTCATCATCCGGGCGCCCGCGAGTTGAGCTGCCCCAGCGTCTTGCCGTCGGGCAGCTGGGCAAACACGAAATTCGCGCCGTGCTTCCCGTCCCTGAGGGGATTGGCGACGATCGTGACCTTGTCGCCTGGCTTGAAGGACTGGTTCGTCCAGCCGCTGCGGAACAGCATGTTCGGACTCGCACCCTCGATGCTCCATTCCTCGTCCACTCCCTCGGCGTTCTTCACCATGAGCTGGATGAACACATGCGGGTTGGTCCACTGGAAAGCCTTGACGGTTCCAGTCAACGTGATCTGGACATCGCGATCGAAGATCGCGAAGGAGTGATGCGCGGCGATCGGGAACGACGTCAACAGCGCGAGGAGCAGCGCTGCCGAGCGGATACCGGGAAACCCTCTAAGTGCCATCCTACCTCTCCCCTGCGCCTGAAACGCCAATGCCCGCCGCAAAAAATGTAGCCTTGATCGACAGTTGTCCGATGCCCACGCACGGAAAGTCGTGTTACTTGACACCGACTCGGCGCGTCAGTCGAATTGCGATAAAGAAGGGGCGGCTCGCGAAGGCGCAAAACGTACTTAGTATCTTAACTGCCGTCAAGCGGGGTTCGCGCTGCAGTGCATCAGCTGATCGAAGGCGGGATGTCGCGTTGCCGCAACTGGAGCGCTTGACGTCAATTTACATGTTAAGTAAGTTCACTCATACTACAGCGAACAGTTCCTTGCGTTATCGATGACCGGCCGTCGCAGCCGGTCGATAAAGGAAAGAATGAGCATTTGAGCTGCCGGGGGAAAGGCTGCTTTTCTTCTGGTTGACTGCGGAACGCCGGTGTCCACTTGGGTTTCCTGCCCCAGCATCGCGCACTAACAATGACGAGTCAGGACATCCAGTCCACAGGGGAGACAATGATGAAGTCCAGTCGAAATCGCATCCTCATGCTTGGCATCGCCGCCGAGCTCATGGCTTCTGCAGCTGCAGCGCAAGCGCCCGCCGCTGCCCCGGGCGACACTCAGCTCGACAACGTCGTCGTCACGGCCTCCCGGGTTTCGCGCGAAGGCTTCAACGCCCCGACGCCGACGACGGTGATCAGCGAGCTGCAGCTTGAAGCCCGCGGCTTCACGAACATCACCGACGCCATCAACGAAACACCGGTGTTCCGCGCCTCCAACGGCCCTGCCACCGCTCAGCGCGGCGGCGGCTCTTCGGGCGGCAGCTCCCTGGATTTGCGCGGCTTGAACGGAGGCGTCGCGCGCACCCTCGTACTGATCGACGGCCGTCGTCATGTGCCGAGCACCGTCTCCGGCCTGGTCGACCTCAACATGATCCCGACCGGCCTGGTCGAGCGGACCGAGGTGGTCACCGGCGGCGCATCGGCCGCCTGGGGCTCCGACGCCGTGGCAGGCGTGGTAAACATCCTCCTGAAGGACAACCTGCAGGGGATCCAGAGCCATGTCGCCTACGCACAGACGGGCCACAGCGACTACATTGAAAGCACGATCAATCTCGCGGGCGGCACCGACTTCGCAGGCGGACGCGGCCACGTGATCGCCGGCTTCGACTACGTCAAGAACGACGGCATCGCGGACGGCTTCCGCACTCGCGACTGGATGAAGAGGTCGTGGACCGGCACGCTCTTCAACTACGGCGCCGCACCGCGTCCGGCCGGCGTGCCGCAGCGCGTCTTCTCCGAGGACTTCCGCAATGGCGACACGGCTTCTTCGGGCGGCGTGATCGTCGGCGGCCCGCTGGACAACATCACGTTCCTGGGCGGCCAGAACACCGGCATCTTCACGCCCGGCACGTTGGTCGCCGGCACGAACATGATCGGCGGCGGGGCCAACAACAGTAATGCCGACCTCCGCGTCATCGACGGCTCCAATCTGGTGAACCCCATCGAGCGCAACTCGGCACTCGTGCGCGTTAAGTGGGACTTCACCGATTCCCTCGAGGGCTTCATCGAGGCATCCCGGGCCGTGTCGGCCTACGAGGGCTTCTCGGCCAGCCGACGCGACCAGGGCACCATCGTCGTCCGGCAGGACAACGCTTTCCTGCCTACCGCGATCCGCACGCAGATGGTGAACCTGAACCTCGCCACCATCAATGTCGGCCGCATCGCGCTGGACGACAACTACAACTTCTACACGACCCTCACCGGCCAGCAGACCGAGCGCGTCGCGGGCGGCTTCAAGGGCGAACTGGGTGGATCCTGGAGGTGGGATGCGTACTATCAGTACGGCCAGAACCACTTCAAGCAACGGAACCAGTCGACCATCAATACGAACTTCGCGGCAGCGACGGACGCAGTTCTCGTCGGCGGCCAGATCGTCTGCCGGAACCTGACCGGAGTCGGGGCGGATCCGGGTTGCGTGCCGTTCAACATCTTCGGCCGCAACGCGCCATCGCAGGCGGCCGTCGACTACGTCCGCGGAGTCGGCATCAACGACGTGACTTACAGACAGCAGGCAGGCGCAGTGAACGTGAACGGCGATCTGTTCACTTTGCCGGCGGGCCCCGTGGCCGTCGCTGCCGGCGCGGAATACCGCATGGAGGAAGTCGCCAGCAAGGTCGACAGCAATTCGCGCCTGAGGCGTTATGACCTCAATAACTTCCAGCCCATCGCGGGCGATTTCCATACCCAGGAGCTGTATGGTGAAGTCGCGGTCCCGATCCTGAGGGACAAGGCCTTCGCCCAGAGCCTCGACGTGAACGGTGCTGTTCGTTACACCGACTATTCGACTTCCGGCGGCGTCACGACGTGGAAGGCAGGCGCCAGCTGGGAGCCGGTCCAGTCGGTGCGGTTCCGGGCCACGAAGTCGCGCGACATCCGCGCGCCAAACCTGCAGGAACTCTACTCCGCGGGGGTCCAGGGACGAGACTTCGTCAACGGCGCCCAGCAGAACACCAACAGCATCGGCAACCCCAACCTGTTACCGGAAGAGGCAGATACCTTCACCGCCGGCATCGTGTTCCAGCCGACGTTCGTGCCGCGGCTCAGCCTCTCGGCTGACTACCACGACATCAAGATCAACGGGGCCATCACGCGCCTGACCGCGCAGCAGACGGTCGACCGTTGCGCCGCGGGCGCCCTCGAGCTTTGCGGGGACATTACCCGCGCCCCGAACGGGTCGGTCACCGCGGTCACGCTGAAGTTGCTCAACTTCAATGCGATCGAGACGACCGGATGGGACTTCGAAGCTGTCTACTCCCTGCCCAGCGACCTGCTCGTGCCCGGCCAGTTCCAGGTCCGTGCGCTCGGTGCGTTGGTCAACGAACTGTCGACGACCGACTCCGTCGGCACAGTGGACAGGGTCAAGCAGACGGTGCCGGAATGGCTCTGGACGTTCGACGTGAACTACATCGTGGGCCAGTTCACCGGCAATGCGCAGTTGCGCTACGTCGGTGATGCGATCCGCGACACCACGCTGATCGGCCCGGACAACCCGGCGTACAACCCGGCCCTGCCAGGCACGATCAGCGACAACACGGTGCCTTCCGCTGTGTACCTGAACCTGTCGGCGCAGTACGACCTCGTGCGTGACGGCGACCGCCGGGTCCAGATCTATGGCGTGATCAACAACGTCATGGACAAGGATCCGCCGGAGGGTGCCGGCGGCTTCGCCAGCGGCTTCGTCAACTATGATCTGATCGGTCGCCTCTACCGGGCCGGCGTGCGGTTCAACTTCTAAGCCGCAATTGGGCAGATTGCGCCGGTGTAAGCCGGCGCAATCTGCCTCTCCTGCAAGAACCCTGCGCGGATCACATCGCGATCCACGCGTCAGGCAGCTTCAGCGAGACACTGATCCGCCACCGAAGCAAGTGCCCGCGACAACCGTATTCCCCCCGCCCTGAGCCGATCCGCTCTGGCTTAGCCTGGCAGCGGATTGATGCGATTTGCCTGTTGCTCGAACTCGATGGGTGCTGACTTGAACAGCCATTGAGTGCCGGCATTGAGTATCAGCGTAGCGCCAACAGCGGATCACCGGACCCACCTCGCACCCGCCGCGAGTAGGGATCTACGCCCACGGCAACGTACGGTAACTTCTGCCCCATCCCGGCCGCAGTTACGCCGGGGAGACAGAAAAAATCGGGTGATGGTCTCCTCGACGCATCACCCGCAGAGGGATCACTCTTGCATCAGCCTTTCGCAGTGCTTCCCATGGCGCCGTCCACCGAGAGGCGACCCGCGCCACTGATGAGCAATGAGACGGTCACGGCCAGCAGGGCGAGTGCGTATTCGTAGCCGCCATTGGCAATGAACAGACCCTTGCTGATATGGGCACTGAAAATCGCGACCAGCATCGTAAAGGCAAGCACCGCGGACGCGGGGCGCACCAGCAAGCCGACCACCAAAGCCAAGCCACCGAAGAACTCTGCCCCGCCTGCCAGCGCAGCCATAACCGTTCCCGGGGACAGACCAATCGATTCCATGTACCCACCAGTACCGGCAAGGCCGTAGCCGCCGAACCAGCCGAACAGCTTCTGGGCGCCGTGTGCGGCGAAGACGATGCCGACCGGGACCCGAAGCGCCAGCGGGGCAATACTCTCGTTGGTCGCGACAAGACGATTGATCAGACTGCTCATGGAAACTCCTGCTAGTAAGGGAACCCGGCGCGGACTACAAACCACTCGCCGCTGTTCCGGGTCAGGTACGCGGCAAAAGTATCGAGATCGGCGTCACTGCTTTCGACTGGGCGGAAGATCGGCCCGAAGAACTAGACTTTGGGAACGACCGCCCGCACCTGCTCCACCGACGCGTGCGGGACGGCTGCAGAAGCCCACCGCTGTCCCCCCTTCAGTGCCAACCAGCGCTTGGCTTACTTGCGCCCGAAATCCTGCTCGCCGTTTGCGCCGACGTTGCGATTGTTCTCCAGGCAGGTGTATTCCTGCAGGCGGAGGTCCGGTCGATACCGGTAGGTCATCGTCGTCTTCCACGGGGCGGTGAACGCTTCAGGATCGTCGATCGTGATCTCGCTCTCGAGGATGCCCGGCGACCTTTCCGTGATCCTCTCGACCACGTGCAGCTTGTCGCTATGGGGCAGGCCGAGGAAGTCGACCGGCACGTCCGTCCGGATGCCTACCGTATCGATCACCAGCGTGTCACCTTCCCACTTGCCGATCGAATGGCCGGCGTAGGTCGGGTTCAGCTCCTCCGGATCCGGATGCGACTTGTCGTTCAACCAGATGCGGCGCGATGCGGCCTGCCACTCGCTGGTCATGGCGATCTGGCCTGGCGTCTGCAGCAGCTCCATGCCGTAGACCATCACCATCATGCGCGGCATGCCAGGTGGATAGCAGAGCGCGACCGGATCCGCGACGCTGCCCTTGGCGGCCTTCGCGAGATAGGCCTCGTGCTGCTCCTTGTACGGGGACTTCAGCGGCGAAGCACCGGAGAAGGGAGGCTTCTGCGAGGCTGGCCCGCCGTCGGACCTGACGCTGTCGCCCGCAGCGACTGCAGTGCCGCCGGGGCCGCGATACTGCTCGAGCAACCCGCCGACGGGTGACCAGAAGCCGGTCCAGTTGGGCTTGCCGTCGGACAGGCGCCGGGGCTGCGGAACCTCCTGCTTAGCCTTGGCAGCCGGCTGCGCTGCAGACGCGACGGGCACCGACACACCCATCAAACCGGACACCATTCCGGCAGCGGCCAGCGCCGCTGTCACGGACAAGCGCAACGACCGACTCATTGCACGCCACCGATCGTCGTGCCGTCTGCCAGCGTGACGTTGACCAGATGCCCGCCATGGGACCCGTCGCGGGCGGGATGGTAGACCACCGTGATGGTTTCACCGGCCTTCAGCGAGTTGCGCTTCCAGCCCATGCGGCTCAGCACGTTGGGACTCAATGCCTCGAGCGCCCATTCCTCCGTGGCACCCTTGTCGTTCTTGATTTCGATCTGGACCCACGAGTGCGGATTGGTCCACTGGAACTCCTTCACGACACCTTTGGCAGTCACTTCCTTCTGCATGTCGAACATCGCAAAGGAATGGTGCGCAAACACGGGGGCGGCGGCCACCAGCAATGCACCCAACCCGGCAATTGACCAGACCAGCATACGTACGTTCATGGCAATAATCCTCATGCAATCTGCGTGGCGACGTGCGCCATCACTCTCGGATGTTCGACTTGAAGCTCGGCAGGTCCCTGACCTGCTCGTAAATGCAGCCGTGCTCTTCGATGTCGGTGCGCTCCTCTCGCCTGAAGCGCTTGGTGTTGACCCACTCGCCCTTCCAGTTATCCGGGTCCGTCATCGTGAACTGCACTTCAAAGGCCTTGCCGCCGTCGACCATGCGATAGCGCTCGACTACGTGCAGCTTTTCGCCCGCCGGGACCCCTTCCTGTATCCAGTGACGCTCGCCCGTCATGCCGACCGTATCCACAACCAGGGTGTCGCCTTCCCAGCGCCCGATGGAATGGCCGTTGTAGGTGTACACAAGCTCGTCGTCAGACGGATGCGGCCGGCCATCCGTGTAGATCCAGCGAACGCTGTTGTTGAACATCGTCGTCAACTGCACCATCGTCGGCAGCTGGATGATCTGGATGGGCCAGAAACGAGTCATCATGCGCGGCAAGCCGAGAGGCCAGCACGCGCCCGGATCGTCGCGGTACTCGAGTCCCTTTGCGGAATACTCGTCGTGCTTCTTCAGTGCCGCCTGTGCCGCAGGCGTGAGTTCCGGGAGAGGCATGAACTGGTGCATCCCTGTCTTGGGGTCGACCAGCATGTTCCAGGTCCCGGTGAGGTCAAACGGTGCCTTGGGACGAGCCTTGGCCAGGTTTTCCGGCGTCAACGCACCCAGGTTCTTGCCTTCTTGCGACGTCTGCGCGAAAGCGAGCGGCGCAACCAGCGTCACAAGCGCGCAAGAGAACAGCAGGAGCGCGCCACCAGCCCGCCTTTCCGGATGGCGACCGATCATCGCTGCTCGCCCGCTGCCGGGGCAGTATTCAGCGTGATCGCTGCCGAGAGCGTGCGGCCGTCGGCAAAGACAACCTTGACCAGGTCGCCACCCAGCGTGCCGTCCCGCAGCGGATGCACCGTGACGGTCACGGCATCACCGGGCTTCAGGCTCTCCCGCTTCCAGCCGTTGCGGACGAGATAGCCCGGGCCGTTCATCTCGACACGGACTTCCGCCGGCTTGCCGGCAGCATCCTTGCCGTTCAACACGAGGAAGCTGTGCGGGTTCGTCCAGCGGAATTCCTTGACGACACCCTGGACATCGACTTCCTTGGCCATGTCGAACGCCGAGAATGAATGGTGTGCCCATGCAGATGCACTGACTGTCAGCGACGCCAGCGTTGCGTACCAGACCTGTCGAGCGGGAGCGTGATTCATGGCGGTGTTCCTAAATGGAGTCCTCGGAAATCGAAACGAACCGTGGCACCGCATTCCCGTGGGCGTGCAACGACGGCCTCGACGCTGCCTGGACCATTGAGGAAGTGGATGCCCTCAATGCGGTTGCACCAGAGGAGTGTCGGAACCCGACGGAAATCAGCATCAGCAAGTCGTGACGAGAATCTACTCCGACTTAACAAGTTAAGTCAATACGTCCTTGCATACTTAACATCCTATATGGCCTATTTATGGCCCATTTGATGTGATCACGAGGTGACCGGGGTCGGATGCAGCGCACCATTCCGCGGGCGCTCGCGACGAGCGGGGCCCGCTGGCGGGCCGCACTGGCTTCGCTCCTTGCAGTGATAAGCTTCTGCGGCGGTGCCAGATAGAGCGCGGGGAGCAGGCTGGAAATGAAGCGTATGCGGATGCAGAAAGGGGACAAGGCGGGGCTTGTACCCGCGGCGGAGCCTGGGCATATGTCCGGATCACATGAAGTGCACCCGGCGCCAGGGGATGACCGGTTCGACGACGTGCTCCCCAACTTGTTGCTGGACGTCCGGGAGGCGTTCCTTACCAGCTTCCGTCCGGTCTTGCGCCAGTTCGGCACCACGGATCAGCAATTCCGTGTGCTCAGCATCCTGCATCTCTCTGGCGATCTGGAGATCAGCAAGCTCGCCCGGCGTTGCAGGATCATCGGCCCCAGCATGACCGGCATCCTGAACCGGATGGCTGCAATCGGCTGGGTTACCCGGAAGCCATTGAAAGGCCAGCGGTGGGGGGCCATCTCGCTGACCGCTGCGGGGCGCAACCTGATCCAGCAGCTGCAACCCCAAATCGACAGCCGGAACGCTGCATTTTCCACAGCGATGGGCACGGCACAACTCGCTGTACTTGTTGAGCTGCTCGTGAGGGCGCGAGATACGGCCAGGAATCTGAGGTTGCCCGGCCCGAAGTTACCCTCGAGAGCCGGGAGTACTGCGTCGCGTCGCAGGAAAGCCGGCAGGAAGCTTCGCGCATAAACCCGTCGGGCCGGCGAACGTGCGCAAGAGGAAGGATCCGGAACCGGCAGGGTGATGCAAAGGCTCTTGCATCACCCTGCCAATCCGACTCATGGACGACTTGGCTGCTTACTCACGTATGTTGTACTTGAAGCTGGGCAGCTTGCTTTCCTGCTCGAAGATGCAGCCGTGCTCCTCGATGTCCGCACGATCGTCACGATCGTAGCGCTTGGTGCTGACCCACTCGCCCTTCCAGTTGTCCGGATCGGTCATCGTGAACTGGACCTCAAGCGCCTTGCCGCCTTCGATCATGCGGAAGCGCTCGACCACGTGCAGTTTGTCGCTTGCCGGAATGCCTTCCTGTATCCAGCTATGGTCGCCGGTCAAGCCGACGGTATCGACGATCAGGGAGTCCCCTTCCCAGCGGCCGATGGAATGGCCGTTGTAGGTGAAGACGATTTCATCCGCCGGCGGATGACCGCGCCCATCGGTGTAAATCCAGCGCACGTCGTTGTTGAACATGGTCGTCAGCTGCACCATGGTCGGCAACTGGATGATCTGGATGGGCCAGAAGCGGGTCATCATCCGGGGTACGCCGAGCGGCCAGCAGGCGCCTGAGTCATCGCGATACTCGAGACCTTTCGCCCTGTACTCCGCGTGCTTTGCAGATGCGGCCTGGGCGGCGGGTGTGAGTTCCGGCAATGGCAGGAACAAATGCCTGCCTGTCTTCGCATTCGCAGCCGGAGAAAAGCCCCACGTGCCCGTCATGTCAAAGGGGGGCTTTGGCCGGGGCTTCTGCAGATTCTCGGGCGCCAGGGCGCTCAGGTTCTTGCCCTGCTGCGCGGTCTGGGCAACCGCTTGCGACATCCCCAAGGTCGTGACGACACAGGCCGCCAAAGCGACCGTGCTCAACGTGCGAGCGCCTCTCATGGCTGCGCTCCCGGGGAAGCCTGGGGTGCGGCGGGTGCTCCGGCAGTTCCGGGCGGCGCCCCTCCTCCCACCTGTGCGGAAAGCTCCTTTCCGTCAGCCGTAGTCACCTTGACCAGATTGCCACCCGCGGTGCCGTCGCGGAGTGGATTGATGGTGACAGTGACCACATCGCCCGGTTTCATGCTTTCACGCTTCCAGCCGTTGCGCACGAGGTAGCCCGGACCATTCATCTCGATGTTGTACTCGGCTCCCTTGTTCGCCTCGTCCGTCGCCGTCAGCACCAGCCAGCTATGTGGGTTCGTCCAGCGAAAGTCCTTGACCGTCCCTTTGACCTCGACGCGTTTCTGCATATCGAACATGGAGGCGGAATGGTGTGCGATTGATGGCGCCCCCACTACCATGGCCGATAGCGCGACAACCCCGAACACTGCCCTGAAGGCAATCCTTTTCATCATCAGCGCCCCCTCTGGTGCTGCGCACCAAAATCAGTTTGACCGCGTTACCTTTCCTGCCCGCAATGCATATATTAAGTGCGCTGCGTTCATACATGAAGACAATAACATAAACACAATCACGGGCAATCGCAATGGATGGTGGAGTCGATCTCCGGGGACTGGGCACCCTGCATGGCCACTGCCGAGTGAGTCGACAACAAGGGCTTCCGCCGCAAAGGACGGTGCCCCGGACTGGGCCAATGAGCGTTGGTGGACAACCAGCCTGCCCGCACATCGCGCTCGCGGGAGGAAGGGCGTGGCCACCATCGGCAACGTCACCTGTCAATGCCGGCGGCGGTTGGGGCTGGGACGGCGAAGCCGTGGACGGTGATGCTAGACTGCCGCACCTCAACCCGACACGCAGCGGAGCAATCGGCCATATGAAGAGTATCCGGAAGGCCGGAGTGAGCGGAATCCGTGCCTCACTCGAACCCGCATCCACATCCGCGAATGTCGATCCGTCGATCGTTCGCGCCGGAAAGGACGAAGAGGGTGAGAACAACGTGCTGCCCAATCTTCTCCTCGATGTGCGCGAGGGATTCCTGGGAGCCTTCCGCTCGGTGTTCCGCGAGTTCGGTGTTACTGACCAGCAATACCGTGTTCTGAGCATCCTCTTTCGCATGGGCGATCTGGAGACCAGCAAGCTCGCCCGGCATGCCAGGATTGCCGCACCCAGCATGACCGGCATCCTGGACCGCATGACGGAAATCGGCTGGGTAGCCCGTAAGGTACCGCAGGGGCAAAGATGGGGAATGGTTGCACTGACGGCCACGGGGCGCAGGCTGATCGTCAAGCTCCTGCCGAAGACAACCCAGCGTTTCGCCTCTTTCGAGGCTGCGCTCGGCCAGCAGAAGCTGGAGCAGCTTGGGGAGCTGCTTCTGGATGCGCGAGTTGCCCTGAGGGAACTGGTGGCATCCAGTCCGAAGACCGCCCCGGCAAGCGGGGATCGGGCACTCCGCGGACGGGGAGTCATCAAGAAGCGGGGCAAGCCCTCGAAAAGGTCGGGCCCGAAACGGAAAGCCGGAGGGCCACGTTCCTGAGGGCCCTCTTGCTGACCCATGTGCACAGGTCAACCTGACGTTCCCTAGCGCCCTATCACCCCCCCATCTTCGCGCCGGACCGCGATCACGCTCGGCCGCGGCTGCGAATCGCCGCCGTCGGGCCAATGGCTCTTCGGCTCCTTGACCGTGCCGCCCTCGCCCGGATGCTGGATGCTGAGGAACAGCGTGCCGTTGTCCGGCGTGAATTCGCAACCCGCCACTTCGCAGCCCACGGGCCCGCTCATGAACTGCTTCAGCAGGCCGCGCTCCGGGCCGGCAGTCGGGCACGCAAAGCACCCATCGTTGGCGTCATTGGGCTGCGCGCCGTCCGTGACGATCCACAGGTTGCCCGCGCGATCGAAGCCGATGTTGTCCGGGGAGCCGATCGGGCTCAGGCGCGCGGCGTCGGCGAAGCCTGCGTAGTACGTGTCCTGCCGCTCCACCTTGCCTACTTTAAGGTCCTCGAGCTTCGTGATCAGCTTGCCCTTCGTAGGATCGCCCGCCATCAGGAAGACTTCCCACTTGAAGCGGGTTCGAGCGTGGTCGCCGTCGTCCTCGGTGATCTCGATGATGTGGCCCCAGCTGTTGCCCGCTCGAGGGTTGGCCGCGTTGGGACCCATGTTGAGCGTGCGACCCGTCACTTCAAGGACACCGCCGGTGCGATTCTCGTTGTTCGTGCAAGTCACGTAGACACGGCCATTCACGGGATTCGGCTCGACGTCTTCCGGCCGATCCATCGGCGTCGCGCCCAGTACATCGGCGGCAGCGCGGGCCTTGATGAGCACTTCGGCCTGGTTGGCGAAGCCGGTCCCCGGATTCAGCTTGCCGTTCGCGTCGAACACCAGCGGCAGCCATTCGCCCTCTCCGCTTGCATCGAAACGCGCCGCATACAGCGTGCCGTCATCGAGCAAGTCCGCGTTCGCTGCCGGATTGCGGGGATCGAGCGGAAGCCGCGTCACGAACTTGTAGACGTACTCGAACTTCTCGTCATCGCCCATGTACACCGCGACGCGGCCATCCTTCGCGACGATCGGGTTCGCCCCTTCGTGCGAGAAGCGGCCGAGCGCGGTCCGCTTCTTGGGACTCGAGGCAGGATTGCGCGGATCGATCTCGACGATCCAGCCGAAGCGCAATGCCTCCGCCGGCTCAACCGCGGCGTCGAAGCGCTTGTCGATGAACTCCCAGCCGTGGATCGACGCGGTATTCCACAGCCAGAGGCGCCGGTGCGCATCCTGCAGGGCGGGGTCGAGATCCCGTCGCGCCTTCATCGCCCGGAAATTGCCGAAGTAGTCTTCGAGGTTCTCTTCACCCGAAAGGTACGTGCCCCACGGCGTCATGCCTCCTGCGCAGTTGGCCAGCGTACCGTTCACGCGTATGCCTTCGGGGTCTGCCTTTGTCCGCAGCAACGGCGAGCCGCGGGCAGGGCCGTTGATCGACATCGGCGTGTCGGCAGTGATGCGCCGGTTGAAGCGAGACGCCTTGTCGGCACTCCATGGGCCGTTGCGCTTCCTGTCGCGACCGACGGCCACGATGGACACGCCATGCGCCGCCTTCGCGAAGGCGACCGACTCCGGGAACTTCGTGACAAATCTTTCCAGCCACGCATCGCGACCGCCGCTACCACCGTAGTCCGGAAACAGCAGCGAATCTTCGGTGTACTCGTTGTTGACGCAGAGCACGCCGCTCGAGTTGTCGGCATTGAGCGGAAAGAATGCGATGGCATCGCAGTTGTAGCCAAACTGGCGCGTCTGCCTGGCAGCTGCAGTTGCACTGACCAACCCCCCTCCAGCCATCGAACGGGTATCGAGGTCGGGCGTACCGGGGAACAGGCTCTCGCCCCAGCGGATCACGACGTCGGCGACATAGCCGGCCGGCAGCACGACGCGGTCGTCCTTGCTGCCCCTGATTGCGTTGAAGGTGAGTCCACCGCCGGGCGCGACGGCTGCACTCGTCGTATCGAAGGGCAGCAGCCCTGCGGCTGCGAGCGCGGGCACGGCAGACAACGCACCCTGCAAGACGGTTCGCCGCGTCAGCCGCTGCGCGAGGATGTTGCCAAAGTACCCGGGATCGTCGGCTGAGCGGCTCATGGTGCAACCGTAGTAGGGGCCAGTGACAAGAGCATGACACAGGTGCCTACGGAGCGGGCACCGGGGACGCGTGCGTCTCGGGGATCGGCAGGGGCGGGAGGAAGAAGAGCCGGATCGCAACCGCGAGCGCGAGCAGCAACGACGCCCCCACCAGGAGGGCGACACCGGGCCAGGCTTGCCGGATCCAGAACCAGCCGCCCGCTGTCCCGATGAAGCTCGCACCCATGTAATAGAAGAGCAGGTACAACGATGAGGCCTGGGCACGCGCACCCAGCGCACGCCGGCCCACCCAGCTGCTCGTGATCGTGTGGCTGCCGAAGAACCCGAAGGGCAGCACGATGGCCCCGGCAACGACCGCAGCGAGGGGCCGCATTGAAATCAGCGCGAGGCCGACAACCATGATCAGTACCATCCACCACAGGACATTGCGCCGACCCATCCGGTCCGCAAGTGCGCCGGCCGCGGAAGAGCCGGCAGTGCCCACCACGTAGCTCAGGAACAGCAAGGAAATGAGTGTGTGGCTCAGCGAATAAGGCGCCGCCGACAGGCGAAACCCGATGTAGTTGAAGACCGTGACGAAACTGCCCATCAGCAGGAAGGCTTCGACGTACAGCCAGCGCAGTCCGGTGTCCCTGAACAACTGCCCAAGCCCGGGCAGGAACCGGCTCGCCGCGAAACGCTGCGCGACAAAATGCCGCGACTCGGGCAGGAGCCGTTGCATGGCGACCGCGCTCAACAGCACCAGTGCGGCGAACAACCCCATGCCGGTTCGCCACGACGCCACGTCCGCCATCACGCCGAGGAGGACGCGGCCCACCATGCCACCGATAGCCGTGCCGCCGATGTAGAGCCCCATCGCGAAGGACAGCGACCGGGGATCCATCTCCTCGGCGATGTAGGCCATCGCCACGGACGGAACGCCGCAGAGGACCAGGCCGAGCAGCGTCCTTGCGACCAGCAGCGTCGTCCATGTCGGCGCGAGCATGACGGCAAAGTTGAGTGCCGCGGTCAGCCAAAGCGAAGCGACCATCAGGCGCTTGCGACCTGCCGCATCGGACAACGCACCGGCAAAGACCATGAAGATGCCGAGCACGGCAGAGGTCAGCGACAGCGCGAGGCTGCTCTCGTCCGCCCGAACACCGTACTCGGTGACGAAGATCGGCAGCAACGGCTGCACCGAGTACAGCGAACCGAACATGGAGAACGCGGCCAGGAAGAGCGCCCAGTTGGCGCGGCGAAAGGCAGGGGTGCCGCGTTCGAGCGTGGCGGCGACCGGCTTAAGGGTCACGGCTTGGGGTCATTGTCTTTGGGCGGCGGCAGCGCACCCCAGTTGTCCTCGGGATCGTCCTTGAGGGGCGGTGGCAAGTTCTTCGGCAGATCCTGCTTCGCATTCCTGAGGAACGCGAGCAGGCCGCCTGCCATCAATGCAACGGCGAGCAGGAAGATGAGGATCGCAGGCCGCATGGTTGGGGTAGTCCTGAGTCGTCAGCGACACACGAGAAAACAGCGGGGGGAAGCCGGATCGCGCTTGCTGGCTTCCTTAGCTTCCATCACTTCCGTTGCTTCCTTGGCTACTCTTCTTGGGTCAGCCTTCGGCTGCCGCGGCCTTCTTGCGCTCGTGCTCTTCGGCGTGCGACTCATGCACCACGCCCAACCGCTTGTGCATGATCGGGCTCGTCGTCGTGTACTGCAGGTGCACCTTCTTGCCGGGCTCAAGGTACTCCTTGATCGCAAACGCAGCGAGCGCGCCTTCGTGGAAGCCCGACAGGATCAGCTTCTTCTTGCCGGGGTACGTATTGATGTCGCCCACGGCGTAAATTCCCGGGACGCTGGTCTGGAACGTCGCGACGTTCACCGTCAGCTGCTTCTTGTTGAGTTCGAGGCCCCACTCGGCGATCGGACCAAGCTTCGGCGACAGCCCGTAGAACACCAGTGCCTGCTGGGCATCGACCGCACGCACGACGCCATCGGCGCCCTGCACGCGCACGGCCTTCATCGAACCAGTGTCGTCGAGCACGAGGTCCTTCACCTGGCCCACGAGCACGTCGGCGCGATGCTCATCACGCAGCGCCAGCAGCTTGGCAACGGAAGCCGGCGCGCCGCGGAATTCAGGACGGCGATGCACGACGACGATGCTGTTGGCGATGTCGACCAGAGCGAGTGCCCAGTCGAGCGCGGAATCGCCGCCACCCAAGATCACGATGTCCTTGCCCGCATACGACTGCGGCTCGCGAACCTTGTAGTGCACCTGCTTGCCTTCGAGTTCGGCTGCGCCCGGCACGTCGAGCTTGCGCGGCTGGAAGGAGCCGACTCCGCCGGCAATGACCACAGCACCCGCATCGAACTGCGTGCCCGTGTTGGTCGCCACCTGGAACCGGCCACTCTCCTGGCGCAGCACCGTCGTCACTTCCTGGCCGAGGTGGAACTCGGCGCTGAAGGGCTTGATCTGCTCCATCAGGTTGTCCGTCAGTTCCTTGCCCGTGTACACCGGCACAGCGGGAATGTCGTAGATCGGCTTGTCCGGATAGAGCTCGATGCACTGGCCACCCGGCTCCTTGAGCGCATCGACGAGATGGGCCTTCAGGCCCAGCAGGCCAAGCTCGAACACCTGGAACAGGCCGCAGGGACCCGCGCCGACAATGACGACGTCGGTGGTAATGGGGCTCGATGCAGTTGGCTCAATCATGGGCGCGGATCCGGGGGTCGACACTCTGGATACTCTCGGTGAGGCTCTTCTCCGCAATCCACTTGCGGTCGAAGAGACGTGACTGATACTTGGCGCCCGTGTCGCACAGGATCGTCACGATCGTGTGTCCGGGACCCAGACGCTTCGCAACCTGCACGGCGGCCGCAACGTTGACGCCACTGGTACTGCCGAGGAACAGGCCTTCCTCGCGCAGCAGGCGATACACGTACTTTACACACTCGGCGTCGCCCACGTGTACGGCTGTATCGAGCGGCGCGCCTTCGAGGTTCGCCGTCACGCGGCCGATGCCGATGCCTTCGGTGATCGAGCCCGGGCCGGTGGCCTTGAGCTGGCCGTGCAGCACCCACTCGTAGAGGGCGCTGCCTTGCGGGTCGGCGAGCACGGTCAGCACGTTCGGATTCTGTTTCTTCAGGTACCGCGAGATCCCGCCGAGCGTACCGCCCGTGCCCGTGGAGGTGACAAACGCATCGAGCTTGCCATCGGTCTGCGCCCAGATCTCGGGGCCGGTGGTGCGCTCGTGCGCTTCACGATTTGCAGTGTTGTCGAACTGGTTAGCCCACACCGCGCCTTCGAACTCGAGCGCGAGACGCTCTGCCACGCGCTGGTAGTGATTCGGATCGCTGTACGGAACGGTCTTGATGCGGCGCACGTCCGCACCCAAGGTCTCGAGCAGCCGGAATTTCTCCTCGGATTGGTTGTCCGGCATCGCAATGATCAGCTGGTAGCCACGGGCGTTGCACACGTGAGCCAGGCCGATGCCCGTATTGCCCGCGGTGCCCTCGACAACGATGCCACCTGGGCGAAGCCGCCCACTGCGTTCAGCGTCTTCGATGATCGCAAGCGCCGCGCGGTCCTTGACGGAGCCGCCGGGATTCATGAACTCGGCCTTGGCGAGGATTTCGCAGCCGGTCTCCTCGCTCAGGATGCCGAGCCGGATCAGTGGCGTGTTGCCGACGGCCCCTGCGAATCCCCGGGCGATGCTGCTCATGCCGACAATCTCCCTGAAGCCAGCGACTCGTCCGTGGCAGCGCCTGCCTTGAACCATTTCAGCGTCTCATGGAGACGCGTGACTTCACCGACAATCAGCAGGCTCGGCGAATCGAGACCGGCGGATGCCACTTCCCGTTCAAGTGTTGCCAGCGTGCCCGTGACCACTCGCTGCGAGGCGCAGGTACCCTGCTCGACCACAGCCGCGGCACGCTGCTCCGGGGCCCCGTGGGCCCGCAACTGCGCGACAATCGAGGGCAACGACTTGAGCCCCATGTAGAACACGATCGTCTGGTTGGGCCGCGAAAGGGCCTCCCAGTCCACCTGCATGTCGCCATCGTCCTTGGCATGACCGGTCACGAAGGTCAGCGACTGCGCATGCTCGCGGTGCGTGAGCGGAATGCCTGCGTACGCGGCGCAACCGATCGCAGCAGTAATCCCGGGGACGACTTCGTAGCGGATGCCGTGCTTCGCGAGGGCTTCGAGTTCTTCGCCGCCCCTGCCGAAGATGAAAGAGTCACCGCCCTTGAGCCGGCACACGCGTTTGCCTTCGAGCGCGAGCTTCACGAGCAAAGCGTTGATGTCCGCTTGTGAACTCGCTGTGCCTGCCACCTTGCCGACATAGATTTGCTCTGCATCGCGGCGCGCGAGATCGAGGACTGCGTTGGACACCAGCCGGTCGTACAACACGACATCGGCATTCTGCAGCACCCGCAGTGCACGCAGCGTCAACAGGCCCGGATCGCCGGGACCGGCACCGACCAGGGCGACTTCGCCGGTCCCAGGCCTGGTAGCCAGCGCGGACTCGGCCTGGACCAAAGCGGACTCGACACTGCGGGCCACGGTCGCATGGTCGCGCCCTGCCAGCACATCGGCGGCCAGGGGACCGTCAAAGAACGCTTCCCAGAAGCGCCGGCGTGCCGGGGCTTGGTCAAGCCGCTTCTTCACGAGACCGCGCAAACTGCCGGAGAACTTCGCCAGCTCCCCGAGCCGGTGCGGCAGGAAGGCCTCGAGTTTCTCGCGCAGCCGGCGCGTAAGCACCGGCGCATCGCCACCGCTCGTCACCGCGGCAAGGATCGGCGAGCGATCAATGATGGCGGGCATGATGAAGCGCGACAACTCGCGGTCGTCGACCACGTTGACGTTGATGCCTCGACTTTCCGCCTGATGGGACACCCACGCGTTCACCGCGTGGCGATCCGTGGCTGCAATTGCGAGCCGCATTCCGTTCAAGTGTTCTGGCTGGAACTCCTGCGCGACGTGCGCAATGGCGCCCGCCAGCAGCATTGCTGCGAGGCGCGGCTCGAGCTCCGGCGAAACAACCGTGACGTCGGCGCTGGCACGCAACAACAGATCGACCTTGCGCGCAGCCACTTCGCCGCCGCCGACGACCAGCACGGGTTCACCCGCGAGGCGCAGGAAGATCGGGAAGTATTCCATCGGGATTCCGGTACCGGCTCAGCCGCCGGCGGCGCGACGCGGCTCTGGCTTGATCGGAATGACTCGCCGGCGCGGCTGCAGGCCACACTCGCGGGTATCGGGATTCTCCCACCACCAGCGGCCCGAGCGCGGGTCAGTCCCCGGTTCTACTGCACGGGTGCAGGGCGCGCAGCCGATGCTGGGGTAGCCCTTGTCGTGCAGCGGGTTATACGGCAGGTTGCGGGCCCGGATGAAGTTCCAGATGTCCTCTTCGGTCCAGTCGAGCAGCGGGCTGACCTTCCACATGTCGTGGCGGTCGTCCCAGGCCAGCACTTCACCCTTGGCGCGCTCGGCGGACTGCTCGCGGCGCACGCCCGTGATCCAGGCCTTGTAGCCGACGACGGCCCGTTTGAACGGCTCCACCTTGCGGACATGGCAGCAGGACTGCCGTTCTTCGAGGCCGGAGTAGAACCCGTTGATGCCGTTCGCCTGCACGTACGCTTCGACGGCCGCGCTGTTGGGGTAATACACCTTGATGCGGCGCTCGTAGCGGCGCTCGACCCGGTCGAGCAGCGCGAGGGTTTCATCAGGCAAACGACCCGTATCGATGGTGAACATCTCGATGTCGGGCGCGAAGGTGCTGATCAGGTCCGTCAGCACGGCGGACTCGGGGCCCAAGCTCGTCGAATACACGACCTTGCCGTAGTCGCGGATGGCCTGGGCCAACTGCGCACCGGACTCGCGTGCGAGTTCCGCGAGGCGCGGAGATAGTTCTTCAGGAGTGGTCATGGCGACTCTGCTGGCCCGCGGTTCGCTGCGGTTACCGCGTTGTGAAGGAAGTGCCCATTCCTGCACTCTACCCAAGGGGGGGCTATAACCGGAAAGACCCTTTAGTTCTGTCTTGATGCGGCGGTGTTATCAACGACGGGAACGACCGCGGGTCATCCGCGAGCCCCAGTGCGGCTGGAATGGAAACTCAGGTCCCTGCGCGCCGCCTGAGATTCAACCCCGGATCAATAGAGTCTTGATATTTCACTGAAAAGTCATCGAACGCAGTGAGGGCAACGGCCGTATCAGCGCCATCCGGCAGCTCGAAGGCATCGAACCCGCAGCGGGCCATGTAGAAGAGCTGGTCCCGCTGGACCTTGCCGACTGCGCGAATCTCACCCGTGAACTGGTAGCGCCGCCGAAGCAGCTGGGCCTGCGTGTAGCCCCTGCCCTCGCCAATGCCGCTGAATTCGATGGCGACGAGCGAGATCCTGAGGAAATCACGCTCCAGCGCCTCAACGGCGTCGGTCGGACCGATCCGGACACCGAGCTTGCCGTCCCACAGCCACCACTGGTCGCGCTCAGCCTGCCAGCGCGCGAACGGAATGATGAGTGCCCGCTCGCGACCTGTCGGGTCGTCGTCGATGTTGCGCCAGTCGTCGGCGACGAACTTACGCTGCCTGATCAGCTGGGGCATACACGCGAGCCTTGAATGGAGCCACGCCAATGCGGCGGAACGTATCGACAAACCGCTCGCTTTCCACGCGCTGTTCGAGATACACGCAAATCAGCCGGTCGAGGGTTTCGGGCACGTCGTTCTTGGCGACAGACGGACCGATGACCGTGCCGAGCGCGGCGTCCTGGCCGCCGGCCGAACCGCCCAGAGTGATCTGGTACCACTCCTCGCCGCTCTTGTCGACGCCGAGGATGCCGATGTGGCCGACGTGATGGTGACCGCAGGCGTTCATGCACCCCGACATCTTGAGTTCAAGATCGCCGATGTCGTACAGGTAATCGAGATTATCGAAGCGTTCGTTGATCTGCCGTGCGACATCGAGCGTGCCTGCGTTCGCGAGGCTGCAAAGGTCAAGACCGGGGCACGCGATCATGTCCGTCAGCGTGCCAATGTTCGGGCAAGCGAGATCGATAGCCTGCAGCGCCTGCCACACGGCTTTGAGGTCCTGCTGGCGCACGTCGGCGAGGATCAGGTTCTGGTCATGCGTCGAGCGCACGAGGCCGAATGAATACTGGTCCGCGAGATCCGCGACCTTTTCCATCTCGACGTCAGTGATGTCGCCAGGTGGACGCTGGGGCGACTTGAGCGACACGACCACGGCGCGGTAGCCTCCGATCTTGTGCTTGCGCGTGTTGCGCTGGTACCAATTGCGGAATTCGTTGCCGGCGCCGGTGACGACATCTTCGTCCTGCAGTAACTCGTACTTCGGCGGCACGAAATGGGACTTTACGCGCGCGATCTCGGCGTCGGTCAGCACCGGCGCGATGTCGCGCGACTTCTCGAACTCGGCATCGACCATCTCGCGGAACTTCGCAGGGCCGACCGCCTTCACGAGCACCTTGATGCGGGCTTTGTGGATGTTGTCGCGGCGACCGCCCATGTTGTATACGCGCAGGATTGCGTCGAGGTACGCAAGCAGGTCGCGAGGGGCGAGGTATTCGCGGATGACATGGCCGATGATCGGCATGCGGCCGAGGCCCCCGCCCACCAGCACTTCGAAGCCGATCTCGCCCGCGCCATTGCGGACGAGGTTGAGACCGACGTCATGCACCTTCGAGGCGGCACGGTCCTGCGGCGAGCCCGTGACGGCGATCTTGAACTTGCGCGGCAGGAACGAGAACTCGGGATGGAGCGTGGCCCACTGGCGGATGATTTCGCACCAGGGCCGGGGATCGTCGAGTTCATCGGGCGCCACACCGGCGAAATGGTCCGCCGTGACATTACGGATGCAATTGCCGCTGGTCTGGATCGCGTGCATCTGGACGCTGGCAAGCAGCTCCAGAATGTCCGGCACCGTCTCGAGTTTCGGCCAGTTGTACTGGATGTTCTGCCGGGTGCTGAAGTGGCCGAACCCCTTGTCGTACTCGCGGGCAATCCGGGCCAGCATCCGCACCTGCTTCGACGCCATCAGCCCGTACGGCACCGAGACCCGCAACATCGGCGCATGTCGTTGAATATAAAGGCCATTGCGGAGGCGCAGCGCACGGAAATCGTCCTCATGCAGCGTGCCCGCGAGGAAGCGACGGGTCTGGTCGCGGAACTGAGCAACCCGCTCATCCACCACCCGCTGGTCGATTTCGTCGTATACGTACATTGCCGGAACTGTACAGGCACCTCACTGTGACCGAAATAGGGAATGGCTATGTGGTGATGCCGGCGGGGGATGGGATGGGAGCGCGTGCCCCGGATGCGTCACCTCGGCACTTGCCCCACCGCCGTCGCGGAAAATCGAACCGGCCCGAACCTCCAAGTGACCCTTCGAGGTTCAGGCCGCGGTGACCTCGCATACGCTTACGGTTTCGCGTCCTTCGGAGCAAAGGGCTCGTAGTCGAAGAACCCGTCGCAGTTCCACTCGCCGAACTCGAGCGATGGATCCTTCTTGAAATAGAAGATGCCGCGCAACGGCTCCTTGAATGCCAGCGGATCCTCGATCGTCACGTCGATCTCAAGCACATTGCCGTCCTTGACGCGCCGAATGCGCTCGACCAGATGGAACTGGTCACTCCACGGCACCTGGAAGGCAGGGCTTTCCTTGAAGTTCCGGGAGTCGACCACCAGGGTTGCGCCTTCCCATCGTCCAACCGAATGCCCCATTGCAGTCGGATCGGGGTTGCCGGGCGGATGCTGCCGACCGTCGAGGAAGATACGCCGCACTTCGTGGAAGTATTCGGTGATCAACGTCACCCGCTGTGGCGAACTCAGTATCTCGAACACGTACGGGCTGTTGTAAGCCAGCGGCCCCGGAGAATTGCACTTCGTAAGTGGGTCGTTGTAAATCGTCCAGGCCTTCGCTTTCTCCCTGGACAACGGAGTCAACACGGCTCCGATGTCGTTCTTCGGGTTCACTGTGCTGCGGAAACCGCGGCTGATGGGCAATCCGTCGGATGGGCCCATGTTGAGCATCGTGTACCACATCGCCGTCATCCAGGTGCCCGACAGGTCCCGCGCCTGCGCAAGCGGCAAGGGGGCATCGGGTTCGTGCAGGGGATCCTTCTGCGCAGCTTCCGCAGTTGTCTCCGGCCGGCTCCAGTGATTGCTCAGGTAGGTCGAGACAGCGCGGACATCCTGTTCGTCGGGCGCATCTGCGGCATCTCCCAGGCGATTGGTCATCAAGGGAACCATGGCCTGCCACTGCCGAGCAGTCCGGCGCTGCTTCGCAATCCGCTCGATGTTGTGACAGCGCGAGCACACCGCGCCAACGTCATCCCTGCCGGCGACATTGGGCAACCGCTCGAGGCCCACGCGGGCGCTCTTCGGGTTGGGATCCGGAGGCGCCCCGCCAGGCCCAAGCTGCGCGATTTGCGCGTAGGTCGTCGAGGTGATCAGGGCATATAGGGCAGCGACCGGCAGAGCTGCCCGCAACGTGCGGCGTGCGTTCATGGTGGTCACCTCAATTCGAGGGAGACTGGTTGTTGCCAGTCGACTCCGGACGGAAGTCGTCACCGTAGAAGGCCGTCCCGTCCGCCTTCTTGCCGTTGAACAGGCGGATCATCTTCGAGCCGTCGCGCATGCGGCCACCCGTCACGGTGACTTTGTCCCCTGGCTTGAAGTAGTCCTTCGTGAAGCCGCGCCGCATCATGATCGACGTGCTGTGCAGCTCGACCGACCAGACGCCCACTTGGCCGGGTTCAGCCTCCCCCTTGCCGTTCTTCACCGCGTCGGCATCGATGACCAGCATCGCGTGCGGATTGCGCCAGTAGTACGCCTGGACAGTACCGGTCAGGACTGCCGGCTTGTTGTCGTCGAACATCGCGATCGAGTGATGTGCCATGGCGCCAGCGCAGGCAACCATGCAGCCCAGTGCGGCGAGGGCAAGTCGGAAACGCATCATCTCTGGTTCTCCAATTCTCGTGATTATCGCGCCGGACCATGGCGCGGGCTCCCGCACCGTGGTCCGCATTCACCGCTGCTAGAAGTTGAACTTCACCGTTGCGCCATATTCCGCAGGACGCGCCGGATCCCACACGGTCGTGCCGGGGGTGTAGCCCGTCGCGAAATCCGTGCCGCCGTAGTAGTAGTACTCGTCGGTCAGGTTGGTCCCGAAGACCGCGAGGCTCCAGCGGTTGTCCGGCGCGTTGTACTGCACGCGGGCGTTCAGCACGCCGAAGCTGGGCAACGGCACGTAGTCGAGGTTGGCAACCTGGCTGCGCTGCTTGTCGGTCCAGCCGTAATCCGCGCTGGTGACGATCTCCGCGCCGCCGGCCAGCGGGTGTGCATAGCGCGCGCCTACCGAGAACTTCAGCTCGGGTGAACGGCTGAGGTCGCTCCCGCCCTTGCACTCATAGAGCGGAACCAGTGGCGCCAGTTGGGCCGTGGTACGGGTCGGGTTCAGCTGCGCCAACGTGGGATCGTTGTTGCCGTCGCACAGGTTCGGGACAAACACCGGCGCAGCGAAGAAGCCACCCGTGGACGCCGGGTAAATCTGTCCGCGGTCCACGCCGACCTTGGTGTACTTGCTGTCCAGCAGGCCGACAGAGGCCTGCAGCGTCACCCGATCCGTAGCCTGGAACAGGGTCTCGATCTCGAGTCCCTTGATCCGTGCATCGCCGACGTTCTGGGGCACCGTGCCGACACCCGGGCAATTGTTGGCACCTGCCGGGCAGGTTGCACCCGGCTCCGGAACGGTAACCAGCGTGTTGACCTGGATGCCCGTCCACTCGGTCCAGAAGACGGTCGGGTTGATTCGCAGACGGCGGTCCATGAACTCGAGGCGGGCACCGAGCTCGTACGTCCATGCCTCTTCCGGCTCGAATGTCTTGAAGCCGTTGACGAAGCCCACGTTCGTGCCGAAGCCACCGGCGCGGGTACCCTTCGCGACGTTGGCGTAGTACATCTGGTCGTCTGTCGCCTGGAACTGCAGGCCGAACTGCGGGGACGTATCCGTGAACTTGGCCTTGACCTGCGGACCGAGGATCCCGGTTGCGGTCAGCGTCCGCGAGGTCACTTCTTCCTCGCTGTAGCGTAATCCGACGGTCCCCGACAGCCTGTCGGTGAAATCGAAGGACGCCTGCGAGAAGAGGGCCCTGGAAGTCAGGCCATTCTTGTTGCCTGTCGCGTTGGCCGGATTGGGCGTGCCGAGTCCGAATGCAATCGCCGTGAGGGTCTTGAGCTCCTGGTCGTAGTAGAACAGCCCGGTCGTCCAGCGCAGACGCCCGTCGGCCAGGTTCAGACGCAGTTGTAATTCCTCGGAGAATGCGGTGGTATCGTTCTTCGGGGTGACGCCGGCAAAGAAGCTCCCCGGGGTCGAATCATAGTCGACGGCCGAGTTGTTCTTGGTGAGGCTGTAACCCGTGATCGACTTGAGAGTGGCGGCCTCGCTCAGGGTCCAGTTCGCGACCAGGGCCCCCGAGGTGTAGTCGAGTCTTGAGAACTCGTCGGCATTGTAGCCCGCGACCTGGTACTCGCCGGTCGAGGCAGCATCGAGACAGGGCCCGCTTGCGGGCGGAGCGCCAATGGCCGGACACAGGTGCACGTTGTAGGGGGTGGCGGACAGAATGCGCCCTAGCGTGGTGAACTGTGCGCCATCGTTCTGCCCATTGGGGAACACGGAACCGGCATATCCGTGGATCGTCGATGCACGACCATTGTTGTCGGTGGACAACCACTCACCCTTGAGGTCGAGGGTCAGGTTGCTGGTGGGAGTCCAGCGCACCTGCACGCGACCCGCCTTGCGTGTGTCATCGCCGCGATCAACGTTGCGCAGGTCGTCATGGACGTAGCCGTCACGGGAGTTGTAGCCCACCGCGACGCGTGCCGCCAGCGTTTCTCCGAGCGGAATGTTCAGTGCGCCGTTGAAGTCCGTGCGTCCGAAATTGCCAAGCGTCGCCTCGCCATACCCGCCGAATTCGCGGCCGGGCATGACGGTGACGTACTGGATCGCGCCGCCGATCGTGTTGCGGCCGAACAGAGTGCCCTGCGGTCCACGCAATACTTCGACGCGATCGACATCGAACAAGCCCATCAGGTTGCCCGCACCGGTCGGATAGTAGACTTCATCGATATACAAGCCGACCGATGCCTGCGTGCCGGCTTCCTGGCCGATGCCGCGGATCGCAAAGCGGCCGTTGCCCGCGCCCTGCAACGTCGTGCTGCCGACCTGCAGGTTCGGAATGAATGAAGCGAGATCGAGCAGCGTAGAGGCGCCTTGCTGCGCCAGTTGCTCGCCGCTGACCGCGGCCACGGAGATGGGCGTCTCCTGCAGGTTCGTCTCGGCGCGCTGCGCCGTCACGACGATTTCTTCGAGCTTGATGCCACCGGCGGGTGGAGCAGCGCCAAACGCCGGCGTACCCAGGATGATGCCGATCGCCGCACCCAGCACTGCGGACCGTCCATGTGAATGGAAGCTCATTGCGCGTATCTCCCCCAGTTTTGTGTTGAGCCCTCTGCGGGGCTGGCTTTCAATCAAGAACAACCTGACGCCCGAACCGCACGGCATCGGGTGCGGGCATAGATTCATACAACCTTTCTCAAAATTCAAGTTCTTTTGAATTCCGTTCGTGGATCGATCGGCATCTTCCTCGGGATCCACTGTGGCGAAGCGAAGCAAGTGCTCTAGAATTGCCAACCACTGGCACAACGCAGTAGGGTTGTCGCAACGCAGCAAGAGACAGCCACGAAGTCGGATGCCATCGAAACGGGAATGACGATGTCCAAGGCAACAAAGAAGGTTTCACCGGCTCGTGGCACGCAGCTTCCGGAGGGCGCGAAGGATTCCTTCGGCCCCGCTTTGAAGAAGGCGCGCCGGATCCGCCATCTCACGCTCGATGAGTTGGCAGAGAGCATCGGCTGCTCACCTAGCGCCCTGTCAAAGATCGAAAACCAGAAGGCGGCGCCATCATTCGGCATGTTGTACCGCATCTGCAATGCGCTGAGCATGGATGTCACGACACTCTTGCAGAGCCGTAGTGCCGCGCGCGCGATTGTCACGAAGGCCGGGCATCACCCCGTTTATCACACGACTGGGATGGAGTGGACGTTGCTGCTGCCAGCGCGACCGGAGCACCGCATGGAAGCCAGCATCCTGGAAATGGTTCCCGGCGCGAAGTCCGACATGCCGATGCAGCACGGCCCGGGGGAACTGCTTGGCTACGTGATGGAAGGCAAGTTCAGATTGACCGTAGATGGCAAGCCCCACCATCTGGACTCCGGTGACTCGTTTGCTTTCACGTATGACCGGACCCACAGCTTTGCCAATGCCGGAACGCGCAAGACCCGCGTGATGTTCGTACTGGCACCTCCGATCGAATTCGCATCGCGATCCCACGTTCCGAAGGACAAGTGAGTGCTCGCGTCCACGATCCCCGGGCAAGCTTGAAACAGTTGCGTGGTGTTCGTGACTGACGTGGTGCACTACTGGGTTGTCGATCGAGTCGCCGTCCTCACGATCGACAACCCTCCCGTCAACGCGCTGAGCGCGCTCGCCTGGAGTGCGCTCGACCATTCCATCGCTCGCGCCGTCGCGGACAGTGCCGCGGACGCGATCGTAATGATTGGCGCGGGATCGTCATTTGTGGCCGGCGCCGACATCCGCGTATTCGACACGCTGAAGACCGCACGCGACTCGCTCAGCAGATCCGCAGGGATTCACGCGAGCCTGCGCCGGATCGAGGACAGCCCCAAGCCCGTCATCGCCGCCATTCGCGGCTACGCGCTCGGGGGCGGCAATGAGCTGGCCATGGCTTGCCACTACCGTATCGCCGTTGCAGATGCAAAGGTCGGCCAGCCTGAGGTCCTGCTCGGCCTCATCCCGGGCGCTGCAGGGACGCAGCGATTGCCGCGGCTCGTCGGACCCGAACTGGCCATGCGCATGTGCACCGACGGCAAGCCGATATCCGGCCTGGAGGCGCTCGCGGCCGGGCTCGTTGATGGAATCACCAGCGGCGACCTGCTTGACTCAGCCGTCCGCTATGCCAGATCGCGGGCCGTGACGCGCAAGACTCGCGACCTCACTGACAGGATCGCGAACAAGCCCCATGCGCGCTTGCTCGCCCAATCGACACAAGGCACGCAGGGCGGCGCGGCACCCGGATCCCAAGCATCGCAAGCCGCGATGGTCAGCATTCAACATGGCATCGACACTGGTTTCGACGCGGGCTCGATCCGCGAGCGAGAGCTCTTTGCGCAATGCCTGTTCTCGACCGAGTCAAAGGCGTTGCGCCACCAGTTCTTCGCCAAGCGCGCAGCGGCGAAGGCTGCCCGTTTCCAGGGGGACCCGTAGCCTCACGCGAGCCGGCTGGCAGCAGCCGCAGGAATCAACGAAACTTGAATTTGCTACAAGAATGCATGAGTGTGCTCCCACTCGTCCGATTGCTGCCAACCACCCAGACGGATTGAACTGCAGTGCACCAACAAGAAAACACCCCACTGCTTAGCGAGAGCCCGACGGTCCTGCCAATTCATCGCAAGATCCTGGGATTCTCGTTCATTGGCTGGGTCTTCGATTTCTATGACCTGGTGCTGCTGAGTTTCCTGGTCGCTTCGACGACCCTTACCACGGACCTCGCGCTCAGCCAGAAGGAAGTGGCCGTACTGCTCGGCACTGCGCTCGCATTCTCTGCGGTGGGCGGAATTTTCGGCGGAGCGCTTGCAGACCGCTATGGACGCAAGCCGCTGCTGATGATCACGATCCTGATCTACAGCTTCGGCACGCTGCTTTCCGGCTTCGCGACCGGCTACTGGACGCTCCTCATCGCACGCGCCATCACCGGCTTCGGCATCGGCGGTGAATGGGCGGTAGCGCACGCGCTCGTGGGCGAGACGGTCCCGCCCCATGTCCGGGGCCGCTACGGCTCGTACCTGCAGAGCGGCTCCGCATTCGCACGCTTCTTCGCCACCCTTGCAGGCACGATGCTCGCGCCATGGATCGGCTGGCGCGCCACTTTCATGATATCTGCCGTTCCGGCGTTGATCGTCGTATTCATCCGTTCTCAGATGCCGGAGTCGGACATCTGGTTGCGCTTGAAGAACGCGGGGCGGGTCGCCATGTCGCCATGGCAAGTGGTCACGGAAATGGTGGGACCTGCGCTGCGCAAGACGACCGCAGTGGCAATGACATTGACGACACTGAACATGTCCGCCTTCTGGTTCAAGACCATCTGGCTGCCGACGTATCTGGTACAGGGTCGCGGCCTCACCCTCGGCCAGGTCGCTGCACTCCTGCTGATGGACCAGATTGGATCGCTGTTCGGATACGTGGCATTCGGCCAATTGGCCGATCGCTGGGGACGCCGCCCGAGTTTCACGCTGTTTTCGGTCCTCAAGGCAATCGGGCTGTTGATGGTCACGGTCGGTTGGAATGTGGCCGGCGGCTACACCTGGGTGATTTTCGGCTTCATGCTGCTCGTCGGTTTTGGTGAAGGCAACTGGGGCGGCGTCGGCCCCATGTTGAATGAAGTCTTCCCGACGAAAGTGCGGGCGTCCGCCCTCGGCATCATCTACAACTTCTCGCGCGGCGCGCAGTTCCTCGCCCCCATCGCCATTGCGTGGGTCGCGTCGCGCTCCACGTTTGGCGCTGGCATCGCGCTGGCCGTGCCCTTCGCGTTGCTGGCAGGCCTGGCTGTATGGCTACTGCCAGAAACCAGGGGTTTGCGTCTCAAACAGGAAGCGCAGGCTCCCGCCCCGAATACCGCTGGCTTGCGCTGAACTTCAGGACTCCAGGGAACCTAACCATGGCTGGAAGAAAAGCCGCCTTCGACCGTGACGATCCACTGTTGCTCAACGCGCAACTGACCGACGATGAACGTGCCGTGCGCGACGCGGCGCACAGCTACTGCCAGGAGCAATTGCAGCCCCGCGTGCTCGAGGCGTTCAGGCACGAGAAAACCGACGTGGCCATCTTCCGCGAGATGGGCGAACTTGGACTGTTGGGCCCGACCATTCCAGAACGGTACGGCGGCGCTGCGCTCAATTACGTCTGCTACGGCCTCATCGCCCGCGAGGTAGAGACCGTCGATTCAGGTTATCGCTCGATGATGAGCGTGCAGTCATCGCTGGTGATGGTGCCGATCAATGAATTCGGCAATGAGGCCACGAAACAGAAATACCTGCCGAAGCTCGCGACAGGCGAGTGGATCGGCTGCTTCGGTCTCACCGAGCCGAATCACGGCTCCGATCCGGGCAGCATGATCACGCGTGCAAAGAAAGTGGCGGGAGGCTGGTCGCTGTCGGGCGCCAAGACGTGGATCTCGAACAGCCCCATCGCCGACGTGTTTGTCATCTGGGCGAAGGACGACGAGGGCAGCATCCGTGGCTTCGTGCTCGAGAAGGGCTGGAAAGGCCTGTCGGCGCCAGCCATCCACGGCAAGGTCGGTTTGCGAGCCAGCATCACCGGCGAGGTCGTGATGGACGGCGTGTTCTGCCCCGACGAGAACGCGTTTCCGGATGTGCGCGGGCTGAAAGGTCCCTTTACCTGCCTCGACAGTGCGCGCTTCGGGATTGCCTGGGGCGCACTCGGTGCAGCCGAAGACTGCTACCGCCGCGCGCGGCAGTACGTGCTCGATCGCAAGCAGTTCGGCAAGCCGCTGGCCGCCAATCAGTTGATCCAGAAGAAGCTCGCGGACATGCTGACGGAAATCGCACTCGGGCTGCAGGCCTGCTTGCGGCTTGGACGGATGCGCGATGAAGGCATCGCCCCGGTTGAAGTGACCAGCATCCTGAAACGCAACAGTTGCGGCAAAGCGCTGGAGATCGCCCGTCTGGCCCGCGACATGATGGGCGGCAACGGCATCAGCGACGAGTACGGCGTCGTGCGACACCTGGTGAATCTCGAGGTGGTCAACACCTATGAGGGCACACACGACATCCATGCGCTGATCCTCGGGCGGGCAATCACCGGGATCCCCGCCTTCTGATCACAATCGTCGATGCAAGTCTCGCCGTAGTGCCGGCCCGCCAAGGCCGGCACCGATGCAGGGAATCGCTACGGCAGCGCGAACACCGACACCGACGAACTCGGAATCACCGGCGTCACGATCTCCGGCACCAGTGCACCGAACGATGCGGACTGCGGGGCACCGTAGCCGACGACCATCGCGACGTACTGCTTGCCACCCACCGAATAGGTGATCGGGGCCGCGCTGGGAACGTCGCCGAGTCGGCTCTTCCAGAGCATCTTGCCGGTCGACTGGTCATACGCTTTGAAGAAGCGGTCGAGCGAGCCTGAGAACAACACACCGCCTGCCGTGGCCAGCACGCCTGTCGTCGTAGGCGCGCGCTCGCGCTGCGTCCACAGCGTCTTGTGGGTCTCCACGTTGATGGCCTGCAAACGGCCGAAATTGCCATCGGACTGCGGATGCGGCTGCAACTCCCAGTTGACGCCTGTGGTGAGCGCACCTCGTTCGCCCGCGGCGACCGGCGCCATGTTCATGCACGTCTCGACGGCAGGGATGTAGATGACCTTCGCGGCACCGTTCATGGCCGTCGGCATCCAGCTGCGGCCACCGCCTGCATGCGGGCAGAGGAACTTCGCCACGCCATCACCAGGGACCATATTGGGGTCGTAGTTCTTGTGGCCCGTCTTCGGATCGATGGACGTCACCAGCGTCTGCCAGCCCATGTCGGTGGACGACAGGTACTCGCCCGTCTTCGCATCCATCGCATCGAAGATGCCGAGCTTGCCGCCCGTGACGACCGCGCGACGATCCACACCGTTGACCTTGAGGTTCACGATCTGGCGCTCGAAGCCCCAGTCGAGATCCCACTGGTCGTTCTGCATGTGCTGGTAGTACCAGACCAGCTTGCCCGTATCCGGATTCAGCGCAATGGTCGTGTCGGTGAACAGCGCATCGTTGGTTGTGCCCGGTACGCCGGAAGGATCCCGCAACGGCTTCGTGTCGTACGTGGGTGTCGGGCTGAAGTACACGAGGTCGTTCACCGGATCGTAGTAGCCGGGCGTCCACACGGAGCCGCCGGACATCTTGCCAAGCTCAGTGCCGTTCCACGTCTCGCTGCCCTTCTCACCCGGGCGCGGGATGCCGTAGAAGCGCCACAGCTTCTTGCCGGTCTCCGCATCGAACGCCTGGATGTACCCGCCGCCCGGCGCGAAGCCGGTCGTGCCGAGCATGACTTTGCCCTTCGCCGCGAGGAGTCCGCCGGTGGTCGAGGCCTTGACGTCATTGTCGACCGGCTCGTTCCACACGACCTTGCCGGTCTGCACATCGAGCGCGACGACGCGTCCATCGGAGGTCGGTGCGTAGACTTTGTTGCCGTACAGGGCCAGTGCACGCTTGGCACTGGAACGATCGCCCTGCGGCAGCGTGTGGACGTAACGCCAGAGCAGCTCGCCGCTCCGGGCATCGAGCGCCAGCACGTTGTCCTGTGCAAACAGGAACATCACGCCGTCATGGACCAGCGGTGTCGTCGTATTCGGACCGGCGGGCAATGCGAAAGACCACGCGAGCTGCAGGTTCTTTGCATTGGACTTCGTCACCTGCTTCAACGGGCTATAAGCATGCGCGTCCCAGGTACGACGCCACTGGAGCCACTCGCCTTCGGGCGCAGTCGTGAGCAGCGCATCCGTGACCGGCGTGATCTTCTCGAGCGGATTCGCCGCCGTGGGATAGAAAGGGAGCTTCGTGCCGGGTTTCAGGCGGACAAAGCCTGTCTCTGCGCGCCGCTCGCCCGGCATGGCCATTGCCTTGAGCGCTGTCGGATCCGTTGGAAACGCACTGCCGGCTGAAAAACCATTCGCCGACAGGATCAGCGCAGCGAGATCTGCATAGACGGCATCGCCAAGGCTCCCTCCGCCCCCCGGCGGCATCTGCTTCAGCTGCGCGAACAGCTCGGCCATCGTCATCCCGGACCAGCGGTTGCGGAAACTGACACCCTTCAGGGACGGGCCGAACTGGCCGCCAGACAGGTCCGGGCCATGACAGGCGACGCAGCCGCCGGCACCGGTGTAAGTGGCTTTGCCGCGCTCTGCCTGGTCGCTCGAGTACACCGGCGCGTTCTGCCCATACAGTGCACCTGAAGCGGCGAGCCCGCCAATCAAGATAGCCCATCGCAGGCGGTAGCTGGCTGTCGTTGTCATGGACGGGTACTCGCGGAAGCGTAAGGAGAAGACGGAGCTTGGGTTGCATGCAACAGGACGGTCGCCTGCACACGCCTGACCGGGAAGCGGCAACGGACCGCGAACGGTCCGTTGCCCTCCAGTCATTGAACGCCTAGGGCAGCGCGAACACGTAGACCGACGAACTCGGAATCACCGGCACGATGATCTCGGGCACGAGGGCACCGAACGATGCAGACTGGGCGCTGCCGTAGCCGACCACGATCGCGACATACTGCTTGCCGTCCACCGAGTAGGTGATCGGGGCAGTGCTCGGCACGTCGCTCAAGCGAGCCTTCCACAGCACGTTGCCGTTGGTCTCGTCGTAGGCCTTGAAGTAGCGGTCGAGTGCACCGGCGAATACCACGCCGCCCGCCGTTGCAAGGACGCCCGTGCTGGTCGGAGCGCGATCACGCGCCGTCCACACCGTCTGGTGGGTCTCGAGGTTGATCGCCTGCACGCGGCCATACTTGCCGTCCGACTTCTCGTGCGGCATCAGTTCCCAACGGACGCCCGTAGTCAGCGACCCGCGCTCACCCGCAGCAACCTGCGCCAGCGCCATGCAGGACTCCACGAGCGGCACGAAGAGGATCTTCGTGTTCGGGTTCAGCGCCGTCGGCATCCAGCTGCGACCACCGCCCGCATGCGGGCACATGAACTTCGACTTGCCGTCGCCGGGCAGCAGTTCGGGCTTCGTCGTCTTGTAGCCCGTCTTCGGGTCGATCTTGGTGACGAGGTTCTGCCAGCCCACATCGGTGGACGACAGGTACTCGCCGGTCTTTGCATCCATCGCATCGAAGATGCCGAGCTTGCCCCCGGTGACGACTGCACGACGCTCCACGCCACCCACCTTCAGGTTCACGATCTGGCGCTCGAAGCCCCAGTCGAGATCCCACTGGTCGTTCTGCATGTGCTGGTAATACCAGACGAGCTTGCCCGTGTCGGGATTCAGCGCAATGGTCGTGTCGGTGAACAGCGCGTCATTGGTCACGCCCTTCGTCTTCACCTTGTCACGCAGCGGCAGCGTGTCGTACGTCGGTGTCGGGCTGAAGAACACGAGGTTGTTGACCGGATCGTAGTAGCCCGGCGTCCACACGGAACCGCCGGTCAGCTTCGAGAGGTCGACGCCGTTCCACGAATTGGCACCCACCTCGCCCGGACGCGGAATGCTGTAGAAGCGCCAGGCCTTCTTGCCCGTCTCGGCATCGAAGGCCTGGATGTAGCCACCACCGGGATTCGGGCGGCCGAGCACGCCGATCATCAGCTTGCCCTTCGCGACCAGCGGACCGCCGGAAGTGCCAGCCTGCACCTGCTCGTCGATCGGCTCGTTCCACACCACCTTGCCGGTCTGCACGTTGAGGGCAATGACGCGTCCGTCGGAAGTCGCTGTGTAGACCTTGTTGCCATACAGAGCGAGCGACCGTTTGACGTTGGAGCGCGTGTCCTTGGCCAGCTCCGGAACGTAGCGCCACAGCAGTTCGCCCGTCTTGGCGTTGAGCGCGATGACGTTGTCCTGCGCATACAGGAACATCACGCCGTCGTGGACCAGCGGCGTGGTCGCATTGGCACCCGCGGGCAACGCAAACGACCAGTTGAGGCGAAGGTTATCCGCATTGGCGCGCGTCACTTCCTTGAGGGGGCTGTACGCATGGGCGTCCCACGTGCGACGCCACTGCAGCCATTCGCCTTCAGGCGCGCTGGTGAGCAGTGCATCGGTCACCGGCGAAATCTTGTCGAGCGGATTCGGGGGCGTCGGGTAGAAAGGCAATTTTGCGAGCGACGACAGGCGCTGGCCACCCTGCTGCTTCGGACGCTCACCCGGCATGGCCATCGTCTGCAACGTGGCGCGGTCCGTCGGGAAGCCGGTAGCGCCGGCGGTATAGCCGTTTTCGGAGAGGATCAGCGCAGCGAGGTCGGCATAGGTGCTGTCGCCGAGGTTGGCGGCACCGCCCGGAGGCATCTGCTTGAGCTGGTCGAACAGCTCGGCCATCGTGGCTCCGGCCCAGCGATTGCGGAAGTTGACGCCGCGCAGCGGCGGTCCGAATTCACCCCCGCCGAGATCCGGGCCGTGACAGGCGAAACAGCCGCCGGCGCCAGCGTACGTCGCCTTGGCGCGGTCAACCTGAGCGCTTGAATAAACGGGCTGGTTCTGGGCGAACACCGCCCCGGACACCACAAGCCCGCCCATCAGCAGGCCTACTTGCAGACTCTTGCTCTGTCTTGCCATCTTTATTTCACTCGGTGGATTCATGGATCACGCGATCTGCCGGACGTTTTCTTGCGCTGCAATGAAAAGCCGGGCAGATCCCTTCCCGGGCGCGATCGTAGCGCGAAACCCCCCGGGCCGGCAGGGGGGGGTTCCCGCTCGCCGCGCCGCCAGGGGCGCGAAAGGGTGTCTTGCGCCTTAGAGCGACCTGACCTGCACCTTGCGCCACTTGATGCTGCCGAGCGGCGAGCCTTCCGGACCCGCACCGAACTGCAGCGCGATCGGTCCCTGCGGGTGCTTGGCGTCGCTGCCCCTCGACGTTTCGACGCCATTGAGCACGATGACGAACTGGTCGCCCTTCGCGGTGATGACCATCGTGTTCCATTTGCCCGCTGCCTTGTACACGCCCTTGACCTTCGCGACGTCGACGATGCCGCCGGTGGCATACGTCGGATCGGGGCGGCGATCATAGATGTTCACCTCATAGGCATTGGTCGCGGTGATCGTCCCGGGATCGGACGCCCGGACGAAGATGCCGCTGTTGGTGGTGTCGTCGGCCCAGAACTCCGCCTTGATCTCGACATCGCGATACGTCTGCTTCGACACGAGGAAGCCGCCCTTGCCCTTGTCGGCCACAATGGCGCCGCCTTCCGCACGCCAGTTGGCGTCGCCGACGGCCTTGAAGTTGTCGAGGCCCTTCGCGCCGTCAATCAGCGTCTGCCAGGATCCGCCGCTGCCCGTCGTGGCACAGCCACCGAGCAGCATCAGGGTGGCAACCAGCGCCGCGCCGCTTCGCTTCGTGAAATTCATGTCAGCTCCTTGGAACTTGAGTGTGATCGAACTATCAGGTGCCGCCCGTGCGGCACGGTGCAAACAGGTCGCGCTCGGGCTTGTAGACGGTAGTCGTCACGTCGAGGATTCCAAGCAGCGAGTGGAAGAGATTGTCGTGCGAATAGGCCGCCTTGGTCCGGCCCCGCAGGCAAGCCACATCCACGTGGCTCGTGGCCGCGAAGCCCGGTGACATCCACACGATCATGGGTACATGCGTCTGCAGCTCTGGCGCAATCGCATAGGGCAGGCCATGCAGGTACAGACCGGACTCGCCCAGTGATTCGCCATGATCAGATACATACAGAAAGGCCGTATCGACCCGCTGTGACTGAGCCGACAGCAGCCGGATGATGTCGGCAAGCACGTGGTCCGTATACAGAATGGCATTGTCGTACGCGTTCACGACCTCTTCTGCCGAACAGTTGCGCAACTCCGCCGTGGCGCAATCGGGCGTGAAGCGGCGGAAAGCCGGAGGATAGCGCCGGAAGTACGCGGGGCCATGATTGCCCATCTGGTGCAGGACGATGACGGTGTCGCCACTGGCCGCATCCAGATCCTGCTGCAGCGTACGGACCAGGACTTCATCAAGACATTCGTCGCTGTCGCACAGGTCCGGTGCGTACGCCTTGTCGGGCTTGCGGTATTCGATTCCGGGGCCATCGCAGACACCCTTGCAGCCCGACTGGTTGTCGGTCCACTTCACGACCACGCCGGCGCGTGCGAGTACCTGCAACAGACCCTCACTACCGCGGATCTGGTCTTCATCGTAATCGGCGCGACCGAACGGCGAGAACATGCAGGGCAGCGACACTTCGGTCGAGGTTCCGCAAGCCTTGACGTTGCTGAAGGGCAGGATCTCGAGCGTCGGCAGCTCGGGCGTCGTCTCGCGCGAGTAACCGAACAGCGAGAAATTCGCTGCGCGCGCCGTCTCGCCAACGACGAACACGAACACCTTCGGCTTTGCGGAAACCACGGCAGCCACGCGCTGCGCATCGGCGCCCACCACCCCCTTCGGCGCATTGACCGCCTTCGCATCGGTCATGACATTGCGCCCGAGCGAGTAGAGGTAGTTGCCCGGTGTCACGAGGTACCGCAGCTCGCGCTGGTTGCGCATCAGCGACGTGAGGTCACGAGACACGGGCATCACCGAAGCGACGGCGACCACGAGGGCAATGATCAGCGCAGCCACCTTGAACCCGGCGGCCCGCAGCAAGGGCCGCTCATCGAGCCGCACCCACCAGATGAAAGCGACGGGCACCACGGCCCAGACAACAACGTTCACGGCGAGTGCCGCCGTCAGCAGCTCGCTCGCTTCGCGCTTGTCCGTACTCACGACATTGCGGAGCATCGAGGGATCGAGCATCACCGCGTACGTTCGCATCCAGTACACGGCGAAGGACGTGCCGATGACGATGAGCGTCAGCCATGCCTTGGCCGTCCATCTCGTCGCGGGCAGCGCGAGCACGAAGAAGTGCAGCGCCACCAGCATCACGAAGCAGCACCCCATGAACAGCCACGTGGCCGGATCGCCCAGCGACCGTCCCGCGGCCACCGCCGACCACCACGGGCCGTTGCCGAAGACCACGCAATAGAGCGCAATCAACGCAACCAGCGATTCCACGCGGAGTGTTGGACGGTTCAATCGATCCCCCCGAGACGACGGCACCGGCACTGCGCCCGGGCGGCGACATGGTACACGGAACAAAGGCGGGCAGGCCTGCCGGCCAGCGGGGTGCCGTCAAGGTCGGGCTCCGCCAAGCAGGACTGTCGGCAAGCATGCTTGTTGTCAGAGTCCACCGGCCTACCCGTCTCCGCCCTTCCCCCTCTCCGTCATCACCCTCATCAGCCCTTCCTGCGCCGTCGACGCGACGAGGCGACCATCACGGCTGAAGATGCTGCCGCGCGAGAGGCCGCGCGCGCCGGAGGCGCTGGGGCTGTCCATGGAATACAGCAACCACTCGTCGACGCGCACGGGGCGGTGGAACCACATGGCATGGTCAATGCTCGCGCAGCGCAGCTGTTTGCTCGGGAACGGAATTCCATGCGGCAAGGTCGCAGTCATCAGCAAGTAGAAGTCCGAGACGTAAGCGAGCATGCCGCGATGCAGGGATTCGCCGTCGGGAAGCGGGTCGGAGGCACGAAACCAGACTTGCAGCGAGGGCTCCATTGCCAGACCACTCAGCAGCCTTTCCATCCCGACCAGCCGGATGTCGAACGGGCGCACTCGGCTGAAGAAGCGTCGTTGCTGCTCAGAGACCAGGGGACTGTTTGCCAATACAGATCGCTCCGGCAGCGACTCCGGAGGCGGTACGTCAGGCATCTGCGTTTGATGCTCGAGGCCCTCTTCCGGCGACTGGAACGAGGCCGACATGTGGAAGATCTGCTGGCCGTTCTGGATCGCGACGACGCGACGGCTGGAAAAGTGCGAACCATCTCGACTGCGATCGACTTCATACACGATCGGCAGGTTGAAGTCCCCGGCGCGCAGGAAGTACGCGTGCAGCGAATGCACGATGCGATCCTCGACGGTGCCGGTTGCCGCCATCAACGCCTGACCGAGCACCTGCCCGCCGAAGACCTGCGGACTGCCGATGTCGCGGCTCGTCCCGCGGTACATGTTCACCTCGAGGCGTTCGAGATTGAGCAGGACCAGCAGGTCAGCGAGGGCGGCGTCCATGGAACCTCGGGGAATGGCGGTGAAGCGAGGCAGTCTGGGAAGCCGTGGAAGCCAGAGTCAATGAAGCGGATGTGAAGGCGGCCGGCGCATGCTCCGGCTTGCTGTGCTTCCCGGCTTCCCCTACTTCCTGGCTCCCTGCCTTCATGCCTTCCCGGCTTCCTCGCCCCTCTGCTGGAGCGTTCGCTCTGCCCTGGGCGGCATGGTCCACAGGTAGATGGCATCGGTGCCGAAATCGTATTGCTTGGCCGGCGGCCAGCCCTTGCCCATGTCGAAATCATGCGACACGACGCGCGCGCCCTCGGCCAACTCGCGAAACAGTTTCGGCTTCACGCGCAGGTTCATCTCGGCGAACAGATACAGCGTGACGACGGTCGCGCGGGAGATGTCGAGGTCGAACAGGTCGCCGTGCGTGAACTTGACGAACTTGTCGACCCCGGCCGCCTTGGCGTTCGCGCGGGCGACGGCGACTGCCTGGGGATTGATGTCGACACCATATCCTTCGCAGCCGAAGCGCTTGGCCGCTTCGATGACGATGCGGCCGTCACCGCAGCCGAGGTCATACACGATGTCGCCGGGGCGCACGTTCGCGAGGCGCAGCATGTGACCGACCAGCGTCGGCGTCGTCAGCACATAGGGAGGCAACCGTTTCGGGATGTCGCTTGCTCGGGCCTCGGTGAACACCCAGGGACTCACTGCACCGAGCAGCATGAGATCACGGCGATTCATGCCCGTCTTGATCCGGTTCCGGACTGCCCGGCCGGAGAGAAGCCGAAGGCAGTCCGGTAGGTTCCCTTCACGCCAGCGTGTACCCCGACTTCACGAGCGGCAGCGTGCGGACTCGCTGGCCCGAGGCCGCGAAGATCGCATTGCAGATCGCTGGCGCAACCGGCGGCAGCGAGGGCTCGCCGATGCCGGTGGGCGGATACGCGCTCTGGATGAAGTGCGACTCGATCTTCGGAATGTGCATCCCCTGGCGCAGGATCGGATAGCGGTCGTAGTTGGACTGCTGCACGCGACCGGCCTCGATCGTGATCTCGAGGCCGAACATGGTCGACAGGCCGTCGATGACAGCACCCTCGCACTGAGCGAGCGATCCGCTCATGTTGATGATCGGGCCGATATCGCCCACCACCGTGACCTGGTGGACAGTGAGGCGCTTGGCGCGGTCGACGCTGACTTCGGCCACTTCAGCGAAATGACCTGCATGGCTGAAGTGGAACGCGAGCCCCATGCCGCGGCCTTCCGGCAGCTTGCGGCCCCAGCCAGCCTTTTCAGCAGCGAGCTTGATGACGGCAATCGCGCGTTCCGTGTTGAGTGCGAACTCAGTTCTAGGCTCGAGCCAGCGCGGCTCGCCCATGACGTCGATGAGGAACTCGAGATGGTCTCGGCCGGCTGCTGCAGACAGTTCATGCAGGAACGACTGCACGGCAAACGCGATGCCGTTGGAACGCGGCGCGCGCCACGGACCCGTCGGCGTACCGAGCTGCAGCAACGACTGCGTGACGCGATAGTTCGGCACGAGCATCGCCGGGAACTCGTCAGCAGGATAGTTCGCCGAGTTTGAAGGCACCTTGCCATCCACCGTAAAGGTAATGAAATGATTGGCCCAGGCGGTCAGCTTGCCGTAGCCGTCCACCGCTCCCTTGAACGAGTGGAAGCCGGCAGGACGATAGAAGTCGTGCGTCATGTCGTCTTCGCGGGTCCACTGCAGCTTCACTGGAATGCCGCCGGCCTGCTTCGAGATCTGTGCCGCTTCGCAGGCGTAGTCATTCATCAGACGGCGACCAAAGCCACCGCCCACACGGGTCTGGTTGATCTTCACGTTGTCGACCGGAATACCGAGCGTATTGGCGACAAGCCCAAGCGCGGGATCCGGCGTCTGCGTCGGCGACCAGAGCTCAACGGTATCGCCCTTGACCCATGCCGTGGTGTTCATGGGTTCGAGCGGCGAGTGCGACACGAACGGATAGCTGTAGAACGCCTCGACTTGCTTCGCTGCGGTGGCCAGTGCCTTGTCGACATCGCCGTCTGCGCGAACGACACCGGGGCCCTGTGCCAGCTTGCCGAGCTCCTGCGCTTTCGCGAGGATCTCGTTCGAGCTGTCGGTCGCCGCGTTCGTCTCGTCCCAGACGACACGGAGCTGGCGCTTCGCGCTGAACGCACCCCACGTCGTCGTCGCGAGGATCGCAACGCCGGGCATCACTTCCGTCGTCCGGCCGTTGCCTTCGACGATGAACGCCTGTTTCACGCCGGGCAGCTTGAGGATCTGGTCCAGGTTGGCTTCCTTCACCTTGCCGCCGGTGGCCGGGCACTTCTCGTAGACGGCGTACAGCATGCCGGGCAGCGTCTGGTCGATGCCGAAGAGCGGCGCACCCGTAACGACCTTGCGGTTGTCGACGCCGTGGATCGACGTGCCGATGATCTTGTAGTCCTTGCGCTCCTTGAGGCTCACCGACTTGGCGTCGGGCACCGGTAATGCGGCCGCCTTCGCGGCCAGCGCGCCATAGGCCAGCTTGCGGCCGCTCGCCTTGTGGATGACGAAGCTCTTCTCGGTGGTAAGTTCAGTGGCCGGCACCTTCCACTCGGCAGCGGCGGCCGACACGAGCATCGCGCGTCCCACGGCACCGGCCTGGCGCAGCTGGTCCCAGCTCGTCGGAATCGAACGCGACCCACCCGCGCTCTGGCGACCGAAGACCTTGGGATTGATGGGCGCCTGCTCGATCTTCACCTTCGACCAGTCGGCGTCGAGCTCTTCGGCGATGATCATCGGGAACGCAGTCTTGATTCCCTGGCCGATCTCGGGTCCCTTCGACAGGATCGTGATCGTCCCATCGGCGGCGATCTGCAGGAACGCGTTAGGCGCGAACGACTTGGCGCCGCCCGCAGCCTCGGCAGCGACGGCGGTGGCTTCATCACCCATCCAGAAGGCGAGCACGAGCCCGCCGCTCGCGAGACCGGTGACCTTGAGGAACGAGCGGCGGCTGAAGGTGGCGGCGGTTGCCGGCACCTGCGCTTCTGCAGCGGAAAGGATCTCGAGGACATGACGTTCGGCGGCGAGGCGGCCTTCGGTAACGGTGTTCATGCGATTAACCCCTCTTCTGCAGCTTTTCAGCTGCGGAATGGATCGCCTTGCGGATGCGGTGGTACGTGCCGCAGCGGCAGAGGTTGCCGGCCATGGCTGCGTCGATATCGGCATCGGTAGGCTTGGGGTTCTGCGCGAGCAGCGCCGACGCGGACATCATCTGTCCCGCCTGGCAGTAGCCGCACTGGGGAACGTCGTGGTCCATCCAGGCCTGCTGCACGACATGCAACGTCCCATCGGCCTTGGCGAGACCTTCCACCGTGGTGATGGCCGCGCCACTCGCGGCGGCAGCGGGAATCTGGCAAGACCGCACGGGGTTGCCGTTCATGTGCACGGTGCAGGCACCGCACTGGGCCACGCCGCACCCGTACTTCGTGCCGACGAGCCCGAGGCTGTCCCGGAGCACCCACAAGAGCGGTGTCTGGGCATCGACATCCTCGATGACCCGGTTCTGTCCATTGACGTTGAGTCGCACGGTAGCCATTTTAAGGATCCCTCACGCTTCGAGATTGGAGCGGCAGCGGGCGAGTATGTCACCCGCGAAATGGGGCAGCAATCACAGCGACGCGGACTGAGGAAGCGAGGAAGCTTAGGAAGCGAGGAAGCTCAGGAAGCCAGATAAGGATCCCGATACCTCAGAAATTGCTGTGCAGCGTGAGTCTTCTGGCTTCCCGAGCTTCCCCGGCTTCCATGGCTTCCTGGACTTCCGAGCGAGGGCTATTCCTGGAGCTTGGCGGCCTTCTCGCGCAGCGGCGGGCCGGTCTGGCACGGGGTGGGATGCCATTTCGAACCGTCCGCTTCCCGCAGGTAGTGCGTTGACGTAATGAACGGCAGCGACAGGTACTCCGGATCCTCCATGATCGTGGTGACGATCAGCCAGGAATCGCCATTGGGTTCCTCGATGCGATTGAAGTACTCGGTCAGGCTCAGCTTCGCGCTGTAGGGAATGCCGTTCTTGCGCAGGTAGCCTGGACGCAAGTTGGAGGTCACGACCTTGAGCGCCCCCCCGGGACCTGCCCCCACGCGACCGAAGGCCTGGCCGTTCGTACCGACGTCACGACCGGGCGAGGCCCTCTGCCACGCAGCGACGGAGAAGCCCTGCCAACCTGCATCGCCCGCGGGCGGGGTCGGTGCGCCGAAGCGCAACAGTCGCGTCTGCTCGCCCGCATCCGTCTCCACTTTGAGCGTGGTGTCGTCCTGCCAGCTCACGCGAAGCCGCGTCGGCAGTCGCATGACGCCCGGGGCGCCGAACGCCTTGCATTGCAACCCGGCGGCATTATCGGCATCGAGATTCCAGTTGTTCGCAACAGCCACCGCGGCGGCTGTGAGCGGCAAGCTCGCAAACTCGCCCCTGGGCGGCGTGATCATCCGCCACTGGTAGTCCTCGCTGACAACGGCGACCCACATGCCGGTCATGTCGATCTTCGCGCCGGCACGCGGAGCCTCGAGCGGCTGCGGCGGGACCATGCTCGGTCCCCCGCCGACACCGGGCGGCGGCCGGAAAGGAGGTGGCGCGGCGGCGTGCGCAGCCAGCGATCCGGCAAGGAACAGCAGCGCCGAATGGAGCGCCACACGGCGCCAGGATGTTGCGGCGATCATTTTTTCGCGAGCTCCCGGTAAGCAGCCGTGATGAACTGGGTAGTCGTCCAGGGCCCTTGCGTCGAGCCGTACATGCCGTCGTAGTCCAGCGTTGGCTTTGCCGCGAGCACCTGCTCGAGCGTCTTTCCCTGGCGGATCAGGTCGCTGATGCGCTCCCGAACCACGGTCAGCATGTCACGGTACTCGACGACTTCGCCTTCATCGCAAAGGCGCCCATGACCCGGGATCACCAGCGTGCCACCCTCTTGCAGGTCCTCCGGCACCGTGATGTCCAGCAGGCGGTTGAGCGCATCGATCGTGCCCTTCAGGCTGCCGCCGCGTTCAGGACGAATCACCGGGTATCGATCCGGCGAAAAGATGTCGCCAGTGCTGACCACGTCCGGGCGACGGAACACGACCAGGGTGTCGCCGTCGGTGCGTGCCGCCGGTACGTGGATGAGCTGGACAGGCGTGCCGCTGAAATACATCTCCAGGGTATCGACGAAGTACGTGACAAAGGGCCACCCCGCACTGTCGATCGCCTTCTGGTCGGGCGACGCCTTCTGCATGCGCAGCGATGCCGCCTCGTGTGCCACCACATGGGCAATCTGGGGATCTGCATCGGGGACGCCGGGCGGACTGCCGGCACGGGCAAGGTCGGCATTGCCGCCAATGTGCTCGGCCTCCGCGGACGTATTGACGACGTAGGCGATCGGCCTCGATGTCAGCGCGCGAATGGCAGCAAGTACCTTCGGTGTCAGGGTGCCGTCGCCGGAATCGATGATCATCACGCCGCCGTCACCGAAGTGCACCGTGATGTTGCCGGCGCTGGTGGTCAGCATGTAGATGTTGTCACGCACGGGCAGGACCGTGACTTCATTCGGGTCGAGCGGCGGGACCACGTTCGGCACCTTCATGCGATCACGAAGCGCAGGCGCGGCGGCCATCGTCGGGACAGCCAGCACCGCTGCAAGCAGCAGCGGCAGGGCGTGGAGAGTCTTGGGGCTCTTGAAGATCATCGGCTGTTCCTCAGCGCGCCGCGGGCGGTGTGCCCGGCAGCGTCGACAGCGTCATGATGAATTCGGGATACGTCATATCGGTGCCGCCCCGTACGACTGACAGCGGCAGGCCGGTTTCGAGCGCCAGCTCCTTCAGGTCCGGATTGGCCCACGGCAGGGTGGTCGGCACCAAGCCCTTCTCGCGCGGGACTTCAATCGTCGGGTAACAGGGACGTGCAAGCCGCTGCAGCGTGTCGTCCTGTACGAAGGTCTGCGTGGAAATATGCGGTACCGTCAGATACACGGGGTCGTAAACGATGGTCGCGAGCGTCAGGTACGGTCCGTTGCGCATCCAGTGCTCGCTGAAGGTCGCGCGGTCGCTGCGCGGCACGCCGTTGCGCTTGATGTAGCCGAGCTTCAGGTGGGTGGTCCAGGTGACCAGCGTATCGCCGACCCATTTGCCGGTACTGAATCCCTGGCGCGTATGGCGGGTATTTTCAGGAGGATGCGGACGACCGTCCATCCAGATGGTGCGTTCGGGGCTCATCCACGACAGGCGGAACTTCCACGCAATGATCCGCTGCGTGCCCGGATCGACTTCATTCCACCAGACAAGGTTCGCGGGACTGCGGGTACCGTAGTCGGACGGATGCGGGATGCACTGCCTTTCCGGCATCGTGATCAGAGCGGGATTCCAGCTGTCCGCCGCCATGCGGGCGGCGTCGTTGATCGGCAGCCCCATGTAGTCGCCCGCACGCGGGCCGGGCCAGCGATCAGAATAGTCTTCGTGGAAACGGAAGCCCCATCCGCCGGCCAGGTTGACCTGGGCGTGGGCAGGCGTCAGTGCCGACAGCAGCGTCGCACCGAGCGTCACCAAAGCAGACAGGCACCGCGGCACCTGTGAGCGCATCACTCCCTCGCACAACATGGACTCCCCCGAGCAACTCTTTCTGTGGTGGTCACTGGTCTTCGCCAGCGAACCTCCAACGATACTAGCAGTCAACCGACCCGCTGCAATGCGGATTTTTCCGTCATCGCAGCAGGCCTTCAGCCTGAAGAGCAAGCCTCTGTGGTCGATCTGGTTACCGCGCCGAGCACGGCGTCGGATGCCACTTGGCGCGATCCGCGTCCTTCTCCTTCTTGAAGTTCAGCGACGTGAGCCAAGGCGCGTTCAGGTAGACAGGGTCTTCGGCCAGCGTAGTGATGACGAACCACTCGGTGCCATCCGTCTCCTCGAACTTGTCGAAGTACTCGGTCAGCTTGGCGCCCTCGCCGAACGGGATGCCGTTCTTGCGGAGGTAGCCTGGCTTGATATTGGTCGTCGTCACTTTGAGCGTGTTCGACACCCTGCCGCCGCGCACCACGCCGATCGCGAGGCCGTTCGGACGTCCGCCGGGCGGGGCCTCCCACTCCGCAATCGAATAGCCCTGCAATGTCGCGGGCGTGCCGGCAGGCGGCGCCTTCTCGCCGAAGTGCAGCACGCGCGTCTGCTGGCCCGAGTCCGTTTCGATCTTGAGCGTGCTCTCGTCCTGCCACGTGATCCGGAAGCGGCCCGGTTCACGCATGACGGCCATGGCGCCATACCCTTTGCACTGGTCGCCTGCCGCTTCGTCCTTCGCAGGATCCCACTGCATGCCGACCTTTCGCGCGGCTTCAGTGACGGGGATGTTCGCGAAATCGCCCTTGAGCGGTGTGACCATGCGCCAGCGCCAGTCCTCGCTGATGACGGAGACCCACTGTCCGGTGAGGTCGGCCGGCGCGGCTGCCTTAGGCGTCCGCGGGGCTTGCGGCGGCGGCTGCGCTGCATCGGCTGCGGTCACCGCGAACAGGGAAGACATCGCGACCAGCAGCGCGACCGTAGGTTTAATGGACTTCATCTTACTTGGCTCCCTTCGGGGGCGCGGTCAGGCTCTTGTAGACGGTCTCGACGAACGTTTGTGCCGTGGGTCCGCCGTTCTTGCCGCCGTAAGTGTTTTCGTAGTCGAACGCCGGTCGCGCGGCCTGAACCTGCTGCAGCGTCTTCTTGTCGTTGATCATCGCCTGCACGCGGTCACGCACGACCGTGAGCATCTCGCGGAATTCGGACAGGTCGGCTTCATCGCACACGCGGCCGTGTCCCGGAATGACGTAGGTGCCGCGCTCCTGGAATGCGGCCGGGACGGTGATTTCGAGCGCCTTGTTCACGGCGCCGATCAGGCCGTTGATGCTGCCACCCTGCGCGAGGTCGATAACCGGGAAGCGGCCCGGCGTGAAGAGGTCACCCGTCGCCAGGACGTCCGAGCGGCGGAAGTAGACGAGGCTGTCGCCGTCGGCCAGCGCGTTCGGCGCGTGCGTCAGCACGATCGATTCTCCGTTCATGAAGAAATCTTTCGTCGGGAGGTAGTACTCGGCCGTGATGGTCGCCCCGGGGATCGCCGGCTGCTTCCTGTCAGTGACCCGATTGAGCACATTCTCGTGGGCGAGGATCTGCACGCCGTCGGCGGTAAAGCCTGCGAGGCCACCGGCCGCAATGCCCATCTTCTTCATGTTGGCGAGGGCGGCTGCGCTCGTGCCTGCAAACTGGATGGCCTCGTCGCCGCTCACATGGTCGGGGAGTGCGCTGGTGTTGATGACATAGCGGATCGGACGCTTCGTCTTCTGCAAAAGCAGATCGCGCACCTGGTCGAGCAGTGCGGGCGGCGGCGTATCGACGAACAGGGCGCCTTCGTCACCGATCTGGACTGCCACGTTTACGTCAAGGCCGGTCACCATGTAGACGTTGCCTTGCACGGGCACGAGGTCGAGCTGTACCGCGGGCGCGGCAGGTGCCTGCGCTGCCGGTGCTGCACGACCTGCCCGCCCCGGTGCTTCGGCGGCAGAGGCAAGGCCGGCCAGCCCAAGCACGAGCGAAACGGCGAGCGCGAGTTGCGCCTCGGGGTTTGGATTCTTGAAATTCATGTTCGGTACTCCTGATGTCGGATGAGTCACTTGAAGGGGTCGTCTTCAAGGACCATCAGGACAGACGGCACCGTCGTTCATGCACTTGCAGTACAAAGTGCACTTCTCGGGCTGGGTTGCGGGCTTTTCCATCGTCAACCGGAACTCCGGATACATGGTTGCGGCGCCACCGCGGACACCGCTGCGGGGCAAGCCCCAACGATCGGCATATTCGGTGAGGAACGGATTCGTGCCGGGCAGGTAAGCAGGCACCGTGCCGGGCTCGTAGGTCGACTCGCCACCGTACTCGCACGGATTCCCCAGCACGTGCTGGCCCGGATCCAGGATCCAGCTCTGGCTGCGCACCAAACGCTCCGTCAGCATTTCGGGATCGTCCACGATCGTCACTACGGTCAGCACATCGCCGTGGCGCACCCAGCGCTCGGTGAACGTGCGATTCGGGCCGGATGCGATGCCGTTGCGACGGTGGTAGTTTTCCTTCAGGTGCGTGGTCGTGATCGAAAGCTGATTGCCCTTCCACTCGGCCGTGGAGAAACCCTGCCACGTGTGCGGGGCCTGGTGACCCGGATGCGGACGTCCATCGAGGTAGATCGTGCGGTCCATCGTGTGGAAGCCGATGCGCGTGTGGAACGCGACGGCCTGCTGCGTGATCGGATCAATCTCGCGCATGATGCGCAGGTTCGCGAGACCGCGCATGGAGTAGTCGCCGCTATGCTGGCGACAGCCGTTCTCCGTGACGGCGATGATGCGCTCGGGACTGTAGCTGTCGGCCCTGAGGCGCGCCGCATCATTGAGGGGGAAGCCGGCGTAGTCGCCAAGGTCGGGACCGGGAATCCGCTCAGGTCCATCCTCGTGATAGATGGGGCGCCATTCGCCGGAGAAGTCGATTTCCTGGGCAAACGCCCGTCCCCCGAGGGACGCAGCGGCCATGAAGATGAGGCCACAAGTGGCCGCGAAGCGAGACAAGCGCATGTGAGATCCCCCTCAGTGCAATCCAGCCCGCGGCGTCGAGCCTCAGGGTCTGGCCAGAGGGGTCGAATCCTAGGGCAGTGCGACGCGCCGCGCTAGTACGAATTGGACATGTAAGGAAAGGCGCGCAGAGGCGGAGGGGCGACGCTTATCGACTTCAGGAACGAGGACGGCCCTTCGCCCACCAGGGTCTTGAACTCCTTGGCCATGTGGTTCTGGTCGTAATAGCCGGCCTGCTGGCTGACGGCCGCCCAGGTCAGGAGCGGCCTGTCGAGTTTGAGCCGCATGGCGTAGCCAAAGCGGACGACTCGTGCAAAGCGCTTTGGCGTCATGCCGAACTGCTTGAGGAAAGCCCGATTGAAATGTCGGACGCTGTGCCCACTTTCGCGGACCAGATGGCCAAGCTCGGTTGCACCGTTGGAACGGTGTAAAGCCATCGCCGCGCGGTGGATCGGCTCGGCTTGTCCGGATTCGATCAGTCGAGCCTCCAGAAAGCGCTCAACGCACTGCACGAGATCGCGCGGCTCGCCGGTGACCGCAAAGATCCTGCGCATTTGCTCCACCAGTTCCGTGACGTCAGGGCCGATGCAGACCGCGGCGTCCGCTGCGGTATCCGCCAGCACCGAGCCGGGCAGGCCGAACAGCAGGGGCAGCGCCGCTGGCTGGAAACAGACGATCAGGACCTGATGGTGCCCCACGATCCGCAGGTCCGCCGGACGCCGGCTCTGCGACCCCACCAGCATGGCTTCCGGCAGTTGCCGAACCGTGCCGGTCGAGTACTCGAAGGCCTCGTGACGATCCGCCAGGGACAGCACCAGCATGGGATTGGCGTCCGCCGAGACGGGCCGGACGATCTCCTCCGCGACAAAGAGGTCCCGGTAGAGGTATCCCTGCACATGGTCGCGCAGGGAATCCGAGGGCAGAAACGTGGCCCCAGCCGTCGGGGCAGCACGCTGCTCACTGGTTGTCTGCAGAAGCCGCGCCATGGCGATACCGCGAGCCGAGGGCTCGCGCAGGCGCAAGCGCCTGCACAAGCCGCCAACCCTTGATTACTGCGGACGCGGCGGATTCTTGAGCGCGCTGTCCCAATGCTCGACGATCTTGCCGTTTTCGAAACGGAAAACGTCAAACCAGGTCGTGGTGTACTTCTTCGTGGCATCCGCGGGGTCCGGATACTCCTGCACGAAGTTCATCATCACGAGATTGCCCTCGGCGATGATGGAGACCATCTGCCGCTTGATCTTCGGCTCGATGGGCTGGGGCTTCGCGAACCGGCCGAAGAACTGCTTGAACCCGTCGAGCCCGGTCGGCACGTTCGGATTGTGCTGGATGTAGCTGGGAGCGAGGTATTTGTCCGCGAGGTCGAGATGGCCGCCTTCCAGCACTTCGCGCCAGAAGTCGTAGGCCGCCTTCTTGTTGGCGGCCAGCTTGGGATCGCTGCTCTTGAGCAGAGCCTGCTGGTCCGCCTGGCCCGTGACGGGCACCTGCGCCTGGGCGCAGAACGCCGCGAGGCCAAGAATCAATCCGGATACATAGCGATACATCATCGTCTCCCGTAGGTGAGTGGCAGGGGTTCCGACAGCCTGTCTGCCAGGTGGTTCCAACTGGTTGGGAGATGTGATCGCGGGCTGCGATTCACCGTCTGGCACTCCCCCTGCCTCGCGTCAAAGCGAGGCAGGGGGAGTCGTCCAAACTCTATCCCAGTGAGCTGCCGCCTGTGGCAGCTCCCGTCAGATCAGCCAGCGGGCTTCGCCGCCGTCTTCGCAGCGACGGTATCCGCCGCTTCCTTGGCAGTCTGCAGCGTGCCGTGGATGGGCAGGTGCTTCTCCACTTTGATGCCGCGATCGGCGATGTTCTTCAGCATAGTGTCCCATGCCGGGAACGTCGCGAAGCCAGGGCCGTACAGGTCGGCATTGATCAGCAGGCCTTCGCTCGGTACGAACACCATGAGCATCGAGCCGGAGTGCTCGAGGTTGTTCACGTGATAGAGACGAACCTCCATCGCGTCATCCTTGAGCATCTTCTGGTCTTCCACCGAATCAATCTTGGCAGGCTTCGGGCTCTTGGCCAGTGCATCCTGCACGATCGTGTGCGGACGTGCCGTCATCTGGTCGATGAAGCCCTCCATGTTGCGATCCGCAATGATCGTCAGGCCTTCGGCGACGGCAGCGCGCAGGCCACCCGTATGGTCGAAGTGATGGTGCGTGACGATGAGCGTCGTGAGCGGCTTCCCGGGCACGAGCGCCTTCGCAGCTGCGATGACGGCCAGGCCGCGGCTCTCGTTCAGCGGCGCTTCGAGCAGCGTCAGGTGATCCTTGAACTCGAATACAACGCTGTTATGGCTCGCGGGCAGCAACCAGATGCCCTTGGCGATCTGCACCGGCTTGATGTCGTACACCGGATACATCGGCGGCTCTTCGCCAGCGACGACATCGGCAGGGGCTGCGAGATCGCCCACATCGGCATCTACCTTGTTGCTGCTGACCTTGAGGTCGAACGCGATGTCCTTGTCCTGCTTCGTCTGCAGGTGCGTGGGCAACTTGAAGCCGCCCGCGTCAGCATAGTCGGCGAACACGGTCTGGATGACGACGTCGCCCAGATTGGCGTTATAGGCCGTGGACCGGACGGCCGTCGGCAGGTGCGTGGTGAGATCAACTGCCAGCGTGAACATGTCCCCCTTTGCAGTTTCGACGTTGACCACCTGCAACAGGCCCTCACTGTGGAAGCCGGTGACTTTGCTGGTCGGATCGAGGGCAGCGCGAACGGCGGTCAACGGATGATGCAGCGCCTCGAGCCTGCGGTCGCGGGCAACCATTGCGGATGCCCGTGTCGCGGCGTTCTGCGGTCCACCTACGTTGTAGGCGACGTCGCCATCGAGCCCCTGATTCTGGCGCTGGACCGCGCCGGGCGCGAAGGGAAACGTCTTGGCAGTCCGCACCATCTGCAGGGCGTAACGACCGCCGGCGAGGTCGGTGCTGCGCTTGTATTCGGTCACTTCCCAGTTCTGCAGTTTGGATTCCGGCAGCACGTTCTGGCCGAGGTTGCCTGCGAGCCCTTCCCCTTCGATCACGAGCGTCTTGGCCGCCTGGATCTTGGCGGCACCGCCCATGGCGTCGGCCGCTTGCTGCAGCAGCTTTGTTTCAGGAGGCGTCTGAGAGCAGGCAGCCAGCGCCGCCAACATGAGTATTCCAGCCCAGCGTATGAACTTCATCGTTATGTCCCCTTTGATGGCCGGCCTTCGGCGTCCGGCTTCTATTTCGATTCACGGGATGACTGGTGCGGCGGCAGAAACCCTGGCCCGCCACGCGAAAATCGCCACCGATCATAGCGCGCAACAAGTTGGGGAGGCCAGCGCGGCGAAGAGGCGCGACGCCACGAAGGCCCATGCTGCGCCGCGAGATGAGTGGATGGGCCCGCCAGAAATGTTCCGCCCTTCCCTGGGCTCCACCCCATTGGGGCCATCAGGTACGCGAAATTGCCTGCCTGATGTTCAAAATCATTCCCGACAATTTTGTCGAACCTGCAACCCGTTGCCGGTTCTCGTCCTGCCGGGAGCGTCAGCGTCGGGGCTCGATCTGACTATCCCCTATCCCCTATCCCCTATCCCCTTTCCAAAGTTGGTGGGCCCGGCAGGACTCGAACCTGCAACCAAGAGATTATGAGTCTCCTGCACTAACCATTGTGCTACAGGCCCACGCGGCGCCAGTTTACCCGACGCGGAAGTGATCGAAAGAACTCATGCTTTGGTGGGCCCGGCAGGATCGAACTTGCAGCCAAGAGAGTATGAGTCCCCTGCAATTGTTCTACAGGCCCGCACGGCGCCAGTTGGACCCGACGACCAAATGAAAACGGCGCCGCATCTTAATTAAGGATGCGACGCCGTCAATCAAACGCTGCGGATCAGGCTTGAATCAGGCCTTGTCGCAAGCAAGCGGAGTCCACTTGCTGGCGTCCGGGAGCTTCTTGAAGCTCGAGCTCGTGATCAACTCCTGGCGCAGGTACTTCGGATCGCGCACGACTGTGGTGATGGTCAGCCACGTGTCGCCGAAGTCCGTGTGCTGCGTCCAGTACTCGAGCACGACAGCATTTTCGCTGTAGGGCGCGCCATTGCGACGGAGGTAACCGGCAAGCAGGTTGTTGGTTGCGCCTTCGAGCGTGTTCGCATTCCAGCGAGCCACAGTGTTGCCCTGCAGGCTCGCTGCACCAGCGACGGGAGCCGGATTCAGCGGAGGCAATGCGGGGGCGCCACCACCGCCACCACCCGCGGCAGGCGCCGGACGGGGAGCGGCAAAGCGGAACAGACGAGTCTGCTGACCGTGGTCAGTCTCGACCTTCATGGTCAGGTCATCCTGCCACGTGAGATGCAGTCGGGTCGGCATCCGCATGATGCCGCCGGCTCCGAAGGCTTTGCACTGGGCGCCTGCCGCGGCGTCCTTTGCGGGATCCCATTCGTTGCCCACCTTCACGCCCTCATCATTGAGCGGGAGGCTCGCGAAATCGCCCTTGGCCGGGGTGACCATCCGCCAGCGCCAGTCTTCGCTGACTACGGCAGTCCAGTAACCCGTCAGATCAAACGGCGCCGCCTCGCGAGGACTCCGGACCTGTGCCGGGGCCGCGGCCTCGGCAGCAGTCGCCACGATTCCCCCAAGGGACAGGATCGCCACTCCCACGGCCATCACCTTGGGCAGTGGCGAAGTGCGCTTTACCATCCGGAATTTCATTGTCTAGTTCTCCACCGATTGCATGTATCAAAGCCAGGAAGAGGATCCGGCCCGTGGCGCTGTGGGGCACACAACGCCACGGCCAGTCCTGCATCAGCTTGAGGTCACTCGAAGTCGCCGCCCCACTCCCAGCCATCGGCCGGACGGGCAATGTGCACGAGACGGATACGGTGATCGGCCGGGTTGCGCCCAGGCTGGCCGTCAACAACCACCTTGTCGCCCGGCTTCAGCGTGTCCTTGCTGACGTTGCCGTCGCGAGCCAGCGCAGCACCGCCACCCCACTCCACGGCCCAACGCTGCATGTTGCCTTCCTTGTCCGGCGCCATCACGTGAATGAACGCGTGCGGGTTGCGGAACAGGAACTGCACCACTTCACCCTGGATCTGCGTCTTCTGGTCGACGAAGTACGTCGCCGGGAACGAGTGGTGCGCATAGGCGGGAACGCCCGCGACAACAGCACCGGCGACCAGCGCCGACAGCCACTTAGCCTTGTTGCTCATCATCTTGGATCTCCTCAATTGAAACGCTTGCTAATTCTTGAACTCAATGCCGATCCTTTGCGGGATCGATTACTTCGCGGCCTTCAGGTCGTTGTACACGATCTCGATGAAACGATCTGTCGAGCCCGGACCATTGCCCGAACCATAACGCGGGTCGTAGTCGATCGTCGGCTTGGCAGCCTTGACCTGTTCCAGCGTCAACCCGCGGCCCACCATGTCCTTGATGCGGTCATGAATGATGGTGACCATGTCGCGGTACTCGGCCACGTCGGCTTCATCCGACAGACGGCCATGGCCCGGAATGACCAACGTGCCCCCTTCCTGGCGATCCTTCGGAATGGTGAGCTCGAGTATGTGGTTGAGTGCCTTGAGCACGCCCAGGATGCTGCCGTCGCGCGCCTTGTCGATAACGGGGTAGTTGTTCGTGTTGTACACGTCACCCACGCTCAGCACGTCGGAGCGGCGGAAGTAAACGATGGTGTCGCCGTCCGTGTGCGCTTTCGGCTCATGGAACAGCCGGATCGATTCACCGTTGAAGAACATGTCCTTGAACTCGGAAATGTACGTCACGTTCGGCAGCGTGTCGTCCGGTGAGGGAGGCTGGCCGCCAATCGACTGCTGCATTCGCGTCAGCACGTTCTCATGAGCCAGAATGGTCGCCACGGCACCCGCAGGCGCTGCGCCACCCTGGCCTTGAGCCGCAACCGCGATGGGCCCGAGCATGTTGCCACCGGCGACCGAAGCACCGGCCTTCGACAGATTGCCGTTGCCGCCCGTGTGGTCACCGTGGCCGTGCGTGTTGAGGATGAACCGGATCGGGGCCTTCGAGATCTTGCGGATCTCGGTCAGGATCTTGTCGGAGAGCGGTGCGAACTGCGTATCGACAATGAGCACGCCATCTTCGCCGACCTGCAGCGTGATGTTGCCGCCCTGGCCGACCAGCATGTAGATGTTGTCGCGGATCGGCAGGACCTTGATCTGCACGTTGTCGAAGTTGGGAGCCTGCTGCGCCGGGGCTGCGGGGGCGTTCCGGTTCTGGCGCGCGGGCTGCGCGGCCACGGCGATCGACGCCGCACCGAGAATGGCGGCAACGGCAAGCGCCGCAGCCTTCGCCTTAGAAACTGTATTCCTGTTCATGCTCATACCTTAGGGCTCCCCCGGTTCACAAACTCTTGATCAAGCCTTGCGGCTTGTCAGCGGGCTCCCCGATCCGGGAAGTCTGCTGGATTGCTGAATTATCTGATGCCTGGCTGTGCGGACCCGATTGCCGCGTGGATCAGCGCTTCTTGGCCGCGAGCGCCTTCTCCATGAACTCCGGATACGCCGTCTGCGCGCCACCGAGAGCGGCTTCATGCGAAAGATTGTAGCGGTCGGCGTATTCGAATTCCGACGGGTGCTTGCCCGGCATGTAGTGCGGTACATAGCCCTTGGCCTGGCCGACGATCTCGACCACCGGGTCACAGGGATAGGGAGCAATGTTGCGCTTGTTGTCGAGCGCGTAGTCGCTCGAACGGATGAAGGACTCGGTGAGGTAAGCCGGATCGTGAATGACCGCAACGATCGTCATGTAGTCCCCGTGGCGGATGTAGTGCTCGCGCGTGGTCGCGATGTCGCTGCGGGCCAAGCCGTTGCGGCGGACATACGACTGCTTGAGGTGCGTCGTCTCGACAGCAAGCACATCGCCTTCCCACTTGCCGAGGGAGAAACCCTGGAACGAGTGGACAGCGTACGCCGGCGGACGTTCACGGCCATCCATCCAGATGGTGCGCTCGGCGGCCTGCCATTCCTTGCGGATGTGGATGCCCTTGGTCTCCTGCGTCTCCGAATCGATTTCCTTCCAGATGCGCTCGGGCGAAAACCGCGTGAAGTAATCGGAAGGATGCGGCCGGCACTGGTATTCCTCCAGCGTCAGGATCGACGGATCCCACGCGAGGCCACGGGCCCGGTTTGCATCGTTGACCGGCACGCCGTGGTACTCAACCATGTCAGGACCCGGGATACGCTCGGGCAGGTCTTCATGTAGGCGAACGTTCCATACGCCCGACAGATCGACTTCCGCCATCGACGAAGAACTGGCGAGCAGCAGCACCGCTGCAGCAATCGCAGAACGACTGGGTTTACGCATGACTGATTAAGACCCCTGCAACATCCACCTGAATTCGGATTTCCAATCGACGCAAGCTGAAGCCGGCTCGGGCTGCCATCGGGAGACCGCATTCCGCCATGCCTGCGGCTGTTGCGGATCACCCTGACCGCGACTGGCCACTTGGCTCGGACCGGGTCACCCCAGCTAAGGCCCCACGACGGCTCCCGGGCCCATCGCCCTTCACGGAGCGCCATTGATATTTGATCGATGATACGTCAGCCGTTGCGAACCTGTCGACACGGGCCCGCCAGATTAGTGTCAAGAAGTGTAATCGGATTTGCTGCTTCATCCGCTGCTTTGCAGCGCAACGTAAACGCCGCCCGAGAAGCAGAATCATATCGACAGCCCCGCACGGCGTGAGTATAAAGACGCCAGCCAAAACAGGTCGGACCCGGCGCTTGCGCCAAGGGCCACTGCTTCCGGGAGATGCCGCCGCCTATGGATTCCTTCATTTTCGATCTGCCCCGCCTGCGAGTCGTGTTTGGCCCGGGTCGTCGCAGCCAACTGAAGCAGGAAGTGGAAGCCTTAGGGCTCAAGCGGGTTCTCATCATCGCCGACCCGATCCACGTCGGCACGGCAACACTGCTTGCGGAGCAACTCGGACCGCTGAGTGCGGGCGTCTACGACAAGGTGGCCGTCCACGTTCCCGTCGAGATCGCCGACGCCGGCAAGGCCAAGGTGAAGGAACTGGGCGCCGACGGGTGTGTTTGCTTAGGGGGCGGGTCGTCCATTGGCCTCGCCAAGATCATCGCGCGGGACCTCGGGCTGCCCATCATTGCCATCCCGACCACCTATGCCGGCTCCGAGATGACCCCGGTCTGGGGACTCACCGCCGGCGCTCTCAAGACGACCGGCAAGGACCTCAAAGTCCAGCCAAAATCAGTCATTTACGATGCGGAGCTATTGACCAGCCTGCCGGCGAAGATCGCAGGCCCGAGCGGAGTCAATGCAATGGCCCACTGCGTCGAGGCCCTGTATGCGGAGAACCGCAATCCCCTGGTGTCCACACTGGCCCAGGAAGGCGTGCGCGCCATGGCCGAGTCCTTGCCGCTCGTCTGCAAGAACCCGAAGGACCTGGATGCGCAAAGCGGCGCGCTTTACGGCGCCTGGATGGGAGGCGTCGTGCTTGGTTTCGGCGGAATGGCACTGCACCACAAGCTGTGCCACACGCTGGGCGGCACCTTTAATCTGCCTCATGCCGAGACGCATGCAGTCGTCCTGCCCTACGCGACGGCCTACAATATCGACTACGCCCCGGACGCGAAGCGCAGGCTCACGGCGGCCCTGGGCAATGCGAACGTCGCCGCCGCGTTGTACGCCCTCGGGCAAGCCGTCGGTGCGCCGGCATCGCTGAAGGCCATGGGCCTCACGCCGGCCGACCTCGACAAGGCAACCGACCTCGCGATGCAGAATTCCTACGTCAACCCAAGGCCACTGACCCGCGAAGGCATCCGGCAACTGCTGGAAGACGCCTATCAAGGCATCGTTCCCCGCTCGTAACGCAAGGCCCAAGGCCCCCACTGCAATCTGCGGTGGTTTAGACTTGCCGGCTTACAGAAGAACAACGTTTACATTCGCATTCACAATTACAGAGACTGAAGCGGCATGGACAACTTCCTGATGATGCTGGAGAACCTGGACCTCTCGCAGTGGGTCCTGGGATCGATCTGGGGCTATCCCATCTTCCTGACGTTCCACTCGCTCGGTCTCGGCCTGCTGGTCGGCCTGCTCCTGATCATCGACTTGCGGGTGCTCGGCTTTGCAAAGCCCCTGCCGCTGTCCGAGCTGCGCAAGCTGATGCCCTACGTCTGGTTTGGCTTCGTGTTGAACGCCATCTCCGGCGTGGTGCTCTTCATGGCAGACGCCACCAAGGACTTCTACAGCAACTCCTTCCGCTGGAAGATGCTGTCGATCCTCATCGGGCTCGTGGTCGCTGTCACTCTGAACGGAACGGTCCTGCGCGAGGACACGAAAGACACGCCCCCGATGGCCAAGATCCTGGCCATCGCGTCCCTGCTGAGCTGGGTCGGCGCGATCGTTTCAGGCCGCCTGATCGCCTACCTTTCACAGCCATTCTGAGCGCCTCCCTGGTACTCGGGCCCCGCTCCGGTAACGCCACACTTTTAGAGTAATCAAGATGTTGCAAGGATTTCTGGAATCGCTGGTCGGCACCTCGATCGGCACGACGGTCAAGACCTCAAGCTGGATCTTCCAGACGCTCGAGGCGCTGCATTTCATCGGCCTCGCCACCCTGATCGGCGGCATCGCGGCGCTCGACCTCCGGATCCTCGGGGTTGCCAAGCGCCTGCCGGTGGCACCGCTGCACAAGCTGCTGCCACTGGTGTTCATCGGCTTCGGCATCAACCTGGTCACCGGCGTGCTGTTCTTCCTGTCGGACCCCCTGGGCTACGGCGTTAACCCGTCGTTCCAGCTCAAGATGGTTTTCATCCTGCTCGCCGGGCTGAATGCGCTCTGGTTCGAGTTGAAGCTGGCCCCGCACGTTGACGAGTGGGGGTCGGGTGTCGACGCGTCGACCCACGCCAAGATCGTGTGCGGCGTGTCCCTCTTCCTGTGGGCGGGGATCATCACGGCCGGCCGATTGCTGCCCTCGTTCGCCGCCCTGCTCTAACGAGCAGCGGAAGACGCCGGGAGGGCGCGCTCCCGGCCAAGGCCTCAGCGGCCCGGTGATGACCGCCCCATAGCCGGGCGGCTCGATAGACAGTTATCGCGTCGCTGCCGGGAGGCGCCTTCAGTCGGCGCATTGGTCATACTGATTGCGCGCTTGCGCGCAGCGGGGAGACGGGGAATTCAGCTTCACGGACCAGCCTGAGCTTGCGGGCCCCGCGATTTGTATTTGCACCGCCTGCCCGCTTAAGATTGGCGACTCAAAATCATGATGACGGGGATTCCGACTCATGATGAGGTTTCGTCAAACAGCCCACTGTTTGGCAGGGCGGACTGCGCACCCTGCACGGCAGACCCAGACCAGGACCCTTTAAGGACACGTGATGAGTGAATTCCAGACTGTTTTCGGCTCCCTGAACGACTACACGAAAGGCGAGCTCAAGATCATCAACGATGATCCGAAGCACTACGTCTTCTCCAATATCTTCGATGTGGCCTCGAAGTCGAAGCCTTACGAGAAGGTGGTGGTGGCCATCAACCTCGAGTACGTGATCGAAGCCGTCCGCGCCGAAGGCGTGTCCGACTGGTTCGCCGTGGCTCACGACGAATTCGCCATCATCATGGACGGCGAAGTCCGCATCGACCTCGTCAAGCTCGACAACCCGAACGCCGTGGCCGCCCCCGACAAGCAGGGCGCGGTCAAGGTCAACGGCGAACCCGTTGGCAAGAAGATGGGGCACATCGTCTGCAAGCGCGGCCACCAGGCCCTGCTGCCGGCGGGCGCAGCCTATCGTTTCACCGCGACGAAGACCGGCGTCATGATGATGCAGACAGTGATCGGCGACCTGTCGGTGCAAAAGTGGGCGGATATCTGCTACAAGTAATCGCACTCTCTGGCGACTCGGCATCCCTTACGTAGTCGCCTGATTTTTCTGGAGGATTGAGGCAAATGAGCGCAGCAGCAAACGTGTTAGTGAACGCATCCGCTCCCAGCAACGAAACGGGTTACCGTACGTTCACGTTGGGCAACTTCAAGATCAGCCGTGACGAATACTTCGTGCACGTCACCTGGCCGGCCAAGGGCCAGCAGATGAAGCACATCATGTCGGCCGACGCATTCCTGCGCGCGATGATGCGCGACGTGGCCTGGGGCTTCTTCTACGGCTGGGTGAATTTCGACGGCATGATCGGCACCCGCAACAAGTACGGCCAAGTCGAGTTCTATGCCGGCCGGTACGCCCCCGCCTACCACGATCGCGGTCTCGACCTGGTCGAGACGTTTGATACGCCGCTGATCATGGCGACGTTCAAGGCGATCCTCGAGGACTTCACGAACAAGGGTTTCGACCCGTTCGCTGCCCCGGATGAGACCGGCTCTTCTTGGGTCGGCAAGAAAAACGGCTCGAACACAGAAGCCATCGACCGCCAGCGCCAGGCCTGCAAGCGCATGCCCGGACTGCCCGGCGATGCCGAACTGCGTAGCGATTCCAACGGCTACCCGGTGAACCGCGCGTTCGCTGATGTCGTGCAGGACGCTCCCGAAATCCATGCCGAGGAGGGCTTCGAGAACGACGTCCACGCGATGAACCTGTTCGCGTACCTGTCGCGTTCCGACGTGACGTGGAATCCTTCGGTCACCTCCGTGTGCGGTCGCAGCCTCTGCTGCCCGACCACCGAGGAGTACATCCTGCCGATCAAGCACGGCAACGACCGCGTCGAGTGGTTCGTGCAGCTGTCCGACGAGATCGAGTGGGAAGTGGAGGACAAGCTGACGGGCCTGCCCCGCGCCAAGGCCATCATGAAGGCCGGCGACGTGGCAGCCATGCCTGCCAACATCCGCCACCAGGGCTTCTCGAAGAAGCGCTCCATGCTGCTCGTCTGGGAAAACGCGACCCCGGAACTCCCTGACATGTACGAGAGCGGCAAGCTGCAGCCTTACCCCGTCAATTTCTGACGAAAAGGCGCTCTTGGTGCGATAATGGTGGCGGCCCTCGGGCCGCCACTTTTTTTTAAGCCTCCCCCGGATGACTGCCGGGGGACAGGAACGAAGCAACTCATATGAAACTGCAAACCAAACTGTTCATCGGTGGCGAGTTCGTCGACGCTGTAGACGGCGCCACCTTCGCGACCGTGAATCCTTTCGATGGTTCGACGATTGCCAACGTGGCGGAAGCCAAGGTGGCCGATGTCGACAAGGCTGTCGCCGCGGCCCGCAAGGCCTTCCCGGCCTGGCGCGACATGGCGGCAATGCAACGTGGCCGCCTGCTGCTCAAGCTGGCCGATGCCATCGAAGCCAACGCCGAAGAACTGGCGCAGATCGAGTCTCTGGATACGGGCCATCCGCTCCGCGACAGCAGAAGCCTCGACGTGCCACGCACGGCAGTCACCTTCCGCTACTTCGGCGGCATGGCCGACAAGTTCCAAGGCAGCGTCGTTCCGGTTGAGCAGGGCTTCCTCAACTACGTGCTGCGCGAACCGCTGGGTGTCGTTGGCCAGGTCGTGCCCTGGAACTTCCCGCTGATGTTCACCAGCTGGAAGATGGGCCCTGCGCTCGCGGCCGGCAACACCATCGTCCTGAAGCCGGCGGAAATCACCCCGCTCAGTTCCCTCAAGATTGCGGAATTGATGGCCGAGGTCGGCATTCCGCCCGGCGTCGTCAACATCCTGCCCGGCCATGGTTCCATTGCCGGCCAGCACATGGCTGAACACATGGATGTCCAGAAGATCTGCTTCACCGGCTCCACAGCTGTCGGCCGCAAGATCGTGCAGGCTTCGGCGAGCAACCTGAAGCGCGTGCAGCTCGAACTCGGCGGCAAGGGTGCCAACATCGTGTTCTCCGACGCGAACCTCAAAGCTGCCATCAACGGCAGCGCCTTCGCCATCTTCCACAACCAGGGACAGGCCTGCATCGCGGGCTCGCGCCTGATGCTGCACAAGAGCATCGCGGATGAGTTCCTGGACGGCTTCATCAAGCTCGCCAAGTCGATCAAGCTCGGTAATCCGCTCGACCCTACGACCGAAATGGGACCGCTCACCTCGAAGCTTCACCAAAAGCGCGTCCTGCACTACTGCGAGATCGCGCAGCAGGAAGGCGGCAAGATCCTCACCGGCGGCAGGCAGCCGGATGCGCCGGAACTGGCGAACGGATTCTTCGTGGAGCCGACGGTCGTCATGGCCCAGCCCAAGGACCGCATCTGCCAGGAAGAAGTGTTCGGGCCGTTTGTCGCCGTGAATACGTTCGAGTCCGACGAGGAAGCGATCCAGATCGCCAACTCGACGGAGTACGGCCTCGGCGGCGGGCTGTGGACGACCAACCTGCAGCGCGCACATCGCGTCGCCGCGGCGATGCGGTCCGGCATGGTCTGGATCAACTGCTACAAGCGGGTGAATCCGGGCTCGCCGTTCGGCGGCGTGGGCAGTTCGGGATACGGCCGCGAGATGGGCTTCGAAGCCATGCACGACTACACCGATGCGAAGTCGGTGTGGGTGAACGTCGACGCGCAGATTCCCCCGCACTATCCGCGGTGACCTATGCCGTCGTGGCAGGCCCATCTGAATGCCCCCGCACCGGGCAGCGTGCTCTGTGCGGTGGCTGACATCCCTCAAGGCTCGGGCTTTGAGGTGATGTATGGCGAAGGAATCAAGAAGCTGCGGGTGGTCGCTTTCCGCGCTGGCGAATCGGTATGGGCATACGTCAACAGCTGCCCGCACTTCTCGCTGCCGCTCAACGCGAAGCCGCAGACCTTCCTGATCTCGGAACGCAATCAGGTCATGTGCGCCTTCCACTGCGCCATCTTCCGCTTCGAAGATGGCGCATGCATCGACGGTCCGGCGGTGGGCATGGGGCTTGAAGTCGTCCCCATCAGGATCGAGAACGGCCAGGTCGTCATTCAGGCGGCCTGACCACAACAAGCGAGAAGTCATGACCGAAGCGTCGACGGACAGCGAAGCGCGGGAAGAGCGGCTGCTGCTTTCCACTCCGGATACCACTGCCAATGTCCGAAGCGTCTTCGGCATCGACAGCGATCTCACCGTACCGGCGTTCAGCCAGCATTCCGAGCACGTGCCGGACATCGACAGCGCCTACCGCTTCGACCGCAACACGACGCTCGCGATCCTCGCTGGTTTCGCGCACAACCGCCGCGTGCTCGTCCAGGGCTACCACGGCACCGGCAAGTCCACGCACATCGAGCAGGTGGCTGCACGGCTCAACTGGCCCTGCATCCGCATCAACCTCGACAGCCACGTCAGCCGCATCGACCTGATCGGCAAGGACGCGATCGCGATCAAGGGCGGCCAGCAGGTCACCGAGTTCCGCGAGGGCATCCTGCCGTGGGCACTGCAGCGGGCAGTCGCGCTGATCTTCGATGAATACGATGCAGGCCGCCCCGACGTGATGTTCGTGCTGCAGCGGGTGCTCGAAGCCCACGGCAAGCTGACGCTGCTCGACCAGAGCCGCGTCATTCGCGCCCATCCCGCGTTCAGGTTGTTTGCCACCGCGAACACGGTGGGCCTCGGCGATGCGAGCGGGCTCTATCAGGGCACGCAGACGATCAACCAGGGACAGATGGACCGCTGGAATATCGTTGCCACGCTCAACTACCTGGCTCCGGAAGCGGAAGTCGAGATCGTGATCGCGCGCGTCCCGCACTTTGCATCGGCAGAGGGACGGGCCACGGTACAGCGCATGGTCGCGCTTGCCGGCCTGACCCGCACCGCATTCATGGCGGGGGAACTGTCCACAGTCATGTCGCCCCGCACGGTCATCAACTGGGCGGAGAACACCACGATCTTCGGGCAGCTCGAGTATTCCTTCCGGTTGGCGTTCCTCAACAAGTGCGACGAAGCCGAGCGGCCGATCATCGCGGAGTTCTACCAGCGCTGCTTCGGCATCGACCTGGTGGAAGCGGCGATCGCGCACAAGTAGCCCCCTGCTGCTGACATGGCCCAGTCGCGCAAGAACGCCGGGGAGCAGCTGCGAGAGGTCTCCGCAGTCGTGCTGAAGGCGCTTGCACGCCGGGCAGACGAACCCCCGCCGCTCGATCCCTCAGCCGACACGTTGCCCGGCTCGGCGGCGCTCTTGCAGTCGGCACCCTCGAACCCGTCGGAAATCGAATTGGCCCGCTGGCGGGGTTCCATCGATGCCTTCGGGCTCCGCGCCCGCCTCACCGATCCCGCGATTCTGCAGCGCTTCGCGCCATCGCTGCCGCTGCAGCAGCGACTCTACCGACAGCTGGAACAGGGGCGCGTCGAAGCCGTCGGGTCGCGCCACATGCTCGGCGTCCAGCAGGATCTCGCCGCATTTCATCGGCCATGGCGCGTCAGCCTGGGAAAGCCTTTGCAGCCCGAGGTGGCAGAAGCCGAAGAGCTCATCAAGACCGTCGCGGACACGGTTCGCTTGTCCATCGGTGCGCCGCTGCCTCCCGAGCGTGCCGCGAAGCTTGAACAGCACTGGCAGTCGCTGGTCGATTCCGGCGCGGCCGAGCAGATTGCTGCGCTGGCCCCGCTCGCCGACGACCAGGAAGCCTTCGCGCGCAGAGCCATTGCCCTCATCCACCTGCTGGGCCTTGCCGTCACGCCAGAAGAAAAAGAGCAGGAGCAGCGCGACTCGTCCCGCGAACAATCCGACCAGACACAGGAATCGCAAGAGTCGTCGGACGACGGCGAGGAGCAGAACAAGGACGGCCAGTGGGACCCGATGAGCGGCGAGAAGGTAGAGGAATCCCTCGCCGAGCCCGTGGCGATGTCGCAGAACGGTTCGCAGTCGGGCACCGCATACCGGGCGTACAGCACGCTGTTCGACACCGTCACGAATGCCGAAGACCTCTGCAGCGAAGCGGAACTTGTGCGCCTGCGCCACAAGCTGGATGAACAGCTCGAAGGCAAGACTGACAGCGTCGCGCGCTGGGCCCACAAGCTGCAGCGGCACCTGCTGGCATTGCAGACGCGCTCCTGGCAGTTCGACCTGGAGGAAGGCCTCCTCGATACCAGTCGCCTGACGCGCGTGGTCACGCACCCGCTCGAATCCCTGGCATTCAAGCAGGAATCGGAAACGCGCTTCCCGGATACGGTCGTCACGATCCTGATCGACAACTCGGGATCGATGCGCGGCTGGCCGATCGCGATGGCGGCGATGTGCGCCGAAATCCTGGGCACGGTGCTTGAACGCTGTGGCGTCAAGTCCGAGATACTGGGGTTCACGACAGTGAGCTGGCGCGGCGGGCAGTCCCGCCAGAAGTGGGTGGCCGACAACCGGCCCGAGAACCCCGGCCGGCTCACGGACCTGAAGCACATCATCTACAAGGGGGCCGATACGCCGTGGCGCCGGTCGCGCCGCAATCTCGGCCTGATGCTGCAGGACAACCTGCTCAAGGAGAATATCGATGGCGAAGCGCTGCTGTGGGCCCATGACCGGCTGCTCGCACGCCAGGAACCGCGCAAGATCCTCATGGTGATCTCGGATGGGGCGCCCGTCGATGACGCCACGCTGGCCGTCAACCACCCCGAATACCTGGAACGGCATCTGCGCGCCGCCATCCGCTTCGTCGAGCAACGCTCGCCGGTGGAGTTGTTCGCCATCGGTATCGGCCACGACGTGACCCGCTACTACAATCGGTCGATCACGCTCGCCACGCCCGACGAATTGGGCGAGGCCATCGTCGCCCAGCTGACGGCCCTGTTCGACAACACCGGGCCTGCTTCCGGTGCGCGCCGCCGCCGAGCACGAACCGGCCAGTCGACCTGACCGACTGCAGCGCAACTGCAGCAGGGAGCAAAGGGCCTTGGCATGCCGGACACGTCGCGTGTAACGTCGAGGTCTCGTGGAAGATCGTTCAAGAAGAGGTGCGAAGTGGTACGGCATGTGGTGATGTGGCGGCTCAAGGATCGTGATGCGCTCACGACAACACCGGCCAAGTGGGCTGAATTGCAGGCCTGTGTGGCAGCGATGCGCACCGGCGTTCCAGGACTCACGAAGATCGATCTGGGGATGGACAAGCCGCGGACTGCGGACTCCACGGACCTGATCCTCTTTTGCGAGTTCGAAACCTGGGCAGCACTCGATGGCTACCAGACGCACGCGATCCACGAGGACTTCAAGAAACTGGTCGGCCCGCTGCGCTCCGAGCGCCGCGTAGGCGACTACGAGATCTGACGATGAGCCTGTAGGGCCGTGGCGCCCGCAGGTGAACATTATTCAAGAATGCAACGAGGGGGAAAATAGATGAGCACCGAGAACACGGTTGGGCAACAGTCCGGCGCGGACAACAACGACAGCGGCATGACCCGCCGCGAGTTCCTGGGCCAGACCACGGCATTGACAGCTGTCGGCCTGACAGTGGGTTCCATCCTGACCAGCAGCGCGGAGGCAGCCACGCCGGCGCGCAAGACGCGCACTGCGGCCGATCCCGCGCTCGACCTCGCCGAGTGGAGCTTTTTCTGGGTGGGCGTCGAACGCGCCGACCTTGCGATGGGCTCATTCCTCAACGGCAAGCAGATGTACGTCGAATACTGGGTGCCCCGCGAAGTGAAACATCCGTACCCGATCGTGCTCGTCCACGGTGGCGGTGGCCAGGGCCTCGACTGGATGGGCACGCCCGATGGTCGTCGCGGCTGGGCGCAGGTCCTGCTCGAACAGGGCTACCGTGTGTATGTCGTCGATCGTCCCGGACACGGCCGTTCGCCGCTGCATCCCGAGTTGCATCGCGCCTTCCCGCCACAGGCCGGCACGCTCGAGAATATTTCGGGCCGCTTCACGCCCCCGAATCCGACGGCCACCGCGCAACCCGGCCCCTTCCAGCATTTGCACAACCAGTGGGTCGGCGAAGGTACCGTGGGCTCGCGCGACCTCGACCAGTTCGTCGCGTCGCAAGGCGGCTCCTATGTGTTCGTGCCACAGCCTCCGGGCGCCGCGCCCGCAGGCGCCCGCGGCGATGGCACTCCGCCGCCCGCGGCGCCCAACCAGACCAACATCTTTGCGCACACGGCATGGCGTGAGCGCGGCGCGATGCTGCTCGACAGGATCGGCCCGGCGGTGATCATGACGCACTCGGCGGGAGGCCCGTTCGGCTGGCTCGTGGCCGAGGCCCGTCCGCAGCTCGTGAAGGGCATCGTTGCGATCGAGGGCGGTGGCCAGCCGTTCGGCGGTGCCAACGTGTGGGGCATGTCCACGATTCCCGTGACGTTCGATCCGCCGGTCAAGGATCCTTCCGAGATCCGCACTCGCGTCGTCCCGTCGCCAGAGATGGGCGTGTCCGCCTATCGCCTGCAGGAAGAGCCCGCACGCAAGCTCGTGAACCTGCAGAACATCCCGATCGTGATCGTCACGGCCGAAGGCTCGTTTGCCTCCCCAGGCAACCCGGGCGCCATCGCGTATTTCAAGCAGGCCGGTGTCGATGCCGAAGAACTGCGCATGGCTGCGAAAGGCGTCAAGGGCAACGGCCACATGATGATGGTCGAGCGCAACAGCCGTGAAGTCCTGAAGCCCATCACTGACTGGATCCAGGCCAAGGTCGAGAAAGGTGCGACGATCGCCCCGGCGAAGGTCACGGAAACGGCCGTGAAGCTCGCGAACCAGAACTTCTTCTGGACAGGCACCGAACGCAAGAAGATGCCGTACGGCACGATCCTGTCCGGCCAGATGTACGTGCAGGAAATGATTCCTGCCGAAGTGAAGCAGCCCCTGCCCATCGTGCTCGTGCACGGTGGCGGCGGGCAGATGCTGCACTACATGGGAGTGGGCGGTGGCATCGCGGGCTGGGCGCACTACTACCTGCAGGCCGGGTATCGCGTGTACCTCGTCGACCGCCCGGGACATGGTCGCGCACCGTACCACCCCGATGCACTCGGCCCCATCAGCGCGAATGCACCGATCGCGGCCGTCAACGTCGACCTGATCAAGTCGGCGCAGGCACCGCAGAAGCGCTGGCAGGGCACGGGCGATATCGATGACCCCCAAGCGTTGCAGTTCATCGCGGGCCAGAACAGCGCGCCGCAGGACAACGCGTTTTCGCATCGCCTGTGGGCAAGCCGTGGCGCAGAGCTGCTCGACCGCATCGGCCCGGCCATCATCCAGGTGCATTCGGCGGGCGGCCCGTTCGGCTATCTCGTCGCGAACGAGCGGCCGCAGCTGGTGAAGGGCATCGTGAACTTCGAAGGCGCCGGCAACCCGTTCGCCGCCAATACGCCATGGGGTGTGACGGCTGTACCGCTCGCGTACGATCCGCCGGTGTCCGATCCGAAGGAGTTCGCGCTGCGCGACGTGGCCCCGCCTCCAGGCGCTGCGCCCTACAAACTGCAGGCGGACGGCAGCGTCCACAAGCTCAAGAACCTGCAGGGCATCCCGATGGCGTTCATCACCACGGAGAACACCCGCTTCTTGCAGGGCACAGGCCAGGTGGCGTGGCTCAAGCAGGCGGGCTGCAATGTCGAGCACGTGCAGTTCAAGGATCTCGGCATCCTCGGCAACGGCCATTTCATGATGGTCGAGGAAAACCGCAAGCAGGGCTTCGACGTCATCGAAGGCTGGATCAGGAAAAACGTGAAGGCTTGAATGAGATGGTGGCCAGTGGTCGGTGATCGGTGGCTGGTGGCTTCCAGACTCCCAACACCGACCACCGGCCACCGGCCACTAATCACTGAGCACCACTCACCCCCATGGCACAACAACTCACAAACACCAGCTCGACAGCCATGCGCCTCAAGGATCAGGGCTTCTTCTGGGTCGGCGTCGACCGCAAGAAGACCGACTACGGCACGATCGCAAGCGGCCAGATGTACGTGCAGTACCTGATCCCGGCGAACGTGACGCAACCGTTGCCCATCGTCCTCGTGCATGGTGGTGGCGGCCAGGGCACTCATTACATGGGGCTGGGCTCAGGACAGCCTGGCTGGGCACACTTCTTCGTGCAGCAGGGCTATCGGACATACATCGTCGACCGCCCCGGCCACGGCCGTGCGCCCTATCATCCCGATGCCCTGGGTGCCCCGACTCCCGTGCCGACCATCGAAGGCGTGGAAGCTGATTTCTCTGCGGCTGCAACGGCAGCGACGCCGCGATGGAACGGCACCGGCAAGATTGGCGATCCGCTGCTCGACCAGTTCCAGGCCGGGCAGAATGCGACTCCCCAGGATCAGGCGATGGCGCATGCGCTGTGGGCCAGTCGGGGCGCTGAACTGCTCGACCGGATCGGCCCGGCCATCGTGCTGGTCCACTCCGCCGGCGGACCGTTTGCATGGGTGGTAGCGGACCAGCGCCCGAACCTCGTGAAGGCGATCGTTGCCGTCGAACCTGCAGGTCCTCCGTTCGGCGCGCTGGCATGGGGATTGAGTTCGAGCCCCGTCACCTACGATCCACCCGTCACCGATCCCAAGCAGATTGCCACACGCGATGTCACGCCCCCCGCAGGGTCAGGGTTGCTGCCTTACAAGTTGCAGGCCGACCCTCCGCGCAAGCTCAAGAACCTGGCCGGCATCCCCATCAGCTTCGTGCTTGGTGAGAACTCGCAGCGACACAAGCTTAGCGATCCGCCTTCCGTCGAGTACCTGCGCCAGGCCGGCTGCACCGTCGACTTCCTCCGCCTTGAAGAGCGCGCCATTCGCGGCAACAGCCACTTCATGATGCTGGAGACGAACCGGCGGGAAGTGTTCGACGTGATCCATACGTGGATCGCCGCCAAGGCGCGCGCTTAACAGGATGCCCTTCATGAACGACACTCCCCTGACCCCAATGGATCTCCCCGCCACCGCCACGGACACGTCGCTCACGCGCCGGGACTTCATCGCCCAGACCTCCGCCCTTGCCGCTGCGGGCGTCGCTCTTGGCTCGCTTGGCGACGCCGAGGCGGCACAACCCGCGAAGGCCGCGGCCGACCCCGAACTCGACATCGCCGAGTGGAGCTTCTTCTGGCTGGGCGTCAAGCGCGCTGAATTGGCCCGCGGCACCGTCATCAACGGCGCACAGGCGTATGTGGAGTACCAGATTCCCGCGAGAGTCCGGCACCCCTACCCCATCGTGATCATCCACGGCGGCGGCGGCCAGGGCCTCGACTGGATGGGCACCCCTGACGGTCGGCGCGGCTGGTCCACGCATTTCCTCGAGCAAGGCTACAAGGTATACGTCGTCGATCGCCCGGGCCACGGTCGCTCGCCCTATCACACGGAATTGCACGGGCCTTACCGTCCGGCCGCCACGTACGAAAACATGGAACGGCAGTTCTCTGCGCCAGAGAAGTCACCGAACAAGACAGTCACGGCGCATCTGCATACGCAGTGGCCGGGCACGACCGGACAGATCGGCGATCCCACGGTCGACCAGGCGGCTGCAGGGCAAGGCGGAGCCTTCCTCACGGATCTGCCGGCAACGCACGAGCTGTGGGCTGAACTGCTGGGCGAACTGCTCGATCGCATCGGCCCCTCCCTCGTGATGGCGCATTCGATGGGAGGCCCCAGCTGCTGGATCGCAGGCAACGCGCGGCCGAACCTCGTGAAGGGGATCCTTGCGATCGAACCGAATGGTCCGCCGATGGGTCCGCTGCAGTGGGGCGTGACGGCGAGCCCGATGGTCTACGATCCACCCGCTGCCAGTCCCGCAGAGCTCAAGACCGTGACGGTGCCTGCGCCGAAGCCGGGCTATCAGGCGTGCCAGATCCAGGCGGAGCCTGCGCGCAAGCTCAAGAACCTCGCCGGCATCCCGATCATGCTCGTGACGGCGGAAGCCTCCTATCACGTGCCCTACGACTGGGGGACCGTCGCATTCCTCAAGCAGGCGGGCTGCAACGTCGACCACGTGGAACTGGCCGCCATCGGCATCCACGGCAACGGCCACTTCATGATGATGGAGAAGAACAACCGCGACATCTCGCGCGTGCTGCTCAACTGGCTGGACAAGAACGTGCCCGGCAACGTCTAGGCAGAGGTTGCCGCAAAGCCGAGGAAGCAAGGAAGCGAGGAAGTGGTGGAAGCCGGAAGGGGCGGCAGCACTTAAAGAATCTGGCTTCCGCTACTTCCTCGCTTCCTCGCTTCCTTGCTTCCTTGCTTCCTTGCTTCCTTGCTTCCTTGCTTCCCAGCTTCCTTGCTTCCTTAGGCTTCCTATCGGAGCCTCTCTACTGTCTGGTGCGTCTTGACGTACTCGGGATACATCTGCGGCGCGCCGCCGCGGAACACTTCCGCGCTGATGTTCCAGCGCTTCGCCAGCTCGGCCAGGTTCCCATTCTGTCCCGGCAGGTAATGCGGCACGTCGCCCTGCACCCGCGGGACTTCGACCACAGCCACGCACGGATAGGTCCATGCCGCCTGGCCCTCGATACGCGGGTTCATCACGAACGTCTCGCTCTTGGTCAGGGGCTCGGTGAGGTACACCGGATCTTCCACGATCGAGATGTGCGACATGAGGTCGCCATGGCGCTGGAAGCGCTCGATCAGCGTCGCGCGATCGCTCTGCGGGATGCCGTTGCGGCGCACCCAGTTCTGCTTGATGTGCGTGGTCGTGACGATGAGCGCATCGCCGTCCCACTTGCCCGTCGAGAAGCCCATCCATGTATGGGGTGCGAGCTCGTTCGGATGCGGGCGGCCATCCATGTAGATCGTGCGCGTCTGCTCGTACGTGCGGATGTACATCATGATCTTCTCGACGACCTGCGTGCTCGGATGGTGCTCTTCCCAGATGCGCAGGTTCAGGGGCCCGCGAAAAATGTACGGTGCCGTGTGCACACGGCACTGGTGCTCGGGCAACGTCAGGCGTGCCGGGTCCCAGCTGTCGGCGTAGAGCCGCGCCGCATCGTTGATGGGCAATCCGAGATAGTCGCCGAGCTCGGGGCCTGGCCCGCGCTCGGGCTGGTCTTCATGTTGTCGCGGCTGCCAGCGACCGGTCAGGTCGGACTGCGCCGTGGCGGCAAGCGGGAACATCGCCACTGCAATGGTCAGCGCCAGCATTCCGGCAGTGGTTCGGCGTGGTCCAGTCATCGAGGATTCCTTGCGCGTTAAGGAAGCGAGGAAGTGGGGAAGCCCGGAAGCCAGAGCGGGCAAGGCGCGACCCCACGACACCTTCCGGCTTCCTTTGCTTCCCAGCTTCCTGACTTCCGTTGTCTATTGACCTCACCGCCTGCCAGAGTCAGCGAGTGCGCTCGGCAACCCCGTGGGTCTTGAACCACTCGGGGTACATCGTGGCCGCGCCGCCCCGGAACGCTTCATGCGAAATGTTCCAGCGCGTGTACAGCTCGTCCATGTTCTGGTTCTGGCCGGGCAGGTAGTGGGGCACGTCGCCCTGCTCTCGCGGCACTTCGACGACGGCCACGCACGGATAGGTCCAGGCGGCCTGGCCCTCCACGCGCGGGTTCAGCAGGTAGTTCTCGTTCTTGGTCAGCGGCTCGGTGAGGTACACGGGATCCTTCAGCGTCCACATGTGGGTCATCATGTCGCCATTGCGGATGAATACCTCTTCCATCTCCGCGGCATCGCTCTGCGGCAGGCCGTTACGGCGGATCCAGTTCTGCTTGAGGTGCGTCGTGTGCACTTTCAGCATGTCCCCGTCCCATTGGCCCGTGGAAAAGCCCATCCAGGTGTGCGGCACGAGGTCATTCGGATGCGGGCGGCCATCCATGTAGATCACGCGCGTCTGCTCGTACGTGCTGATGTACAGGCGGATCTCCGTGAGGATCTGCGTAGCGGGGTCACGCACCTCCGAAATCCGGAGGTTGTGTGGCCCACGATGGATGTAGGGCGCCGTATGCACACGGCACTGGTGCTCAGGCAGCGTCAACCGCGCCGGATCCCAGCTGTCGGCAAACATCCGGGCGGAATCATTGATCGGCAACCCGACGTAGTCGACCAGCTCGGGGCCGGGAATCCGCTCTGGAAAATCCTCGTGCAGCTGCGGCCGCCACTTGCCGGAAAGGTCCATCTGTGCAGACGCGGGCGCGCCGGTGCAGATGGCAGCGATGGCGAGGAATGCGCCCGCAAGACCGGATCGACCCATGTTCATCGATGACTCTCCAAAATCTGCCGAGGCCTGTCGTTGCGGGCCTGCCGGACGCGCTGACTATAGTGAAAGACAGGAACTCCCAAGAACCGATTTTTTCTGAGACCCATCATGACCCGGAATCATCACTCCGGGATCTTAAAGGGGACAGATCTATTTTCCGCGGTTCCCCGCCTGCAGGGGCGCCCAGGCGGAAAATAGATCTGTCCCCTTTATGTCCCCTTTAAGACATCACCTTCAGCCGCGCCGCGCAGGCCGAGGCTGGTCGAGGACGGCGTTCACCGCCCGGAGCTCCTCACCCTTGTAGTCAGGGACGGCCTTGGTGTCGATGTTGAACACCATGGTATCGCGGGCCTCGAGCGTGAAGGGCTTCCACTCCGGGATGCCGGGGTGGTTCGGGTTGCCTGTCCGCGCAAACATAGCCCACGCGGTGGACATCTTCTCCTCCAGTCCCTGCAGCTCGGGCGCCGTGCCGAGGACCGGACCCGCGATTTGGGTGTTGTGCAGCGCAAAGGGAATATCCATGCAATGCATGGAACGCAGCTCTCCGTCACGGACCGGCGAATAGAAGCCGAAGTGGTACTTGAACACCGGCGCCTTGCCCAAGGCCGCCTTGCGCTCCGCCTGCAACCCGGTGCCGCGACGGAAGTTGGACGCGTCAGTACCCAGTTTAAGGAACAGGTCCAGGTTGCTGGCACTCGGATAGGACGCGCGATACAGAGCGATGAGACGATCTGCCGTCGCATCGTCTGACCGGAGCGCGCCGCGCACGTAGTGACGCAGGCTGGCCTCATCGAGCTTGTCGTAGTTCTGGAAGGTGTTCCACGTGATCTCGGTGTCAGTGGACCCGATCATCAATGGGACGTCCTCCGAGATCGGCGTCGCGACGGGATCGAAGTTATGGGCCGGGATCGTGCGGCTGTCCATGACCGGGGCGAACTGGCCGACGCCCTCTGCATCGGTCAGCGCGTCGCGCAATACGTAGTACGGCATCTGCTGCAGTTGATCGATCTGGTTCGGCTTCAGGTTCACCGCCTTCAGCACCGCGCGGGCGGTCGCCGTGCCCTGGTCAGGCGTCAGGCTGCGTACCTGAGAGCCGCTTTGCGCGATGGCGCGATGGAACAGGCCCTTGGCGGCCGGCATGCCGAGCAGCGTGCTGACCTTCGATCCACCCCCTGACTGGCCAAGGATGGTGACGTTGTCCGGGTCGCCGCCGAACTTTTCGATATTGTCCTTCACCCATTGCAGCGCGAGCACCACGTCCAGCATGCCGACGTTGCTGGCCTGTGAATATTTCTCGCCGCCCACTTCAGGCAGGTACAGGAAGCCGAAGACATTCAGGCGGTGATTCACGCCGACGAACACGACGTCATGCACATTGGCCAGGTTGGTGCCGTCATACGGCAGTCCACCGGACGAGCCACCCGCAAAGCCGCCGCCATGCAGCCAGACCATGACAGGACGCTTGGCATTGTCGGCGAGTCCCTTGGACCACACGTTGAGGACGAGGCATTCCTCGCTCGCCGCCTCAAGGCGATAGAGCACGCCCCACTCGTGGATGATGCGGGCCTGCGTCTGCGGCGCGCGGGGACCGATCTCGGCGCAGGTCTTCACATCGGTCCACGGCGCTGGCGCACTCGCGGGCAGGAAGCGGTTGTTGCCACCGGTGGGGGCACCATACGGCACGCCACGGAACGCGTGGATGTCGCCCCGCCTCGAGCCCTTGATCTTGCCGAACGTCGTTTCCACGGTCTCGCCCTCGACGTAGGGTGCGGGGCCCGCCTTTGCCGGAGCGGCGGCCGGAGCCGCGGCTTGCTCTGACTGGCTGCAACCCGCAGCCAACGCGCCTGCCGCCGCCAGCGCGCCCATGCCGAGGAACGAGCGCCGATCGACGCTGCTCTGCTCGGTGTTCTGCTGGCGAGATTCCGTGTTCTTCGACTCCGCAACCATGGCCGATCCCCCTCGAATGATGTTGTATTCCGAAAGGGGACAGATCTGTTTTCCTGGCGGGCGGTGCCACTGCACCTGCGCGGAAAATAGATCTGTCCCCTTTCGGAACACCAAGTATGTGCGCTCGACTCCGCGTTGCCAACCGCTTGAGGGGATGCCCGCAGCGCAAAAAAAAGCCCCGGAACCTTTTGGGTCCCGGGGCCATCGTCTCAATGCTTCTTCTTTTCGAGTTCAGGTCAGGTTCGAGGGATCACTCGAACTTGAAGTTGAACTGCAGGCCATACTCGGCCGGACGGCCGACCGTCATGAAGTGGATCTGTTCCGCCTTCGTGAAGAAGCCCGAGTTGAAGTAGTACTCGTTCGTCAGGTTGGCGCCCGTGAGGGCAACCTGCCAATTCGCACCCGAGTCGTACCCGATACGTGCATTCAGGATGCCGTAGGCTTCCTGGACGCGCTGAAGGACTTCACCCGTCTGCAGGGTGTACTGGTCCGTCCAGGTGTAATCGAGGCGCGGGCTGATCGAACGGCCACCGGCCAGCTGGAACTCGTACGACGTGCCGAAGTTGGTAGTCAACTCAGGAGCGCCGGCAAAGATGCTTCCGGCATTGACGGCTGCAAACGGCAGCTTGCCGCTGTTCGCAAAGTCCGCTGCGTCACGACCCACTTCGGTGTACTCCGTCTTGAGGTAGCCGACGTTCAGGTTGAAGCGCAGGTTGTCGGTTGCACGCCACGTGGTCTCGAGCTCGATTCCCTTGGCCTCGGCCTTCTTCACGCCCACCGTGTAGAGCGATGGGAAGAAGAAGATGTCGTTGCCGGGCACGCCGTCAACATTGATCTGCGAGTCCGCGAAGCCGTTGCCGTCGACGTCCCACCAGCTCGTCGCATGGTAGGCGCTGACCGGGATGTTCTCCCAGTCGGTGTAGAACGCCGTCACGTTCGTGCGCAGCTGGCCACCGAACCAATCGGCGCGCATGCCGACCTCGAAGCTCTTCACGGTCTGCTCTTCACGGACCAGCGGGTTCAGCTGGCCATACACGTCGTTGCCGGCCGGATTGTTGACGAAGATGTCACGCATGTAGCCGCCAACGCAGCTGCTGCCCGATGCCAGCGTACCCGCACCGCACGTGCCAGTGTTCGGCGTCACGACCAGGATGTTGGCACCCACGGACGACGTCCCACCGGGCTGGTAGCCGTCGGAGTAGCCGATGTAGGTCATCAGGTCCTGATTCCACTGATACTGCAGCGTCAGGCGCTTGGTGAGCGCGTCGAACTTGCTGGGGTTGAGGCGGCCCGGCAATGGAGTACCGGCCGAATTCACCTCGAGGTAGCCGAAGTAGTTCGGGATATCCGTGTCAGGCAGCAGCCCGGCGCGGCTCGGCGTGTGGTTCAGCAGGTTGATCGAGCCGGGGTTCTCGTCCCAGCTCTTGCGCAGGCCGAAGGCCACGTTCAACTTGTCCGTCGCACGCCATGTGACGTCGCCGAACACGGCCTTCGTGGTCGCGTTAGTCAGCGATCCCGTGTCGGCGTTGCTCGCTGCCGCCGCGGTGAAGACACCGGGGTTCACGCCGAGCGCAGCCGTCTGCAGCGCCGGATTGTTGGCGCTCAGGCCCGTGATGGCGGTGGCAAGCTGGCCAGCGGTCGTCGTGACCGGGTTCACCTGTGAACCGTCCCGGTTCAACGCACGGGCACGGTTGTTGAAGCAGTTGATCTGGTCGTTCAGCGTGATGCCACGGCCGGTGCGGTTTGAGGCACTCCACAGGTCGCACGTGAACTCGGGCATGCCCCAGGTCACGCCGCGGCCGTTGGTGTTCTGCGCCTGGTAGAAGCCACCGAGCACCCAGTCCACTCGCTCGTGCGAGCCCAGAATCTGCAGTTCCTGGCTGAAGCTGTTGGTACGGGTGTTGTTCAACCGCTCGAGCAGGACCACCTCGGCGGCGCCGTCGAAGTCAACCTGGGTGACGCGCTTGAGTTCCTTGTAGCCGCTGATGCCGCGGACGCGGAACGTGTCGTTGATCTCCCAGTTGAGGTCGAGGGTATGGCGCAGGTTGTTGATGACGATACCGTGCGTTTCCCACGCCACGCGCGTGTCGTACTTGCCAAGCGACGTGCTGTACGACTGGCCCGACGTGTCATTCGCGTTGTTGTACGCGATGTTCGTGAAGCCGTTGACGTAGTTGCCGTTCCGCGTTGCGTTGGCATAGGCCTGCACCTGCGGGTTCGTGTTGAACGTCGTTGCGCCGACGGTGCGGGTGCCGGTCGGACCGATTTCCCACACGACGCGGGCCGGCCCGAGGCGGTCGGTATCCGACTTCTCGATGTTGTACCGAGCCGAGAAGCCGTCGAACGGCTTCCACAGGAAGTCCGCCCGGTAGAGCGTGTCGTTGACATCGCCGTACTTGCGGTCGATGACCTTGGAGGTCACGAAGCCGTCGCGAGTCATCGAGGCACCGGTCAACTTCGTCTTGAAGGTATCCGAGAGCGGCAAGTCGAGCGAGAACTGGATGTCCTTGCGGTCGAAGCTGCCGACCGTTGCCTGGACGCGTGCACCGTAGACATCGGCAGGAGCCTTGGTGACGTACGACACGGCACCACCGAGCGAACCGTTGCCGAACAGCGTGCCCTGCGGGCCGCGCAGCACTTCAATACGATCCACTTCGACGACGCCCATGGTGAGCAGGCCGTCGGTGGTGGGCTGGTCGACACCGTCGATGTAGACGGACACGCCGGGCATGCCGCGGACGCGGAAGCTGGCCTGCGACTCACCCGAGTTGCCGCCACCCATGACCGACAGGTTCGGGGCCACGGCGTTCATGCTCTGCACGGACTCGATACCGCGCTGCTGAAGGTTCTCGCCACCGAACGCGGAAATCGCGATCGGCACGTCCTGCAGGCTTTCCTCACGACGGCGGGCCGTCACGAGTACTTCTTCGATGGCACCGGCTACCGTCCGCCCGGCGGGCTGGGCGGCATAGACGCTCGTTGGCAACCATGCAACCGCTGCGAGGCTCGCAGCAGCATAGATCACCTTGTTGCGACGATGGGTCGACATTGATGGATCCCCCTAATTGATACCAGACGACAAATCAAACAGTGACCATCGAGATCAAGACGGCTGGTTGGCCGTCAAAAACAGAACTCTGCAACAGCCTCCGTCCCGCGATGCAGGACCGCGCTTGTGATTTTGCCACAACAGCCTGCTTGGCAGGTATCTCGCACCTGCTCTTCAGAGACTACGGTTTACATCGGAGCCCAAGTTACGTCAAGCCGGGCCTGAGAAGTGTCAAATTTTCGTTAACCGAGGCGGGCGCCTTCCGGAAGACACTCGGGTGCCCAAGAGGCAGCGGCCAACCGTGCTGCGTTGCGCTTTCACCACGCTCGCAGGGTACGGGTGGAAACCCCTGATGACACGCAGCTGGCGATCCCATTCAGGACCCTCACTGCAGCTCCCCCACGATACGGCGGGCCAGCGCGATTTCTGCATCGCTGACCAGGTGCTCCGAGCCGCCGTAGTAGTACTCCGTGACACGCGCGCCACGATCCTTGAAGAGCCGAGCGGTGTCCTGCATTCGCTGCCCGGGGATCCACGGGTCTTGCGTCGCCCCGCTGACCAGCACTCGCGTCCCGGCAAAGTCGCCGGCGGAGCGCCATTCCGTACCCTCAGGCCCAATGGCAGACCCCGTCAGGACGAGCAACGCGCCGTAGCGCGCGGGATGCCGCAGCGCGTACTCGGCCAGCAGGCAGGCCCCTTGCGAAAATCCCACCAGCACGATCCTTTGACGATCAATCCCGGCTTCGATGATTTCGCTGACCAAAGCCTTCAGCTGTCCGAGTGACTGCGCGAGCTTGGGTTCGTTGCTGGCGAGTGGCGCGGTGAAGGCCTGTGGATACCAGCTGCCATCCGGCGCCGTGGGAGCCAGGCACGCAAAGTCGTCCAGCCCGATTCTCGAGCAGACCGACTGGATGTCACCCGGGTGCTGCGCGCGCCCATGCACCGCGATGACAGCAGCGCGCGCCGCCGCCAAGGGTTGACCCCAGGCCACCACCGGTTGAGTCAGGTGTGGATTCCTCATTCGTTGTCGCGCGCCGATTCCTAGCAGGCGCGCACTATAGGGACCGGGCTCCCTCAGGTTGAATCGATATTTTCTGGGGATCAGGATGACGGCAACTCATGGGACGGCCTCGCTCTCGGCTGCCGTATTACCGAATTGTCTGCCCGGCGGCATAACAGGCGCCCACAGCACTATGATCGGGGTGTGAAAATCACGCTGACTTTCGACAACGGACCCGATCCGGACACCTCGCCTCAAGTGCTCGAGGTCCTGAGACGGCATGGGATCCTCTCGACGTTCTTTGTCCTCGGCTCCAAGGCCAGCACGACCGAGGGCAGACTGCTCGTGGACCGAATCGCGGCGGACGATCACTGGGTCGGCAACCATACGTGGTCGCATCGCACGCCGCTCGGAGAACTGGATCCGGAAGCGTCGCTGGACGAACTAGCGCGCACGCATGTGGTGCTGCAAGGCCTCGGCATCGAAGAACGGCTGTTCAGGCCCTTCGGCCGGGCCGGGCAGATCGGCACTCATCTTCTCAACGCGGCGGTCGTCGGATGGCTGCAGGCGCAGGCCTACAGTTGCGTGCTGTGGAATTGCGTACCCGGTGATTGGCGCGATCCTGAAGGGTGGTGCGCCCGCGGTATCGATGAGGTCAGGACGCGGCCCTGGAGCGTGGTGGTCCTGCACGACTTGCCGACCGGAGCGATGCGCCATCTCGACGCCTTCATCACTCAGCTCACTGCCCTCGGTGCAGAATTCGTTCAGACCTTCCCGGCAGAATGCGTACCGATCGACTCAGGACGGATCGTACTGCCCCTTTCGGGCTACGTCGCTGACGGGCAGGGCGAGATCGACCGGACCTGACCCTCACCCACTCCGTTTCCCTCTCCTCCAGGAGAGGGGTAGTGATTACCTCTCCGCGGGAGAGGTCACGCGCAGTGCGGGTGAGGGGCGCGGGTCTAGTTGAAGGGATCGACGCCCATCTGCTTGAGCGGTCCCCACTCGGAGACGCAGTCCGAAGGCGCCCACTTCGAATCGTTGGCTTCCTTCTTGAAGCTCGAGCTCGTGAGGAACGGCTGCCGCAGGTTCTGCGGGTCCTCCACAATGGTCGATACCGTCAGCCACTCGTCGCCGAAGGCGGCGTAGCGGTAGTAATACTCGGTGATGTTCGCCTTGTCGCTGTACGGAACACCGTTGCGGCGCAGGTACCCTCCCGTGTGGTTCGTGGTCGTCACCTTGAGGTCGGAGCGTTCCCATTCCGCACGCGAAGTGCCCTGCAACGATGGCGCGGCAGCCGCAACGGTGCCGACAGTAATATTCTCCGCCTGCTGGCCCTGCGCATCGGGACGCGGCGTGCCGCCGCCGGTTGCGCCGATTTCACGCCGCGCCTGCTCGATGACGACGTTCGTGAACGTGAGGTTGCGCACCTGCTTGCCGGCGTCGGTCTCGGCCTTGAGTACGTTGTCAGCTGTCCAGTTGATCTTGAGGCGCGTCGGCATGCGCATGATGTTCGCGACGCCGTAGGCCTTGCAGGCATTGCCCGACGCCTTGTCCTTTTCGGGATCCCACGCATCGGCCACTTTGCGCGCTGCATCCGTCAGCGGCACGCTGGCGTAGTCGCCCCTGGACGGGATCACCATGCGGAAGCGCCAGTCTTCGGTGACGACTGCAACCCAATTGCCCGTGATATCGATGGGCGCCGCAGCGCGCGGCGTGCGGGGCGGCTGGGCGGGCGCCTGGCCCGCATGCACCGGGGCGACGAAGGTGCCTGTCACGCCGAGCAGCGCCATCGCAGCCAGCAGTGCGAGCGGCAAGGGCTTCTTGTTGCTGAAATTCATTGTTCTCTCCACCAGATTCATCGCGGTAGCGGTCATGGGAACCCAGCTACTTCTTCGCCTTGGCTACGTCCTGGTACACGGCCTCGATGAACTGCGCCGTCGTCCAGAAGCCGGAGTCGGCGCCGAAGCGCGGTTCATAGTCGAGTGTTGGCTTCGCCGCCTTCACCTGCTCCAGGGTCATGCGCTTTGCGACCATGTCGCTGATCCGGTCGCGGATGATGACGAGCATGTCGCGATACTCAAGCACTTCGTGCTTGTCGGTGATGCGGCCATGCCCCGGAATGATCATGGTGCCACCTTCGTCCTGCCACTTCGTCACGGCCAGATCGAGGACCGAATTGAGGCCGGCAATGACGCCGTCGATGTTGCCGCCCCGCGAGTGATCGATGAACGGGAATCCGGTGGTCGTGAAGATGTCGCCGGTCGCGATGACATCCGACCCGCGGAAGTAGACGTAACTGTCGCCGTCCGTATGTGCATTCGGCACGTGGAACAACCGCACGTCCTCGTTGTTGAAGTAGACGTCGAAGAACGGCTGGAAATAGGTGTCCGTGGGCCAGGCCGCGGAGGGCATGGCAGGTGTCGCGCCGTGCGCGGTGCTCAGGTAGTTGAGCACGTTTTCGTGGGCGATGATCTTGGCGCCCTGGATGGCCTGGTTGCCGAGGAGGCCGACGACGTTCGCGCCGCCGAGCGACGCGCCCTGGCTCGCGATGGCCTGGTTGCCGCCCACATGATCCGGGTGCGAATGCGTGTTCACGACGTAGCGGATCGGCTTGTCTGTCAGGGTGCGGATGGCCGCGACGATCTTGTCGGCCATCGGCGCAAACTGCGTGTCGACCACCAGCACACCATCGTCGCCAATCTGCACGGAGGTATTGCCACCGGCGCCGTTCAGCAGGTAGACCTTCCCCTGCACGTGCACGATGCGAATCTGCACGCTGTCGAAGTTGGGCTGCTGCGGAGCGGCTGCAGCCGGAGCACGAGCCGTGCGGGCCGGCTGCGCTGCCTGGGCCACGAACGCGGCGCCCATCAGCACCACAGTCACCGACGCGATGCTGAACGTTACAAACCTGCGCTTATTCATCAACCTTGAGCTCCTTCACCTTGCCCACAGCAGGATCAGCCAACGGCAACCGCCCTCGATAAAGCGTCCGAGGTTCCGCTGCCCGCCTTGTGAATCCCCCTAGTCCCTCGCGCGTGGCGCGAGGCGGCCCGTGGGCGCGTTCATCGCAACCCCGGTGCCTCACTCTACTGTCGCCAGCCTTGTACTCGAGCCGGCGGGATTGTAGCCCTCACCGGCCCCTCGCACACCCAAGGCTTCAAGACATCGGGTCAAATCGCGTCTGGTCGCCAGGACTCAACGCGCTGCGGCAATGACACTCGACATTTCGTACTCGATCGGTTCGAGCTTGCCCATCAATTCTTCACGACGGTCTTCGAGCCACGGCGGCAGCATGAAGCGATCGCCGAACTCGGCCGGCTTCTCGTCGATTTCGAACGATTCCGGGATCGAATAGGCGCACTCGAACAGCGCGCCGCCCGGCGTCCGGAAGTAGACGGAGTGGAAGTAGTTGCGGTCCTTCACGTCGGAAATGTCCGTATAGCCGATGCCTTCGACGTAGTCCTTGAACTGCTTCTGCTGGTCGGCATTGTCGACCTTGAATGCGCAGTGATGCGGCGTGCCGGCACCGAAGGTCCAGGAACCCTGCGCCAGATCGGGCTCGCGCACGAAATCCACCATGCAACCAGCGCCACCGGCTCCCATTTCATAGCGGGTATAGGCGCCATCGGTACTGGTCTTGCGGCCACCGAACGCGACCTCCATGAATTCCCCCTGCGGGTCCATGTCCTTGAGCGACACGGTGATGCCACGCAGGCCCTTGATGGCTACTGTTGCGGGCGTCTCGTGCGTCGTCCACGGCTTGCGGGTGTCCTTGTCGTCACCGACGATCTCGTACTCGATGCCGCACGGATGTTCGAAGTGCAGGCCCTTCTCGCCGAAGCGCTCGAACGGCTTGAATGCGTAGCCCTTGGCCTTGAGGCGCTTGGCCCAGAAATCGAGCGAGCTCGAGGGCGCCGACAGGTTGACGATCTTGATCTGGCCGGAACCCTTGCGGCCGATGACGCCGGCCTGCTGGAACGGGAAGCAGGTGATCAGCGTGCTCGGGTCGCCGTTCTCGTTGCCGTAGTAGAAGTGGTAGATGGGCACGGTGCCGTCGAACAGCACGGTCTTTTTGACGCTGCGCAGGCCGAGCAAGCCAACGTGGAAATCGTAGTCTTCCTGGGCCTTGCCGACGCACAGCGTCAGGTGATGGTGGCTTTGAATCAGATTCATGACTTGTTCTCCAGATAAACCTCTACGCCGGCCTGGCCGGGCCCTGCGTGTTCCGGCAGCATGTTACTTGACTACGCGACAGCGCAACAATCAGCATGGCGGGCGGCTGCGCGGCACTATAGACAAGCTGCCTCGGCACGCAGAACCGATATTTTCTGGGCTTGAGGATGACAACAGATCATGAGCCGCGACCTGCCCTCGCTGAACGCCATCCGCATGTTCGAGGCCGCCGCGCAGCACTTGAACTTCACTCGCGCAGCCGAGGCACTCCATATCACGCAGGGCGCAGTGAGCCGGCAGATCAAGCTGCTTGAGGGGCAGCTCGGCCAGCAGCTGTTCGTCCGGGACGGACCTCGCCTCACGCTGACCGACACCGGCCAGGAATACAGCCGGATCGTCCAGCAGGCGCTCGAGATCGTCCGCCAGGGAACGGCCCGGCTGCGGCAGCACGAGAAACAGGCCCGGATCCGCATCAGTGTGTTGCCTTCTTTTGCAGCGCGGTGGTTGGTGCACCGGCTCGTGGATTTCCACCACAGGCACCCGGATACGACGGTATGGCTGTCGAGTGCCTATGATCTCATCGACTTCAACCGCTCGGATGAGGTCGACGTCGGCATCCGTCTGGGCAAGGGCGGCTGGCCCGGCATCCACGCCGAGCCCCTCGCGCGCGAACACATGAGCCTGGTGTGCTCGCCGGCACTGGCATCGGACCTCAGGGAACCGGCGGACCTGCTCCGTCACAAGATCCTGTCCGCGGGGCCGCCGCACGACGAATGGCCCCGCTGGTTCGAGGCGGCCGGCATGAAACCGGTCTCCCTGGCCCCGACCTTGAGCCGGGACTATTCGGTCCTGCTCGAAGCGGCCGCGCAGGGAACAGGGGCCGCCCTCGCTCGGGACCTCCTGGTTGCGGACGACCTCGACCGGGGCCGACTGGTTCGCCCCTTCGCGATCAGTTTCGAATCGAACGTTCAGTACCACTTCGTGGCACCGCAGCAGCGGATGGGACAGCCGCCTGTGCTTGAGCTGCTGCAATGGTTAAAATCTGCCGCAGAGGCCACGGTCCAATCCGCGAGGCCCCTCGACAGCCGCGCAAGCTAGGCGTATGAAGTCGTTGTTGATTCATCAGTCAGGTCAATTTCGGGGGATTCGCATGTACAAGAAAATGCTGCAGCGCACCGGCGCCTCGTCCGTGGTTGCGTTCGGGGCCATCGTGCTCGTTGCCGGTTTTGCCGCTCCCGCCCAGGCTGCCGAACAGTCCATCGACGACATGTTCGTCGCCGCCTCGAAGGCCCTGAATTCCGGCCAGAACAAGGAAGCCATTCGCGTGCTCACCCGTGCGGCCCAAGCTGCGCCGACCGATCCCGAAGTCCTCGTCATGCGCGCCCGTGCCTACACGTCGGACGGCGACCACACGCGGGCGCTCGCCGACTCCAACAAGGCCGTCGATCTGAAGCCCACGGATCCCGAAATGTACCTGGCTCGCGCTCGCGTCCTGCGCGCCGACGACAAGTTCGAAAAAGCGCTCGAGGACGCGCAGAAGGCCGCGGAGCTTGCACCCACCAATTCGGACGTCTTCCTGGCGCGCGCCGACATCTACCGCGACATGGGCAACGATGCCGCTGCCAAGGCGGATGAAGACAAGGCCGCCGCGCTGGACAAAGCCGCTCGCTGAGGCCGGCCGTCGATGACTCAAGGGCCCGTGGCGGCATCGCCACGGGCCTTTTTCATTTCACGGAACAGCCCGAGGACCCTCTGATCAACCTGTGCGCACTTGCGTTGCGCCCCGACACCCGCGCCCGCTGGCAGATCCACTTCTGCGTCGTCCTGTGGGGCTTCACCGCCATTCTCGGCAAGCTGATTACGCTCGATGCGCCCACGCTCGTGGCATGGCGCATGTCGATCGTGGCGGGCGCGCTGCTGCTGGCGCCACCCATGTGGAAAAGGCTCGCATCGCTGTCGCCACGACTGATCGCCATCTACGCCGGCATCGGGGTCGTGGTCGCGCTGCACTGGCTGACGTTTTACGCGGCGATCAAGCTGGCCAACGCGTCCGTGGCGGCTTCCTGTCTTGCACTGTGCCCGGTCTTCCTCGCCCTCCTTGAACCCTGGATAGCGAAGCGTTCCCACCGGCCAGCAGAGCTCTGGCTGGGGATCCTCGTCGTGCCCGGCGTCGTTCTGGTGGTCGGCGGCACGCCGGATGCCATGAATGGCGGCATCGCCATCGGCATCCTGTCGGCCTTCTTCGTGGCGATCTTCGGCGCCCTCAACAAGCGCTTCATTCATCGAGCGGATGCCCTGACCGTCACGTGGATCGAGATGACCGCGGGCGCACTGTGCGTCACCGCCGCGCTGCCTCTGCTCGGGTCCCCCTACCCCGTCGCGCTGCCGGGGACGAGCGACACCCTGTACCTGCTGGCGCTGGCCCTCGGGTGCACGCTGCTGCCCTTCGTCATGGCGCTGCAGGCACTGAAGCTCTTGAGCGCGTTTGAAACCCAGCTCGCCGTCAACCTCGAACCCGTCTACACGATCCTGCTGGCTATGCTGCTGTTTGGCGAACAGCGTGAGCTGGGCCTCGGCTTCTACGCCGGCGTTGCCATCATCCTTGCCGTCGTATTCCTGCCGACCCTGCGCAACCGGGGTCGCCCGGAGGTCTCCCCACGAGCCGATTGATTTCAGGCCACCCACCGTCCAATGAGCGCCACCACATCTGGCTGGCGCGGAGGAGTCCCTTGCGCTTTCCTGTCCGAAGTTCGCCAAACCCGAGTTGCGTTGCACCCTGCGCGCTGATGGCGGCGCTGCTCCTCGGGAGTCCCGCGCAGGCCGCAACGGAGGACTTGGATTTCATCACCGAGCACCTCGCGGAAGTGGCGATGAACAACGGGCTCGCGTCATTGCCGCACTGGCAGCGCGACTGGCGGGACACCCGCGCGTGGCGTGGCTATCTCATGGGCGGCTATAGCGCGATTGCTGCGCAGGCCATCGACGTGAAGGGCCATCTGGTAAGCGGTGCCGTCGAACACACGGTGTCTGCGAACTGGTCGCTCCGCGGCCTGCTGTTCGAGGAGCGAGCCACGCTGTCCGGCACTCCGGGCGTGCGGGCACTGAACCCGATCTTCCTGAATCCGTTGCCCGCGGGACTGCCTGCGACTGCACACTTCGGCAGCCTCGACGGCCGCATCGGTCAGGTCGGCGCGGGAGTGACGGCGACGTGGCGCAATCACTCCGGATGGATGGATGGCAGCGAATGGATGGGCGGACTGCTCTGGCAACGCCTGTCGATCGATCGCTCGACGACGACGTACAGCGTGCTGGACGGGCCCGCAGTGGGGACAGCCGGCACCATCGGCTATGACAGCCGCTTCAATTTCTACACGCTGGTCGGCGGCATGCAATGGCATCGACGGTATGCCGACTGGCTGTTCTCGCCGCACTGGCACTTGACGTTGCCGCTGCCACGGGGCGCAGTCGCAGGCCGCCTCACTGCGCCCGGTGTCGACGTCGCAGGCGACAGTGCGCTCGCCCGCAACGGCCATCACCTGGGCGACGGCTACCTGTCTCTCGGACTGTCGATCACCTGGCTGCCTGCCCACGTGACGGTCGACATCGGCACGACGTTGAGCCAGTACTTTCTCGAGCCCCTCGTCGATGAAGGGATCGACCGCGATCTGCTGCTCGCCATCGAATGGAGCTTCTAAGGAAACTGCACAGAGGGTGGGGTGCGGCGAAACGCGGTGCTTTGCCCTAGTGATCGTACAGGTACGCGAGCGCCGTGAGAAACAGCGGCGTCGTGATGGCGGCGAGGGTGGTCGACAGCACGAGTGAACTCGCAATCGCGCCCTGCAACGTCCTGAACTGCATGGCCATCAGGTAGACATTCGCGCCCACCGCGCATGACGCCAGCAACACGATGGCCTTCGTTTCTATCGGCGGCAGGTCCAACAGCTTTGCAAGCACCCACACCACCGCCGGCTGCAGCAGCAGCTTGAGCGCCGTGATCGATGCGCTCTGCTGCCAGTCATCGCGGATGCTGTACTCCGCGAGCCCCAATCCGACAACCGCAAGGGACAGAGGGGTCGCGATCTCGCCCAGCCCCGCAAGCGGCAGGTCCACGATCCGCGGCAATTCGAATCCGGCCATGCCGAACAGCGTGCCGGAGAGGATGCCCGCGACGATGGGATTGGTGATGACACCCCACGCCGTCTTCGCGAACCCCAAGGGTGACAACGCACCGTGTCGCGCCCATTCGATGGACACCGAGACCAGCGTCCACAGGATCAGCGAGTTGAATGCCAGCACGAGCGCGATGGCTGGCAATGCCTCCTCACCGAGGGTCACCCGGGCGAGTGGCAAACCCAGCATCAGGTTGTTCGAGAACACGCCTCCCAAACCGAAGATGGATTGCGCCACCCCGTCGAGACCGAACCCTCGCAAGGCGACGAGCCGCCCGACGACGAAGACGACCAGGCAGCTGCCGAAGAATGCGATCAGCAGCCGGGAATCAACCGCTGGCAGTCGCGAGAAACCGGACATCATCCTGAACAGGTACGCAGGGAGCGCGACGGCGAACACGAACTTCGACAGCCCGGCGGTCAGGCTTCGCGGCCACTTCGGCCAGCGCGCTAGCGCGTACCCCGCGAGCACGATGCCGAAGAGCGGCAGGGACAGCAGGAAGTACTGGGCAAACAACGACATGGTGCAGCGTATGGCGACGATCTGAGGGACGCGGATTATTGCAGATGGCAGACCAGGCGCGATCGCGAATGGTGAGTGGTGAGTGGTGAGTGGTGAGTGGTGAGTGGTGAGTGGTCTCCACCCGATCATGAGCCAATCCCTGAATCCGGTTCGACACCTTCAAGAATGTTGCTTCCCGGGCCGAAATGGCATCACAGGACGCGTGGATTGCGCGTCGGTAACCGGGGCAACCCGGCAGGAAACGGGTCTCTCCCTACAGGAACCGGGGAGTCGGCCCGCAAAGGGAGTCCGCCGCCCGCCATGGAGGCTTCAAGGGTAGCGGGCATGCGGACGGTGAACGTCGCACGCGCGGGTCGGTTGACCTCAAGGAAGCGTGCGCGGACACGGGCCGGACACGGAAGTTGTCTTGGTCGGCTCGGGCAGTCTTCGCCATGGACGAAACCTTGGCTGCCAGGCTAGGCGCTCAAGCCGGAAACCGGCTGGATCGATAAGATCGCGCTTGTGACCAGTCTCCCCACCCAGGGCGTGGCAATGAATGCCGCCTGGGGTGAGCCAGCAGGGAAGCCGCTTCGCTGTCGTGGCCTTAAGGGTGCGCAATGTCGCTCCCCGAAGGGCCACGACAGTGAATGAGATCGGGGAACGGTGCCAAAGGGCCGCGCTTCAAGTCGGATGGATCGAGCAGCAGCAACAGGAGATTCCGGTCCATGACGACGCCCAACTCGCAATCCGCACCCGCAGGCGCCACCGCGAAAGCAACGAACCAGCAGGTCCTGACGTTCAGTCTTGGAACCGAAACCTACGGTGTCGAGATCCTGCGCGTGCAGGAGATCCGGGGGTTCTCCAGCGTGACCCGCATTCCGCAATCACCTGCCCATGTCCTTGGAGTCCTGAATCTGCGCGGCACAGTAGTCCCGATCGTCGACCTGCGGCTGCGATTCTCGCTTGCCGAAGTGGCTTACACGGCGTTGACCGTCATCATCGTGCTGTCGGTCGAAGGCGGCTCGGGCCGCCGCAACTTCGGCCTGGTGGTCGACGGCGTGTCGGACGTGATGGACCTCACCCCGGAGGCCATCAGGCCGACGCCCGAATTCGGCAGTCATGTGAATACGGACTTCATCCGCGGGCTCGCCACCCTCGGCGACTCGATGGTAATGCTGCTCGACATCGACCGCCTGATCGGCGACGACCTGCGCGAAGTGAGCGCCGCAGCCTAGGGGGGCTCAGGGCCCGGCCAGCATGTTCGCGAACAGCTGGCACAAGATCGCGCCGACGATCGTCATCGAAAAGCCCCACGCCAGCAGCTGGTAGAACACGCGGCGTGACTGCGACGAGTCGACCATGGCCGCCACGCACAGCGCTCCGATCGTGGAGAGCGGCGACACATCCACCAGCGACGACCCCACATTGATGCTGAGCGCGATGCCGAGCGGATTGCCGCCGCCCAGCTGCTCGACGACGCCCGGCACTGTCGGCAGGAACGCAGGAATAACGACCCCGGACGTGCTGCTGTAGGTGCTGATCACCCCCGTCACGAACGCGATCACCCCGTTGATGGTGCCGGGCCCCGCGATCGCGGCAATCATTTTCGTGAACAGGTCCATGCCACCCTGCGACTCGAGAATCGCGATCAGCGTCGCCATGCCCGTGACCATCAGGATGATGCCCCACGGTACGTTGCGCATGGCATCAGCCTCATCCGCCGCCCGCATGACCATGAGCAGCAATGCAGCGGCAAACGCACTCAAGCCGACGTTCAATCCGAAGACGATCACGCCCACCAGCCACAGCAGCAGCATGACGATCGTGCGCAGTTGCGCCGGGGTCAGAGGCGGCACGTCGACCATGACATGCACGTCGTCAACCCCCGCCGGCTTGCGCAGCCGGAAGAAGTAGAACAGGTAAGCAATACCGGCGACGAGAGCGTGCGCGAGGAGGTTGGCCAGCATCACCTTCCATTCGTGGCCGCCGATGCCAGCCGCCGTCATCCGCGAATTGGCGATGATGCCGACAGCACTGATTGGCGAGAAATTGCCGGCATTGCCGCCATTCGCCACCATGAGCGCGGTCAGCATCGGTGGCAGTTGCACGCGCGCACCGATGACCATGGCGAGCGGCACGACGAGCGCAATGGCAGGCACCGCGCCCGGACCCACCGCGGAGAACACGAACGTGAGGATGAAGAACATCACGGGCATCAGGTGCACGCTGCTGCCAACCAACCGGATGGAGCGCAGGCTCAACGCTTCGAAGGTCTGGTTGACCTGAGCGACTGCGAACAGCAACGTCACGCCCGTCAGCGTCAGGAACAGTCCAGAAGGAAACCCGGCGAGCACGGCATCGGGCTTCATGCCGGCGAGATACACGCCAATGAGCCACGCGCACGCGATGGCAATGAGCCCGACATTCAGTCGGGAGAACATGGACAGACCGATCGCCCCGAACAGGGCGATCACGGAGGCAACGGCTGCAGTCATAGGCTTCCCCGGCGCGACTTTGGTGGTCGTCTACCCAAGTGGTCGTGCGGCGTAGCAGTGGGAGACCGGCATCGCCGCTGCCGGGCGATGCCGCCGGCGCCCCTCGCTAACGACTGGTCTCCGGATACTTGACGATGAAGCCGCCATTGTTGGGCATCTTCACCTTCGCGAGCGTCTTGGCATTCATGACGTCGCGCTCCTTGGTCACGCCGTTCAAGGACAGCAGGTAGGCAGTGAGCGAATACACCTCGTCGTTGGTCAGCGACTGCGGCGCCACGAGCGGCATCGCGCGACGGATGTAGTCGAATACCGTACTGGCGTAAGGCCAGAAGCTGCCGATCGTCTTGACGGGAGTGGTGCTGGCCAGCGTCCCCTGCCCGCCGACAAGGCGATCAAAAGGTTGGCCCTTGCCTTCTTCGTTGTGGCAGACGACGCACTTCTCGGCAAAGATCGCCTTGCCGGTCGCTGCAGTGCCCGACCCGGCGGGCAACCCACGTCCATCCGGCTGGATGCTCAGGTCCCACGCGGCCATCTCGGCCGGCGTGATGGGAGTGCCGAGCTGCGGACTTTCGGCAGAGAGTACCGGCAGGGCTGCGAGCAGCAGTGCCGAAAAAAGCACGACGCGATCAGGCGTGGACATTGGTCACCTCTCCCGTCGCAGCGATGCTCCAGGGCTGAATGCCGTGATAGTGGTAATTGGACCGCTCGCCGCGCTGGGCAACGAGCTCGTCGCGCGAGGGCTGCACCGCACCGGTTTCATCGATGGCACGGCTCTTCAGGATCGCAGGCCCGCCGTTCCAGCGCCACGCCATGCGGAAGCGCGTCAGCGACTTCGACAGTACCGGGTCCGTCAGTGCCGCTTCTCCCCAGGTCTTGCCGCCGTCGGCCGAGACTTCCACGCGCCGGATCTTGCCGGCACCCGACCAGGCAAGACCGCTGATCTCGTAGAGCCCGGGACCCTGCATCTTGAAGCCGTGCGACGGGCTCGTGATGAGCGACTTCACGCCCATCGTGTACGTGAACAGCCACGCCTTGCCGTCCGGCATGAGATCCGAATACTTCGATGTTTCGTCGCGCGTCATCGTGGGGCCGTCGTTCACCTGCAGGCGGCGCAGCCACTTCACGTTCATGTTGCCCTCGAAGCCGGGCAGGAACAGTCGCATCGGGTAACCCTGTTCGGGACGGATGCGTTCGCCGTTCTGCCACAGTGCGACCATCGCATCGTCCATCGCCTTGGGCAGTGGCACGCTGCGACTGAGTGCGGCGGAGTCGGCGCCCTCGGCCAGGACCCACGCCGCGCCGGGTTCGACGCCGGCTTCATCGAGCAGGATCGAGAGCGGCACGCCCGTCCATTCGCTGCAGGACAGGAGGCCGTGCAGGTTCCCGACGGACTGCTGCGCCGCTTCGCGGGCCCAGCCCACGGCGCTGTTGCCCGAGCACTCGAGGAACTGGATACGCGAGACCGTCGGATAGCGGAGCAGTGAATCCACCGTGAAACTCAACGGACGCTTCACCTTGCCGTGGATGACGAGCCGATGCTGCGCAGGATCGATGTCTGGAATGCCGTTGTGGTGGCGTTCGAAGTGCAAGCCAGCCGGTGTGATCGTGCCGTTGATGAGTTCGAGCGGTGTCACCGAACGACCCGTCCCCGGCGAGCCGGGGGCGCCTGGCCGCACGATGCGCTGCACCTTGTCTTCGTACTTCGAAGGCACGCCGTACCCGCTCATCGGCGCGCCGATCGTCTTGGTCCAGGTGGGAACCGTCAGCGTTTCCGCCCCTGCGGGCCGGGCCGCGAGCAGCGCGAGTCCGCCGGTGCCGAAGAGGGCCACTCCCTGCGTCAGGAAGAGCCGCCGGTGCAGCAGGCCGTTGTCGGCGACGATCTCAGGCTGGAAGGCAGAATCTGCCGCTTTATCACTCATGGAACTTCCCCACTCTCCACTTGTTCTACTGTGCCGTACGCTGCCCCGTCAGAACGGGTCGACATGGGCCTCGGCGCCAATCGTAACCCATTGCCACTGGGAGAACTCCTCCCGGTTGGCCGGCCCACCGTGGCGCGCCCGTTACCCGAGGCACCGACACCGTCGAACGGCGCGGAAGGGCCATCGCCGGCCGTCTGGTCGTTGCCGTCGTCTCGTCATCCCGTCCCGAGGTACGGGTATCCCACTGCGCTTGAGGCTCCACGAACCTTACTTGAGTGGCTTACAATCCGCCACGCAGACCCGCGCGCGCCGCAGTGCAAGACGCGCCCTGAGTGTGCATGCCCCACAGCCGCGTGCAACCCGACTGGATGCACGCAGCCCGCGGACACGAACACACCTCCCGCTGCCCTGGCCGCAAAGGTCTGGACCAGCCAATTTCGGCATCTGCCCGCAGGGTCCGGGCGAAACGGCTTGCGTCGTCTTTTGACTGGGGTAATGACATGCGCGTACAGGTAGCCATCATCGGTGCAGGTCCGGCCGGATTGTTGCTCGGCCAGCTGCTGCATCGGGCCGGGATCGATTCGATCGTGCTCGAACAACGCAGCCGGGACTACGTGCTCAGCCGGATTCGCGCCGGTGTGCTTGAGCAGGGCACGGTCGACCTGCTCGATGAAGCGGGAGTCGGCGAGCGCGCCCATGCCGAAGGCCTGGTGCACGGCGGCTTCGAACTGTGCTTCGGCAATGTCCGGCACCGCATCGACATGCACGGCCACACGGGCAAGAACGTGGTGGTCTATGGCCAGACCGAAGTCACCCGCGACCTGATGGACGCGCGCGACCGCGCCGGTGCGAAGATCGTCTACGAGGCGGAAAACGTCAGCCTGCACGATTTCGATGGCGCGAAGCCGCGGGTCCGCTACGTGAAGGACGGCGTCACGCACGAAGTCGAATGCGACTTCATCGCCGGTTGCGATGGCTACCACGGCGTCAGCCGGCAGAGCGTCCCCGCGAGCGCGCTCAAGACCTACGAGCGCGTCTACCCCTTCGGCTGGCTCGGCATCCTGTCGGAGACGCGGCCGGTCTCGCACGAACTCATCTATTCACATCACGAGCGCGGCTTTGCCTTGTGCAGCATGCGGTCGATGAAGCGCAGCCGCTATTACATCCAGTGCTCGCTCGACGAGAAGGTGGAGGACTGGTCCGACCAGCGCTTCTGGGATGAGCTGCGGCGCAGGCTCGACCCGGAGGCGGCGGAGACCATGATCACCGGGCCGTCGATCGAGAAGAGCATCGCGCCGCTGCGCAGCTTCGTCGCGGAGCCCATGCGGTTCGGCAAGCTGTTCCTCGCCGGGGACGCGGCCCACATCGTTCCGCCGACAGGCGCCAAGGGGCTGAATCTTGCCGGCTCCGACGTCCGCTACCTGTCGTGGGCACTGATCGACCATTACCGCAATGGCAAATCGACGGAGCTCGACGCCTACTCGGACCGGTGCTTGCGGCGCGTCTGGAAAGCCGAGCGCTTCTCGTGGTGGATGACCTCACTCCTCCACAAGTTCCCGGACACGGGCGACTTCGGCCAGAAGATCCAGGTGGCAGAGCTCGACTACGTGACGAGCTCGAGTGCGGCGGTCACGTCGCTTGCGGAGAACTACGTGGGATTGCCCTTCTGAGGAGAACTTTAGGAAGCCGCGGAAGTGAGGCAGCGACGGAAGCCAGAAAAGCAGCAGGCACGACCTTCCACCAGCGGCTCCGGCTTCCTTCGCTTCCCAGCTTCCGAGCTTCCCTGGCTTCCTATCTGACGCGCAGTCCCCTCACCGCCAGCATCGCAACGGCCAGCGGCACCGCGTAGAGATAGTAGAGATGGGCGGCTTGCCAGCCGCCATCCACCAGGACGCCCGCCAGCAGCGGAGCCAGGATGGCTCCGAGTCGGCCGATACCGATTGCCCAACCCATGCCGGTAGTGCGCACGGCCGCCGGATACAGTGCCGGCGTGATCGCATACAGCGAGACCATCGCCGCGAAGATGAAGATGCCGCTCAGGATCGCCAGCACGAAGGCGAGGCCCAGCGCGCCGGAGTAGTAGCCGTACGCGACCAGCGCAATGACTGTCAGGAACATGCTCAAGGAGGCCAGACCCTTCAGCGAGCCCTTCACCGACAACCACGCGAATGCCGATCCGCCGATGATGCCGCCGATGTTGAGCAACACACCGCCGGTGATGCCTTGCTGCGTGGACATGCCGGCCGCCACGAGCAGCCGCGGCGTCCAGCTGAGCACGAAATAGAAACCCAGCATCACCATGAAGAACGAGAGCCAGATCAGGAGCGTGCTGGCGGCCCAGCCACCGCGGAACAGGTCGGCGAGCCGGGCATGTGGGGTCGCCACGTCTTCGATCGGCGGCAGCTCGGCGATCGACTCGCGATTCATCTGCTTGAGCAGGTGATTGAGCTTGTCGAGCGCGCCGGTCGGTCGGCGGGCCAGCAGGAAGTCGAGCGACTCAGGCAACCGTGCGAGCACGAGCGGAATCATCAACCCGGACATCAGGCCGCCGAACAGGAAGATCGACCGCCAGCCAAAGCGGACGATCAACCACGCCGCGATGATGCCGCCGATCGTCGCACCGATGGGATAGCCGGTGGCCTGCATGCTGATCGCAGCGCTGCGCCAGCGATTGGATGAATACTCTCCCGTAATGACGTTGAGGCTCGCGAGCATGCCGCCGATGCCAATGCCGGTCAGGGCGCGCAATCCGGCCAGCATCGTCGGTCCCGTCGCCGCGGCGGACATCAGCATGCCGGCGGTGATCAGGAGGAGGCAGGTCAGGATCAGCGCGCGCCGCCCGAAGCGATCGGCAAACGGCGCAAGGAACATCGAACCGGCGGCCATGCCGAACAGACCGGAGCTGAGCAGCACGCCCAGCTGCGAGCCGGACAGGCTCCACTCCTTCTGCACATCGGAAGCAGCGAACGCCATCACGAGGACGTCGAAGCCGTCGAGCATATTGAGCGTGATGCAGATGAGCACGGCGACGACCTGGAAGCGACTCATCGGGCCGGTGTCGATCGTCTCGTGGATTCTGTCCGTCATTCGTGATCTCCCGGCATGGCCCGCTGTCCCGCGGTCTGCTCAAAGAAGTGAGAGCAACCTCCCGTAGGCGGCCGGGTCGAATACTGCCACATAAAGGAGGCCGACGACGGCCCCGCCCAGGTGGGCATCGTGATTCACGCGGCCGATCTGATTGCGGGAGGCGTACCATGAATACGCGAGATAGCCCACCGCAAACAGCGGCGCCGGGATGGGCACGGGAATCGGGATGATGAAGAGCGACTGCGTCGGGAAGTAGATGACCGATGCGAACAGGACGGCGGAAATGGCCCCGGACGCGCCGAGGGAGGCGTAGCTCGGGTTGTTCCGCTGCTTCCACCAGGTGCCCGCGTGGCTCAGTACCAGCGCGACCAGATAGAACACGATGAACCCGACCGTGCCGATCACCCGTTCGAGGCCGGGCGCAAAGAAATAGAACGTCATCAGGTTGAAGAACAGGTGCGGCCCGTCGGCATGCACGAAACCGCTGGTGATGACGGTGGCATATTCCCGGCGCCGCAGGAACCAGTACGGCCGGAACAGGCTCCTGTCGATGATCTGCGGCCGGCCGTACAGCCCGAGCAGGCTCGGGACCAGGGTCGCCAGGAAGATCACGATCACCCCAAGCCCGATCCCGTTCAACATGCTGCTTGCCGCTCCTGTTTGCCACTCATGGTATTCGTCTCGAGCACGTCATAAGACCAGCGGCGCCACGGCGGCTGCAACGCCTCCGCTCAGGTCGATCTCGTTGCTCTCATGCGGGATCGTGTTGGTGGTGACGATTCGCGCGGCGCCCGCTGCCGCGAGCTCGCGGTAGGCTTCCGGTGCGAAGACGCCGTGCACGCCGATACACACCGGTGCCGGCAGGTCTCGTTCACGCAGCTGAGACACAACGGCAATCATTGTGTGAGCCGTCGAAATGATGTCATCGACGAGCACGGGAGTACGGCCCTGAAGAGCCTTGTCATCATTGACTTCAATGGTGACGTCCCGATCGCCGCGGCGTGTCTTGTCGAGTACGACGAATGGCGCACCTGCAAGTTCGGCAACGGCCGTGACCCACTGGCTACTCTCGCTGTCGGGACCGATCAGGACCGGATTCTGAACATTGCGACGGATCCACTCGCCCACGACCGGGGCAGCGGGCACGACGTGGGCATCGAGAGAGTAGATCTCGTCCAGCGACTTCCAGCGATGCAGATGCGGATCCACCGTCACCAGCCAGGCAAAGCACTGCGAAAGCAGGTTGGCAAAATAGATCGACGTGATCGCTTCTCCCGGCTTGAAGCGGACGTCCTGTCGCATGTACGCAAGGTACGGAGCGACCAGTCCGACTCGGGTCGCGCCCAGGTCCTTCGCAACTCGCGCGGCGAAGAGCAGCGGCAGGAACTTGAGGTCGGGTTCGTGCAGACCGCTGACGAAGGCCACCTCGCGTCCGGCCACGTCGGTATCGAGCCGCACATAGGACTCGCCGTCCGGAAAGCGACGGACTTCGAGCGCTCCCGTGTCCGCACCCAGGTGTCTGGCCAGTGCCGCGGTGAACGCTTCGTTGCCGGGCAGGGCAAACAGCAGGGGCCCCGCCATCAAGGTTCCTTCCCGCAGTTCACCGCATAGCCCGATTCACGCCACGCCTTCATGCCGCCGTCGAGTGCGACCGCCTGCCTGAATCCCATTTGTCGCAACGTGGCCGTGGCCAGTGTCGAGACGCGTCCGAAATCGCAGTACACGAGGATCCGTCTCGTGGGATCGGTCAGCTCGTCGTTGACCCGCAATTCCAGCTGGCCCCGCGGCAGCCACTTGGCCCCCGGAATGTGGGCTTCCTCGTAGGCGTCGCGCTCGCGCACGTCGAGGACCAGCACTTCGTGGGTGCCGTCTGCGATGCGTCGCTGCAGTTCTGCAAGCGACATGAAAGGCACGATTGCGGCTGCTTCCGCGAGCATTTGCGCGACGGTCTTGCCGCCGCTCATGTTGGTGCGCAGCGCTTCGGTAATGTGGGTCGGCATCGAGAGATTGAGGTTGTGCATCATCTCGATGAACTCGTCGCGATTGCGCTTCTGCAATCGGGGGTTCTCGGCAATCTCTTGCCCGATGGTCGAATGCCCCTTGCCCTTGTAATCGTGCGCCGGAAAAACAAGCAGCGCCGGGTCCAGTTTCAGGAGCTTGCCGAACAGGCTGTCGTAAAGCGCGCCGGCATCCCCGCTCGGCAAGTCGGTACGGCCCGTACCGCCGATCAGCAGCGTGTCGCCAGTGAAAACCTTGTCACCGACCTGCAGGCACATCGAATCGCGCGTATGCCCCGGCGTATGCAGCGCGTGCAATCGCAGCTTGCCAATGGCGAGCATCTCACCGTCCTGGAGCTTCAGATCCACATACGGGGCCGGACTCAAGGCATGCATGACGATCTGCACACCCAGCTGCTTCGCGAGCTGCTGCGTTCCCGAGAAGTGATCCGCGTGGGTATGGGTATCGACGAGGTACCGGATGCGCAGTCCGTCCTTGGCTGCCAGCGCGATATAGCGCTCGATCTTGCTGAGTTCGGGATCGATCACCGCCGCGGCGCAGGCTTCTTCGCATCCGATCAGATACGACCTGCACCCTCCCGTAGTCACTGTTTCAAAGATCATCTGATGAACTCCTGATTGACCCTTGCCCTCGCACGGAATCTGGTGCCGGCGCCCGGCGCCTGCAATCAGGGTTAGATCATAGCCGTGGCTTGCGCCTCGCGCACACTTGCGGCCCCGGGCGTCGGCGGGACCGACGACGGGTGCTGCTGGCAGGGCCGCAGCAGTGATTCAGGCGGTCTTGAGATCCGGGGTCGCGGCGTCGGCCTGGTCCCGGAGCGCGCGGATCTGCACGGTGGCGGACTCCGCGAACTCCAGCCTGCCGTTCAGCAGCATGATGTATTCGCGAACGCTGCTGGCCGGGAGCGGCTTGCTGATGAGATAGCCCTGGGCGTCATCGCATCCCATATCGAGCAACAATCGCCAGCTCGCCGGCGTCTCGATGCCTTCGGCGACCACATTCACGCCGAAGCCGTGACCGAGCTCGATGGTTGCCTTGACGATCAGGGCATCGCCGCTCCCCGGGGTCATGGCCAACACGAACGACTTGTCGATCTTGATTTCATCCACCGGCAACCGCTTGAACTGCGCCAGCGACGAATAACCGGTGCCGAAGTCGTCGATCGAGAAGCGCAGGCCGTCCTGGCGCATCCGCTCCATCGTGCGGATCGCCTGCTCCGGTTCGCGCATCAACGCGCTTTCGGTGATCTCGAGCACCAGCTTGCGCGGCGATATGCCTTCTGCACGCAGCATTCCGTAGATGGTTTCCTGCAGCTGGGGCTCAAGCAGGTCGGATGCAGACAGGTTGACGGAAACGTCGGGCTCAAAGTCATCCTGCCGCCAGGTAGCCATCTGTCGAATCACCGTCCTGATGACCCACCCTGTCAGCAGCGCGATCGACCCGGTTCGCTCGAGGAGAGGCACGAACTCTGCCGGCGAGACGTTGCCATGCACGGGGTGATGCCAGCGAACCAGCGCTTCGAGTCCCTTGACGTCGTGGCTGCGCATGCTGACCTTCGGCTGGTAGTGGACGCTCAACCCGTCCGTCCTGATCGCTTGCCGCAGATCGGCCAGAAGCGCCAGCTGCCGCTTGTGGTCCTCGGTCCTGCCCTGACGGTACACGATGACCTGGGTATTGCCTGCACGCGCATCATGCAACGCGCTTTCCAGCCGGCGCAGCAGGTCGGTGGCGCTGCCTGCGTGGTCCGGATAGAAGCAGATGCCGAGGTGGGCATCGAGGCTGATGGGCATCTGGTCGACCGTCAGGTTGACGCGAAGGGACTCGATCAGCCGCTCACCGAACTCCTGGGCGACATCGCATGAAAGCCTGCGCGGCACCAGCAGAAACTGGGCTGTTCCGATATGTGCGAGCAGATCCTCCTCGCCTGCATGCAACTGCAGGCGCTCAGCAACCTCGCGCAACAGCGTATCGGCGACGGCATGGCCGAGCGACGCCTGAATACGGGTGAAGTCACTGATTTCGAGCAGGAACAGGGGAAGGCGCGCGGCAGCCGACCGGGATTCGTCGATGGCGGTCGCAATCCATTCGATGGCCAGCAGACGGTTTGGCAGGCCGCTCAAGAAATCATGCGTTGCCAGGTGGCGGATCTGCAGCTCGCGCTCCGCGATGTGGTGCTGCATCGAGTTCAGTGTCGTCGCCACTCGGCCGAACTCTACCGCACCGCTCAGGAATACGGTCTCGTTGTAGTCGCCGGCTTCGATTCGTTGTGCCGCCTTCACCAGCTGCTCGATCGGACGGCTGGCCTGGCGCGCAAGCCACTGTGCCACCGGAATGGCAAGCGCGAGGGCGAGCAATCCGATCATGAAGATGGCGGTGCGCGACTTACCGTACATCGCCAGGACATCCTGCATCGGTTGCTGCAGGACCGCCTTGACCTGCCCGCCGCCGTTCGGTACGTCCTGTACCCACGTCATGTAGCCGATGTCGTCTGCAGTCACCAGGGCCGGAACGCCGGGATCCGCATCGGCGCTCATCAGGAACTCGCGGGTCCGGATCGCGGGTACGGACTCGAGCGTCGTCACCAAGGCGTTGTCATCGCTGGCGCGCGCATCGTAGAACCCGATCTCTGTCCCCAGCAGTGCGCGAAAGTCCGCAACGAGTTTCTGGTTGACGGCGAAACCCACGATCACGTGGGCGACCACGTTGGGCGCCCGCACGGGAGAGGCCACCATCATGTAGAGCTGCCCCTGGAGCAGCTGGTACGTCACGGTCGCACCCGCATCATCACCGGTAGGCAGATCGAGGCGAAGGTACCGGGTGTCATTCAGCTGACTGTTCGTGGAGGCGACCATCTCGCCGTCCAGATCGACGAGCGAGACCATGTCCGCATCGATGCGCTGTGCCACGTTCTCGAGAGCCGAGAGCACCGTGGCGTTGTCATTCAAGGTGGCCGCTTCCTTGAACCCGTAGTCCGACGCAAGCACCCGGACGCCGTCGCGCAGCTGCCGGGCGCGCGATTGCAGCAGCGTATCGAGCACGCGGCCGGCTGACCGGAGCTGGCCGCGCGCGTGTTCCTGGGCCTCCCGGTTTGTCTGGATAACAAACGCCGACACTGTCGCAAGCTGGGTTGCGATGACCAGCCCGAGCAGGATCAGCAGGATTCTGGAGCGGAAAGTGCGCATTCAGGCCGGTTTGCAAATGGGTTGCCGTAGCCTATTGATCGGCCGATGGACCGACCAGAAGACTTTTGCCAGAATGGGACACAGCTCACTACAACTTGCCTCGGTGCCGCCGGAGTGCCAGGGAAAAATGCGTCCATGCCGCACTTCATACGATTTTCAGGCATAGCGACTGTGGCACTGCTTGCCTGGTCCTCGGGCCAGGCGGCCGCTCTCCATGCCCTGATCACGGACCGCGACCGGGCGCCGATGGCCGATACGGTGCTCATGTTGGTACCGACCGACCCATCGCGTGATGCAGCCGCCGCCCCGCAAGCCGCACCCCAGGTGATGGATCAGGTCAAACTGCAGTTCAATCCCCAGGTCATGGTGATCGGCAAGGGCGGCCAGGTCGCCTTCCCCAACAGCGATACCGTGGCGCACCAGGTGTACTCGTTCTCGACACCCAAGCGGTTTTCCCTGGGACTGTATCGCGGACTTCCCTACGCTCCGGTGGTCTTCGACCAGCCCGGACTCGTCGTGCTCGGCTGCAACATCCACGACTTCATGCTGGGCTATGTCTATGTCGCCGAATCGCCCTACTTCGGCAAGAGCAACGAACGGGGTGAAGTGCACGTTGCAGATATTCCTGCGGGAACGTACGCCCTCAAGGCGTGGGGTCCGCGATTCAAGGAACAGGAAGCGCAAGTGCTGCAGCAGGTGACCCTGCGCGGCGACGAAACGCTGGATGTCACCCTGAAGCTGGATCGCATGCTGAGTCCCCTGCGAAATCCCGCCGCCAAGCCCGGCAAGTTGCGGTACTGACATGGGTGCCGTGAGTCGCTCCCTGTGTGCAGGCCTGCTCCTGCTGTTCACGCTGCACGTCCCTGAGAGCCACGCTGCGGGACCCCATGAGTTCACAGCTCAAGTCGATGTCCGGCTGATTGCGGCAGACACCCCCCTGAAGTCATTCACGGACGGTGGCCTCGGCCTGCTGCTGTTTGACGAATCGCGTGACGTTGTGCGGCTCGGGCCGGTCATGCTCGACTACTCCGGGCCGCTGACGGACACGATCCGCGCAACCGTCACCGCCTTTGCGAACGGGGACAATGACAAGAACCCGATCGACCTGACGGAAGCCGTCCTGGAGTGGCGCCCCGTGCCGGTCTCGCAGTGGCGCTGGCGTGCCCGACTCGGTGCCTTTTATCCCGCCGTCTCGATGGAGAATCGGGGCATCGGGTGGCAAAGCATCTACAGCTTGAGTCCGTCGGCCATCAATACGTGGATCGGCGAAGAAGTCCGCACGATCGGCGGGGAGCTGAACCTCACCGCGGCGGGCGCCGGAGTCGGACGTCCTTTCGACATCGGCGCCGTGATCGGAGTCTACGGCTGGAACGATCCCATGGGTGTCGTGATTCAGGAACGCGGCTGGGCCGTTCACGACCGCCAGACTGCCTTGTTCGGGCGCTTGCCTGACATCAACGGCCTGCCTGCAGCCGACGGTTCCTTTGAACTGTTCCGTGAGATCGACGGACGCATGGGCTACTACGCGGGCCTCGAATTCTCCTGGCTGGATCGCGTGGTAGCCCGCGTCCTGCACTACGACAATCGCGGCGATCCCGCCCAGTTCGACCAGGAGGAATACGCGTGGCTGTCACGCTTCGATTCGTTCGGTGTGCGCATCGAGTTGCCCGGAGACTGGACGGTCATCGCCCAGCGCCTCGAAGGTGACACGGCGATCGGGCCGAGCGCCGATGGAAGGGGCTCGCACATTCTCGATTTCTGGTCCGACTTCCTGCTGGTCAGCAAGTCCATCGGCCGGCATCGCGCGAGCGCCAGATACGAGCAGTTCCACACCGCAACTGCCCGCGGCGCGGGGTTCTACGACAGCCATCAGAGTGGCGACGCCTGGACCCTTGCCTACCGGTTCGACCTCACTGACAGCTGGCAACTCCAGGTGGAAGCACTGCAGATCGACAGCGCCCTGCGCCACCGCCGGTTACAGGGTGTCCAGCCGGATGCCGTCGAGCGGTCCGTGCAACTGGTCGTGAGGTATTCGCTGACGCTGTAGTGGTTGAACGAAGCGCCCGCTAGACGCGGTCGATTGCGCAGTGCCTTTGCTACAGCGAGCAGAAATCCTGCGCCACCCGCTCGCCTTCGCCAGCCGGCACGCCTGCAGAGCGCGCGTGCTCAGGCCACGAGTCGAGCGCGGCACGAACATCCGCAAGCAGCGGACGTGGGCCAGCGACGCCGAAGCGGTCTGCCACGGTCATCAGGTCGGCTCGTGCGATATCCTTGAACCGGCCGTTGACGCTCATCAGATGCTGGTACGTCCGCTCCCCTTGCGGATTGCAGGCATGCGTCACGTCGTATGCGGGCGCCAGTTCCCATGGGTGACCCCGACGCAGCCGGAACGCGAAGTGCTTGGTGTGGTCGTCGCAGTTGCGCGCCAGCACGTTGAACGCCATGCGCAGAAAAACCTGGCGAAGCGCGTCATCACCGAACCGCAATTTCGTCGCCGCCAGGAAGAGCTGTTCGTAGGCATGCGTTGCGCGCTGCTTGTAGTCCAGGTGATCGAGTGCGCAGAGGCTCTGGATGTGATGCTTCTGGTTGTCGTCGCGATCGAAGCGCCGGGTCATGAAGTGCGCGCGACCGTTCTCTTCAAGCAGGCGACAGGGCTGCATGTCGATGCCCGCAGCCACGGCCATCAGGTGATAGGCATACTCGATGCGGCCATAGTGCTCGCCCACCCCGAGCTCGATGTCCTTGCCGACGCCATCGAACTTGAGCATCCAGTGCTCGAAGCCTCGCGGCACGTCGAACTGGCCGCTGCGGATCTCGTCGGTTTGGGGATTCCACGCCACGACCGCCTTGGCGCGCGCGCCGCCGGCGGAGGTGCCGACGCGGATGACGTTTGCGAGCACCGCCTCTGCGTGAGCATCGTCTGAAAAGTCTCCCTGCATGGCCTTGCGTGCCGGCTCCACGAGCTTCTGCAGTTGCAGCGGTTGGGTACTCTCGGTGGCACCGCCTCTGGCGGGTCTGAATTCCAGCGCGCCCATGCCGCGCTTGCCCATATAGGCCAGGCGGTCGAGTGTGGTCACGGCTTGGCGGTCGAGACCTCGTCGCGCCATCCACGCATCGATCAGCGCATTGCCGAAGTCATCGGGCAGGGCATCCGCCAGCAGGCCCGGCAGCCGCTTGAAGGTGGGATCGGACAAAGAAGGAAACAGGGAGACAGGATCGGGCGCCGCGACAGGCATCATCAGCGGGGCGAGCTCGATGCCTTGCCGCTTCCAGTCGGGCGAGTATTCGAACGCATAGCATCCGGCACGCTCATCTGCGGCCACTGCGCCGACGCGCTGGTCCCAGAGGCGGACTTCGATGGCCCGCATTGTCACCGAGGCGCACTGCCTGTACGCCGCTTCCGCGGCCGACTCACTCGCTGCTGCTCTCCTCCTTGGTCAAGCAACGCCAGCGGACTGACCGGCGGCGCGAGCGCGTCCAGTCCCGCCAGGCCCTCCAGGGCCTTGAGCACTCGGAGCAAGGTTTCGACTGTCGAACCGCGACCCGCCTCCAGATTTTGATTAAACGCTATTCCATCGGTGTATTTGCGCCGATTAGTTCCGTATCCGACCTTAAACCGTAGATCGGAATCGAATACGTGAACCTCTGGGACGTGGACGACTGAATCTTGCTCGGTACCGGGCCGGCAAAACGGCAAGACGTGCCCACCCTCGGTGCCAATCGGGGCCCGGATACCTATGAAGTGATGCTGGTTTGCCGGCCCGGCACCGGCTTCCGGTTGAAGCGCGCACCCGGACTGTCTTGGCGCAAAGCAGCACACCGCGCCACCGGGAGTGCCGAGCTTGACCAGCGTTAGGATGTTAAGTAGTTTTGTTTTTATATAGAACAATTCCTTGCAACGTCGGCAACAAGCACCAGCAGCCGATCGATCAAGAACAGCATCATCGGTGGGGCTTGCCCCGGGAATAGCAGGATTCGCTTGACTCTATCTGCCCGCGAATCGCGCGTGAATAATGATGATCAGGGATATGCAGTCCACAGGGGAAACAAAATGAAATCCAGTCGAAACCGCATCCTCATGCTTGGCATCGCCGCCGAGCTCTTCGCCGCCGCGGCCGCAGCTCAAGCGCCCGCCGCTGCGCCGGGCAACGCCCAGCTTGACGATGTCGTCGTCACGGCCTCCCGCGTTTCCCGCGAAGGCTTCAACGCCCCGACGCCGACGACGGTGATCGGCGAGCTGCAGCTCGAAGCCCGCGGCTTCACCAACATCACCGACGCCATCAACGAAACGCCGGTGTTCCGCGCTTCCAACGGCCCTGCCACTGCGCAGCGCGGCGGCGCGTCGTCGGGCGGCAGCTCGCTGGACTTGCGCGGATTGAACGGAGGTGTCGCGCGGACTCTGGTGCTGATCGACGGTCGTCGCCATGTTCCGAGCACCGTCTCCGGCCTCGTCGACCTCAACATGATCCCGACCGGCCTGGTCGAGCGGACTGAGGTGGTCACCGGCGGCGCCTCGGCGGCCTGGGGTTCCGATGCCGTGGCGGGCGTCGTGAACATCCTCTTGAAGGACAATCTGCAGGGATTCCAAAGCCATGTCGCCTACGCACAGACCGGCCACAACGATTACATTGAAAGCACGGTCAATCTCGCCGGCGGAACCGGTTTCGCAGGCGGGCGCGGCCACGTCATCGCCGGCTTCGACTACGTCAAGAACGACGGCATCGCCGACGGTTTCCGCACCCGGGACTGGATGGCGAAGTCCTGGACCGGCACGCTCTTCAACTACGGCGCCGCGCCGCGTCCGGCCGGCGTGCCGCAGCGCGTCTTCTCCGAGGACTTCCGCAATGGCGACACGGCTTCGTCGGGCGGCGTGATCGTCGGCGGCCCGCTGGACAACATCACCTTCCTGGGCGGCCAAAATACCGGCATCTTCACCCCCGGCACATTGGTCGCCGGCACGAACATGATCGGTGGCGGCGCCAACAACAGCAACGCCGACCTGCGCGTCATCGACGGCTCCAACCTGGTCAACCCCATCGAGCGCAACTCGGCGCTCGTGCGCGTGAAGTACAGCCTGACCGACAATCTGGAGGCCTTTATCGAGGGATCGCGGGCGGTGTCGGCCTACGAGGGCTTCTCTGCCAGCCGGCGCGACCAGGGCACTATCGTCGTGCGCCAGGACAACGCGTTCCTGCCTACGGCGATTCGGACGCAGATGGTGAACCTGAACCTCGCCACCATCAACGTCGGCCGGATCGCGACGGACGACAACTACAACTACTACTCGACGCTCACCGGCCAGCAGACCGAGCGCGTCGTGGGCGGCTTCAAGGGCGATCTGGGTGGATCCTGGAAGTGGGATATGTACTACCAGTACGGCCAGAACCACTTCAAGCAGCGGAACCAGTCGACACTCAATGCCAACTTCACGGCCGCGACCGACGCCATTCTCGTCGGCGGCCAGATCGTCTGCCGGAGTTCAACTGTCGGCGGAGCGGATCCAAACTGCGTGCCCTTCAATATCTTCGGCCGCAACTCGCCGTCGCAGGCAGCCGTCGACTACGTCCGCGGAGTCGGCGTCAACGACGTGACTTACAGGCAGCAAGTGGGCGCAGTGAACGTGAACGGCGATCTGTTCAACTTGCCTGCGGGAGCCGTGGCCGTCGCGGCCGGCGCGGAATACCGCATGGAAGAAGTCGCCAGCAAGGTCGATAACAATTCGTTCCTGAGGCGTTTCGACCTCAACAACTTCCAACCCATCGCGGGCTCATTCAATACCCAGGAGCTGTACGGCGAAGTCGCCGTACCGATCTTGAGGGACAAGACCTTCTTCCAGAGCCTCGACGCCAACGGTGCCGTTCGCTACACCGACTATTCGACCTCGGGCGGCGTCACGACCTGGAAGTTCGGCGGCAGCTGGGAACCGATCCAATCCGTGCGGTTCCGTGCTACCCAGTCGCGCGACATCCGGGCGCCGAACCTGCAGGAGCTTTACGCCAAGGGGGTCCAGGGACGGGACTTCGTCAATGGCGCCCAGCAGAACAGCAACAACATCGGCAACCCCAACCTGGTCCCGGAAGAGGCCAAGACCTTCACCGCCGGCATCGTGTTCCAGCCGACGTTCGTGCCGCGGCTCAGCCTCTCGGCTGACTACCACGACATCAAGATCGAAGGGGCCATCACACGCCTGAACGCGCAGCAGGTATTCGATCGCTGCGCCGCTGGCGCCACGGAACTGTGCGGGGACATCACCTATTTGGCGAACGGGACGACGATCTCCTCGGTCACGCTGAAGTTGCTCAACTTCAATGCGATTCAGACCAGCGGCTGGGACTTCGAAGCCGTCTACTCCCTGCCCAGGGACCTGCTCGTGCCGGGCCAGTTCCAGGTCCGTGCGCTCGGCGCGTTGGTCAACGAGCTGTCGACGACCGACTCCGCCGGCACGATTGACAGGGTCAAGCAGACTGTGCCGGATTGGCTCTGGACGCTGGACGTCAACTACATCGTGGGCCAGTTCACCGGCAATGCGCAGGTGCGCTACGTTAGCGACGCGGTGCGCGACACCACGCTGATCGGCCCGGACAACCCGGCGTACAACCCGGCCCTGCCGAACACGATCAGCGACAACACGGTGCCTGCCGCTTTGTACCTGAACCTGTCGGCGCAGTACGATCTCGTCCGTGACGGCGACAAGCGGGTGCAGATCTACGGCGTGGTGAACAACGTCCTGGACAAGGATCCCCCGGAGGGGGCCGGCGGCTTCGCCAGCGGCTTCGTCAACTACGATCTGCTCGGTCGCCTCTACCGGGCCGGCGTGCGGTTCAACTTCTAGGCCTCAATTGGGCAGATTGCGCCGGTGAAAGCCGGTGCAATCTGCCTGCCGCGCGAGTCCGAAGCACCGCCACCTCCTCAAAGAAGATGGGGCATCCAGGATGCCTCCGCTCCACCCCATCGGCCAGCCTCGCTCCCTCCAGTGAGCGAACCGTCAGCCCCTGAAGATGTCGACCACCGTGTCCAGACAGACAAGGCGGGCGGGGCAGTGCAGTCGCCGAAGCGCACCGCTATCGAGAGATCACGGTAGACGGTCAGTGAGGAGCGCCACCCCACCCCTTCGCGCATCCCGTCCCTGGCGAGTAGCCCACCAGCCATTTATTTCATGGATCAGATCAATTCGACCGTCGTGCCTATGAAAATAGCCACTTGTGTTTTATTTTTGTTAACCATGTATTATGCAACGAAGAGCTCGAGTGCAGGCCCCCGAAGTCAGCTGGACCCGGGGTCAACGACGAGCGAACAAGCAGGAGCGAAGCGTAGGAGCGCCTGCAATTCTTCCACTTCTTTCTTTGGACAACCCCAGAGACAGCAGTAGCAAGAAAGAAAGGCTTGGCCGGACCGACGGCCGTCGGCGAACCGGCGGTTCGATTGAAAGACACAGGCTCCTTCCGTGGCCGGGGTTGGGCTGTGGCGGCGCCTCCGTGCGTCGACGGGACGCGTGGCCACGCGCGAACCGACGGTTCGATTCGGAGACCCTGGCAGACCATCCCCGCAAGAGCGAGGACGACCGCAGGTCGTCGAGAGTGCGGGAATGGTGGCCGGGGTCGGAATCGAACCAACGACACGCGGATTTTCAATGGAATCTGGAGATGACCCTACAGAACCCAGCGAAGAGGAATCAACGACTTAAGGGGCAGTATCTGTTGCGGTCACTCACGGCAAATCATGCTGGGTTACCGTGGAGTGGAAACAAAATGGAAACATCTCATCGACCTGGAATACCTCGACAACCCCAGCGAAATTGCGGCCAATGCGGGTTCAACTTTTCAGCTCAAGACTGACGCGGATTGACGGATCGAGGTCATCCGCTACCGCGCTGGCCCAGGCAGTCCACGCCTGCATTGTTTGCGAGCAGGAGCCAGCTGAGGCGTCTATGGCAGCTACCTTCTCGATGTGCGCCACATAGTCACGCAGCCTCCGTGCGCGCGACCAAAGGTCGGCGTCCGCCAGCAGCGCCTCGCGCTTCCGTCGCTCTTCTGCAATCCGTCGCTCCTCCTCGCGGCGCACTAGCTCTGCGGCTTCTCTGCGCTGCTGTTCCTCAGCCCACTGCCTTGACCGCTCGTCGCTAACGCGCTGTGCAATGCGGCAACGAATCACCATTCGATAGAGCCCCAAGAACATCTCGCGCAATTGCGCCTCAATAGGCTGTCCTTTGGCATCTTCCAAGGAAAACCCGGTGGACCGCCGTGTTTCCAGATGCAGCCTTAGTACGCCAGTCGGAACCTTGTAGGACTCCGAGCGCAATGTGCCGTCATAACTGGGAACTTTCCTCACTCTTTCCTCAAGGCGCTCAGTGATACGAAGGTTAATCGCACCACCGTATCCATCAATGACCATTCGGCCGTTACGTTCCGAATGCGCAACCTCGAAACCCCGGCGCACTAACGCCAGTGCGACGACATTGAGAATAGCGAGCGCTCGTTCATACGTTTCAAGCGACACTCTTAGCACCGCTGCCTTGTGACCGGCTGAGAATATCTGGCCACCATTGACGATGAACCGCCATGTCCATCCGTCGTGGTCCATTTGTCTGCTCTTGACTGAGTCCGGCAGTTTGTCGAACCTCTCTGCAGCCCGACGTGAGGCAATGGTCTTCTTCGCTTTCTCTACGAGCTTGCGCCGATACTCATCGACTACGGGATGCCATCGACGAGGACGGAGTTCGAAAGCAATAGGAAATTGTGCATCGGCCTCTCGCGCCGTGTTAACCGGCGTGCAATTCTGACCAGGTTAGGGGTGTAACCGGCGTCCAAAATTGACCACCCCTACCCTGTACGGCCTGACGGGCTGTGCGGGGAGAACTGGGGTGCTGTGCGTGGAAACGATAGGCAAGATACGCCGGC